>JBLNCF010000001.1:0-5746 GCA_050260455.1 Bacillota bacterium
TCCGGATGCAACGAGCGTGTCGGAACATGTCAAAGAGGATGTGGCACGGGAGCCGGGACTAACGCATGTCGTGGTGCATCGCGGCATGCGTATTCATTTGGGCGGTGGGGCATATGCGGACGTGCTCTTCCCAGACCGAGATGAATCGCATCAGAGTGTCACGAATGATGGGTCAGTAGTACTGCATCTGGTGTACGGTTCGACCTCGGTAATGCTTACGGGCGACCTACCGAGCCCGTACGAAGATTATTTGGTGGGGCTCGACGCAACGGACGGCGAGTTACCAAGCACCGTGCTCAAGGCTGGTCATCACGGATCTAAATACTCGACGGACAGTCTCTGGTTGTCCGCTACGCATCCCACCTACGTAGTTATTTCTGCGGGGAAAGGGAATCCATACGGCCATCCGAACGATGAGACTCTTGCACGTATCCGTCAGGAGGGGGCTCGCATCGTTTCGACCATGGATAACGGCACCGTTCATTTCATAAGCGACGGCAACACCTTGAGGCTCCGGTAAAACAAAAACCGCCCGAAGGCGGTTGTTTTGTTTAGATAACGCCTGCTTTCTTCAGAGTGGCGTATGCACCGTTCTTCTTGATGTGGCGCATGCCATTTACGCTGATGTCGACGAGCACGGACTTACCGAGCTCCGCGACGTATACGCGGCGCTTCTGGAGGTTGGACTTGCGGCGCACCTTACCCGTCGGATTGAACTGGGTAGCACGCGTACGGTTGCTATACCGTCCACCGATCTGGGTGCTCTTGCCGGTTACTTCGCAGCTTCGTGCCATAGTTGGGCCATGCTACCATGAGCGCACCGTTTTTCGCAACTTTTCATGTCCGCTGACCTCGCTTCAACCATATTTGCGCTCGCGGTCCTCATCGTTTCCATTGTTATCCACGAAGTGGCCCATGGATACGCGGCCAATGCTCTCGGAGACCCCACCGCCCGTCTAGCTGGCCGGCTCACCCTGAACCCCTTGAAGCACATCGACCCGGTCGGTTCAGTGCTCATCCCCGGTCTTCTTGTGCTTTCGCATACCAATATTATGTTCGGCTGGGCCAAGCCGGTGCCGTACAATCCCTATAACCTGAAGAACCAACGTTGGGGGGAAGCCATTGTTGGGGTCGCGGGCGTTGCCACAAACCTTCTCATTGCGGTCGTGTTTGCACTGGTAACCCGTTACGCCGTAGGGGCGGGAATGCCAGCATTTGCCAGCGCCGCAGCCACCATTTCGTTCGTGAACCTGTTCCTTGGTTTGTTCAATCTCCTCCCGATCCCGCCAATCGATGGCTATACCGTACTGCGCGGCGTGCTGCCGTATCGTTATTCCCTGGCGCTGCGTCGGTTTGAGGACCGTATCGCGCAGGGCGGTCTCCTTACTCTCGTACTCATCTTGTTCCTGTTCAGCCAGTTCTTCGCGGGTCCGTTCTCCTACTTTGTAGAGTGGGTATTCCGCCTCCTCATAGGGCAATAACGTATGCGAGAAGTAGAAGCGAAAGCGCACGTACGTGATCGGGACGCTCTCCTTCGGAATCTAGCGGAGCTGGGCTGCATCCTCGGTGATCCTGTTCGTCAGGAAGATGTCGTCTACGTGCGCGCATTTGGTTCCATGGAGGAGTTCCTTGGAAATGATTTCTTTCTGCGCATCCGGAAAACGCCTGACGCTACCTTGTTTACCCTCAAATACCATCCGAATCGTTCGGAGAACGGAAATGCTTCGGCGATGCCCATCGAGCACGAATTAAAAGTCGATTCGCGCCCAGAACTCGAGGCCATGCTGGAGTTGCTGGGCTTTAAGGCGGCCCTACACATAACAAAGGAGCGGCGAATGGGACATTACGGAGATCGCGAGGTCTGCCTGGACGATGTGGACGACCTCGGTTCTTTCATCGAAGTTGAGCGTCTTATAGGTCACGACGAGGAGGTCGAACCGGTACGGCAGGAGCTGATCTCCTTCCTGGAATCGCTCGGGGTACCTGCGGAGGATGTGGGGGCTAAACGGTACGACATCCAACATCTGGAGCGGCGGTTTGGAAAAACCGGCTAAGATTTGCATTTATATACGGCCTCCTATATATTGATGCCTAACTCCCACGGGGGAGTTTTATTTCGAATGGCTACCATCAATCAGCTTTCCAAGAAGAGCCGCAGCAACAAGACGCGCAAGACGAAGGTCGTGGCGCTTGGTCGTGGCTTCAACGCGCTCAAGAACCGCCCGACGTCCTACTCGTCGCCGTTCAAGCGCGGTGTCTGCGTGAAGGTGACCACGAAAACCCCTCGCAAGCCGAACTCGGCAATCCGCAAGATCGCCCGTGTTCGCCTCTCCAATGGTATGGAAGTGACCGCCTACATCCCGGGCGAAGGACACAACCTCCAGGAGCACTCGGTGGTACTTCTGCGCGGTGGTCGCGTGAAGGACATCGGTGTTCAGTACACCATCGTGCGCGGTAAGCTCGATACCGCTGGTATCGATAAGCGCCGCCGCGGTCGCTCTCGCTATGGTGCTAAGAAGCCCAAGGCATAACTTTGAATAGACTATGCGACGCCCGATAAAGAATAAGCCTGTTCGACGCCCTGATCTCGTCTACGGATCTGAAGCTATTTCTCGCTTCATTAACACCGTGATGTGGGATGGTAAGAAGGACACTGCCCGCAAGGTCGTGTACGACGCCCTCGAGATCATCAAGAAGAACGAGATGGATCCGCTCGAGACCTTCGAGACCGCAATACGCAACGTGTCTCCGCTCATGGAGGTTCGCTCCCGCCGCGTCGGTGGTGCTAACTACCAGGTGCCGCGCGAAGTGCCGCAGCAGCGCCGCGTTTCTCTCGCGTACCGTTGGCTCATCAATGCTGCTCGCAACAAGAAGGGTAAGCCGATGGCCGAGAAGCTTGCGAACGAAATCCTCCTCGCCGCTAAGAACGAAGGCGATGCAATCAAGAAGAAGGACGATATGCACCGCATGGCAGACGCCAACAAGGCATTCGCTCACTTCGCTTGGTAAGGTAAAGACACATACGAAAAAGCGGCGCTCTCATGCGCCGCTTTCGTCGTTCTCCTCGTCAGAAGGATCATTCTCGTATGTACACTCGATCGTACACACGGCCTGCGCGTGGAATCCGCGGCTCGAGAGAAGTCTTCTTGATGTGGTCGAGGAACATGACAGTGTGCGTGACAGATCGAAACGTGAGCGGTATGTCCGAGAAATCAACCACCTCGGTATGTACCCAGATGGCTTGATTGGGGAGCATGACGAGGGTGTAGGCCGGCTGGCGATAGTGAGCGTATACCGCGCAGTCGCTCTCGATAACCCATCCCAGCAATTGGACCCACGGGAGTGAATCTTCGTCATTAGTCAGTTGGCAGAAACCGCGCGCCACAAGCGCGGCGATATAGTCGCGTTCGTTGCGCATGGGACATATCCTTTCTTCCGCCGTGAACGGTACCACCTCGTTTGCTTTTTGTCCCTGATTTCCGTATCTTGTAGCTAACGCTTCGGCGGGCTTTTTATTTACTATTTCCCTTTATGAAACGCGATTATCCCCTAGAGAAAGTGCGCAACTTCGGCATCGTTGCCCACGTGGACGCGGGCAAGACGACCACGTCTGAGCGCGTGCTCTTCTACACTGGCTCCCAGCACAAGATCGGCGAGGTGCACGAGGGCGAGACCACGACCGACTGGATGGAACAGGAGCGCGAGCGCGGTATCACCATTACCGCCGCGGCCATCACCTGCTTCTGGTCCAAGTCCCAGGAGAAGGACAAGAAGGATGCTTCGAAGAAGTATCGCTTCAACATCATCGACACCCCAGGACACATCGACTTCACTGCTGAAGTGAAGCGCTCGATGCGCGTCTTGGACGGTGCCATCGTCGTGTTTGACGGCGTGGCCGGTGTGGAGCCGCAGTCCGAAACCAACTGGCGCTACGCTGACGAAGCTCGTGTGCCGCGCGTCTGTTTCATCAACAAGCTCGACCGTACCGGCGCCTCCTTTGAGGACTCCTACAAGTCCATCCTCGACCGCCTTTCGCCGAAGGCAGTGCGCGCGCAGATCCCGATGGGTGCTGAAGGCGACTTCGAGGGCGTCGTCGACCTTCTTTCCATGAAGGCATACACCTTCAGCGGCAATATGGGCGAGGAAGTGAACGAGGGTGAAATCCCCGAGCAGTACAGGGCAGATGCGCAGAAGTACCGCGCCGAGCTCGTGGAGCGCATCGTTACGCATGACGACGAGGCCATGAATGCGTACCTCGAGGGCAACGAGCCCGACCTCGAGACGCTGAAGAAGATCCTTCGCAAGGCGGTTATCGCCAACGAAATCTTCCCGGTCTACACCGGTTCCGCCTTGAAGAACAAGGGTGTACAGCTCGTGCTTGATGCCGTGGTGGACTATCTTCCGAGCCCGCTCGATCTCCCGGCTGTCACGGGTACCAATCCTAAGACTGGTGAAGTGGTTGAACGCCATGCAGCGGACGACGAGCCGTTCACCGCGCTTGCCTTCAAGCTTCAGACCGACCCATTCGTGGGCGCGCTTACCTTCTTCCGTGTGTATTCCGGTTCCGTAGCTGCAGGTTCCTATGTCTACAACGCCAACACGGGTAACAAGGAGCGCGTAGGACGTATCGTTCGCCTCCAGGCCGACAAGCGCGAAGAAGTGGAGCAGGTTTTCGCAGGAGAAATCGCTGCGATGGTGGGTCTTAAGGATACCAAGACCAGTCACACGCTCTGTGATGAGAACAACCCGATCATTCTCGAAGAGATCAAATTCCCGGAACCAGTGGTGTCGCTTCGCATCGAGCCGAAGACCAAGGCTGACCAGGAGAAGATGGGTATGGCACTCCGCAAGCTTGCGGATGAAGACCCGACCTTCAAGGTCTCTACCGATGACGAAACTGGCGAGACCATCATGTCCGGCATGGGTGAGCTTCACCTCGAAATTCTCGTCGATCGCATGAAGCGCGAGTTCAATGTCGAAGCCAATGTCGGTAAGCCGCAGGTGGCATACCGCGAGACCATTCTCGGCACTGCAGATGTCGACAACAAGTACATCAAGCAGACCGGTGGTAAGGGTCAGTACGGTCACGTGAAGATCAAGGTGAAGCATCTCGAAGAGCTCACCGAGGAGCAGAAGGAGAAGATGCCGAAGAATGTTACGCGTGAGGATCACTTCGAGTTCATCAACAACATCAAGGGAGGTGTGATTCCGCAGGAATACATCCCGGCAGTGGAGAAAGGTATTCGCGAGGCACTCAATCGCGGTATTCTCGCCGGCTACCCGATCGTGGACGTGTCAGTCGATCTCTACGACGGCTCCTTCCATGATGTGGACTCGTCTGAAATTGCCTTCAAGATTGCTGCTTCCCAGGCCTTCCAGGAGGCAACCCAGAAGGCGAAGCCGGTTATCCTCGAACCGATTATGAAGGTTGAGGTGGTAGTGCCGGAGCAGTTCATGGGCGACATCACCGGCAACCTCTCTGGAAAGCGTGGAGCTATCGAGGGTATGGAGGATCGTGGCCTCAACAAGGCGATTCACGCCAAGGTACCGCTCTCCGAAATGTTCGGCTACACCACGTCGCTCCGCTCCATGACCGAAGGTCGTGGCTCCATGACTATGGAGTTCGATCACTACGAGGTCGTGCCGCAGAACGTCGCGAACGACATCATCGCAGCGCGCAAATAATTCTAAGCTGCAATGTTAAGCACAAGGCCGGCTCCATAGGAGCCGGCCTTGTGCTATTGTG
>JBLNCF010000002.1:0-18239 GCA_050260455.1 Bacillota bacterium
ATGGTGTACTGCCGGTGGTGATCATGGGTGCGCTCGTAGCGGCGGTCACAGCGTATCTCTCTGTGCGGTTTCTTACGAAATACTTCAAAACGCATACGCTCACGCCGTTTGCGCTCTACTGCGTGCTCGCCGGTGTCGTCGCAGTACTTGTCCTCCATTAAATCCTACCCATATAGCGGCCAGGGCGGACGCTACTCGTAGCGCCCGCCCTGGCCAACTAAGCTCTTTTCTTCACCATAAGGATACGTACCTGATTAGGAACGAGCTCTCGTAATCATTTGATATCGTATGCACCTCGTAAGGCCTTGCCTGTCCGGAACGAGATGCCTAAATCGAGGAAAGAACTGAAGTGCGTAGAAGCGTACAGCGAGCTCTTCTTCGCTACCTCGTCCCCGCATAGTAACGGGAGCATAATGAAGCCCAGATGAATCGTTCAGGAGAAATCGAGCGTTGCTTCGTGCGGGCTGCCAGAAGGGGAGAGAAGCGGTAATTCCTGACGATTCTCGCGGAAAGGGGGGAAGGAAATGCGTATGGTCGTGCCGTGCTTCACTGCGCTTCGGACCGTAATAGTGCCGTGGTGCAAGCGTACGATTTCGTTCACGATGGCGAGCCCCAGGCCGGACGTTCCGGTGCCGATGCCGCGCGCGCGTGAGGTGTCGGCCCGGAAGAATGGCTCAAAGATGTGGTACAGATCCTTTTGCGCGATGCCGATACCAGTATCCATGACTGCCACAAATACACCGCCATTCAATGCTCGATCCACCTCGATGGTTACCTGGCCACCCTTATTCTGGGGAGTGTAGTTTATGGCATTCTTCGTCAGGTTCGTGATCACTTGTTCAAGCGCGGTAGTGTTGCCGTTCATGTATGCATGCTCGATTGCTTGGATCTTAAGCGTGATGCCTCGAGACTCGGCAAGATCAAGATGCCGTTCATAGACCGTGTGGGCTATGGTAGAAAGATCCACCGGTTCAAACCGCATGGTGTTCGGGCGGGTGAGGGAATCAAACGACAGCAGGTTGTTGATGGTCTCTGATATGCGGTTTAACTCGACGATCGTATCTTCGAATGTCTTACGCAGGTCGGCAGGGAGGTCGGGGTCGAAGAGTGCGACTTCGGTTGACGTTTTGATGATGGCAAGCGGGGTGCGGATCTCGTGCGCAATATTACCGATGAGGCGCTTCTGGAGCGAGAGGGTCTGGCGGGTAGGGCGAAGAGCGAAGTGAGCAATAAGATATCCAAAGAGCACGTTCAGGATGATGAGTCCCGTGAACATGTACAGATAGGTACGCTGGCGCACTTCTATGATGCTCTGTGGCAATGCGTTTGGCGCTGGCGTGTCGCCGCTTATGATCTCCTGGATGTGTCGACTGATATAGCTGATCGTGTCTTGCTGCGCGTACTGAATCGCCCATCCGAACACCAAGATGGATAGGAGGGTGAGACCTGCCTGCAGCAGGACGATTTGGAGCGTGGTACGGACGCTCGAATCGAAGCGGTACTTATCGATTAAGTCGGTAACCCACGCCGCGAACGGTTTCGAAGAGGGGGTCTGCGGTGTCATAATTATCGAGCTTCTTACGAAGGTTCTTCATATGTACATCGAGTACATTGGAAAAACCAGGGAAGTCGAAGCTCCATACATGGTCCATTATAGTCTCGCGCGATAATGCTTCATCAGGGTGGCGCATAAAGAATTCAAGGAGGGAATATTCCTTGAGGGTGAGCGGAACGGCTGTTCCGCCTTTCTCCACGATGCGTCGTCCGGGATCAAGCACAATATCTCGGACCTGAAGGGTGGTGGGAAGGGTTTCGGCCGGACGGCGCAGCACTGCAGTGATGCGGGCAACGAGTTCTTCGAACGAGAAGGGCTTGGCGATGTAATCGTCGGCCCCCAGATTGAGGAGCTCAATCTTGTTCTCGGTCTCGTCTCGCGCAGTCAGGATGATGATAGGAGTGGTGACTCCTTCGGCACGTGCATCCTTACATATGGTAGCGCCATCTATGCCCGGAAGCATGAGGTCGAGCAGGATGAGGTCGTATTCGTCTCGATAGAGGAGAATCCGGGTCCGGGCCTTCTCTGCATCCGCGAGCCAATCGACCGCAAATCCCTTGAGCTCCAACCCCCGTTTAAGGGCTTCTGCGAGCTTGGCTTCGTCCTCGACAATAAGTATCCGCATGGCTGGTAATCCTTAATGAATAACTCCTAAAACCGTACAAATATGAAGATGAAGCCTTCATGAAGGATACTGGTGGAAAAGCTCCTAGGGAACCCCTATTGCCGAACCTCAAGAAATGAGTCCTTGTGCACTATCCCCACATAGTCGGTGCGGGTGAGCCAGAGGTAAAATACCAGAGTGATAGTCCAGCCGAATGCAGGAGGGTAGCGTCACGGCGCCCCTCTTTGGAGACTCTTCTCCCTGCCAGCGTGTAAGCCAAGGCTGATTTATAAAAACGTAACCTACGGGATACCCAATATGAAGCAGGTCAAGAAGCGCAACGGCAGCATTGTCGAGTTCGAAGCATCGAAGATTACCGAAGCGATGCGTAAAGCGTTCGAAGCGGAACACGTTCCGATCGCTCATGAAAAACTCGAAGAAATGACCGCAGCGGTCCTGGCCGAGCTTTGGGGTCGGTTCGGCGACGAGCACGTCCCGTCGGTGGAGAACGTTCAGGACTTGGTGGAATTCACCCTCATGCGTGAGGGGTATTTGACGATCGCTAAGCACTACATCGTCTATCGCTACGAGCACACCAAGAAGCGCGAGGAGAAGAAGCAGGAGGTCATCCAGAAGGTTGAGGAGAAGAAACTCGCCATCAAGACCGCGAGCGGCAAGGAAGAGGCATACGATGAAGAAAAGGTTCGTGCCAATCTTCTGAAGGCTGTAAAGGGGCACGAAGATGCCGTCGATGTCGAAGGCATCATGAACCAGCTCAAGTTCGAGCTTTACGAGGGCATGACCACCGACGAGGTGAAGCGTGCACTTACTATGGTGGTGCGTTCGATGATTGAGCGCGACCCGGCATACTCACGAGTCGCCGCTAAACTCCACTTGAATCGTCTCTACGGCGAAGTGTTCGGTGCCTACAAGGAAGAGCATCTCATGGACGAGCACGTGCGCGTGTTCAAGCGCAACATGGAGCAGCTCGTTGCGGAGGGAAATCTCGATGAGCGCATGGGCGAGTACGATCTCGAGAAGATGGCGCGTGCCATGAGGATTGAGAACGACAATCTCTTCGAGTACATGGGCCTTGAAATCATGAGCTCGCGCTACTGCATGGAGGATCCGAAGGCTAAGAAGCCGCTTGAAACTCCGCAGATGCTCTGGATGCGCATTGCTATGGGTCTTGCGATTGCCGAGAAGCCGGAGGACCGCGAGCGTGTTGCTCTTGAGTTCTACGACCTGCTCTCCAATTTCTATTACACGCCGGGCGGCCGCACGCTCTTCCAGGCAGGCGCAAAGAAGGCACAGCTTAGTAACTGCTTCCTCAATACCGTTCCTGATTCGCTCGACGGTATCTTCAAGTCCATCTCGGATAATGCGCAGTACCTGAAGTGGTCGGGTGGTACCGGCACCGACTGGACTCCTGTCCGTGCGACTGGCTCATTCATTAAGGGTACGGGCGTTCCTTCACAGGGAATCGTGCCGTTCCTTAAGATCGCCAACGACGTGAACCTTGCCATCAACCGCTCCGGCAAGCGCCGTGGTGCAGGTTGTGTGTACCTTGAGACTTGGCACCTCGATATCGAGGACTTCCTTGAACTGCGTAAGAACACGGGCGATGAGCGCCGTCGTACGCACGATATCAATACGGCCAACTGGATTCCGGACCTCTTCATGAAGCGCGTGCGCGATGGAGGAGACTGGACCCTCTTCAGCCCGAACGACGTTCCGGAGCTCCATGAGATCTACGGCGCGGCATTCGAGAAGCGCTACCAGGAATACGAGGCGATGGTGGACTCGGGTGTGATCACGCACTACAAGCGCATTCCGGCAGGTGATCTTTGGAAGAAGATGCTCGCGATGCTCTTTGAGACCGGACACCCGTGGATTACCTTCAAGGATCCCTGCAATGTTCGCTCTCCGCAGGATCATGTAGGTGTGGTGCATAACTCGAATCTCTGCACGGAGATTACGCTCAACACCAACGGCGAGGAGACTGCCGTCTGTACGCTCGGCTCACTCAATTTCGCGAAGTTTGTCTCGTATCGGGAGGACGGAACGCCGTACTTCGATCACGACCTCGTTGCTAAGGTGACGAAGGCATCCATCCGCATGCTCGATAACGTCATCGACCTCAACTACTACCCGACGGAAGACGCACGGCGCGGCAACATGCGCCATCGTCCAGTGGGTCTCGGAGTGCGCGGCTACCATGACGCGCTCTACATGCTCGGCATCAACTTCGATACTCCCGAAGCAGTCGCATTCGCCGACGAGTCCATGGAAGTCGTCGCGTACCATGCGATCCTCGGGTCTTCTGAACTTGCCAAGGAGCGTGGCACTTACGAGAGCTACCAGGGCTCGAAGTGGGACCGCGGACTCTTCCCGCAGGACACCGTGGACCTTCTTGAGAAGGAGCGCGGTGAGGAGATCAAGGTGAAGCGCGGTGGCAAGCTCGATTGGACTCCCGTGCGTGAGCATGTGAAGAAGCACGGCATGAGGAACTCCAACACCATGGCCATTGCACCGACTGCGTCGACTGCGAACCTGGTGGGTTGTATCCCGTGCGTGGAGCCGATCTACAAGAACATCTACGTGAAGTCCAACAAAGAAGGTGAGTACGTGGTTCTGAATAAGTACCTCGTCGAGGACTTGAAGAAGCTCAATCTCTGGAACCCAGCGATGTTGAATCGCATCAAGTACGCGGACGGTTCGGTGCAGAGCATCCAGGAGATCCCGCTTAACCTTCGCGAGAAGTACAAGGAAGTGTTTGAGATTGAGGCACGTTGGCTCGTTGAAGCAGCGGCTCGTCGTGCTAAGTGGATCGACCAGTCCCAGTCGCTCAACATCTTCTATAGCGGCAACTCCGGTCGCGAACTCTCCGACGCATACTTCCTCGCGTGGGAGATGGGTCTTAAGACCACCTACTACCTGCGCACCCTGGGTGCCTCTCAGGTGGAGAAGGCGACGGTGAATAGCTCCGAGTACGGTGCTACCCACACGCGCGGTGCAGTCGCCTCCGCGGTGGCGGTAGGGGAGCCGGTTCCGGTATCGGTGGAGACTCGCACGGAAACTATCGTGGCGGCCATTGAGGACCCTCAAATGGGCATGGCAGTGGCGGTAGAGACCGCGACCATTGTCGAACCGGGTGTTCCGGCAGGGTTCTCTGCAGAGGAATGGAAGGCAAAGCTTGCTCGAGTGGCCGCAGGTGAGGAAAGCGGCGTGTGTGAGAGCTGCGAGTCCTAATCAGTAAGGGGTAAGAAGCAAAAGAACGGCCTATAAAGCCGTTCTTTTGCTTCTTAATCCCAGTAAGAGTCGGGTCTCGCGAGTTCCGTCCACAGGTTGCGGATACCCTCACCAAGAGCGACAATAGAGAGACCAACTCGGGGCCTTACGACCCCAATTATCGGTAACTACATACATCGTATGCCTATCAACAAAGGAGCTGCGCCGGTTGATGTGAATCAGCGTCGCATTATCAACGGTAAGGATGCTGACGTGATGCAGCTCTATCCCATGCGCCATAAGTTTGCATGGGAGGCGTACATGGCAGGTAATGCCAACCATTGGCTTCCCACCGAGATCTCAATGCAGCGCGATATCGAGCAGTGGAAGAGCCAGAGCGTGCTCTCCGCCGACGAGCGCCAGGCGTTCGAGACCGTGCTCGGCTTCTTCACGACCGCGGACTCCATCGCGGCCAACAACGTCGTGCTCGCGGTCTACAAGCACATCACGAGCCCCGAGTGTCGCATGTACCTCCTTCGACAGGGATACGAAGAGGCCATTCACACGCATGCATACCAGTACATTGTGGAGTCGCTCCAGATGGACGAGAGCCGCATCTTCAACATGTATCGTGAGGTCGAGGCCATCTACAACAAGGACAACATGGTGCTCTCGCTCAACGAAGGCATCTTCGATCCGAACTTCAAGACCGGTACGTTCGAGAACGATCAGAAGTTCCTTGAGAACCTCATTGTGTTCTCGCTCATCATGGAAGGCATCTTCTTCTACTCCTCCTTTGCCGTGATGTTCGGCTTCCAGCGCCAGAACAAGCTCACTGGCTCTGCCGAGCAGATCCAGTACATCATGCGCGACGAATCGCAACATCTGAACTTCGGCGTGAACCTCATCAACGGCATCAAGGAGGAGCAGCCGGAGCTCTGGACTCCCGAGTTCCAACAGCACATCATCGAGCTCGTGAAGCGCGCCGTGGTGCTTGAGTACACCTTCGCGCAGACAGTCTTCCCGAAGGGCATCTTCGGCATGAACGCGGACGGCTTCGAGCAGTACATCGAGCACATCGCCGATCGCCGTCTTGCAACCATTGGTCTCCCGGCCCAGTACAACGTTGCTAATCCGTTCCCCTGGATGAGTGAAGCGGTGGATCTCAATAAAGAGAAGAACTTCTTTGAGACCCGCGTTACCGAGTACAAGACCGGCGGCCAGCTTTCCTGGTAGCTTTAGGATAAAGGGAAAAGCCGCCGCAGAGATGCGGCGGCTTTCCTTGTCTGGCCACAGTACTTCCTAGCCGGTAGCCGGAGTAGAGCTTCTGTGGAGCTGGAAAAGCTGCATAAGAGATTCCTGCTCCTCGAGTGGGAGAAGGTCTTCGTCCACCTGAATGAGCTGGATGGAATAAATACCCTCGCCGGCATCGTTGGGGCAATGCCGTTCTGGGTTGCAGCGCGGACAGTAAATATGCAGCACCTGGATTACGTTCCCAAAGCCGGCGTGCGGCATCGGATACAGCCAGGGCGAGCGTGGGCGCAGTACTTGCTCAATGGTGGTGTCGGGATGGTGCGTGCAGCGCCATTCCCGCGACAGGCCGACAAGCTTTGCATTCTCGATGAGCCAGACAAGGTCTTCGCGTATCGCGTAGGTCATAGGGCACCTCCGTTGCGCACCATACCATACGACCGGAGAGTCGTCCCTGTTTCAGCTATCCCGCTTCTTCAAGCGCGTGAAAAGCATCGAGCCAGGAAGGCAAATGCACTACCGAAGGAAGAATGAATCGTGGGTCGTGAGGATGCGTAGCGCGTTGCGCATGATACGCTCCCGTCTCAACAATAATGGTATCGATGCCTGCGCCTATACCAGCTTCGAGATCGGTGCGGGTGTCGCCCACAAACACAATCTCTTCTTTTGTGATCCCGTGCGCTGCGAGCGTTTCGAGGATACCGTCAAACGCTCGAGGATCGGGTTTGTGGTGTTGGGTGTCTTCATACGCTGTAATATGCAGGAAATGGTTCTCGATACCTAGGTGCTCAAGTGTGGGGAGGAGGCTTGTGCGGTGGCGGGAGGTGAGCATACAAAGTGCATAGTCTTCTGTAAGGCGAAGAAGCATTTCTTCGGCTTTTTCGTAGAGTTGAACCGGATTACCAGCATCATGTACTTCCCATGCGTGATAGAGATCACGTGCCTCTTCGGGAGAGATGCCGAAACAGCGCTCAACGAACACCGGGCCATAGTGGCCCGCGTGTTCATTGAAGCGCGTTTCTAAATCTTCAGGAACGATGTGTCCCTGTGCCTGCGCGAGGCTAATAACGACTTCAGGATTGTTCGTGTCGGCTAGAGTGCCGTCGAAATCAAAGATAACCGCACGCTTTCTCATAGACCCACTCTAGCATGCAAAAGAAAAGACCCGTTTCCGGGCCCGTTTCTTTAAATTATGAGGAGTGTTATCGGACCGCTTCGATAGATGAAGTGATCTCGCCGGTAGCGACCACGGCATATCGACCACTCGGCCACAGGGCGATTTTATATTTGGTGTCGCCATTTGTACCGCCATTAGGGTCCATCACCATAGTAGGGAGGTACGTAGGAACGAGACAAGATTCAAGATCGGGGTGACCCGTATCCGTACCGATGGAAGTGGTTGCCGTTCCGCCATCGATAGTGGTACCGATGTCAGGACAGGTAAAGACACCCTTGTTATCCGCCATGTTCTGCCCGATGGCATTAATGATGGCGTTCACGTTGCTTACGCGCTGGCTGTCACGCGCTTCCTTGAACTGACGCGACGGATTAACCGCAATGACGGTAATAGCAGCAAGGATGCTGATAATAGCGATGACGACGAGAATCTCGATGAGGGTGAATCCTTTGAGAGGATAGACGCTAGAGGTGCGGGTTGCGTGCATGGACAAAACGATGGATTATGGTCGGCTCAAGCCGTTCAGTTCATGGTAGCTACTTCTCTCCAGGATGCAACATTGCCGGTGTCTATAAAGAATGTGACGAGCGCATTCGTGTAGGCGTGCTGATAAACGGCTTGGATCTTGAATATACGCGAAGTGCTGTCCTCGCTCTCGACTCCGAGTATAGAGCAGGTGTCGCTATCTACCGAGACAGTTTCAGGACCGCGATAGGAACTGTCGGTAGCCAGGCGTGCCATGACGGTGTCGACACAGGCATCAGCAAGCGCCTCGCTGCGGTCCTTGAGTTCTGTATCAAGCACATCGAATCGTGTGAAAAAACCCGTCATCCCGCCACTCACCACGACCACGAGTAACACTGCTGCAATGACTACTGCGGTCATAAGCGCAATAAAGCCGGATGGGGCGCGTGATGAGTACATACGTTTATTGGCGGACATAGCGAGTGATGGTGAAATCCTGGCTCTTGGCGGTCGGCGATTCCATGGTGGCAGTGATCGCAACACCTGCCGGACCGCTACCGCTTGCAGCAATAGCGGAAACGTTGAAGCAGGTGACGGATACGTTATTCGTGGTGATGGGAGTGTATGTGCAGGTGCTGTCCTCGCACATCTCTATCGCACTCCCATGTTTACGGAATATTACCGGGTCAGCAGCGCCTCCAGGGGTGAGGGTAAGTGTACCGTCACATGTGGATCCTCCCACGGTAGGTGTAACCGTCATGCCGTGCATTGCCCAATCTAGCTTTCGAACAACGAACAGACCTTCCTCCTGGAGTGTGGTTCCGATAGAACGCTTCTGACTTTCTTGGATAAGATCGTAGCTCCCAACAAACACCGTCGAGAGAATAAGTCCCATGAGGGCGATGTAGAGGATGGTCTCGATGAGTGTGAAGCCTTTCATATTACTGGACAGTAAGATCGAATGTCGTCGTGTGGGCAGGCGAGCTCCCGTTCACGGTGATGGTCGATGTTTTCTTCTGCGCATTACCTGCGGCTGTGAGCGTAAATGAGACGGTGCAGCTTCCCGAAGACGGTGTGCAGGAACCGGATGTTGGCGAGCTCGTCACGCCATTTTGTAGGCCCGACAGCGACACCGCCACACTCTGTGCGTCTCCGCTCGTTTTCATGATGGTGACCGAAACCGGTATAGACGAACTGCGAGAGAGTGTTTGGGACGATGGAGGAGTAAGTGTGTAATCGAACGGCTGGGAGGCTGCAGTAACGTTCAGGGTGAGGGTGGTAGTCATACCGCCAGTGCCGGTGATAGTGATCGGGTACGCACCTGCCGGCGTGGATGCACTCGTCGTAAGGGTGAGGGTACTTGAGCAACTCGGCGTGCAAGAACCAGGACTGAATGCAGCGCTTGTGCCGGACGGTAGTCCCGATGCGCTGAATGCGACTGTGGCAGGGAAACCGGAGCTTACGGTTGCATTCACGGTATCACTACCGCTTCCTCCCTGGGTCACGGTGAGGTCGCCGGTGTTTGAGAGCGTGTAAGAACTATCTACATGCGGACCAATAATGGCAAAGATGTCTTTGTTGCTGCCGCCTGTCTTGAGGGCGAGATAGAAATAGCTGCCGGTGCAGCTTAGTGCGGCTGATCCACTAAAATTACTACCGTTGCCCTGGAGATCTGCGACGATCGAGGAGAGGGAAATAGATCCTACGGCAGAAATGGAAGATGGATTCGACACATCCATAACCTGGAAGCGACTTTGCGTGGCGTTGGCGCTGTTATTGATAAGCATGTAGGCCAGGTTGTCGCGCACGCCGAGTCCGTAGATGCTGTCAGAGGTGCCGGTAGTTAGGGAAGCTGTGGTCGATAACGAGGAGGGTGTCGAGGCGTCGAATATATAAAAGTTCGGAGATGAAGAATAACTCCTGCCAAAATACAGCTTCGTGCCTTCAATAGCGCTCGTGTATCCGTAGCCAATACCAGGTGCGCTGAAGTAACCAGCTACGGGGACGGGATCCATGGACTTGTTGCTTACATCGAGAATCAAAAGCTGTTTGTTACCCGTCGCATTATCGCTCGTAGTCAGATAGGCATAGTCGCCCTTCACGGTAATACTGTTTATTGTGCGTCCCACAGTGTAGCCACCTACCCGTACTGGATGGGTGGGATCCGATACATCGATGATGTTGAACTCGGGTCCACTCGCTGGCTTCACGAGTCCCAAATATACGTATCCACCGGAGTAGGTGATAACGTTTCCGGTGCCTTGTCCCCCGATGCCCGAGGTATAAGTGACTGTAACTGGCATCTTTACGTTCCCTACAACCGAAGGGCTGGTGCTATCGGTTACATCAATGACCTGCAGTTGCGGACAGGAACTTGCGCTCATACAGGTGTCGTAATCAAAATTCTTCGCATTAGCGACATACGCATATACCTTGTCGTCGTGTGCAGCAACCGTGACTGCTGCAAGGCTTGCTCCGACTGTGGCGGTTCGTCCTTCAAATACCGGAAGCTGACTAGGATTTGCCGGCAGGTCAAATATATAAAATGAGTTGTTGTCATTGGCCGTGTAGGCTGCTGCGATGTAGAGCTTTTTGCGGTACACGTTAATACCAGAAATACCGAGACCGTTCGAGTTATTGCCCGTGGCCTGCTCGATCATGTCTGTGGCGGTATCGAACGCCCAAGCGGACGGGCTCGACCAATCTGCAGCATTCGTTGCGCTACAGGATGATCCCGCAGAGTTACGTACTAGAGTCGAGAGTGAGACCGAGAGTGGACGAATTCCACTCATCCAGCTCACCTGGCTGATCACGAGTTTAGTGTCAGGGTCGTCGGAATCCGGATAACTCACCGTGATCTTCTTCGAGTAAATGTCGTCGCTCGTTTCAGGAATAGATGCCACCGAGTCGAAGTCCTCGCGTGCAAGCGCACGTTCTTGCTCAAGGAGCGCGCGTGCCTTGGCGAGCGCTTCGATATTGGTCTGGGTATCGACTGAAGTCGATTGATTGCCGAATACCACCAGGATGGCAGCAGCCATCGCGAGCGTCACAAGCGCAAGTGCGATCAGTATCTCGAGCGTGCTCATTCCTCGGCACGCACTCTGCATGCTATTCGATGGCTCCTTCATAATTTACCGTTATGGTCGATGTGCGAGCCTGTTCGGAAACAGTGATGGTTGCACTGGTTGTGGTGCCCGAGAGTGCAGAGAACACGACAGGCGTGGTCGACGAGAGCCCAGTAATGGATACGTCTGCTGCCGCTTCCGTGAGTTGATCGGTGCTTGCGGTGCCGGTGCACGTGGTGCCACGGAACAGCACATAATTGGGTGCAATGTAGCAGACGCCCCAAGAAGTCTGATCGATATTGGACATAGCCGAACTGCGTGCCCGTTCGAGCAAGGACACGATAATGTCATGCTCGGAACGCGAGAGAGAAGCGCGATAGGCATCAAAGCCCACGAATGCGCCTAGAGCTGCCATCATCGCAAGAAGAGCGATGACGACTAACATCTCGGGAAGCGTGAATCCTTTAACGGGGCGTAAGGTGCTGCGTGATGCCATATATCGGGGTAATAACGGACACGGCAATAAGGCCTACCAGGAGACCCATGACGGCCATGAGGACCGGTTCGATGGAAGAGGAAAGGTTCTTGGTGCGGTCGTCTACGTCCTGCTCGTAGAGTTCTGCAAGGTAACCGAATGTGGTTGATAGGCTGCCCGAGCGCTCTCCGACTGCGACCATATGCGTCACGGTTGAGGGAAAGAGCCAGGGATCCTGTTCCAATTGAATGGAAAGAGGTTCTCCGTGAGCAATGCCTTCTGCAGCCATAGCATACGCGCGACGGTAGAGACGATTGGGGGTAGTCTCTGCGACAATGCGGATGACCGACTCGATAGGGATGCCGCTCCGGAGCATGAGACTCGTGGTGCGACAGAAGTTTGCGAGGTTGTAGCTTCTGGCGATGTCACCAGATAAGGGGAGTGCTAACAGGAAACGATCAGATACGAGACGCACCTGCTCCGAACGCACTCGTAGGTATGCGAAGATTCCTGCCAGTAGCAGGAGCGCTATGAACGTGAGAATGCCCCAATGGCGCAGGTAAGCCGATACCCCGATCAAGATTCGGGTGGTAAGGGGGAGTGGGACATGGAGCGAGAGGAAGATTGGCATGATCTTCGGGAAGATGTAGACCGTCAGAAGTGCTGCAACGCCCAGTGTCGACACGGTGATGAAGGCCGGATAGATCATCGCACCAATGATTTTCTTCCTAAGCGAGTCCTTTTTATCAAGTTCGTCAGCCAAGTACGCGAGATTCTCCTCAAGGATGCCAGTGGATTCACCCACCTTAATGACGTTCACGCCGAAGTCGGAAAGAAAGCGGGGGAACTTACCAATGCTGCTTGAGAGAGGGTGACCGTTAGCGACATCTTCGATGATACGTCCATAGACCTCCGCCTTCTTCTTGCCGGAGGTCTGTGAGCGGATGAGGGAAAGTGCCTCCATAATGGGCACCCCCGCTTTGGTAAGGAAAGAAAGTCGTTTGGCGAAGAATATCTGATCCTTAAGAGTGAAGCGTGCTTCGGTTAGGAACGACCAGGAAAGCGCCGCGGCTTTGGGGGGCGGCGCTGTCTGCCGCATGGTGCGGCGCATACGATTTCTCTTACTCATGGGTCACCCGGAGCACTTCTTCGATAGTAGTGACTCCCTGTCGCACTTTATGGAAGCCATCCTCGAGCATGGTGGTCATGCCGCCATCTATGGCGATACGTTTTAGTTCTGCTGCTGACGCCTTACGCATGATTGCTTCGCGTACTGCCGCGTCGGCGACGAGTATTTCGATCAAGGATGCGCGACCCCGATATCCACTCTCGCCGCATTCCGCACACCCCGCACCGTAGTACACGGTCTCTCCTTCGACGAAGCCTGCCTCTGGAAGCGACTCTGCGATGGCGGCAGAGACATTTGTTTCCGTTTTGCAGTTCGGACAAATGGTGCGCACCAAACGCTGCCCGATGGCGAGCTTGATGGTGGAGGCAACGAGATACGGATCAATTCCCATATCTACGAGACGTGGCAGGGTGGTGGCCGCATCGTTGGTGTGGAGTGTGGAAAGGAGGAGATGACCAGTGAGTGCGGTATTCACTGCGATACGGGCCGTGTCCGCGTCACGGATCTCGCCGACCATGATGATGTCTGGATCCTGGCGCAGGATACTCCGGAGGCCATTGGCAAACGAAAGGCCAGTACGAGGATTCACCTGGATCTGCTCGATGTGGTCAATGGAATATTCAATGGGATCTTCAATGGTGACAATGGAGACCTCGGGAGAATTGAGCATCTTGATAAGTGTGTACAGAGTCGTGGTCTTTCCTGAACCGGTCGGACCGGTGGCGAGGACCATGCCGCTCGTATGTCGGAGAGCCCGTTCTATCTTGCGCCGATCGGCTTCGGAAAAGCCGAGCGTATCGAGACTGTACTCTTCCTCTGTATTTGCGAGGAGCCGCAGCACGACATTCTCACCGTGGTAGGTGGGCATGATGGAGACACGGACATCCACAAAGCGTCCGCCCTTGAGTGCTTGCCGGAATCGTCCATCCTGGGCCGCTTGATGCTCGTCACTGCGTAGGCCTGCAAGCACCTTCACGCGAGCAACGATATTCTCGTGCACGGATTTCGGAAGCTCCTCAAATTCTTGCAGGACGCCATCAATACGCATGCGCACGCGAAGACCGTTGCGAACAGGATCAATGTGCACATCAGATGCCTTCTCGTCGTATGCGACCTCAATGATGGTCTCGACGAGCGAGATAATAGAAACAGAGGGGTCAAACGAATCCGTATGGTGACGGTGCGGAGCGCTTGATGCGCCACCCCGGGAACGTGGCTGGGCCATATATTTTGAGGATACGACGCAGGAATGAAATGTCCACGCTAGGTACGGGGATGGGATTTAGGCCACTCGATAAGCCGCCCAGCACGGCGCTCCATGCGGTCCGCTTTGCGCAGATACCGCTGGTTGCCCTCGGGTACCAAGGGGTGGTGCGGAGCATCATGGAGGGCATACCCGATATTCCAGAGATCCTCTTCGCTCGTGATCCAGGAGGTACCGAAACGCTTCAGCGAGAAGGGTCGGGTGTAAGCCCGCAGCGTCTTCGCTCCCGTCTGGTTCACAAAATATTCGTGGAAATAAGAGAGTGCGAGTTCTCGTATGGTCTTGTAGACCGGATCACGAAAGCGCAGACTCGCATGATTGGTCTTGCTGATAGCGCCCCAGTACCCGTTCCGCTTATAGAGCGTGACCGCGTGATCCTGGTCACCAGGCGCGGCCTTCAGTTCCATAAGGAGCGGGGGTTCACCATGGAACCAGAGCGCAGTCGCGGCGAGCATGCCGCCCTCAAGGCAATGCGCCTTACCCGTGATCAGTACCTGACGGGGAGACATGCAGCTCTCTGTACGCTTCTCATGGTTCACTGCCAGGCTATCGAGGAAATCCTGGATCTTACTCGGGTTTGAAAGCGAGCGCAGGAGCGCGGTCTCCTTGTCAGTGAGTCCATCCATGGAGAGCATCTTCGACATAGTACCTCTTTCAGGAGACGGGAGAATACGGTACTGTGGTGCAATTGCACATGAAGAAGAAAAACGTGGCGAAATCGAAATACACTCCTGGGGATTATCAACTGAACGTAAAGCGGAAGCACTCGAAATCGGGACTGGGTCTTTTTGCAGGTGAGGATATTCCAAAAGGAAAGTGCCTCATCGAATACGTGGGTCGCGTCATCTCAAAGGAAGAGGAATTCTCAAGCAAGAGTAAGTACCTCTTCCAAATCAACAAGAACAAGACGATCGATGGTAAGCCAAGCATCAACAAGGCGGGCTACATCAACCATTCCTGCGAACCCAACTGTGAGCCTGAAATACACAATGGGCGCGTATTCATCTTTTCCATCAAGCCCATCAAGGCAGGAGAGGAGCTAGTTTATGACTATGGCGAAGAATACTGCCTCGACCACTGTATGCCGTGCCTCTGCGGTGCAAAGAAGCACCTCTACGCAAAGAAAAAGGATTAGCGGAGCAGGTCTGAAAGGCGCGCGGTCACGAGCGGCACGAGCATCTCGTCGCGGGCAAGTCCTCCGTGAATGCCGCGCTGCCCGAAGTACATCTGGGGCATATGCCGGTACCAGACGTGGTATCCCTCGTACGGGAGGATAAGAACATTCCCGATGCGCCGCCTGAAGCGATCGGTCGCGGTGGTGAACCCGAAGAGATTACGCCTAAGCGCTTCTTCGGTTGAGAGAACGAGTGCTTTTCCAGCGAGCTCGCGCGATAGAAGAGACACGGCAGCGTCTACATAGGGCGGATCGATAAAAAGGAACACGTCATGCGGAGACCCAGACGGATAGATGGGTTTCCCTGATGCACTCTTCGCGTAGTTACGCTCGAGATCCACATATTCGTTCAGGTAAATAATGTCCTCATTGCGAATCGCGCTTTGCCCATGATCGCTCGTAAGGAGGAAGAGGATGTCGTCGCCCATCTCGCTTGGTAATCGGGAGAAGAACAACTCTTCAAACATGAGTGAGAGATGTGAAAGTGCAGCATAGTGCTCGGGACTGCCGGGACCGAACGTGTGCTCGGTACTGTCCACTTCGCTCCAGTACACGAAGAAGTACGAACGCTCCGTGGCGTCGATTAGGTGCTTCACGAGTTTGGCAAAAAGCTCTTCTGCATCATGGAACGGCACGATAGTAGCGCCGCGCTGGGTCGCGCGTGCATACGCACTGTCGGCGTAGTCTTCAAAAATGAATACGTAGGGTTTGGCGCCCACGTCAGCAAGCTGCTGATACAGAGTCGTGCCAGAGTAGAGCATCTCGTCTTTGCCGCCATTCTCAAGCAGTGTGTCGCGGCCATGAGTGAGGTGCTGGCGGAATGGCAGCGTCTCTACGAGCTGATCGATCTCCTCGAAGTACACGGTCCACTCGGGAAGACCATGTTCCTCCGGAGTAAGACCGGTATGGAAGGTGGTAAGCGCTGCCGGGGTAGTTGCTGGAAAGACAGTCGTAAGGGGGTACACATCTGCACGATCGCGCAGGTGTCCGAAGAAGGGCTGGAAGTCTGCCTGTTCGGTGAAATGGTTCCATCCTAGACCGTCGATAAAAAAGAGGAGCGCATGCTTCACTGGATTGCCGGTGACGAGTGGGAAGGGAAGTGTTGGTCGCCCGGTATCTACGCCAAAGAGACCGAGCAGTGATTGGGTAAGCTCAGCGAGGGAGTATTTGCCGTAGTACGGATACAGAAAGCTTCCCGTTTGTCGATCGCAGAGTATTTCATGCACGAGGCCACGGTGAATCATATTTATTGGATGATGTCCTGGAGCTCGTTGTACACGTAGTCCATGTGATTGATGCGAGCATGATCAATGAACTGATCGATACCTCCTAACGGGAAGCGCATGGTGCGCAGCTTCTCATTTCGAATGGAACGTTCGAGTTCGTCCACGTACTGCCACATATCGATGATGGGTATCCCGCGGCCATAGAAGTCTACGATCTTGGTCGAAAGCGGCTTCGTGATGCCGAGACGATTATGCATCTCGCCCAATTTCACATAGGCGTTCGCAAGGCGGCGTTGGCGTTTGCGCCAATTCTTCTCGTTTAGGATGCCGGTATAGATCGGAATCATCGTCGAGCCTGCACGCAGCCATTCCCGGAACGCTACACCGAACCATTTGCTGTACGGTGCGTATCGTTTTTCCATCAGGAAGTTGAGGAACATCATCTTCTGCACGGTGCGAGCGGTGATAACTTGGGCACCGAGCGCATCATTTTCTTTTGCACTTCGCGCCTGCATTTGAAGTTCGTCGAGTATCTTTCCCCACTGCACGCGAAGCATGTATCGCCAGATGTCATCGGGATAGTAATGAAATCGCGAACGTACTTCTTCGAAGTCGAGATCGTCTCGGAATAGTTGTCCGGCGGTGATCTCGATAAGTGCTTGCTGGGGGAACAAGAGCCAATCTTGATAGGTGGGCTTCCGGTCAATATCAAATCCAAGATAATGTTGGAAATAGGAGCGGATGGTCCAGAACCCGAACAGGTGATCCATAGGACCGCGCTTCTTAAGGCGCGGGATATGCTTGCGGTAACGGTCACCTTCGACGAAATTAGTAGGGAAGCCCTTGTAGGAAGGGGGGAGACGGTTCCGAAGCATTTGGTCTACCGGGTCGCGGTAGGTTACGAAATCGACATCAGAGAATACCAGCGAGAGGTGTGGCCCCCAATCATGATCTTTGGAGGTGGGGGAATCGAATCCGAGGACATCGGAACCATGACCGATAAGACCTGCGGAATACTGCAGGTCCGGGAACTCTTCGCGCATGAGCGGTTCGACGACCTCGAAATAGAACTCACGGTTAAGATCAAGTCCTTTAATGAATCGAGGCATGAACCCAGTATGGAATGCAGGACTAAAGCCCTCATGAAGAGGCGGTTGCGGGCTTCACTTACGCTTCAAGACTGCCGTGGTTACATGGTGACCTGGGTTGATTTTATCAAGCTAAAAACTATTTCTCGGTATGGGTATCATTCTTTGGATCGTGTTCGGAGCGATCGCTGGATGGCTGGCCTCGATAATCACCAACACCCGCGAGGGCATTCTCATGGATGTCATCGTCGGTATCGTCGGCGCGGTCATCGGCGGATGGGCCATGAGCTTGCTTGGTAACACGGGCGTGACGGGATTCAATCTATATAGCTTCTTCGTCGCGATCCTGGGGGCCATCATCCTGCTCCTCATCGTCAAGGCGGTGCGCAGGACTGCATAAGACGGGCGAAACGAATGACGGAAGCGGCGCCGTAACGCGGCGCCGCGTCGCTATACTGGGGGGATTGATACGCTTTCCAAGGGTCTAGCGATCTTTAAAAACATCTATGCGATTATCGGTCTAGGTAGTATCATT
>JBLNCF010000003.1:0-3753 GCA_050260455.1 Bacillota bacterium
CCGCCGCCTTCCGTACGGGAAGAGGGAAAGATTACCCGTATCCCCGATACAGACAAATTGCTTTCTTGGGCATCTGTTCCTGGCATTCATTTATGGCCCGACCCCAGTTGTAGGGGCTTGAGAACCACACATGGCCGTCAGGAAGAGGATTACCCTTTTCATCGAGGGGAATTCCCTCGACATGGAACAGAGGTTTGTCAGGGACGGGTGGCGGCGCGTTCTCCAGCTGGAAGGTCCAACTGCTCGCAGTGAGTAAAACCGCAGCCAGTGTTGATGTCGCAGGCAAGAACATGAGTGTCTCTCCGGTTGGTAGGGAATCGGAAAGCAACTGCGGTTACTGACTCTATCCTATGCCTCTAGTACCCCTACTCGCAAATGGGTCGACAGGAATAAAGAAATGGGTCGCAATAGGAAAGGGCGGATCCGACCGGATCCGCCCTCACGAGCTCCCTATAGGAAATCTCATTACTGGGTACGCTGATAGACGATGGCGCTTTTGACACCGAGGCTGCCGTAGAGATCGAAAAGACTCGCCTCTTTGCCGCCTGCCGGATCGGCCACAATGATGTCTCCGTTCTCGGCCTTTCGAGCGAGAACGAAGTGCTTGCCGCGACCACCGCGTGCGGAATGCTTGAGCTCGAGCATGACGACCATACCGATTGCGAGTCGTTCCGCTATCACGGAGGCGGGATCACGCCCGAAGGCGGTTGCTCGCTCAACGAACTGCATCGGCAGGACACGGCCCACTTCACGCGTTTTCACGCGACCGGCCGCATCAATGAGACCGTGCGATTCAAGAAGAACGAGCATTTTGTCGGGTGTCATGCCTGCGGCCATGGCGTAGACCGTAATCAGACAGCCGTCCGATATCATACGGTTGCCATGGAAGCGCAGGGAAGCCCACCGTGGATCAGCTTGGGAAAAAACAACAGGCGTCTCTGGTCCAGACTGGACTAGGGACGTTTGCATGTCTGCGACCGGAAGAACCGGCTGCGTCTCTGCGTGGGTAATCGTGGGCAGCGCGCTCGCGAGGAACGCCGCGGCCACAACTGCCTGGAACTTACACATCTCTCTTGGCTCCTTTGGGCCGATTGATTGAGAGTAGTTTCCTAATAACACGAGACATCGACTCCGTCAAATACCGTGTATTCATGAAGACGTCATAGCGTTCCGATTCTTACCTGCGTGCCGTAGAATGGAGGAACTATGACGACCCGCGCGGCTAAAACGGGAAAAGGTACCCGAGCCTTTGCCATCGCCGGTGCAGGCATCGTGGGCGTTGTCGCCCTCTACTTCATCGTGCTGCCGGAGATATTCGCAGGCCGCTACGACCGCGCAGAAGCCGAAGCAACCACTACTGCCAAATCGCTTCTTGCGAAACAGGAACCCAAATCGCAGACACTCGACGCCAAGGAATACGACCGGCTCATGCTGAAGCTTGCCAATTATCCCGCTTCTACCGCCAGTTCGACAGCTTCTACGACTCCGGTTCGCCCCTGGCCGGCAAAGACGGTGTATCCGAAAGCAGGAGCTATCCTCCCATTCCATCGCATCGTCGCGTACTACGGCAACTTCTATTCCACCAAGATGGGGGTGCTCGGCGAATATCCGCCGGAGGTCATGCTACAGAAGCTTCAGGCGGAGGTGAAGAACTGGGAGACAGCTGATCCTTCGACTCCGGTTATTCCTGCCATCCATTACATCGTCACCACGGCACAGGGAAGTCCGCAGCCAGACAATACCTATCGGCTGCGCATGCCGGATAGTCAGATTCAGAAAGCGATTGATCTTGCTGCCCAGGTTCACGGGCTCGTCTTCCTTGATGTGCAGGTAGGTCTCTCCGATTTGCCGCGTGAACTGCCACGCCTTGAACCATATCTGAAGCTTCCGAACGTACATCTCGCCATTGATCCAGAATTCTCCATGCACAATGGACAAAAGCCAGGCTCGGTCATCGGCACCATGAGTTCAGCGGATGTGAACTACGCTATCAACTTCCTTGATCGTATTGCGACCGAGAACAATCTGCCACCGAAGATTCTCGTGGTGCATCGCTTCACCGAGGACATGGTGACGGGATATCGAAACATAAAGCCCACGGAGAATGTGCAGGTGGTAATGGACATGGACGGTTGGGGATTTGGCGCGAAGAAAATCAACACATACAAACAGGTCATTCAGTCAGAGCCGGTGCAGTTCACGGGATTCAAACTCTTCTATAAGAACGATCTCAAGCCGCCATCCACACGCATGCTCACTCCTGCCGAGGTGCTTTCACTTCAACCGGCACCGATCTACATTCAGTACCAGTAGTCCCGATTTAACGCCTCGTTCAGGCCCGACCGCGCATACTGCTGCGCGGTCGAACAGCTTATTAGCTTAGCGATGCACGAATCCCTTATGCGTTTTGCAACCATGATTCCTGTGCTGACGCTCGCACTCCTCCTTGGCGGTAGTGCTGCGCAGGCACAAACCAGCAGCACGACAGATACCACTGCGGGCACCTATACCGCTTCAACCACTCCGGGAACACCGAACACGGGTGCGGGCGGCAACGCGGCCGAGAACGTGATCATGCTCGTGGGCACCGGTGCACTCGCCCTCGCGGGGGCTACCTATCTCCTTCGCTCGCGCACGCTCTAATTGGAAGCGTATCGAAGGCGGACGCTTGTCCGCTTTCACCATGCTCGTATGAAACGAATTTCCGTACTCATTATCACGCTTTTCGCCGTGGGCGTGTTTGGCTATACCCTCATCCACGCCCTCTATCTTTCACCGCAAGGAGAGCAGTACGCTCCTGCACATGCTGTTTCCATTGGTCCGGTTGAAGAACCTGACCGTCTGATCATTCCCTCTCTCTCTATTGATGCGAACGTGCAGCAGGTGGGCCTCACTAAGGCAGGGAACATGGGTATTCCGAGCAACTTCAAAGACGTGGCCTGGTACAAGTACGGAACGGCCCCGGGACAGAAAGGAAGCGCGGTTATTGATGGGCATGTCGATAACGGTCTTGCGTTGCCAGGAGTGTTCAAACATTTAGGCGATATCGCTGTGGGGGACACGGTACAAGTCCATACAAAACAAGGTTCAACACTCACCTTCGCGGTGGACGAAATTGAACGGTATCCAAAGGACGCAGTACCGCTCGATAAAGTATTTAGCCGCGCGGATACCGCACGGCTTACCCTCATCACCTGCACGGGCGACTGGGTACAGGCGCAGAGAACCTACGACACGCGACTAATCGTCTATACGCACCTAGTTAACCGTGTCGAACCTTAGAGACCGAGAGATGCAAGGAAGGTAGCAAGCTCCTTTCCTTCAAGCCGACGATATTCGCCTATCGGGAGCTTTCCTAGTTTGATGTTCATGATACTGATGCGACGCAGGTCACGCACTTCATTGTGCATCGCTACCACCATACGACGAATTTGGTGCTTCTTGCCCTCGGTAAGCGTGATACGGAATTTGTTCTCGGACAGCACTTCCACGGTAGTTGGTCGAGTCATGTATCCTTCGATGTTCACACCCTGCTCCATATGTTCGGCAAACGAGGGACGGAGCGGAAGCTTCGTGGTCACGTCATAGGTCTTCTCGTGCTCGCGGTCGGGATTCAGGAGGCGGTCCGTAATGCGTCCATCGTTGGTAAGAAGGATAAGGCCCGATGAAGACTTATCGAGTCGGCCGATTGGAAAAAGACGGAGTCGCTTCAAATCAGACGGGAGCATGGAAAGGGTGTCCTTCTCGCCCTTT
>JBLNCF010000004.1:0-82215 GCA_050260455.1 Bacillota bacterium
GAACACGACCAATACCATCAGCCTTGCCTTTGGCACGACCACCGCAAACTCGTGGAGTGCGCTGCAGCAGTTCAACGGCAATGCATCGACCACCCAGCTGACGGTGACGGGGAATACGTATCTGGCGACGGCAAGCGGAAAGCTTAGTGTTGGAACTACAACCGCCTTCGGATCCGGCGTGCTTGATGTAGAAAGCGGATCGGCCACCCAGGTAGCGTGGTTCGGAAGTGATAGTGGCGGATTGACCATAGACACGAACTTCTTCTCCGACGGAAGTAATGGTGTGGGTCTGCAGTCGCGTACGTTCCACTCGGGTTCAGCAAAGAACCTCATCCTTGCTGGATTCTCTGCGCAACTGGTGCTTGGCAATGGAACCGCCAACTTTAACACTGGGACGAAGGTGGGCATTGGCACAACCTCGCCGTATGCGCCGCTCTCCGTGGTCGGTCAGATCGTCGGTGCGTACTTCACTGCAACTACCAGCACTGCATCCACGTTCCCGTACGCTTCGACTACAGCGCTTACCGTTTCTGGAGAGGCAAACATAGGTTCTCTGGCCGGAGCTTCGGTCTCGAGCCTCACCTCCAACTACCTTCCGAAATGGAATAGCGGTACGTTCGCGAATTCGCTCGTGTACGACAACGGTACAAACGCAGGCGTCGGTACCACCTCACCATGGGCGTACTTCTCCATCAACCCGAACGGCAATGCAGGACCGTCCTTTGTCATCGGTTCTTCGAGCGCAACGTCTACCTTCGTAGTAACTAACGGCGGTTCGGTAGGTATCGGTACGACTACTCCGAACGTTAATACCGGACTTTCCATCAGCCGTACGGATACCAGTGATTGGATCCGATTTGAACATCCTGGTACTCGCACGTACGGCATCAACAACACGGGGGCGTTCCTGCAGTTCCTCGATCGTGGATCAGCTGGCAACACGGGAACTACCATCTTCACGATCGGAAACTCGTCGGGTACGAACAACACTGCCATTGGTGGAGTTGGTGTGGGTTCGACCTCACCAACGGCACGATTCTCGGTGAAGGGAAATGGAACTGGTACTGGTCGTCTCATTGCCTTCGCGGATAGCGCCGACACCGAGAGACTCACGGTTCTCGATAACGGAAGTGTTGGCATCGGCACCACTTCGCCTTGGGCACAGTTATCCGTGAATCCTAACGGTGTCTCGGGTCCTGCCTTTGCTATCGGGTCGTCTACGGCAACTAACTTTATTGTCACCAATAGTGGTAGTGTCGGCATCGGGACATCCAATCCCACAGCACTTCTTTCTCTTGGGGGTCAGATGAACTGGGTTACGGGGCTCGGGGCCATTACTCACATTGTAGGACCTACAGACAACACGTTTGCGATAGCGGCCGGCAACTCTACTTCTGGAGCTGGTAATGCGTTTACTATCACTGGTTCGACCGCTGCGTCCGGTACTGGCGGCGCGATTACAATTACCACAGGATTGAACTCAGGTGGCTCAAATCAAGTCACTGGTGCGCTTACTCTCGGCACCGCGAACGGCACTGGTTCAGGTTCGTATGGCGGCCCCATCACCATTGCAGTCGGTTCAGCTGTCGCTACAGCTAATAGTGGTCCAGCAAATGCTAGTGGCATCACCATCACCGCGGGCACATTAGGTTCGGTGAACCAAAGTGGAGCTACGGGCGGTACTGGTGGTCCGATAACCATTACCAGCGGGGCTGGAGCAGCAATGGCAAACTCAACTGGTGTACGAGCTGGTAACGGAGGCAACCTCACTGTAACGGGGGGAGCCGGCGGTAACGCAACGGCTAGCGCCGGTGGTGTAGCTGGTGCAGGTGCCTGGATAAATCTTACGAGCGGTGCAGGAGGATCCTCGACGGGAACATCGGGTACCCGCACGGGCGGAGATTCAGGAGGCATCAATATATTTACCGGTGCGGCAGGAACCGGTGCTTCTTCAAACGGCGCTGCGGGAGCGATAGTGTTTGGAATTGGTGGTGTAGAAACGGCACGGTTCGCAACAACCACCGGATACTTCGGCCTCGGCACCACTTCACCGGCGAAGCTCCTGTCTGTCGCAGGCAACGCCTACATCACTGGCTCGCTTACCCTCGACACGGCGCTCACAGTAGGGAATGGCGGTACCGGTCTTTCTACTGCACCCACCTACGGTCAGGTTCTTGTTGGTAACGCATCAGGTGGGTACACACTGACTGCCACCAGCTCCCTTGGCATCTCCGGTACGAATTATTGGACCTCGAGTGGTTCGGATCTCTACAACAACACCGGTACCGAAATCGGCATCAACACAACGGCTCCTGCATACGCACTTGATGTCGCAGGCTTCATCAATACGGATCAGTACTCTGGCTACAAGCAGGCAGGGAATACGATCCTCTATGCCTCGAGCACGCGTGGCACGACGCTCGTGGGTATCTCTGCCGGTGCTGCACTTACGACCTCCTCCGTTAACGTAGTGGCGGTGGGTAAGGGGGCGCTCCAGTACTCCACCGCATCAAACAACACCGCGCTCGGCTATCAGGCGCTCAATGTCGACTCCACGGGCGATTTGAACGTCGCGGTAGGTACCTACGCACTCGCAAGTAATGACACAGGTGCTGGCAACGTAGCCATTGGGTATGGAGCAAGCTATAACACTGCGCCGTCAGTTGGTACCGTGGCCATCGGCCAGGAGGCAGCTAACGGTGTCGGTGGTTCCTACTCTTCGACCGGCAGTGTGGCGATCGGTTATCGTGCCGGCTACAACTTCTACAACTCGTCGAACTACAACACGCTCCTTGGCTATCAGTCCGGTTTTAATATCACAACCGGTGCCAACAACATCATCATCGGGGCCGATTCGGGAACAGATGGCGCGAACTCGAATCTTACGAGCGGTAGCAACAATATCCAGATTGGTTACAACATATCGCTCGCAAGCTCGACGGGATCTAATCAGCTCAACATAGGCAACCTTATCTACGGCACCGGCCTCAACGGTACCGGGTCGACTCCTTCGGCCGGCTATGTTGGCATCGGTACTTCTTCACCCAGCTCGCAGTTGGAGATAGCTAGTACAACTGGTCCCGCGTCTCTTGCGTTGAGCGGCAACTCATCAACTCAGAACACCACGTTCCTTATAAATGATGAGATTACCGCCTTGAACAAATTGGTTATCTCGCTCGTTCCTTCTGGAGCATCGAATGCCAACCTTGCCACAGTGCCGTTGAGTGGCTTAATCCAGACGTCTTCAGGATCAACGGGTGGTCTTATCCTCAACGCTAAAGCATCCGCACCTATTATCTTTGCAACCGGTGGGTCGGCGCTTACCAATGAACGTTTGCGCATCGATTCCGCGGGTAAGGTTGGCATCGGTACCACATCACCTTCACAACTCCTCTCCGTCCAGGGCAATACATTCCTCTCGGGCAATATTACGAATGTTGCAAACATCACCGCCACCGGCACGCTCAATATCGCAGGTGCGATCACATCCACTGCCACTTCTCCGAACACCATCCCGTACGCCTCTACCACAGCCCTCACTGTATCTGGGCAGGCAAGTATTGCCTCGCTTGCGGGCGCTGCAGTCTCGAGCCTCACCGCTAACTATCTGCCGAAGTGGAATAGCGGCACGTGGGCAAACTCGACTGTGTACGACACCGGAACAAAGGTGGGTATTGGTACCACCACTCCGGGTACGCAGCTCCATATCTCGAGCGCTTCTGCGCCACCCTTCATCAAGGTAACGAACGACGGAGAAATATCGGTAGATGAATCATACGGCGGCCTTCAGTTTGAAGGCATGGATGTGGGCGGTTCAGGTGTACGTGCTCAAATCCAAGGTATTGGTGAAGGAGTGAACGGTCAGGCAGGTCTCGCCTTCAGCACGATGGGTGGGGGAGCTGGATCGGTATCGGAACGCCTGCGCATTACCAATGCCGGCTACGTGGGTATCGGCACGACATCGCCTTGGAAAATGCTTTCGATTGCAGGTGATGTAATGACTACCGGCAAGGTGTATGCAGGTGCGGATAGTTCACGTGTCCTCTATGTGCCGGATCAGACCAACTTCATCGGCTCATTCTTCCTTGGTGATGGGGGGGACAGCCTCTCGCACACTACGGGCCAGGAAGGGCAGTACAACACAGGGGTAGGCCTTAATACGCTCAATAGTCTCACTAAGGGCACATTCAACACTGCTCTCGGACAATCCGCTCTCCATGCAGTGACCACAGGAACCGCCAACACCGCGCTTGGTCAGGTGGCTTTGTTCCAACTCTCAACTGGTTCGGATAACACGGCGGTGGGTCGTCAGACTCAGTACAACCTTCAGACTGGTTCCTTCAACACTTCGCTCGGTTACCTAGCTCTTTACCAGAACTCAACTGGTTCCAACAACACTGCCATCGGTACGTATGCGGGAATGAGTTCGGTCTCGCAGGATCTCAATAACGAAGTACTGCTTGGATACAAAGCTGGTATCAGCCTCACTACTGGGGGTGATAACAACACGTTGCTTGGATACCAAGCAGGCTACGGCGTGACCTCGGGCACCTACAACGTCATCATCGGCAATTACGGCACGTCGGGTGGCATCACAACTGGTTCCAACAACATCCTCATCGGCGAAGATGTACGCCCGGCCTCGACGACGGACTCGAACCAGCTCAATGTCGGCAATCTTCTCTACGGTACCGGCCTTGGCAGCGGCACTACCGCGGGAACAGGAAACATCGGCGTTGGTTCTTCTTCGCCTTACGCCAAGCTCTCTATCACGAATACCGGCAGCGCCCCGTCCTTCCTCGTCGAGGACTCGACCTCGCCTGACACGTCACCGTTCATCATTGATGCGAGCGGCAACGTTGGTATCGGCACCTCCTCGCCGCTCGGAGTACTCCAGGTCAATGGCACCATTTCGGCGGGAACGGCTGGAACGTATAACGGATACTACTTTGTCCGCAACTCGCTTACCTCTGGCCAGGATCGCGAGGTAGCGCTCGGAGCGGCGACCTACAACACCCTTTCCGAAGGGAATGGCGTTTATGCGCCGGTCATCACGGGCGTGAACAATAATCTTGGAACATACGCGTACTACCTCGGCTACAAAGGTCTCTACGCCTCGACTACGTCATCAGGTTCAGCAACTTCGTTGCTTGATGGCACGAACGCTGTCCTCTTCCTCGGCGTGAACACCGATGGGAGTACCTACTTCAATGCAGGTAATGTCGGCATCGGTTCGACTACGCCCTATGCGAAGCTCTCGGTGAAGGGCGCGGGGACCGGTACCGGCGTTACGTTCCAGACGACCAACTCCAGCAACAGCCCCACCTTTACTATCTTGGATAACGGAACCATAACTGCGACGGGCGCCATCACTTCTTCGGCGGCAACCGCCTCCACGTTCCCGTACGCGTCCACCACCGCGCTCACGGTCTCGGGCCAGGCCAACATCGGCTCGCTCGCTGGCGCCGCGGTCTCAAGCCTCACCACTAACTATCTGCCGAAGTGGAATAGCGGTACGTTTGCAAACTCGCTTGTATACGACACTGGCACGAATGTGGGTATCGGCACCACGACGCCGGCGAGCCTCTTTACCCTGAACAGCACCGCTGCCGGCGCACTGCAGATCTACCGCAATGCCGGCGCGATCGCATCTCTGCAGTTCACCAATACTGCCGGGTCGATGCATATAGGTATTGATGCCGATGCGGACTTCGCGATCCGCAATGTTGCCGACATCGATACGGCGAATTACTTCATCATCAAGAATACTACCGGCAACATCGGTATCGGCACCACAAGTCCGCTCGGTAAACTCGACATCTATTCAGGAGCTTCTACCGTAAGCGCCGCCACCTCTGCGGGAGACGATCTCGTTATCGAGAACTCCAGCTCCGCAGGAATCTCCATTCTGACGCCAGATACCACGGGCGTTGGAGGAATCTATTTCGGTCACAACAACGACAATGATGCCGGTCGTATCGTGTACAACAATAGCGATGATAGCTTCGATATCTTCAACTCTGGTTCACAGACTGTAAAGATTACTAATACCGGTAACGTTGGTATCGGAACGACATCGCCTTGGGCAAAGCTGCATGCGGTTGGAGCGGGGGGTGACGCAAGTCTTGCGGTCGGTACACAAAATGCAGTAGGAAAGTATACGGTCGGCAACACCTCGCTTGATATCGGTAGAAATAACAGTTCGCCATTCGGATGGTATCTCCAGTCGCGTTTCGATAATGCTGCTACAGCAGGCCCGCTTCTTCTTAATCCGCTTGGCGGCAACGTCGGCATTGGCACTACCTCACCATACGCCCCGCTCTCAGTAGTTGGTCAGGTCGTCGGCGCATACTTCACCGCCACAACTACCACTGCTTCTACTTTCCCATATGCCTCCAGCACCGCACTTACGGTTTCTGGCCAGGCAAGTATCGGTTCATTTGCAGGCGCAGCTGTTTCAGGTCTAACGACCAATTATCTTCCTAAATGGAATGGCGGAGCATTTGCGAATTCGCTCGTTTACGATACGGGTACGAATGTGGGTATTGGGACTGCTACGCCCGCGACAACACTTCAGGTTCATGGTCAATCACTATGGCTGACCGGCGGAGACGGGAGCACTTTGGGGGCTGCTGCAGGAGCAGGTTTGCGCATGTATTACAACACTTCGACTGGAGCCGCGAATATCTTTGCTCTCGATTACGGCACTAGCGTATCTAAGGACATAATCCTCCAGAGTCCTGGAGGGAAGGTTGGTATTGGTACAACGACCCCATCGTCGCTTCTATCGGTATCAGGGAGCTCCGGACTTTTCCTGACAAATACGGGCACTGGCCCAACGCTATATATAGAAGATGCGGCAAACGACACGACTCCGTTCACCATTACTGCCGCAGGGAATGTGGGTGTGGGCACCTCGACCCCGGCAGCACAGGTCTCGATCGGTCAGGCATCCAACGGAGCGCGCGCATTCGAGATATTCGACACCGGAAGCAGTCCTTCCACTAACACCGCGCTTTTCTACCGTCAGAACAACATCGGTGCAGGCAACGCTTCCACAAGCAATGCCTTGCTCCGTGTGGTGGACAACGGCGCAAACTATCCATTCTCGGTTGAAAGTACGACTGGTGCGCCACTCTTCACCATAAATGGCAATACTAGTGTTCCGCGTGTGGGTGTCGGAAGCTCATCCCCGTATGCAACGCTCTCGGTGAAGGGTGCAGGTTCTACCACGGGCCTGAACTTCCAGACGACCAACTCGTCAGCCACGCCGCTCTTCAGTATCTACGATAGCGGTAATGTCGCGATTGGTACCACCACCGCTACACAAAAACTCACGCTCGCGGGCAACATTCTCGGCTATGCTGACACACCCACCTTAGTGGGTGGCACGGGTACCCTAACCGGTTCGCTCGATGCGGCGCAAGGTGTCGCGGTGCAAGGAAGGTACGCCTATGTTGTGGCAGGCGGTGTCGCTGATGATCTTGCGATTATCGATGTGTCGCAGCCTGCAAGCCCCGTAATCGTGGGTACCACGACGGCAGGTGCTCTCGGCGGCGACTCGGGCGATGTAGTTGTGAACGGCAATTATGCCTACGTGGCCGTGACTGCAGTTGACCGTTTGAGTGTTGTGGATGTTTCCGATCCATCGCATCCGACCGTGGTGGGGTCGGTCACCAGCAGCACGCAGCTCGATGGAATTACCAACCTTACCCTCAACGGCCAGTACCTCTACATCACTTCGTCAGTAGATGATCTCATTTCGGTGGTGGACGTGTCGGATCCGACCCATCCTGTTATTCTTGCCTCAAAGACACCGGGCATTAATGACCTCAATGATGCGCAGGATATCGTCATACAGGGCAATTATGCCTTCGTGACCTCACGTCTCGGCGGCGACGGTCTTCCCACATCTGCTCACCTTGCGGTCTTTGATGTTACGAACCCGGCTGATCCGCAGCTCGTTGCTACCACCACGAGCACTACCGAGATGAATGATGCTCGCGGTCTGTATGCATCCGGAAGATACCTCTATGTAGGAAGCTTGGCGGGGGATGCGCTTGTTATCTATGACATATCTAATCCGCGTGCACCTGTACAAGTCGGAGCCCTTACCGATGCGACGAACCTTAACGGCGCATTCTATGTAAAGGTTCGTGGTAATTATGCCTACGTCAGCGTCAACGTTGCGGACGGCATAGCCGTGGTTGATGTGTCGAACCCAACAGCGCCAACCTATGTCACGAGCTACACCGCAAGTTCAGGAACAGGTACACTCGATGGCTCCTATCGATTCGATATGTTGGGACAGTATCTGTACGGCGTGTCCAACCTGGACGACGCGTTCACTATTCTTAATGTGGGTAGCTACCTGCCAGCTGCATCTATCGGCAACCTCGCTGCGCAAAAGCTCGATATTCTCGATAACGTCAGCATCGGCTCGAGTGTAAAGGTGGGTGGTGCCCTCAATCTCGCCGGCTCATTCCAGAACTACGGTGGCATCAATACATTTGTCACGAGCACCTCGACCACGGCAGGAACCATGCAGGGCATCAACTCGCTCCTTCTTGGCAAGGGTATTGTGACTACCGGTACCGACACCACATACAACGTGTTCGCTTCAACCACGCGCATCGGCGCAACCGGCGGCACCATCAACACTTACGGTGGCTACTTCACGGTAACTGGCGATACGGGCGGCACCTCCCAGGCAGTCGGTCTCTATGCCTCTGCTTCGGGTGCTGACAGTAACTACGCAGCCATCTTCGCGAACGGCAACGTTGGCATCGGCACCACGTCACCGTCCTCGCTTCTCTCAATCCAGGGCAATGCACTCTTCTCGGGCAACCTGACGCTCGCTAACCTGACAGCTACGGGTACGGCGTCCATCGCCACCCTTACTCTCACGAACGCCCTTACTGTTGCTAACGGCGGTACGGGCGCAACCACATTCACCTCTAACGGCATCCTTTATGGAAACGGCACGAGCGCGGTGCAGGTGACGGCGGCGGGTGCGGCGGGCACCGTGCTTACAGGAACTGGCGGCGCGCCGGCATTTTCCGCGACACCAACCCTCACGTCCCTTACCGCAGCCACTATCATCGGCGGTACCGCTGCAGGTTCGACACTTACCCTTAAGTCCACGTCGGGTACCGGTACGACTGACGCCATCCTCTTCCTGGTTGGCAACAATGGCGCAACAGAAGCAATGCGTATCATAAGCAATGGCAACGTGGGTATTGGGACAACTACGCCGGGCAGTCGTCTCTCCGTTCAGCAGACTGCGTCGGCAGCCCAGTTCTCGATCGCATACGACACCACCCGTTACGCTAACTTGCAGGTGGATTCCTCTGGGGACTTCATCATGGACGCCCAAGGACAGGATATCCGTCATAACGATGATAACCTCTGGGTATGTTCAGGCGGCGCCTGCCCAGCCGGTACACCTGCTGGTACGGGTAATCTCCTCGTCGAAACGGCCCTCGGTATCGGCAGCTCGAGTCCGTCGGGTGCAAACCTCGCAATCGCTGGTACTGCTGGCACCGCTTCGCTCTGGATCGGCTCGAGCAGCGCACCGCTTCTCATTGTTGATAAGAACGGTTCGCTCGGTATCGGCACCTCAACACCGTGGTCGAAATTCTCGCTCGCTACTGGTGCGGTGACGGTGGCGGAACAGACGCTCGCCACCTCAACCTCCATGACCATCGACTGGAGAAACGGCAACCAACAGTTGATCCGTATCGGTACGGCCGGCACGACTATCAGCTTCTCTGGGTATACGGCCGGCGAACGTCTCATGCTCACCATCTGCAATCCGAACGCGACCGCGGGAGCGATTAGTTGGGGTACCGCTATCCTCTGGTCAGGAGGAGCTGCGCCTGCACAGACCACCACCGCTAATAAGTGTGATATCTGGAGCTTCGTGGCCACGAACGCGACTTCGACCATAAAGATTCTCGGTGCGCAAACGCCGAACTTCTAGGTACTATATATAGGTATGCACGACATCCGCTCTACGAACCGCCACCCAGAGAAACCGCGCCGCGGCTTCTGGAATGAAACGGTCGCAACCTTCCTTATTGTGGTCGGAGCCCTTGTCATCATCAGCTTCGCTACGCAGCTGACGCTTTCCCACACCTCGAAGCTTACCCAGAAGCAAGCAGCTGCAGCTCGTGAAGAGCTCGCTGCACGCACGGTGATAGAGAGTCATACAGAAGGGCGGGGAAGTTCCGCTACCGTTAAATATGCGTATCTCGGCGATCCACTTCCCGCGAAGCTGGTACCGGATGAAGTGGTGAATCGACGCACCGCACAATCCTATACGCGCGATCTAGGAGTTGATCCAGAAGACACGAGCAAACATCGATATGAGACAGTCTCCTATGCTCGTCCTACGTTCGTGGAGCACGACGGCGCCTGGTACTACGTCGAATACGGCATCGCGCCGAAGGCCCTCTTTGATAGTGTTGCAGGAAAGAAAACCTCGTTTCTCTCGCGTCTCATTCCTAAAGCTCTTGCTGATTCGTCCGCAAGTCTCTTTTCAGGTTCAGGAGATGGGTATGTAGAAGACAGCGGCGCAGCGACTTGGGCCGGTGCACATGACGCAACCACGGGTACGCTCGCGGACACTGCTGGCACGGAAAGTATAGTCGGAGGCGTGTTCATTTCATCGAAAAGCAGCACCTATGCCGTCGACCGAACATTCCTTCCGTTCGACACCTCAAGTATTCCGAGCACAGCGGTCATCCTCTCTGCAACGCTGAATGTCTACGCCACCTCGACCACTCTTGCTCAGGCGGGAGCATGGGATTATGTGACGGTCGTGCAAACGTCACAGGCATCTCACACCGCGCTCGTTACCACTGATTTCGATAACGTAGGAACGACGGAAGGTATCGATTCTGGTCAGCGTAAGAATATGAAAACGATGACAAACGGTTCTCTCCAGGCGTTCACGCTGAACTCCACCGGCATGAGCTGGATAACCACCCAGAGTCATACCAGCTCCTGCTCGGCGACGGCGGGTATAACATGTTTCGGACTTCGCTCGGGATTCGATGTGAACAACACTACGGCGACGACCACCAATAACAACGTGGATTTCATGACGTCCGAAACAAGCGGTACAGCAAACGACCCGAGTCTCGCGGTGACCTACCGTGCTGGGTTTGCGTTCTGGGAATTCGATATCTTCTAAATATGAACAACCAATTCCACGACATCCGACCCGCTTCCACTCCCGCTCGACCTCGTGAGGAGGAATCGAGTGTGGCCTATTTCATCAAATACAACAACGCGGTCCCTATCGTTCTCGGCATTCTGTTCCTGGGAACATCGGGAGCGCTCGCTGCGAGCCCCGAAGTACGGGCTGATGTATTTTCCAGTAGTCACCAGGTAGTGAAAGTCGACAATACGCGCATTGTCTCCGCAGACATTGATGCGTACCCCTTGAGCGTGCAAATCACCGCAGTCCGTGAAGATACCGACAACTACTACGTTGATTACATCCTCACCACCATCGACTTGGTCGATGGTGTATGGAAAGACACTGCGCAGACGAAGAATCTTAGCGTAAGCAAGGCGGCGCTCGGTGATAAGGACTTGGGAACGTACGTAAGCACGCAGCTCGCAGAAGTGCGCGACGCTGAACGGCAGCGTCTGCGTGATACCCAGGTCATAGAGCAGAAGAGGGGCGCTTCCGCAAAAGTGGTAGCAACCACGTACAGCGGACTTGTGGGCAAGTTCTTAAGTCCTTCCGAAGAGAAGTTCGCGGGCTATGTTCCGGTCGTGGCACCGCAGGATGAGGGGGATGACGCTGGAAGCGATCCTAATCGTCTCGCCACTCCTGTAACCTCGCCTACGTTTAACGGAAGTGTCACGACAGGTGTCGGTACACAGCAGACCGGCAGCACTCCTCCTTCAGGAGGAAGTCAGAGCGGTCCAGATACGACACCGCCGCAGATAAATGTGCTCGGCGATAATCCTGCACGCGTGGCAGTAGGGCAGTCGTATACCGATTTTGGTGTTGCGGTGGTGGATGATCGTTCAAGTGTCACCACGCTTGAGAAATACCTAGATGGTGCGCGGGTGAGTACCATATCTATTAACACCTCGTCAGCTGGTTCCCATAGCATTACCTACAAAGCGTTTGATCAGGCAGGTAACTCTTCGCAGGCTACGCGTAGTGTAGTGGTATATGTCCCGACCAGCAGCGCGCCTGCGCCAGACACCTCGACTGTGGATCCGGCCCCCGCACCTTCAACCGACACGACACCACCACCCGCACCTTCGAGCGATACCACTACGACCACTTCTCCCGCTCCGAGTACCGACACCGCTACTCCTTCATCGGACACGACTTCAGCTCCTACCAGCGATACTTCGTCGGCACCAAGCGGGACCACTTCCACCTCGAGCGGCACCTCTGATTCAGGAAGTACAGCTACTGCACCGGCGCCTGCAAGCTAACGAAGGTCTACGATCATGACGGAGGTCGTAGCCCACGCCGACTGGGCAATGATCTGCCCGTGCGGATCAATGGCGAAGGAAGGAGCAAGATTGCTTGCCTGGAGGTAGTACGCACTATCTTGAACGGCATGGAGCTTTCCGAACTCAAGCATGCGCGCATACAGAAGGTGAGAGTTCCGGAACCAAACCGGGTTGGACAGATTGACGAGTAGATTTGCACCACCCTTTCCGAGCTCATGGTAGAGGTAGGGTGATACGGTCTCGGAACACAGAAGACCCCCGATAATGTTCCCGAGATAGGGAACGGTAATGAGATCCGTACCCCGCGTGAGGCCGTGCATGCGCTTATCCAAGAATGAAGTAACGTCACCGTCGCCCAGGGTCGAGAAAATGGGTAGCGCTAGGTATGGCGTGTATTCGCCAAGCGGCATAAAAAAGAGCTTGTCGTACGTGGCTAGCGTGCCATCGGTATCGGTGTCGTACGTAAGTCGTGCGCGGGTGCCTTCGGGAGTGTGTAGGGTGCCTGCGCTCATGACGAGTGCACCAGGAACAAGCTCTCCAAGCGTTTTCGCTCGGTCTTCGGCATCTGGTAGCGTTTCGATCAGTCCGTGTCCTTCAGGAAAAACGACAAGGCCTGCATGTTCATGACCGGCCTGTGCCAGAAGGGCGACGTCTTCCGCACGTGCTTCTTCAAGAGAAAGCGTACTGCCAGAGTGCTGCGTGGTCACGAGCGCTGCGCGAACTGGGCTGGTGAGTAGATGAGGGTGGGAAGGGATAAGAGGGAGCACAAGGAGTGCGATCACTGCACTCGTTCCGATGGATAGGCGGAGACGTGGGGTCTCGTGTGAAGAACGTAGGAGCACCAACTCCACGAAGAGGGCGGCAAAGGCCGCTACTGCAAGATTGAGCATGGGTAGACCACCGAAACGGGCTAACTGCAGAAGATACGAATTCTCGGTAAAGGCATATCCAAGTGCAGCGGAAGAGAAGTGTGGCCCCACGAACGACTGGGCTCCCCAGGTGAGCGCAGCAAATCCCCACATGCGTAGCTCCTCTGCAAGTACCCAGAGAACCGTCGCAAAAAGAGGAAAGAAGCGACTGGCTCGCACCTTCCAGAGACCAACTGCGACCAGTGCCGGCCCAATGGCAAGCGCAGCGCTCACCATGACCCAGGTCATGAAAAGTACTTCCCATTGCACGGTTCGACTGGCAATACCAAGCCAATCAAGCGGATATGCATCCCAGAACCACAGAATGCCCGAGGCAGCGGTTACGAATGCGAACAGGAAACCATACCCGAATGCATGGATTCCACACCGGGTCCATTTCACGAGAGTGTAGAAGAAAAGTGCGAGAGAAATGGGCGCGAAGAACCACAGGGAAGGGAACATCAGGCAGAGGCCGCCGAGAAGAGAAGCGATACTGATCGATATCAGGGCAGGGTGGAGGAAGCGTTTCATTGCATCAGTAGGATGCCGATCAATCGGCGTACGACCAGCTGCTCCTGTTGTGGTAGCGTATCGATCTTGCTTTCCAGATTCTCCGCTTCGTTTGGATCTTTCTGCATATCGTATACCTCAATTGACCCATCGAAATTTGCGATCACGTGCCACCGCCCGTGAATACCCGAGCGTGCATATGCGTCCCCGGTTACGTTGCCACGCACTGCAGGGAATATGGAAACGCCCCACTGCTCGGCCTGGGCATCATCCGATTCGGTGTGGGCCAGGAATGCATCTCGATGAATTGAGGTGCGTGAAAGCACGACCTGATTATCAATGTCGGTGCCTTTTATGATTGGCACGAGAGACGAGCCGCTGAAATGGTACGCCTTCGGTGCGCCTATGAGTTCAAGAATTGTGCTGGGAATACTGCGCGTCTCGACTGTTTCGGGAAAGCGCTTCGGTTTGCCGCCGGGCAGTACGATCATGAGTGGCACCTGGATATCTTCATCGTGAAGACCGAAGTCGTGCACACCCACGCTGCCATGCTCCCCGAATTCCTCACCGTTATCGGAGGTGATGATAACAACCGTATCTTTCGCGTACGGCGAGACATCGAGTGCTTGAAAGAACGCTCGAAGCGAATCATCGGTGGTACGTACTTCCGCATGGTGCGCATCCTGGAAACGCAGAACATCGGCAACGGAAGGACTGCTGCTCCCGGTATTGGCGGCGACAATATCGTGCGACGAAACAGTGTCTCCGTATGGAGCATGTGGTTCGAAGGGACGAACGAAAAGAAAGAATGGCGTTTTCGTCTTGGTGCGGCTCTTCATCCATGTTGCCGCGTTCTGGAGAAGACCTGGCAGATCGTTCCAGTCCTCAGGTGCATATGATCCGATAAAAGTATCCATCCCCTGGGTCAGGCCCGTGAGTTGTTGCACATAGGTTCCGTTGGAGAAGCCAGCGGTCTCGTATCCTTTTGATTTGAGCACTTCGGCGATGGTGGTCGCGTCCGGCGGAAGCTTATCAAGGGGAGCGGAGATACCCACTTCCCACGGGTACTCGCCCGTAAGCAGGGAAGCATTCGACGGAAGTCCCCAGGGTGCCTGGGTATAGGCATGGTCAAAGACAACGGCACGGGTATCCGCGAGTTCTTTCAGGAACGGTGTCGTCGAGAGGTCTGGATTCTCGATTGAGGTATGTTTGGCACCGAGAGTATCGATGGAAATGAGAACGACATTACATCCATCACAGAGAGGACGTGCAGAAAGGAGTCGTACGGCCCACACCAGAGCCAACACAAGCAGGCCAAGTACGGTCACTATAAGGACCGTAGAGCGAATGGATCTCAACAGTCGGGGCATGGTTGGGATGTTGGTATACTAGCATCGATGGCGTCTCTCCCGTTCTCGGCATCTGTATCGCTTCCTCTCCCTTCATTTCAGATATTCCGCGAATACCTGCTTCCTATAGCCCTTTTCGCCGCAGCTCCTCTTGTGCCGCTTCAATGGGTGCTCGCTTCTTATCTTGTTTTCGGCCAGGCACATTTCCTGATGGCCTTCCTCTACCAGGGACGGGCCGGTAAAACGCGACGTCCGCAATACATTGCGCTCGCACTTGTCACTATTGCTGTGCTGTTCTGGTATTTCCGCGAGGTGGCGCTCGTAACGCCCATGTTCGTGCTGGCAGCAATCGCGTTCGGAGCGCATTTTGCTGTAGACGAGTTTTTCCTGCACAAGGAAACGCTTACGAGGTCGAAGCAGGTTACTGTCGCTGCATTTATACTCTTGTACTCCACGTTGGTCTTCATGTACGTGAATCCTGCACTTGCACCACTTGGACCCCTAGCGGCTGGTGTCTCCATCCTCCTTCTCCTCACGCGTGCGTTTTCCAAGGTCCGTCCGTCAGCAGCTGAACGCTACCTATTCCTAAATACCATTCTCCTTATCCTGCTATCGGTGGTTCTGAAATTACCAGCCCAGGTTCTTGATGTCATCATCCTTCTTCACGGTGCGAATTGGCTTATTGCCTATGGGATCAAGGTGAATCCGAATCCCGGACGAAAACGACGGTACTGGACCGATACATTTGTCACGTTTGCTGTTCCGTCGGTGCTGTTCGCCCTTTTCAGTATGGCTGGCTTTTCCATCTTTCAATTCATCTTTTCACCTATGTACTGGGACGGATGGGCTATCGCACACTTCGTCCTCTCGTCCCGCTTTGCAAGTGGGCCCCAAGCCCCATTGGGGTAGGGGAACCTACCAAAACGTGCGTGCTACACTCGGAATTATATGAAGACCACACGCGTAGCTATTAATGGATTCGGTCGTATTGGCCGAGCATTTGTACGTCAGTCGTACGATCGTCCCGAAATCGAGATCGTTGCCGTGAATGATCTCGGTTCACTCGAAAATCTGGCCTATTTGCTCAAATACGACACAGTGTACGGTCGTGCGCCGTTCCCGGTCGACATTGATGGCGGCGATCTTCTCATCAACGGCAAGGCGGTCCGATTCCTTTCCGAGAAGGATCCCGCTCTGCTTCCGTGGAAGGAACTCGCGGTGGATGTCGTCGTTGAATCAACTGGCTTCTTTACTGATTACGAGAAAGCAAACGCGCATGTGACTGCCGGTGCGCGCCGTGTCGTCATTTCCGCTCCCGTTAAGAATGACAATCCGCTCGGCGCCACGATTCTCATGGGTCTCGACGAGTCAAAAATGGGTACGTGTGCGGTGACGAGCAACGCCTCCTGCACTACCAATTCCGCAAGCCCGGTCATTTCCATTCTCGATAGCGCCATTGGTATTGAGAAGGCCATTCTTTCAACGACGCACGCATACACGGCAAGCCAATCCATCGTCGACGGCCCCTCGAAGAAAGACATGAAGGAGGGCAGAGCAGCTGCACAAAACATAGTTCCCACCTCAACGGGTGCGGCAATTGCTGTGACGAAAGCGTATCCCTCACTTGCTGGCAAATTCGATGGCATCTCATTGCGTGTTCCAGTACCGGCAGGCTCTATCGCTGACATCACCTTTATCGCAAAGCGACCGACGACGGTCGAAGAAGTGAATGGTGTACTTGAAGAGGCGGCGGGAAGCGATCAGTGGAAAGGCATCTTCTCGACTACGCGTGAAGAGTTGGTCTCGAGCGATATTGTTGGAGAGCGTTTTGCTTCTATTGCAGACCTTGGTATGACTCGTGTCGTCGATGGCAATCTCGTAAAAGTACTTGCTTGGTACGACAACGAAGCCGGATACACCCACACGCTCGTTGAGCACGTTATCAAAGCAGGGAAGGCGTAGTTCATCTTCTCTACAGACCAGCTCGCTGATACTGCCTTTATGAAGATCTATCTCGCAGGCGATCATGCAGGTTTTCGATTGAAGGCTGCAATGAACGAGCATCTGCCCATGCTCGGACATGATGTCGAGGACCTGGGGCCGCACACGCTCGATCCTGAAGACGACTATCCCGATTATGTGAAGCCGCTCGCGGAGCGGATCGTCGCCGAACCCGGTGCCTTCGGCATTATCCTTGCCGGCAGCGGGGAGGGAGAGGCGATGTGCGCCAACCGTGTGCCAGGTATCCGTGCTGCCGTTTTCTACGGCAAGATGGCGGCCGTTGATGCACTCGATGCGGAAGGGGGTCATTCGCAGGACGGATTCGACACGGTGCGTCTCTCGCGTAAGCACAATAATGCGAACATTCTCTCCATTGGGGCGCGATTCGTATCGCCGGAAGACGCAGATGAGGCCGTACGTATCTTTCTCTCAACTCCGTTTGACGAATCATCGCGTCACGCACGACGGTTGGGGAAGTTCTGATATCCCCTCGCGTACGTAAAGGTCACCCCCATATACCTATAATAGGTATATGGCCACTATCATCCCGGCGATACTCCCGACATCGAGACTTGATCTTGATGAGAAGCTCGCGCGGCTGGTAGGAATCGCTTCAGAAGTACAGATAGATATCGTGGACGGTACATTCGCGTCTCCTGCCTCGTGGCCGTATTCACAGGGCGGGGGAGAGTTTGCTGCAAGCGGTGCGACACTCTCATTCCTTGAGCAATTCCATATTGAGATGGATCTCATGGTGGAGAACCCTGAAGAGGTGACCGGTAGCTGGATTGCAGCAGGTGCAAACCGGATCCTTGCCCATGTTGAAAGTACGACCTACTTACCCCAACTCATCACGGATCTGCGTGTGAAGTACGGGCACGAGAAAGGGTTTGCATCCGGTCTTCTTTCTTTCGGACTCGCGCTCAATGTAGATACAGACATTGTCACACTCGAGCCTTACTTAGGTGACGTGGACTATGTTCAATTCATGGGCATTGCATCCATTGGTAAACAGGCCCAGCCGTTCGATGCTCGGGTGCTGGAGAAGATACGTGCGTTTCGTAAAATTCATCCCGACACACCTATTCAGGTGGATGGCGGGGTGAATCTCGAATCAGCACCACTTCTCCTTGCTGCCGGAGTATCGCGACTCATCGTGGGTTCTGCTCTCTGGAAATCTACCGATATTAAAGACACGTACCACCGTTTATGCGCGCTCACCGAAGAGCACGGCCTCTACGAATAATGTGCATGCTATCCTTTTTTCATGACGCTTACTGATAGCGAAGTACACGCGATAGAGAAGAAGGCGGAAGCGATACGAGAAACTATCATTGAGATGCTTGTCGCGGCAGGAAGTGGACACACGGCAGGTCCGCTCGGCATGGCCGATATCTTTGCGGCGATGTATTCCCACGTGCTTACCCATGACCCCAAGAATCCGGACTGGGAAGAACGCGACCGGTTTATCTTGTCTAATGGTCACATCGCTCCGGTGCGATACGCCGCAATGGCGCATGCCGGATATTTCCCAGTAAAGGAGACCCTCACACTTCGTAAGTTCGGTACGCGGCTCCAAGGTCATCCGGAGCGCACGCGGCTGCCCGGACTCGAAACCACATCAGGTCCTCTTGGAGAAGGGCTCCCGCAGGCAGGCGGCATAGCCTATGCATTTCGCATGGATGGTAAGAAACAACGTGTCTATGTCGTGATGGGTGATGGTGAGCAGGATGAAGGCATCATTTGGGAAGCGGTCATGTGGATCGGCAAGAATAAGCTTTCAAATCTCACCGCGATCATCGATCGCAATAACATCCAAATCGATGGTATGACCGAGGAGGTGATGCCGCTCGAGTCACTTAGGGCAAAGTACGAATCCTTCGGCTGGCATGTGCTTGAAATCGACGGGAACAACATGCGGCAGTTCATCGAAGCAGTGGATGAAGCAAAGGCTATCTACGAAAAGCCGACCGTTATTATCGCTCATACGATTCCCGGCAAGGGTGTGCCTGATATTGAGTTTGATTATCACTGGCACGGCAAACCACCCACGAAGGAAGAGGGAAAGAAGTTCATTAAGGAAATCCGTACCATGGGCGGTCGCGTCCCCCACGAATATTCATGATCAATCCTGCCGCAAAACTGAAGGAGAATTTGTTTGATAAGAACGTCGAGAAGAAGCCGACGCGTGACGGTTTCGGTCTCGGCACCGTGGAAGCAGGGAAGGCGAACGACAACGTGGTGGTGCTCTGTGCCGATCTGGCTGAATCCACACGGGCTGAATGGTTCCAAAAAGAATTCCCAGACCGTTTTATCGAAATGGGTGTAGCCGAGCAAAACATGGCCGCAACCGCGGCGGGATTTGCAGCTGCAGGCAAGGTTCCGTTCATTGCATCGTACGCCGCATTCTCACCTGGCCGTAACTATGAGCAGATCCGCACAACCATCGCACTTAACGAGATGCCGGTAAAGATTGGCGGCATGCATGCGGGTGTGTCGGTGGGGCCTGACGGCGCAACGCACCAGATGCTTGAGGACATCGGTCTCATGCGTATGCTCCCCAACATGGTGGTGGTGAATCCGTGCGACAGCGAGGAAGCGCGCAAGGTGGTGGTCGCTGCGGCACAAACGAAGGATCCGACGTATATCCGTTTCGGACGTGCAGGTACACCGGTATTCACGACCGCTGATACGCCATTTGAACTGGGGAAGGCACAGACGCTTTGGGAAAGTGAGAAGCCGACGGTGGCCATTATTGCGACCGGTTCGCTTGTGTATAACGCGCTCGTTGCTGCGCGTGCGCTTGAATCCGATGGTATTGGCGCCATCGTCATCAATCTGCATACGATAAAACCACTCGATGAGCAGGCTATTCTCGCCGCCGCAAAACGCACCGGCCGGGTCATTACGGTTGAGGAGCATCAGGCGGCAGGGGGTATGGGAAGTGCCGTGACCGAATTCCTTTCGGAGCAGTATCCCGTTCCCGTGAAGCGCATGGGCGTACAGGATGTGTTCGGTCAGTCCGGCGAGCCGGATGAGCTCATCGAGCACTATGGTCTCTCGGCACCGCACATCGTCGAGACTGCTCGTTCGTTTGTATGAGAAGGAATCTGCGCGTCCGCAATCTGGCTGTTAACACCTATTTCGGAGCACTGGTCATAACGATAGTAGGCAGTATCGCTGCCATCTACATCGTGCATATTGGTCTCGATGCGGCGTTTCCTTCGTTTAACACGCACGCCTACGAGATCGAATCCAACTTATAGCTTTCGGGAGCGTTTGCGAGGTGGCGTTCTAGCTCCTCGCGGGTCAGGAGACCTTTCTGTGCCCCAATTTCCTGTACGACTGCCATCGAATTAATGGGAGCCCACAAGAGAGCTTCTTCAAGAGGCTTACCAAGCGCAAGAGCTGCGGTAAGGGTGGATGCGAATGCGTCACCTGCACCTGTGCGTTCGTATGCTTCGCGATCGTCTGGATACATGGGCACGTGCCACGCATGCGTCCCGTCGGAAGCGTATGCTCCGTTAGTGTTGTCAGTGATCACCACGAGCTTGGGTCCGAGCGCATGGATCCAGTCCATGAGTTCCTTGATATCGGTACCTTCCGGCTTCTCGAGAATGCGTTCAGCCTCCTGACGATTGACCACAAATAGTTCGCTGCGCTGATACAACCCCTTGAGGGCGTCGATGCCGAGCTTCATCTGGAATGTACCGGGTTGGAATGCGAGCTTGGTCTCCGGGTGCGCCTCAAGCCACGAAACCCAGGCTTGGTGGTACGGAAGGGAGTTGGCTGCTAGTGAAGAAAGATAGATCCATTTAGGGGGTTCGGGAATCTCTGGCACCGCGTAGGTATATTCCTCGTGCTTCACGAGAATAGTGCGGTCATTATTAAACCAGAGTACGTAGTGGTAGTTAGATGATTTGCCGCGCTCCGTCACTACGAACTCGGTTGAGACACCTTCCTTTGTCAGCACTTCAAGATCGCCCCGACCGATATCGTCATCTCCGATATACGCGCAAAGTGCTGAAGAGAGGCCGAGTCGTGCGGCCGCGACAGCAGCGTTGCTTGCGTTACCGACGGCGCGGCAGAGTGTTGCCGATTCGTAGGGAATTTTATCGCCGTATCGTATGGCGAGCTTCGGGTTCTCGCTTACTGGATCGATAATCTCGGCCTCTTTCAATTTTATGAACGGTTCGGTGACAATGTCGCCGACGGCGAAGAAATCTATCTGTGACATATGGGAAGTCTAGCACGCAGTGCATGCTAGGATTGCTGCATGACTGATCTCACATCCATTGCAAAAACACTCGTCGCACCAGGCAAGGGCATTCTTGCTGCTGACGAAAGTGTGCACACCGCTGATAAACGCCTCGTCGATCACGGTATCGAAGCAAGCGAAGAAATGCGTCGTCAATTCCATGATGTGTTTCTCACTGCGCCGGGCATTGAGGAATACCTTTCAGGTGTCATTCTCTTTTCCGAATCACTTACGCAGAAGGGAAGCGATGGAGCGCTATTTCCCGCGTCGCTCGCCGAGCGCGGCATCCTCCCAGGCATCAAAGTGGATGAAGGGACGGAACCGATGCCCGAGAGCTCGGACGAACTCATCACCAAGGGAGTGCTTGGTCTGTGCGACCGGTTGTCTGCCTTCAAGCAGGAATCAGGTACCGAGTTCACAAAATGGCGCGCAGTAGTACGTATTGAAGGTGACCGACTCCCATCAGCGCAGGCGCTTGTCGAGAATGCTCGCCGCATCGCTATCTATGCGCGCGATGTCCAGGAAGTCGGCATGGTGCCCATTGTCGAACCCGAAGTGCTCTACCAGGGTACCCACAGTCGTGTGCGTGCACGTCAGGTGCTTGAGGCAACCATGAAGACCGTGTTCGATGCACTCACTGATCAGGCAGTTGATCTATCCGGTGTCATCCTCAAGACCGCGATGACACTCTCGGGTTCCGAAAGCGGACGCATAGATACCCCAGAGGAAGTGGCGCTTGATACCGTGGAGGCCCTCATGAATACGGTACCGTCCGGGCTTCCAGGCATCGTGTTCCTCTCGGGAGGCCAGACACCTGATCAGGCGACCGCGAACCTTGCTGCCATCACCAAGGTAGCGCGCGAGAAGAATGCTCCGTGGCCCCTCACCTTCTCGTTCGCTCGCGCGCTTCAGGAGGAGGCCATACAGGTATGGGCAGGGAAGGAAGAGAATGTGCCTGCTGCCCGCGAAGCCTTCCTGGGGCGTCTCGCGAAGGTCAAGGCGGCCCTTGATTAGCCAAATCTTGCGTAAACGGCCTATTTCCGGCATACTCGCCAGGTACTGATACCTATATATGAATCTCAACGCCACTATCCGTGAGGTGACCGGCAAGATGGCCGGCAAACTTCTTTCCCGCGAGGACCGCATCCCTGCGGTCGTCTACGGTCCTAAGCAGGAGACCCTCTCTATTTCGCTGTCCCTTCCTGAATTTAAGAAGGTGCTTCGTGATGCAGGTGAATCTTCCGTCATTGATCTCAAAGGTCTTGATAAGCCGCTTCAGGTCCTCATCCATGATGTCGACTACAACCCGGTGACGAGTATCCCGCGTCACGTCGACCTCTATGCCATCGAAAAGGGCGCCAAGGTTGAGGTTGCCGTACCGCTCTCCTTCGTAGGTGAGGCTCCGGCCGTAAAGGCAGGTGCCAATGTGGTTAAGGTCATGCACGAGCTCGAGATCGAGGCTGACGCAGCAAGCCTTCCCCATGAACTCGAAGTGGATCTTTCCGTTCTCGAGAAGGAGGGAGATCAGATTCATGTCAGCGACATCAAAATACCTGCCGGCGTAACCGTGAAGGTCGATGCCGAGGAGGTTGTCGCACTCGCCCAGGCGGTTGTTGAGGAAGTCGAGGAAGAGGGCGCAGCCCCGGACATGGCTTCCATTGAAGTGGAGCAGAAGGGCAAGACCGAAGAAGAAGAGGGCGCAGAATAACGAACCATTCTTTCTTCATGAAGAAGACCCGGGTCCGCAAGGATCCGGGTCTTCGTTCGTCTGATATACTGTCACTCACGTATGCGTTCTCGGTTCTCGATCGCTGTCCTCTTCGTAGGGGTGCTCATCTTCGGTCTCGGCGCTGCCGCGATCATTCCGCACGCCATCTACGCACAGACCACCGCCGATAGGCGGGCAGAGCTGCAAGCACAGCTTGATGCGCTCGAGAAGGACATTGCTGCCAATCAGGCCATCGTCAATAAACTCGATGCACAGGGTAAGTCGCTCTCGACAGAAGTGCAGACGCTAAACGCGCAGATCAAAAAGGCACAGCTCCAGGTGCAGGCGACGCAGGTTGCTATTAAACAGCTGGACAGCAATATCACGGTCCATCAGAAGACGATCAATACACTCTCCGATAAATTGAGCAATGAGAAGGAATCGCTCGCGCAAATACTCCGCAAGACGGATGAGATTGATCACTACTCGCTCGCCGAGCTTGCGTTCTCGCGTGAGGATTTCAGCACACTCCTCGGTGATCTCGATTCGTATGCGCTTCTGAAACAGTCGCTCGGTGATTCCTACACGCAGATCACCGGCATCAAGCTGCAGACCGAAGCGGAGAAGAGTCAGCTTGAGACGCAGTTGACCCAGCAGCAGCAGGTCGCACAGCTTCAGCTTGCTGCCAAGCAAAAGGTACAGACGCAGCAGCAGCAGAAACAGCAGCTCCTCACTGCAACTAAGGGTCAAGAAGCGAAGTATCAGCAGATTGTTGCAGCCAAGCAGAAAACGGCGGCGCAGATCCGCGCGGAACTCTTCGCTTTGGCGGGCGGGAGCGGTCCGATTCCTCTACCGACTGCAATCGCGTATGCGCAAACCGCATCCAAATTAACAGGCGTGCGGCCCGCATTCATCCTCGCCATCCTGAAACAGGAATCGAACTTGGGTGCGAACGTCGGCCAATGCTACGTGACGGACCTGTCGACCGGTAACGGCAAAGGGAAGAATACGGGTACTCCATTTGCAGGCGTTATGGCTGTGTTGCCTCGACGTGACGATACGGGTGCCTTCAAACGTATTACAGATGCACTCGGTCGCGACTGGTCCACCACTCCGGTGTCGTGCCCCATCGCGAGCGTCGGCGGCTACGGCGGCGCCATGGGTCCTACGCAGTTTATTCCTACGACATGGGAGGGTTCCGTCGCTCCCCAGGTTAAGCGCCTGCTCGGAGTCGCGGCAGCAGATCCCTGGAATAATCTTCATGCGATCGTGGCGACTGGCGTTTATCTGCAGGCACTTGGAGGAGCAGGAGGTTCCTACGCCGCGGAGCATACGGCAGCAGCCAAGTACTACGCGGGCGGCGGTTGGGCGGGGGGCGCGGGCCAGGCCTACGCCAACAGCGTGATGGATTACGCGGCTGAATTCCAGAACGACATCAATACGCTCGCCGGCAGTTAGCACTCTCCACAGCAGGAGCTACATCTCTCCAGGGCGGTAGTATCATTACCCTAATGGAGAATCCGTCGAATCCGGACACCCCGGTCTTTTCTCCTCGCCTTAAGCAGGCCCTCTACGCGGCCGCAGTGCTTGCGGTCCTTATTCTCATTGCGTTATTTGCTGCATGGGTCGCACGTAAGGGTACGACTCTTCCATCCCTCGCACTTTCTGCGGGACCTGCTGGGCCGAGTCTTCTCTATGTCGCGGACTTTGATACTCACGCGCTTTCCGAGTCACCAATCACTATCAAGGATGCAGAAGGTGCTACGTTGTATGTGCTTTCCGCAGTTCGCGGGAATGGCGTAACGTATTACGCAGCGATCGCCGAGACACGCACGTTCGCCTCGAACATTTACGCAGTTGCCGATGACGGCATGGTGACGCAGCTCACCCATACTCCTTCCGCTAAATATGAACTCTCATACAGCAATGGTGCTCTTGCGTATCGCGTGAACGATGCCAAGACGGATGCAGACCTCTTTGACCCCACAAAGTGGGAAATTGCAGAGCTCGATCTTGCGACGAACAAGGAACATCGTCTCGGAGAGGGGGAACGACCGGTCGTAACGCCTGCCGGTACGATTATTGCTGCACGAGGCGCTTCGGTAGTTTCCATCGATCCCGTGACGGGAGTGGCGACTCCACTCATGACGATCCCGAGCAACGGTTTGTTTACTGCCGATGGGGCATCACGACTTGCCGTCCTATACGATCCCACTACGCGCACAGTTGCAGAATTCACCGTCACGGATCATGGCACATTGAGTTTCCTGCGCTCTCTCCCTGACATCGACGCTCCGATGCATATCGCGGTTGTGTCCGGAAAAGTACTCGCTATCTATCCGCAGCCGAAGCGAACCTATGTGGTGAGTGAGATCGGTCCGATCGCACACACCTCTGGGCGGATAGTATTTTCTGATGGATGGAACGCTGCAATCGTGCCGCAAGATCTCATGACACTGCCATAAGTATGAAACGCTTCCTTCCCATTATTCTGGTACTCGCGTCACTCCCACTTTCAGCCTCGGCTGCATTCAATTATCAATACGTCACAAACACTTACGGCTACATGAGCCGGCAGCAGCCTATTCTCACGCGTGGTGGTATATATGACTCCTACGGTACGACTATCTACAATACGAGTCCGGCTAACTATAAGCAGATTTGTCTTGATAACTCGGCAGGAGTTTCTGACACCTCCACAAAATCCTGTTCCGTCGTGAAGTTCACCTCGGAGCCATGGAGTGGTCCCTGCGGCTGCGCGATAGCTACGCAACTCTGTGGTGGCCCGGGCAGTACCTGCGGACCGACCTACAACAGCGGGTACGTGCGCATCTTCGATAACCCAGTGTCAGCCTATTCGATCGCAGAATCGCAGGCGCAATGGAACGCGTTCGTTACCGCGCTCGGAAATGGAACCGCTACTTCCACGCCAGACATGGACGCCAATTACGACGTCTGTAATATCTCGTACGGTACCTCTGACCAGTATCATTTCGATGCCGGTATCAGCAAATCCAGCAATCAAGGTTGTATGGTTTATCAGCACACGGTGAATGGGCCGCAGCCGCCTACCGCCTCGCTCGCTGCGTATCCGACAACTATCAACGCAGGCGATGCCTCGGGCCTTTCGTATCAGTGCACCAACTCGACTTCTGCGTCTATTGATAACGGGGTAGGAAGTGTCCCGCCTCCTTCAGGTTGGCTGCAGGTAACCCCGGCTACCTCCACGACCTATACGCTTACCTGTACGGGATCGGATGGAACGGATACGGCGACTGCTACGGTCACGGTCACGGGAACAAGCGCCTTGCCCAATCTCACCGCCGGAGCCGTGACGCCCGTGAGTGCAACCATGGGGACTCCCGTAACCCTCACCGCATCGATAAACAACACGAGCGCAACTACGACCGGAACTGGTTTCACCAACCTCTTCCAGCGTGCAACTGATGCGAATGGTACGAACGCATCGGATATCGGCACGAGCGCCTTCTCGTCTGCGCTCCTGGGCGGCAGTTCGAAGAACGCAACCCTTTCCTATACCTTCCCGACGAGTGGCACGTGGTATGTACGCGTCTGTGCAGACAAGAATGCTGCCGGAAACAATGGAGTCATTTCGGAATCAAGCGAGACTGATAACTGCGGAAGCTGGACCGCTATCACGGTTGCCGATAGTGCGGCCACGCTCTCGTGCACACCCAATAAGACCAGTATTCAAAGCGGACAGAGCATTACCTGGAGCGCATCGCCGACGAATCTTGGCACCTATACTTGGTCGCCGTCGGAAGGCGGTAGTATCTCGGGCGGTGCTTCTTATACGCGCACCTACAACACAGCAGGTGCCTACGGCATGAACGTGACGGCAGGAGGGAAGACCGCCGTGTGTTCAGCGAGCGGCAATCCGACCGTGACAGTGACCGGAGGCAATTCCTGCACAAACCCTACTGTTTCCATCGCTGCCTCGCCTGATCGTGTGGAGGGTGATGGTACGCACACCGTCACGCTCACCGTAACCGGTTCGGGCGTTAGTGCTTCATGTCTCGTAACGGGGCCAAACGGTCTCTCGACTACGCTTTCGGCAAACTCCTGTAACGTTGCCGGCACGGTGATTAGTAAGCCCATCACCGCTCAAAGCGTCTTTACGGTCACCTGTGGAACTGCGACCGATTCGGTCATCGTTAATATCCTACCCGCCTACAAGGAATTCTAGTGATGGGGAAAGGGGAGTTCACGCTCCTGGTAGTATGAGCGCATGGCGCAGGTAGCGCAGGCACAGGTAATTACCATCGGGACATTTGCGTTCCGGCGCGAGACGTACGAACGTCTTGCTATCGGTGCCACAACGCTTGTGTTACTTGCTGTGCTTCCCGCACGCTACTTCTTCCTCTCTTTTGTGATGCTAGGGCAGGGGCATTTCCTCATGACCTATCTCTATCAATGGAAGGGAGGAAAGATCGGGTGGCGTTATCTCGCACTGTATGTGCCAGCCCTTCTCCTCTTGGGATACTTGGCCACCTATGTGATTCCACTTCCAGCACTTCTTCTCGTTACCGGATCGGTGTTCGCACTCCATTTCTTCTATGATGAGGCCCGCCTGTATGCGCGTGACAATTCGATATCCTTAGGCGTCGTATGGTATCCCGCTCTGCTCTTTTTTCTCGTACTCGTAAAGCTGGTGTACGGAATCGATGTGTTCCCGGCAATCATTATCGGTACGCTTCTGTTCATTCTTCAAACTGCCCGTCAGGAAGGGAAGCCAGAACCGCATTCATCAACTCATCGGTATATGCTCGTGTTCGCCACCTTTCTACTTGTACTTCTTCTTGCTCCAGCGTTCATGTCGCCGACCGCGGTACTCGGTGCCATTATTCTGTATCACTACATGAGTTGGTATGTGCACTATTTCTTCCGTCTTAGAGATGCGGGACGACCGCTTCGTCCCTACCTGGTGAATGGGGTGACTGTAAACGTTGTGGTCATAGCGCTGTTTATCGGATTCATGGTGCTCTCGGGCCCGGGTCAGAATGCGCTTGGACTTATTTTTGGGGAGCAGTACTTCTATGTGTGGACGCTCCTGCATATTCTCTTTGCATCTAATGAATTTATGACAGCACTCCGTGCCCAAGTGTTTGCCCGCGCACAGATGGCATGAGGAGTGGTCGCCTACACCAGTTCGTCTGCCAGCCTCTCGTACTCGGTCTTCTTTCGGGGGTATTGCTAGCGCTCGCTGCGCGTGTGCCCGGAGCGTGGCCTCTCTCGTTCATTGCGCTCGTGCCGGCATATATCGCGGTAGCACAAGCACCGTCTGGTAGGGTAGTGTTCCTCTCCGGATTCGTAACTGGTCTGCCCATGATGGGAGCGGCCATCTGGTGGCTTTTTGATGCACTCCCGCTGCCACCTGCCTTCGGCACCATTCCGCCATGGCTCGGCCTCGCCACGGTCGGTACCAGCTTTGTTATCCTCACGCTCGCTTTTGCGGCAGTGGTAGGACTTTGGGCACTGTTTTCCTATGCCATCCGAGCCTGGCGATATGGCTTACTTGCGATGGCACTCTCATGGCTCGCGTTCGAATACCTGCGCATGGTGGTATACAACCTACTCACTTTTGCGCCGCACATTGATAACGCACCCTTTTTCTCATCCGGCTTCGTGGGGTATCCGCTTGCCGACAGTATGGGCTGGGTACAGCTTGCTGCGGTGGGCGGCGTGTATACGCTCGGGACGGTTGTGGTGCTCGGGAATGCGCTCGCATATCGCATCGTGCGTTCCCGTCAGCGGAGAGTGGCATCCGGTATCGCGATGGCACTCATCATTCTTCTCGTGCACGTCGTTCCTATTGCTGCGATTCGTAGCGCCGCCTTTCCTGACATGCCTCGTCACCGTATTACCGTAGCTGCACTTTCTTTGCGAACCCCCGCGAATGCCGATCCAGAAGTGCGCGTGCCGGTAGAGGCAACGATGGTCGAATTCGTGCGGCGCGCATCTGATGCAGGTGCGGATCTCATCGCACTTCCAGAAGAATCTAATTTCCTTGCGCCGTTCTCGACACGAACACCCAATAGTGTGTTGGGGGATCGACATCGTTCGGCCATTATCGATTCAGGAACAGCACTCCTCGAGGACGGCACACGGGTGAGACGCGCACAGGCTCCAGACACGCTCGGCTTCAATACGGGACTGCTACAGGACAAACGCATTCTCACTCCGAAGGGGGAATACTTGCCGACGCTGCTTTCCGGAATCATTACTACCCTCGGTGGTGGACAGTATCTCGATCGATTTGCAGCTAAGAGAAACTATTCGATAGGGAAGGTAGAGATTCCGGGTACCATTGCGGGCGTGAAGTTCTCGGTGCTGCTCTGTATCGAGACCATGGAGCCTGGCCTGGGGCGAGAGGTAGTAAGAGCGCAGGGAAGCGAAATCCTTGCAGTGCTTGCATCGCATGCTTGGTTCGGTACCTCACCGTTTCTCATACAGGACACGTTTAGGCAGGCGCGTATCCAAGCCGTGGAAGCCCATGTGCCGGTCGTGCGTTCTGCTGATTTCGCTCCTGCCTACGTATTCGATGCGTACGGCCGCGTGGTGGCCTCCGGCGGATTTGGGCCAGATCCAGACCTGGCCGTAGCTACGCTTTCCATACCGTAACTCAATGTGGATAGTCTAGGAATTAAGCCGGTTTTGAATGGTACTCTGCATGTAATGCGCGCAGTCGCTCGATTTTCCCTCGTTCTCTCACTTGTCGTCGCCGTCGCGTTCCCCTGCGCCACCTTGGCAGAAGGCACGTCCACCCCAGTACTCGATGCACGAGGAACTCCGTATTACCCTCCATCAACACAGAAGGTCAATCTGACTGCGCAAGCGGCTTCCGCGGTAAAACCCCAAGCGACTTCGACTACTCGCGTCGACACCGCCGGGCTCACCTCTTGTTTCGATTACTACAAATTCAACAGTACGCCAGTTGTTGTCTCCGCAGATCTCTCTTCGGTCATCGCCGGTGCGCCGCTCGGCGTAACTCTTACCGTTACCAACGAGAATCCGTATCCTATTGTCGATGCGAAGGTGTATGTGAAAGTGATGCGCTATGGATACGCCAAGGGAGAAAAGAATGTGAATGCTCCTGACATTGTCGATTTCTTCCCGGCTGGCGATCCGGTCAGTATCCCTGCAGGAGGACACGTAAACCTTTCGACTGCATGGCAGGTACCGCAGGATGCCGAAGCAGGTGACTACATGATGGCTGCATACGTTGTCTCGGCGGACCGGTTCGAGATGGAAGGTCTCACATTCACGGATGATGTGATCGGCAGCGCATTCAATTTCCATGTCGTAAACGATACGAAGGGATCGGTTCGCTTTGATAAGAACTCTGCAACGGTGCTTAACCAGCCGTTCCGCTTCGCTGCATATCCGCCACGCATCCCTTCAAATACTAAAGATGTTCCAGTCGGCATCGACGTGGTAAACACCACGCCGCTTCCTGTCACCGAGGAAGTCACCTGGACGCTGTATAAGTGGGATGCACTTCGTGCCGACCAGGCACTTGATCGCAAAACGGAGACCGTCACGGTCCCGGGTAATGGACGCGTGCATGTTGCGTACACCGTTACGGATACCAACCACTCCGTGTACTACCTTCTGGGAGCGGTGCGTTCCGCCGGAGGATCCTCATCGCTCGCAGGCATTCGCTTTGTTCGTGGCGATGTAAACGAACCACGTCTCAATTATGTCGGTGTAACCGGCTATCCGGCAGGGAAGGGCATATCAGCATTCGCCTGTGTACACAGTACGGGCCCGGGAACCGCAGAGAATACGAAGCTTGAGCTCGTAGCTACTCGACCTTCATTCTTCGGAATCGGTGGAACTCTCGCAAAGAAAACATATCAGGGACCGGCAGCAGGAGACATTCGTGCGCTTGTTGTGCCGTTCTCAGGTAGTGCAGACTCGTTCGCCGTGACCGCTCGATTGTTCCAGAATGGAGTTCTGGTCGACCAGGTAACAGAGAACTATAGCTGCGCTGATCTCTCTCCTGACAGCTGTGCGAAGCGAACGATTCCGCTCGTGCCGCTTGCGATCGGTCTCGGAGCGTTCGTTATTATCGTGATCGTTGCAGCGTTCATTATCATCCGCCGCAAGAAAGCGCCTGCTACACCCGTGACTACCGTACCGCCTACTGTATGAAACAAACCACCATCTCCCTCTTCTCATGTCTTGTAGCGCTCGCGGTGTTCGGTGGCATTGCGCATTTCGCTGATGCGGGAGGCGCAGGAACAGGAAACCAGTGGACAGGATCTCCATACCAGAACACCAGCCTTGGTACGTACCAGCCGACCACTACAGTCTCCGGTGACGCCACCTGGAGTACGACTTTAACGGGAGTGCATCTTGCATACGCATGGAATCGCTGGACCTTGTCCGGTAAACATCCAGAGTGTTTCAGTGGTCAGACAGGGAACTTCTCGAGCGACACCATGAACTCAACCTGTGTCTCTGGTTTCGTCGAAGCGGGCTCCAATATTGCCGTCACGATCAATCAAGAAGCACGTATTTATGACGCCACCACAGGTGCAGCTATTTCTAATAACGCGACCCTGCAGCCGGGTCAGACCCTACGTCTCGAATTCAAGAAACTTGTACCGGAAAACATTCAGTGGTTTGTGACTGGCTCATCGCTTGATTCGCCGTACGGTGAATGGCGCACCAGTGCTGCAGCACCGCCTCGCGTGTACTCAAGCAACGGAGGGATATCCGCAAATCACGTAACCTGCAACATTCGCGATTATGCCAACTCCATCGACATCCAGGACACCTCTCGTCACGAGGGCTGTATGGAGCAACTCCGTGAGAATGCTGCCAATGCTGGATTCGCGTGTAAGACATATGGCACGGATGGTGCTGGCAACCAGGTGTGTGACGAGTACTGGTATTACTACGGGGGTCAGTTGATGTATAAAGCGACTGCAGACAATTTCTGTAACTCGAATGGCTACACAGCAGGAAGTCAGTTCAAGTTCGATGTGTATGCACCGCTCGAGATAAATCCCCCCACGCGTACGCTTACCACCGGCGGGCTCACCTGTACCTCCGCTGCCGCTGACAGCGATAGCGATCTTGCGTGGACTTGTACGGTGCCGAATTCACCGGGTACGACACTCTCACCGAAGTTCAACTACAGTTCCACCTACGGATACTTCTACTATCGGTACTACGACTACCGCAACATGAACTATAGCGGCGAGTCGGGAAGTAACGCGGACAACTACGGCACGGCAGGATGTTATGGCAATAACATTGCGCTCTACAAGATCCGAGACAATGTCGTAAACGATCCTAATTACAATCCGGTGAACGAATACGGCCTGCATGTGGGTGATGTGGAAAGCTCCCCGTACCAGCTCACCGTTCCTGCCATGAATGTGCCGTTCACTTTCACGGTCGCCACCCCGAACTCACCGCCGACGGCTCCGACCATTACTGGACCCACTACGGGCACGACCGCAACCAACTACACCTTCACGCTCACCAGTACCGATCCAGACAACGACACTATCCGTTATGGAGTCGATTGGAACAGCGACGGCACGCTCGATCAGTGGGTTCCTGCATCCGGCTATGTCACAAGTGGCACATCGCAGAACGCAGTGAAGCAATGGGCAAGCACGGGTTCAGTAACCTTCAAGGCACTCGCGCAGGATTCCAACGGCAATAATTCGGGTTGGACGTCGTATACCATCACTATTCAGTCACTCCCTGACCTGACAGTGACCAGTGTAGGACCGGTCAGCGCGACGGCCGGCGTACCGGTGACACTTACCGCGACGATAGCGAACATCGGCGCCGGCAGCACCGGCACAGGTTTCACCGATCTTTTCCAACGCGCCACCGATGCTTCGGGCGCGAACGCCACTGACATCGGCACGTACGCGTCGGGAGCGCTCGCGGGCAACAGCTCAAACACAGCGACTCTTTCCTACACCTTCCCCGCGTCCGGCACGGATACCACATGGTACGTTCGCGTGTGCGCCGATAAGAGTTCGGCGGGAAATGCGGGAGTGATCACCGAATCGAACGAGAACAATAACTGCGCAGGCGCTTCCGGCGGCAATTGGACGCAGGTCACGGTGGGTGGTGTGAACCTGACTTGCTCCGCGAGCCCGACTACCATCACGGCACCGGCAAACTCCACATGGACCGCATCGCCTTCGAATCTGGGCACCTACACCTGGGCGCCGTCTGAAGGCGGCAGTGTCTCTACCGCAAGCAATACGTATACCCGAACGTACAGCACGAAGGGACAATACGGTATGAGCGTCACCGCCGGCGGTCAGACGGCTGCGTGCACCAATTACGTGACGGCCGGACCTATCTGCACCAGCCCATCCGTTTCGATAACCGCCTCTCCGGATCGCGTGGTGGGGGATGGAACGCATCGGGCCACCCTCACGATAACCGGCACGGGCATTGGCAGTGCCTGTACGATCACCGGCCCTGGCACTTCCTTCCCGCAGAATCCCGCGCCGCCTGCCAACTCGTGCAATCTCTCCACGACCATCACGACCGATCCGATCACCGCCCAGAGCACCTACACGGTGACGTGCGGCACTGCCTCCGACTCGGTGATCGTGAACGTGATACCGAAGTTCGAGGAATTCTAGTCCCGCTCCCAGAAACGGGCCCGGATTTGCCGGGCCCGTTTCCGTTTGGTATAGTCGGGGGACAATGAAAAAGGACACACATCCGGCCGACTACCGCACTGTGCTCTTCGAGGACATGTCCTCGGGGGAGCAGTTCCTTATCGGCTCGACCATCCGTACGACCGAGACGGGCACGTACCAGGGCAAGGAATACCCGAAGTACGTCGTCGAGATCTCGAGCGCGTCGCACCCGTTCTACACGGGCGAGGACCGCACGCTCGATAAGACGGGACGGGTGGAGCGCTTCAAGCAGCGCGCCGCTAAGGCAAAGAAGTAACGCTCTAATGACACACGCGCCCTGCGTTCTGCAGGGCGCGTGTGCGTTATTATCTCTTTATGGAATATTCCCCCGAACTCAAGAATAACCACGCGACCCGCTATCTGGCGGAGGAATACGAGCGTCTGGAGGAAGAGCGGGTATCCTCAAGGGAAGCGGCAGGAGAGGACGCGCTCCTTCTTGAGATGGCGGAGGAGGATGATATTCGCATCCGTGCGCGTCAGGAAGAGATCCTCGCAGACATCGAGCGCATCCTTACTCGGGAGAAGGAAGAGGAATCGAAGCCTAAAGCGGTGGTGCTCGAATTCCGTGCAGCGGCAGGTGGCGACGAGGCATCCCTCTTCGCATCCGAGCTTCGGGACATGTACCTCAAGTACGCGGAAGGGAAGCGCTGGCGCGTACGCATCGTGGACGACATGACGCTTGAGATCGACAGTCCGGAGGCATACGACGCGCTTCGGTACGAGACGGGCGTGCACCGAGTGCAGCGCGTTCCGGTCACCGAAAAATCGGGACGTATCCATACCTCAACTGCTTCCGTGGCTGCGCTCCCGATTCGTCAGAAACCGGTAGTCGAAATCAATCCGGCCGATATTGAAATGGAGTTCACACGTTCCGGAGGTGCAGGCGGACAGAACGTGAACAAAGTGGAAACAGCGGTACGTCTCATTCACAAGCCCACGGGCATTGATGTGCGCTCTTCAAGTGAACGGTCGCAGCTCGCAAACCGCGAAAAAGCGATGCAGATCCTTGCGGCAAAGCTCGAAACCATCGCGGTAGAGGAAGAAGCAAAGAAGCATGCTGATCTGCGTAGCGGGCAGATCGGCACGGGAGACCGTTCCGAGAAGATCCGTACCTATAACTTCCTCCAGGATCGCATCACCGACCATCGTCTCAAGGAAAGCTGGCATAACCTGCCGAAGATCATGCTCGGGAATATCGATCCTATCGTGGAGGCGCTCCAGGTGGCAGCAGCTGGGGGTGGGGTAGGACCTGCCGAGGATGCGGATTGAACGCCAAAACGTCTTGTGTTAGGCTAGGGGAACTATGAGTACGAATACGACTACTGGCCCAGGAGTGGCCCGTCTCTTTGAGGCGGGCGCGCATTTTGCGCAGGTGAAGAGCCGCCGTCACCCGTCTATGCGCTCCTATGTGCTGGGTGCTAAGGGCGCGGTTGAGATCTTCGATCTCAAGAAAACCGATGAGCAGCTTGCTGCTGCAAAAACCGCTATCGCTGCGCTTGCACGCGACGGTAAGACCGTTCTGTTTGTAGGTGGCAAACGCGAAGCTTCCGATGCCGTTCGTGAGATCGGCAAGCGCCTCGCACAGCCGTTCGTCGCGGGCCGTTGGCTCGGTGGTACCATCTCCAACTTCCCGGAGATTAAGAAGCGTATTGATCGCCTCGCCGATCTTTCCGAGAAACGCCAGTCCGGTGAACTCAACAAGATTTACACAAAGCTTGAGCGCATCCGCATCGATCGTGAGATTGGTCGTCTTGAGGAGCGCCTCGAGGGTTTGAAGACCCTTTCGAAGCGTCCTGACGCCATGGTCATTGTGGACCCCCGCCATGAGGCGCATGCAACCAAGGAGGCCAAGCAGGCCGGCATCCCCGTCATCGGCGTGATGAGCTCTGACTGCGACGTGAAGGATGCTGCCTACCCGATCGTCACTAATGACGCATCTCGTGGAGTGATTTCCCTCGTGCTCAACGAGCTCGCCGATGCCTTCGAGGCAGGGCAGCGCGCTTAACGAAACTCGCGCTTCGGCGCGTTTTCGCATTACTTCTTTACATCCGTAATCCTTATCACCATGGAAATATCGATAGACGTCGTTAAGCAGCTCCGCGAGGCCACGGGCCTTTCTGTTATGCAGTGCCGCAAGGCGCTTGAGGAAGCGGGCGGCGATATCGAGAAGGCCGAGGTCATTCTCCGTAAGCGCAGCTCCGAGGCAGCTGACAAGAAGTCGGATCGCGAAATAGGTGCCGGTGCAGTGGGTATGTACCTCCATGACAAGGCAATTGGTGCCATGGTGCTCCTTTCCTCCGAGACTGACTTCGTCTCGAAAAACCCGGAGTTTGAGGCACTTGCACGCGAGCTCGCGATGCAAGTCGCTGCGACTAACCCGCAGTACCTCTCGTCCGAAGAAATCGACCAGGCCGCAAAGGATGCTGCAATGGCCGTCTTCAAGGAAGAGGTGAAGGACAAGCCTGCTGATATGCAGGAGAAGATCCTCGCGGGTAAGATGGATAGCTACTTCCGCGATTCCGTACTCCTCAACCAGCCGTACATCAAGGACGAATCCAAGTCCATCAAGCAGCTTATCGACGAAGCCTCCCAGAAGTTTGGCGAGCGCGTCGAGATCTCGAAGTTCGCTCGCTTCTCTGCCCGCGGGTAATCCTGCGCGGGCTCATACCTCATGAGCTATCTCATCACGATTCTCGGAACACTCCTTCTCCTCCTCGGTTTTGTACTGTGGTCGTGGTTCGAGACTCGGCAAGGATTCCGTGTGTTTGCGGGGCCTCGTAAGCGTCTCGACCGAGAAGCGGCCCGTACCGCCTTCATCCTGCGTCATATCGATTGGGGCGCATTCGTAGCTCATGTGGGGAAGTCTGCTGCTGCACGTGTAGCGCATGATATCGTTCATTCGCTTCTCCTTATGGTTCGCGCGTCGGAACGAACGCTCACCCGCGCCATCCGCAGCTTGCGCACCCGAGTGGCCTCACATGAGGCATCGGGGGAACCAGTGGAAGGTTCGCAGCTCATTGCGACCTTGGTGCGTTTTCGAAAGAATCTCCGACGCACCCGTGATAGTAAATAGAAAAAGCCCGGACAGTACCGGGCTTTTTCTATTTCATTCCGTCTGAGCCGGGAGCGAGGCTCGAACTCGCGACCTACGGTTTACAAAACCGTTGCTCTACCGACTGAGCTATCCCGGCTCACACGGAACGATATTCGCACACTACCTTACTTCTTCGCTCCGGTCGATGTTGCCGTCGAGGTGGCGAAGAGCGACTTCGGGAACTGCTTCTCGAAATCCTCGAGTGTCGTGAAGCCATAGCTGCGCTTGCCGTTGATCACGAAGGCAGGGAAGGTAGGGTCCACCTTTTCGACCGCGACCAGAGTCTTCACTGCGCCAAGGTCGAGATTGTAATCGAAGGAGTACACGCGAAGCGCAGGATAGGTCTGGCGTAGGTAGGAAAGTGCGTATCCGGCGCGATCACAGTCCTCACAGGAGCCGGGGATATTCGAATAGAAGTAGAGCGCGACCGTGGGGGTGGTCTTGCAGGTGGCGGCCAGCTGCTTGGTGAGAAGATAATCACGTATCTCAAGAAGCGTGTACTGCTTCTTGAGCTCGATCACCTGTGCGTTCTTGCTGCCCAGGCGCTCCTCCGCCGCTGCGAGACGGTCTCCAAGTTCGCTCACTTCACGCGAAAGCTCGGTGCCGTGCTGCTGGTCCTCGCAAGGAGCGTTCTCTAGAAGAGAGAACTGGGTCTCCAAAGAGAGCGTGTCAGTCGCGAGCTGTCCCTGGATGGCAGTGAGTTCGGCGAGACGCTGGCGATCGAGATAATTGATCGCGTACACCACGGTCGCGATAATAGCGGCAGTGATGACAAACGCGATAAGAGCATTGCGAAGCGGTAACGGCATATCCTTGATGCTAACCATACGGCGAACTTGGCGTTAGCGCCAGCGGCGGCGCGTACCCGTCGCGACATCTGCAAGCGCCCGTACGAGCCAAAACGGTGCAATGAATCCGTATAGGAGTGCGTAGCCGAAGATGCTCATGGTGAGATCCGCTTTGGTGCGCGATACTTTCTGACCCATAAGGATGAATGTTGTGGAGATGACCATCACAATGATGCTGATCATGGTGATGAAAGTAACCGGCGCGTAGAACCACTCGGGGGAGAAACGCGGCGTGAGAATGTAGGAAAGAGGAATGCCTGAAACAACCGCGATGGTGTGGGCTATCTGCTGTCCCATCATGACGCACGCGAGCGTGAAGAGACCGACGCCACCTAGGACTGCGACGAAGCCAAGAGGGAGCACGAGGAGGCCGAGCACTCCGTACTTAGGATTCCCCACCAGGTCGCGATACTCGTTCGTGACATTGCGCAGGAAGCCAGTAGTCCAGCGGGTGCGCTGTTTGATGAGTTTGGGGACTGAACGGGGCACTTTCGTATAAACGCGAGCGCGCGGCGCATTCTCGATTTCGTACCCGGCACGCTGGAGTCGGAGCGCCATTTCCATATCTTCGCCCTGGTGCGCATGCCGTAAGCCACCGACTTCCTCTATGACAGAGCGACGGTAGAGGGAGAAGGGGCCAGGAGTCACGTAGATACCATTCACGGCAGAAAGGGCGTGGCGAAGTGCGATACCAAAGATGTACTCGGCATTCTGCATACGCTCGAGCAGATTCTTAGGCTCAAATACCGACATGGCGGGAGTGGACGCCGCAACCTTTGGATCGTCGAAAGCCGACATCATTTCGCGGAGTGCATCTGGCGCGACGAAGGAATCTGCGTCGAGACAGCCGACGAACTCGCAGTCGGAAGCTATCTCAATGCCTGCGTTGATCGCGGTGTGTTTACCCCCGTTCTCTTTATGGATTATGGCTATCTGCGGATTCCCGGTGTACGAATCCATGACCTCTTTCGTATGGTCAGTCGAACCATCGTTCACGAGGACGATACGGAGCTTGTCCTTAGGATAGTCGAGGTTCAAAAGGGATTCGACAGTACCACCGATGGTCGACTCCTCGTTCCAGCAGGGAACAATGATGGCCACCTTGGGGAAGCGGGTCGAGGCCGGGCGTTCCCGACGTGCACGTGCCGGCGTGGATACGAAGGTGAGCAGCATGAACACCTCGAAATACAGGCCGAGGAAAATAAAGGGATACGCGATTACCTCAAGATGCATATAGCAGCTGCCCCGTCAGGGATGATGCTTCTACTGTAGCAAAAACGGCCCATTTCTTCTACTTTTGTGTATACTCGTCCTATATGCCTCCCGGCCGCTTGCATCCCATTAGCGCCGCCATCCGCGACTTCGCGGATATCTTCGGACGCATGGGGTTTTCGGTCGCCTACGGACCCGAACTAGAAGACGAGTGGTACAACTTCACCGCGCTCAATGTTCCGCCCGATCATCCGGCGCGCGACATGCAGGACACCTTCTGGACGAAGGAGACTCCACCGCGTGTGCCGCGTACACAAACGTCGCCGGTGCAGGTGCGTCACATGGAGGAACAGGTGCGTGCAGGCGTCATGCCGCCGTACCGCATCATTGTGCCAGGCAAGGTATATCGTAATGAAGCGACCGATGCGACTCATGAAGCCCAGTTCTATCAGAACGAAGGACTTGTGGTGGGAGAGGGAATCACGCTCGCACACTTGAAGGGCACACTCGAGCGATTCTTCCGCGAGTACCTGGGAGAAAGCGCGAAGGTGCGCTTCCGTCCTAGCTATTTTCCATTCGTCGAGCCGGCGGTCGAGGTGGATGTCTGGTATGAGGTACCGGGCAAGGAGGGGAAGTGGCTTGAGGTCATGGGTGCAGGCATGGTCCATCCGACTGTGATAGCAAACGCAGGCCTTGATCCAGAGACGTACCAAGGATTCGCCTTCGGTGGCGGCATTGAACGGCTCGTCATGGTCAAGCATGGTGTGAACGATGTCCGCGGGTTCCATAGCGGAGACATACGGTTCGTGTGCGGATTTGATGCATAACATATGAAAACGTCACGTGCCTGGCTAAACACGTTCTTCGATAGCGAGCTTCCAGATCAGGAAACACTTGCGACAGCACTTACATTCCATGCCGCAGAAATCGAGGAAGTAGAGGGAGATGTCCTTGATGTTAAGGTGCTGCCCGATCGCGCGGCATACATGCTCTCTCATCGCGGAGTGGCCTTTGAACTCTCCGCCTGCCTCGGTCGTCCCATGGCAAAGGACCCGCTGCGCGAGCCAGTTCCCGAATCCCCAACGACAGACACACTCGCTGTCTCGATAGAAGACCCGGAGAAATGCAATCGCTACATGGGCGCCGTTGTGAAGGGGGTGAAGGTGGGTCCGTCGCCTGCCTGGCTCAAGGAGGCGCTTGAGTCAGTGGGGCAGCGCTCCATCAACAACATCGTGGATGCAACGAATTATGTGATGCTCAATATGGGGCAGCCACTCCACGCGTTTGATGCCGATAAGCTCGATAAGAAGGACGGAACGTTTTCAATTGCCGTACGAGGAGCTCGCGAAGGTGAGCGCATTATCACGCTCACGGGCGAGGAGTATGATCTTCCCGGAGGCACCCTCCTTATTACGGACGCGCATGCGGACGCGCCGCTTGGTATTGCCGGTGTGAAGGGCGGCAAGCGGGCGGAAGTCACGAGTACGACCACTGACCTCATTATTGAGGCCGCTAATTTTGATGGTACGAGCATACGTCGTGCTGCGCAGGCACTCAAATTATTTACTGACGCATCAAGCAGGTTCCAGAACCGCCCATCGCCAGCGCTCGCCGCATATGCGATGCGGGATGTGCTTTCTCTCATCACGGACATCGCTGGCGGGGAAGTGCTAGGGGTGGTGGACGAATACCCCATGCCAGCCGCTATCGAGCCGGTTACGGTCTCGCTCGGGAATCTGAATGGGCGTCTCGGTTCTTCCTTTACGCGCGATGAGGTAGTGGAGGTATTTGATAGGTTGGGCTTCTCGTATACGGAGAGTGAGGATGTGTTCACGGTGTTACCGCCCTTTGAGCGTCGCGACATTGTCATTCCGGAGGATCTCGCAGAGGAAGTAGGACGCATCCTCGGATATGACCGTATTTCTTCCGATGATCTACCTCCTCTGGAGTCTGCTCCTGACCAGGCCAAGTATCGGGGCATTGAACGGGTCCGGGATTTCCTCGTCGAACGCGGGTTCATTGAGATCAGTACCCCAGCGTTTGCGGCTGAAGGTGATATCGAACTTGCAAATCCTCTGCAGCAAGAACGTCCGTATCTCCGAGCTTCACTTCTTCCAAACATGAAAGATGCGCTCGCGAAAGCGGTGACGGTAGCTCCGCGCGTGCTTGGTCCTGCACCTGCGGTAAAGCTCTTTGAGGTGGGCACTGTCTTCACGAAAGATGGAGAATATTACCTTGTTGCTCTTGGGGTTGAATCGCTGGGCGCCAAGAAAGTCGAAGAGGCGCTTAAAGAGAATGTCGCGACCCTTGAGCAGGAACTCCTGCAATCTCCTGGCAAGGCACGCTTCTCGCTTGATGCGAAGGCGGTCGAACTCGTACTCACCGATGAAACCTTGGCGCGACTCGGGGAGGACTACACTCCCTCACGTGTTGAACTTGGCGCATACCATCCTTTCTCGTCATATCCTTTCGCTCTGCGCGACATTGCGGTGTGGACGCCCACGGGAACGACGCAACAGCAGGTGGAAGCCATCATTCGGGAACAGGCGGGTGATCTACTCGTCCGTGTGGATCTCTTTGATCAGTTCGAGAAGGATGGACGCACTTCCTATGCGTTCCGCCTCGTATTCGAGTCTCCTGAAAAGACTCTGTCAGATGCTGAACTCACCCCTCTCACGGAGCGCCTCACCGAGGCTCTAAACAGCACGGAAGGGTACCAGGTACGCTAGCTGATGAGGCCTCAGATGAGGCCTCGTATGCTATACTGTAGGGACGGAATATGGCTAAAAAAGAGGCGGAAAAGGCTAAAAAGAGCGCTGCCGGAGGCAGCGATTATGATGCATCCTCAATCACCGTCCTTGAGGGTCTTGAGCCGGTGCGTAAGCGTCCCGGCATGTACATCGGTACCACTGGTCCCGATGGTCTTCATCACCTCATTTGGGAAATCTTCGACAACTCTCGTGACGAGGCGATGGGTGGGTATGCCGACGACATCGAGGTCGCGCTCCTCCCAGACGGCTATGTGCGCGTCGTTGATAACGGCCGCGGTATCCCAGTAGGCATCCACCCAAAGACTAAGGTCTCTGCGCTTGAGACCATCATGACCACGCTCCATGCCGGCGGTAAGTTCGGTGGGGAAGGTTCAGGCTACAAAGTGTCGGGTGGTCTCCATGGTGTGGGTGCATCTGTGGTGAATGCACTTTCAGTCCACACGAAAGTCCTCGTGCATAAGGATGGAGGCGTGCACATGCAGGAATATGAGATCGGCAAAGCGAAAGCTAAGGTGAAGCAGGTCGCAAAGACCGATCTCCATGGCTCCGTCGTGATGTTCAAACCAGACGATACGATCTTCAAGGATGGAATCAACTGGAACTGGGAGAAGATTGTCTCCCATCTGCGCCAGCAGGCGTACCTAGTGAAAGGCACACGCATCACGATCATCGATGCACGCCAGGCGGATATCGATGCAGTGATTGATAACGACATCTTCTATCTTCGTACGGTGGGGCTTGAGGTGCCATCCATGACCTTCTTCTTTGAGGGTGGCCTCCGTTCTTTGATCGGTTTCTACAACAAACACCAGACGGTTGCTCACAAGAATATCTTTTATGTCGACCAGCAGGAGGGCGACGTTGCGGTTGAGATAGCACTCCAGTACACAGATGACCTATCGCCGCGTCTTCTTGCCTTTGCTAACAATATCTACAATCCCGAGCACGGTACGCATGTGACCGGTTTCAAGACCGCACTCACCCGCACGCTCAACTCGTATGGGCGTTCCGCCGGTATCCTCAAAGAGAGCGAAGAGAACTTCACGGGAGACGACGCACTCGAAGGTATTACCGCCGTGATTTCCATCAAGATGCCCGAGATCCAGTTCGAGGGTCAGACCAAGGGCAAGCTCGGTTCAGTGGAAGCACAGGGTGCAACTGCAACCGTATTCGGTACTGCATTCGCCGCCTTCCTCGAAGAAAATCCTGACGACGCGAAAGCCATCGTGAACAAGGTGCTTCTCGCACTCAAGGCTCGCAAGGCAGCGAAAGCGGCGAAGGACTCGGTGCTCCGCAAGGGAGCCCTTGAAGGCATGACGCTTCCAGGTAAGCTTGCCGACTGCCAGAGCAAGTCAGCAGAAGAATCCGAACTGTTCATCGTGGAGGGAGACTCGGCAGGTGGTTCTTCGAAGATGGGTCGCGACCGTAGGACGCAGGCCATACTCCCGCTCCGCGGCAAAATTCTTAATATTGAGCGTGCACGTCTCGATAAAATGCTCGCCTCCGAGCAGATCAAAAACCTTGTGATTGCACTCGGTACCGCCATTGGTGATGTGTTCGACATCACCAAGCTCCGCTACCACAAGATCATTATCGCAACCGATGCCGACGTGGACGGCGCGCACATTCGCACTCTTATTCTCACTCTCTTCTTCCGTCATTTCCGTCCCATTATCGATGGAGGATATATCTATATCGCCCAGCCGCCACTCTATAAGATTCAGCGTGGTAAAGAGACCTGGTACGCCTACACCGACGATGAGAAGTTCTCCATCGTGGGTAAGGAGGAAGTAGCAAGTGCGGTCGAGGGAGAGGAGGAACCAGAAGAAACGGAAGAGGCTGTAGGGAAGAAGGCTGCCAAGTTCCGTATCCAGCGTTACAAGGGTCTGGGTGAGATGAATCCGTCTGAGCTCTGGGAAACGACCATGGATCCTGAACGACGGGTGCTGAAGCGAGTGACGGTTGAGGATGCTGCTGAAGCAGATCGCATCTTTGACGTGCTTATGGGTACTGACGTAGCGAGTCGCAAGTCATTCATCCAGAGCAACGCGAAGCTCGCGAATCTCGACATTTAGTTCAAACAAAAACTGCATTCATAAAGCCGCCTCCCGAGCAGGGAGGCGGCTTCATGAATGCTTCAGCGTAAACCCTATATCACAGCAGGAGCAGGGTAGCTCGTTGCAAATTAATAGCAGTAGTACCGACCGTTGCTGTAGTACGTACCGTATCGGCAGTAGTTGCCATTGCTGTCGTAGGAATCGTAATCCTGATTCGAAGATTCGCAGTAATAGCGACCATTCGAGTAGTAGGTGCCGTAGCGGCAATAATTCCCGTTACTATCGTACGAGTCATTATTCTGACTCGATGTCTCGCAGTAGTAGTGGCCATTACGATAGTACGTACCGTATCGGCAGTAGTTGCCATTGCTGTCGTAGTCACGGGAAGAACTGCTCGACGAGCCGTTCAGATAGATAGAGGCCGAGTCGGTGTTGTTGTTCTCGTTAGACTCTGCGACCCGGTTGTTCGCATCCGCTTCCACGCGAATCGTTTCCGAGCCCCGGTCAGCATTATCAAATCCGAGGGTGTACACGATCGTGTCTCCTGGATTAAGCGCACGCTGCGTACCCGAGCGATATACCGACGAGCCGTCAGTAGTGGGGAGGTGAGCCTCAAACATCCATGAATTCGAGATGTTCGTGCCGCGGTTGGCAATCACGAACCGTACCGCACCCTGATATCCAGACGGAACCGTATCGTCGGTCACAAAGGAACTCGTATCGCCCTCGTTACGTAGATATCCCACCGAAGTGATGGTGGTGACAAGGTCGGCGAGACCATAGTACTGGGTACCCGGTACGGTAACGACCTGGTAAGTGGGCTGGGTATACGTTGGCGTGACCGGAGTCGGTGCGGGCGTGGAAGGAGTGGACGGGATGCTCGGTGCAGGTGCGGTCGTAGTGGCAGGGGCAGGCGAGAGCGGGATAGAAGTCGGAGTACTCGTAGAGGCAGGAGGCTGGGGGTTTTCACTCGGCTGGCCATCGTTCGGCTGGAAAAGAGTCGAAAGGTATACGTTCGCTGTACCTACGCGCGAAATGGCGCGGGGAAGGAAAGACGCCGCGTAAATAGCGGTTGCGATGCCAATAAGAATAAGGGCGATGAAGCCGACCACGGCGAGGCCGCCCACGGCCGCTTTCCGGGTCTGCTGCGTCTCGTGATCGTGATTCTGGGTCGTGTCCATATACCCGCTTATTACCACACCGGATTTGACTTGTCAAACAACGCATCTAAGGAAGGATCGATCACGAAAACTTGACATCATACGATTTATACTGTAATCCTACCCAAGACCTATGTCCGGACATCAGCCCGCAGGGCCGCATAACCGCGGCAGCAAGAATCCGTACCGAAACACGTGGACCTTCCTCGTGGTCGCGTTCGTTGTCTTTGGGGCGACGGTATTTGTACTGTCATCCTTCGACTTGCTTCCGGATTCATCGCTTCGGGGAACGACCGCACCTACCGCATCCGATACAAAGAACGCGGATGCGCTCACTGGTGCAGTGCTTCCCGAAAAGATCGAAATTCCGAAGATAAAGTTGTCGGCAACGGTGGCCAATCCGACCACGACTGATGCGGATGTGCTTGATAAGGATCTGCTGTACGGAGCGGTACGGTATCCGACATCGGGCGGACTGGGCGCGAACGGCCAGAATGTCGTCCTCTTCGGACACTCGAGTTATCTTCCGGTCGTGCACAATCAGGCGTATAAGCTCTTCGACGGCATCCAGAACCTGACGAAAGGTGACCAGATTCTAGTCACTGGCAACGGCACGGTGTACGTATATCAGGTGGATACGGTCGCGAGTGCTGATGCAGAGACGGACGGTATTCCGCTTACCGTGTCGGGCAACCAGCTCACGCTTGTAACGTGCGATTCGTTCAAGACAAAGTCGGATCGGTTCGTTGTGGTCGCACATCTTGTGAATAGGTATCCGGCTGCGAGCTAAGCTCGTGGGTGGGTACCCCTTCATAAGGGGATGTAATTTGTACCTTTCGTTCACCACAGTTCACCATATAGCCCCGACAAGGAGGAGGGACCCGCATGGTCGACAATGGAAGTTGGCGACGGCGGCTTCGACGAGAGTATGGAGTGCCCGGCTGGGTGCTCTGGCTTCTCGCGGCTGTCGTTGTGATAGTGCTGATCGTGCTGGCCTTCACTCATCGTAAGGACATCGCCGCAGCACTTCATCTCGGTCGCCCACCAGCGGCCGCTCAAGCTCCGCAGCCGGCTGCTTCTTTGCCGCCGGAACCGCAGAAGCTTCTCACGGCGAACGACGGCCCGGCATTCCATGCCGTACCTCCGCCGCCCAAAGCAGGAACGCGAGCGTCGGCGCCAAAGCCGGCACCGCGATCTCCTGCGCCGACAGTACCGCGTCGTCCAGCTTCACCGCGCACGGGAACTCCCGTAGTGGCGCAGCCTCGCGTGCCCTCCGGTCCCTGCACCCCAGGAACCGCGCTCGTGTGGCGTCACTCCGGTGGCGATCCGTACGCGCAGAACGAGAAGGAGGCCTACTCTGACGCCAAGCTGGATACGATGCTTGCCTGTAACGGTATCCCGCGTGAAGACTGGGCCGCCATCAAGCAGTACGTGCGTAATGCTGACAACGGCGCAAAAGTCGTGCTGAAGGAAGGTGGCCACTTCGCGACCATGATGTCCGGCAACGGGCACATGTTCCGGAACGGGACCGTCGCTATTCCAGGCGGTCAACGCGCGCTCGAGTTTGATGTCGAAGTGAACGGCCACCGGTACATCCTGGTCCTGCCCTTCGGGTGCTGGAACTGGATCGTCCTCGAGACGCCGCTCATTCAGCCTCCGGACTCGGACTGCATCACCCTCTCGTTCAACGCGGAAGAGGGTGGGCATGTGCGGTGGGGAATCGGCAGTGCCGAGGGCCCCGTCCCGCCTGATTGGTGCAACGCCCAACGCGAAGGCGAAGGACCGTGGCACGCATGGTGGGGCGAGTGCGACTGGTGCAAGCCAGCCCTGGCGTATATCCAGCGGATACTGGGGCCAAGTGCCCGGGTATACCACCGGTACTACTATCCCGTGAAGGAACGGCATCAGACGCTCCGCTTCTCGCGGGACATCTACCGCCAGGTGGTCTACATCTGTCTGGAGCATGCCAACAACGGAGGCAGGTCCTGCGGCGTCTACATGCGTCCGGAGGACTGGAAGGGGAGAACGCACGTCGAGATCCCCGACTCCCTCTGGCGGGAAGATAATGGTGACTGTCCCCACTAGGGGACCGGGTTGGGAGGTGGTTCGCGCCGCGAGCCACCACCCAACTCTTTTTGTACGCCTCCGGCGAACGCTAGGAGGCAGGGGCGTTCATTAATTTCTTACCATTCACTTAGCAGTATCAAGAACAAGAGTATGGAAACCATCACGAATCCTGCAGCGAAGAAGCATCGGCCGATTCTTATCGGTCTGTTGAGCGTGTTCCTCGTGTTCTCGATCGGTGTCGCTATTGCGGTTTCGACCGGTCTTGCGACTCCACCGCATGCGGACGCGCAGGTCGTTGGTCCTCCGTGCTGCACCACGCCCCCACCTCCGCCCCCACCCCCGCCTCCTCCGCCACCCCCACCTCCGCCACCCCCACCTCCGCCACCTCCTCCGCCCCCGCCTCCTCCGCCACCCCCACCTCCGATTCCTCCGCCGCAGTGTACGCTCACGCCTTCGTCTTCGACCATCGCTCCTGGCGGGTCAGTGACTCTTACCTGGACCACGGTGAACGCCACCTCGGTGACCTTCGAGGGAGGCTCGGTGTCAGCTAACGGTTCTCGAACCGTCACGCCGTCGCAGGATGCAAGCTATCGTCTCGTAGCGCTTGGCGCTGGGGGGTCAGTTCACTGTGATGCAACGGTGCACATCGTAACTCCTACGCCACCGGCGCCAGTCTGTACGCTATCAGCGAATCCGACTTCAATAACAGCGGGAGGTGCATCCACGCTCACCTGGACTACGCATAACGCTACGTCCGTATACATTGATCATGGTGTCGGTACGGTTTCGACCAGTGGCTCGCGTTCTGTTGCGCCTAATGTCACCACTACGTACACACTCGTGGCTACTGGTTCGGGAGGGGAAGTGCACTGTACTGCGACCATTACGGTAGTACCGGTCACTCATGCGCCGGTCTGTACGCTGTCAGCGAATCCGACCTCGATCACCGCAGGCGGTTCCTCGACGCTCACCTGGACGACCAACAACGCTACGTCCGTATCCATTGATCAAGGTATCGGTGGGGTCGCTACCAACGGCTCACGATCTGTCTCGCCGGGGCATACTACGACCTACACGCTTACGGCTACCGGTCCTGGTGGTACGGTGCACTGCAATGCCACTGTTACGGTAGTGAATGTCCCTGCTGCTCCGGTCTGTACGCTTTCGGTTTCGCCGAGCTCGATTACACGTGGCGATTCCTCGACGCTCACCTGGACCACTGATAACGCGACCTCCGTTTCCATCGACCAGGGCATTGGCTCTGTGTCGTATGACGGTTCGCGCAGCGTATCGCCATCTGATACTAGGACCTATACGCTTACTGCTACCGGTTCAGGTGGTACCGTGCACTGCACCGCGACTGTCACGGTTCACTCGCCAAGTTCCAACGGTCCGTCCTGCACCATGGACATCTCCCCGTCGTCTATCTACGAGGGTGATACTGCCCGACTAACCTGGGACAGCAATCACGTGCACCGCGTCCGTATTAATCAGGGCATCGGTGATGTCGATGACCAGGGTTCTCGTCGTGTATCACCAGACGACCTCGGTACTACACGTTATGAAGGAACCTTCTACGGCGACAATGGTGATGTGATTACCTGTTCCGCAACGCTCCGCGTCCGTGCACATGCAGCGTCTCCGCAGCACCTCGTGCTCGATTCGTTCTCGCTTCCGGGTCCCACTCCTCAGCCGCTGTCCTATGTGTACCTATCAGAGCTTCCGTACACAGGTCTCGATCTTGGGCCGACTGGCACAGCAATGTACTGGCTCATGCTTATCCTCTGGAGTCTCGCGGTCGCGTACGTCGTCCTCTGGGGCGTCGTCCCGATGGCACTTCGCCGCGCGGGCATCATGGGCGCTGAAGTAGGACATGCGATCAACGATCATCAGGATACGCACGCCGTACATGTTGATCTTCAGCATGCACCGGCCCCTGCTCCGGCTCCAGTGCGCCAGTCTTCCTACGAAGGATTCAAGGCGCTCGCACAGAACGGCGAACTCACCATCGATGACATTGTGAAGGGTCTGTCGCGTGAAGCTGGCGAGGATCTACTTCCGCCTGCACACGAGGAACCGGTTATTGCTGTGCAGCATGAAGAGGTCATCGTGGCTCCTGCTGCACCGTCTATCCCGAGCGCGCCAGTCGCTCCCGGAGCAGAGCTTCATGAGGATGTTCCGGCATTCCTCGCAGCCCTTCTCGCAGGCGACAAGGATCGTGTCTACGGCATGATTCGCAGCGTCACCAAGTCTGGAGGCGATGCGCAGGCATTCCTCACGCACACCGTGTTCGCACTCGACGATGCCTACCGCGCCAAGGTAGAAGGTGCCCCGGTGCATCCGGAAGTAGCCAAGGTATGCGAGGACTGCGCTCCGAACTTCCTTGAGCGCCTCATCGGCACGCTCTCGACGGCGGTCGACTCAACTTACTCGACCGGCGTCACCGGTGTGAAGCTCGCAGTTACTCGCGCACTGTCGCTCATCGAAGGCTAAAACGCCTACTAAAGAAAAGCGCTCCCACATCGGGAGCGCTTTTCTTTTTTGGCGGGAGGAGTATGCTCGAGAACAGGTTGGAACGCCGGATATACGGCAGACAAGAGGTGAGGAAATGACTTCCAGCATGCAGAAAAAGGCGACTACGGGCACCCTCGTTCTGATCGCATTCCTGGTCACGGCGCTGATCACGGGGGTCGTTGCTGGAATCAAGCAGGCCCAAAACCCCGGCCCGGGAATGCACGCCAAACTTACCCCGTTCCGCTAGGAACGAAAGCCAGGCCGTCCGCACAGAGCTGCGGGCGGCCTGAAATCATTTCAGATACATTAAGAGCGAATACGCGCCTCTTCCGCGATACGCGCCGCAAAGTCTTCGGACTTCATTGCGTCCTGCTTACCATGGTCGCGGCTTTCGATAGAAACCGTTCCCGCTTCTACTTCAGCATCGCCCACGACGAGCACGTACGGAATCTTCTCGGTTTTCGCGTTACGAATCTTCTTACCGAGCGACTCGTTCGCGGCATCTACATCTGCGCGAATGCCAACTGCTTTCAGCTCTCGCATCACTTGTTCTGCGTAGGGAAGGTGTTTCTCCGATACCGGAAGCACGCGTGTCTGGATGGGAGAGAGCCAGACCGGGAAATTGCCGGCGAAATGCTCGATCATTACGCCCATGAAGCGTTCGAGTGAACCAGAGATGGCGCGATGTATAACAACGGGGCGCTCTTTTTCGCCGGATTCATTCGTATATTCGAGCTGGAATCGCTCCGGTTGATTAAAGTCACACTGGATAGTGGCGAGCTGCCATTCGCGGCCGATAGCATCCTTGAACATAAAATCGAGCTTAGGGCCATAGAATGCAGCCTCTCCCTCAACACGCTTATAGGGAAGGTTATTGGCTTTCGCCGCATCTTCTAGGGCTTTTTCCGCAACCTCCCATGCCTCATCAGTACCGAGATATTTTTCTCCAGGACCGCGCACTGAAAGGCTTACCCAGTATCCATCAAGCATGTTCATGGTCGAATAGAACTCCTTGACGATGTTGACGATCGTACCGACTTCTTCCTCAATCTGCGAAACACGACAGAAAAGATGCCCATCGTCCTGCGTAATGGAACGGACACGTGTAAGACCTGCAAGCTGTCCGGTCTTTTCATCGCGGTACACCGTAGCTGGTTCAAAGTAGCGCACGGGCATGTCCCGATACGAGAACTGATTATCGAGGAAAAGTTGCATGTGATGCGGGCAGTTCATTGGCTTCAGGTGGAACTTCTCTTTACTGGTACCACCGTATACCGAGAACATGTCATCGAGATAGTGACCGGCATGACCGCTTACAACATAGAGATCTTCCTTCGCGAGATGCGGCGTCCATACGCGATCGTAGCCTCTCTCCTTGTGAAGCTCCCACAGGTATTCCTCGATCTCGCGGCGTATGAGCGCACCCTTAGGTTGTAGGAGGGGGAGACCGGAACCGACAAGCGACGAGAGAGTAAAGAGCTTCAGGTCTTGTCCCAACTTGCGATGATCGCGCTTCTTCGCTTCTTCAATCTGCGCACGATACGCATCCAGATCTTCTTTTGTCTCGAACGCCAGTCCGTAAACGCGGGTGAGCATGGGCTTCGTTTCGTCGCCTCGCCAATAGGCTCCTGCGATGCGATCGAGCGCGAAGGAATCCGGCTTAATGTCGTGGGCCGGGGTCTCGGAATGACCGCCGCGGCAAAGATCAGTAAAGGAACCTGCCGTGTAGAGCGTAATGGGATCGCTTGCTTCAGTAATGCCACCAATGATTTCAATCTTGTATTCGTTCCCAGCAAATCGGTCACGTGCATCTTTCTCCGAGACTTCCGTACCGGACATCTCTGTCCAAGAAGGCAGGAGGTCGCGCATGGCTTCTTCAAGCTGTGCGAGGTCCGATTCCTTGGGGGCGTCACCGCCCGAGAAATCAAAATCGTAATAAAAACCATTATCTACCGCAGGTCCGATCGTGGGTTTTGCGTGCGGATACCGTTCAAGGACTGCTGCGGCGAGCAGGTGGGCGAGTGTGTGGCGTTTTTCCTCGAGCGAAGCCATGGATATGACAGAGGATAGCATAAAACGAAATGTGGCTCCTCTCGGAGCCACATCGTTTTCAGTAGACGCCCGTTTGATTACTAGTCGCCCGTTGTGCCACCGTCAGGGTGGTGAAGGGGTGGGCGACACAGACGCTGCATCTTTTTGTTTCTGAGTTTTCGATTCCTTTTTTTGAAGGAGGCAGGTTTTCTTGGCAGCTGATGAGCTGCCAAGACATCTTTTGGCATGCGCGGTCCGATTTGCACCGGCAGGTTCCTTCTATCAAGACGTGTGCATGTGCGGAACAAGAACGCGTTCCGGCATGTGTTATATCACAGCGCTTTCAGGTTCTCTATAGCGAGCGACAATTCACCATTCCGATTGCTTACGGTCGCCTTCACGAGCACACAGGTACCGGAGGCCACCGCCGCACCACGTTCTTTGTAGAGCTTGGGGAAGATGACTCCTTCGATGGAGGAGGATCGATCTTCAAACTTCACGAACGCCATCTTCTCTCCGGACTTGGTGAGTATGGTTCGGACTTCCTGTACAAGCACCGGAAGGATGACAGGGATGCCTGGACGTGGCTCTTCTTTGATCGCCGCGATGGTGGTGGAGGCCTTATCCGTCATAACGCCATGACTATCGAGCGGATGACCAGAGACATAGATACCGAGCAGCTCCTTTTCCCACGCGAGTTTGTCTGCGAGTGAATCAGTACGGTCAGAGGCAGGAAGGTTAAGGGTGGGGGGCGCAAAATGTGCAGCACTGAAGAGCGAATCCTGCGGCGATTCGGCCGTTGCATCGCGATGGAAGGAAAGTAGTGTCTCTATGTGCATGAGGAGATGCGCACGACCGCCCTTGTCCTTGGCGAGGCTGTCGAGCGCTCCTGATTTGATGAGACACTCAAGTGATTTGCGATTCAGGTTCTTCGAGCGGACACGCGAAAGGAAATCAGAAAGGTCTTGGAAGGGACCACGTGCGTTTCGTTCCTCGATAATTGCTTGTGAAATCGCCTCACCAAAATTCTTGATGGTGGTGAGTCCGAAACGGATGGTGTCTTTCGCTTCGCCGGCGACGGTAAAGTCGGTGCCGCTCTCATTCACATCTGGCGGGAGCACGGGAATCTTCATGCGTTCACATTCCGCGACGAAGGTAGCGATGGAATCAGTGTCGCCGGAATCGGCCGTGAGCACCGCCGCCATGTACTCAACAGGGAAGTTCGCCTTCATGTAAGAAGTCTGGTACGCGACTTTGCCGTAGCAGGCCGCATGCGCCTTGTTGAAGCCGTATGCGGCGAATGGCTCGATGAGCTTCCAGAGCGCCTGGGCTTTCTGGTCGGAAAGCTTTCCAAATTCTTTGAATCCCCTCATGAGTTTCTCCTTCTGCGCCTCCATCTCCTCCGGGATCTTCTTACCCATGGCCTTACGGAGCGTGTCCGCCTCAAGCCAGGAGTAGCCACCAAGTTTAATAGCAGTGAGGAGCACGTCGTCCTGGTACACGAGGAGGCCGTATGACGCATCGAGGTACTCGGCCATGCGCGGATCGAGATAGCCGATCAAGCGAGGATTCTTCTTACGCTCAATGTATTGAGGAATGGTTTCCATCGGACCGGGACGGTAAAGCGCCACCATGGCGTTGATGTCGTGGATGGTAGTGGGACGGAGTTCTTTCAAGTAGCGTGTCATGCCGGAGCCGTTCAACTGGAACGTGCCTTCGGTCTCCCCACGAGCGAGCATCTCAAATGTTCTCGTGTCGTCGAGCGGGATATTCTCGATATCGATATCGATATCGCGCGTCTCCTTCACGCGCGCGATAGCGTCCGCGAGGATGGCGAGGTTCTTGATGCCGAGGAAGTCGAACTTAAGAAGGCCAGCATCTTCGACCGCGTGCATGTCGTACTGGGTGATGAGCTTGCCGGTTCTCGGGTCGATCTGAAGAGGTGTCCAGTCGGTGAGTGGGGTGGGGGCGATAACGACACCGGCAGCATGCACACCCGTATGACGCACACAGCCTTCGATGCGTTGTGCCAAATCTATGATTTGTCGCGTGTCATCGTCCTCGTCATAGAGCTTCTTCAACTCCGGCTCAAGTTCGAGGGCTCGCTCGATGGTCATGGGGAAGCCCTGACTGCCCATAGGGATGAGCTTCGCGATTTGATCGCCGGTGCGATACGCATGACCAAGCGCCCGTGCGACATCGCGCACCGCTGCGCGCGCCATCATGGTGCCGAAGGTGCCGATCTGTGCGACGTGGTCTTCGCCGTACTTACGCTTCGCATACGCGATCATCTCGTCACGTCGGTTATCGGCGTAGTCCATATCGATATCCGGCGCCTTGGGACGCTCGGGATTGAGGAAGCGCTCGAACGGGAGCTTATAAAAGAGGGGGTCGACGTTCGTGATGCCGGTCAGATAGGACACCAGGGAACCAGCAGCCGAGCCGCGGGTCGTGGTGAGAATGCCTACGGACTTTGCAAATTCGAGGAGGTCAGACACTGCGAGGAAGTACGGTGCGAAACCCTTGCTGATGATGACATCGAGTTCGTATTCAATGCGCTCTTTCACTTCATCCGTGAGTTCCATCTTGCGGGTCTCAAGGCCCGCATACGTTTTCTCACGCAGCATGTCCTCGTGCGTTTTTCCGGGATCAGTCGGGATGGCAGGGAAGTTCCAGCTCCCGAGCTCCATTGTGACGTTGCAGCGCTCGGCGATCTCTACTGTGCGGTCAACCGCATCTTCGTGGTCCTTAAACCACTTGCGGATGTCCTTTTCAGATATGAACGAGAAGTCTTCCTCCTCGTTGCTTCCATGTGCGTCATGACCGATGCGTCGCATCACCGCTGTCGCTTCGCGGTCGTCGGGGGAGAGGTAGTACACATCGTGCTGAGCGATGAGGGGTACGCCGGATTCTTCCGCAAGAGCGATGATTTCCTGCATGCGCTCCTCGTGTCCGCTTACCCGCGGGTGATGTGTTATTTCAAGAAAGACATTGTTCTTGCCGAATATGGAAACGAATTCTGATAGCGATGCGCCGGCACCCGCCTTATCACCTGCCTTTAAATACTGCGCGACCTCGCCTGCAAAAGAAGGAATGATGGCGATGAGCCCGCCCTTGTGCTCACGCAAGAGTTCCTTATCCATGCGTGGTTTATCAAAGAGACCCTCGGTGAACGCCTTCGTCACGAGGATCATGAGGTTGCGGTACCCCTCGTTATCTTCTGCGAGCAACACGAGACGAGAGCGTTTGGATTCGTCACCGGGTGCTTTGTCAAAGCGTGAACGTGAAGCGATGTATGCATCGACGCCGATGATAGGTTTGATCCCCGCTTTCTGGGCGACCTTATAGAACTCGACGGCGCCATGGAGATTGCCGGCGTCGGTAATGCCGAGCGCGGGCATTTCCGCTTTGGCTGCTGCCTTTACGAGCTCGGGAACTTTCGGCAGTGCCTCGAGGAAGGAATAGTGGCTGTGCGTATGGAGGTGTACGAATCGGCTCGCCATTCCCTACAGGATACCAAGTGAAGAAGCGCTGGCGCTAGCGGACAACGAACCTGGTATCCTATCTGCTATGTATGTGGTCGGAGTCGATGAAGCAGGGAGAGGGCCGTTGGCGGGGCCGGTCGCGGTAGGAGTTATCCGCGTAGCGGACGGATTCGACTTTGAAGCGGCATTTCCGGGACTGAACGATTCCAAGAAGCTTACGGAAAAGAGGCGAGAGGAACTCTTTGTGAGGCTGCAGGAGGAAATTGCTTTGGGTACCGTGAGTGCGGTGGTGCATCTCTCGAGCGCTGCGAAGATAGATGCGTACGGTATCGTTCCTGCGGTTCGCGGAGCACTCTATAAAGGAGTGCGGAAGCTTCTTCCGGAACCGTCAGAAGGAAAGGTGTTTCTCGACGGTTCACTCTATGCCCCCCAAGAGTACGCACAAGAGACGGTCATCGGTGGCGATGGAAAAGTTCCAGCCATTATGCTCGCTTCTATCGCAGCGAAAGTGACACGCGATCGCTACATGAAGAAGCTTGCTCCGAAGTACCCGCAGTATCGATTTGAAGTACATAAAGGGTACGGCACCAAGCTTCACTACGAGCTTTTGCGTGAGCACGGACCGTGCGAGATTCATCGCACCACGTTTCTGCATCTGGTTCCCGAGTCGGTATAGAAATGAATTGAGGGCCACGCTATACGCGCAGCCCTCTTGGTTCATCGCGTCCGAGCGGTGCTCAAGGACGCGTCGCGATGTTGTTCGCGAGAGTCCGAAGACTCAAAGAAGTTCGGGTTACTTGTACCCAGGTCGGCGTCGTCGTTTACTTTTCCGCTTCTGGGGTAAGTCCGAATATTTGAAGGGAGCTCCTTCCGTGCTGAAGATGGAAAGATCGGTGCGGTTTTGGCACCCATTCGCTGTGGTTCTCATCGCATTCCTTACTGTGACTGAAGCGACGTGTACGAGCCCGAGGGCCCAGCGAAGCCGCCGCGACAAGGATTCATGGCCCTGGCGACGGCTCTATTCATGTTCCCGCATGGTGGCGTTTCTGCAAGGGAGGAGGGTGCACAGGAAAGCGGCGGATATAGACCGGAAACAAGGCTTGTGGTAAGGTACTCCCACTATGTCAGTACGAATGCGCCATACCAGTTCGCATACTAAAAACCGCCGCAGCCATCATGCGCTCACCGGGACGAACGTCGTGACCGATAAGGAGTCGGGCGCGCTTCGCCTCCCGCACCGTCTTGATGAGACGACCGGCATGTATCGCGGCAAGCAGATCGTGACCAAGAAGGAGGTCAAGAAGGCCGAGAAGAAGGAGAAGGCCAAGAAGGCACATGATCACGAGCATGCTGCTAACACCAACCCTGCTCCCGAGAAGCACATCGCGACCGAGGAGCGCGAAAAGAAGTCGGGACTCATGGGACGCATGAATCTCGGTAAGGCTAAGAGCCGCTCCGGATTCGGAGGCGGTGCGTAAGAAAGAAGGACCCGCTTGGGTCCTTTTTCTTTTAGCTACATGGGATATTCACATCACGCGCTTTACGCTTCGTGTGTATTTCTTGTCACGTAGGGTATCCTTACCTATACAGCTCTTTCATTTATGGCCAACCGGCATCTAGCACGTTCCGTAGTCCTGCAGACACTTTTCGAGTGGGACACCACTCACGCAGATGATGCGGCAGCAACCGACATGTTGTTGCGCAACGTCGAGGAGTTTGGAGGAGATGATACCGACCGGCCATTCATGGAAGCTCTCCTCGCCGGCGTACTCGCCAAGCACAACGATCTCGATCTCATTATCGAGAAAGCAGCACCTGACTGGCCTATTGATAAGATCGCACCCGTGGACCGCAACATCCTACGTATCGGTCTCTACGAACTCTTGTTCGCTGACCGTGCACAGGTTCCCGCAAAGGTGGCTATTAACGAAGCCATCGAGCTCGCCAAAGTATTTGGTGGCGATTCTTCCGGTCGTTTCGTGAACGGCGTTCTGGGTGCCGTCTACAAGGAACTCGGTGAGCCGGGCAAGGACGAAGTAGGAAAGAAGGAACGTGTGCGCCGTGAGGACCTTCCCCTCGAAAAGCTCGGGGGAGCTATCGTGTATGCGCACCACGAGGGCCAGATCTATCTCGCCCTTGTGCATGACATATTCGGCAGGTGGACTCTTTCTAAGGGTCACATCGAGAATGATCCTTCTCCCGCAGAAGGCGTGGTTCGTGTCGTAGGCGAGGAACTGGGTCTTATGGAGGTGAAAGTGGAGGAGCAGGTGGGTGAGAACGAATATGTGGCCTCACACCCCGAGAAGGGAAAGATCAGAAAGCACGTGTATTTCTTCCTCGTGTCCTCGCCGTTCGAGCAGCTCACGCTCAAAAAGAGTGGTGGCCTTGATGATGCTAAATGGTTCCGTCTCCCCGACATTCTCGACCTCAATTTCTATGACGACATGCTGCCCATCGTGACGGCGGCCGTCCAGAAGCTCCTTGGTCGGTCGAAATAGCATTTTCCACAAAGTGCGCTAGGCTACGCACCATGACTGACATGCATGCGAATGCGGAGCGCCTTGGCGTCTCCTTCCGGAACCTCGATCTTCTGACCGAGGCGCTGACGCATCGTTCATATTTGAACGAACACAAGACGGTGGGGAACCACAATGAACGTCTCGAATTCCTCGGTGATGCGGTACTGGAGCTCGCCACCACACACTTCCTCTTCAACCGTTTTCCGGAGAAGCCGGAAGGCGACCTTACGGCCTACCGTGCAGCGCTTGTGAACACCATCTCACTCGCCGAGAGCGCAAAGGTCATCGGCCTCAACGACATGCTTTTGCTCTCGCGAGGTGAAGCCAAGGATACGGGTCGTGCACGCGACATTATCCTTGCCAATGCGTTTGAAGCCGTCCTTGGTGCTATTTATCTCGATCAAGGGTATGCCGCTGCGGAAGAATTCGTTGCCCGCACGCTCTACCCGAAGATTGACGCCATTATTGAAAACCGCGCATACCAGGATGCGAAGTCACGTTTCCAAGAAGCCGCACAGGAAAAGAAGAGTATTACCCCTTCGTACAAAACCTTAAGCGAGGAAGGACCTGATCACGACAAACGCTTTACCGTGGGTGTGTATTTGCACAGTGAGGAGATTGCGCGTGGCGTAGGGAAGTCCAAGCAGGAAGCCGAGCAGGCTGCCGCGCACGAAGCACTCCAGAAAAACGGCTGGTAGGCGAAAAGGCCGCAGCGAGGCCGCGACCTTTCGGTGGAGATCAGCGTTGCCGCGAATCTACCACATCCCATACAAGCTCACCTTTATCGTTTTCGCGACGTTCGATCTTGAGCGTCGTTCCCGAGGTGGCGAGTTGTGGCCGCGTCTCCTGAATGATCTTTGCGGTCGTGAGCTTTTTTGCCTTCTCCTCGTTGGCTTCATCGCGGAGTGCACTGCGGTTCGGTTCCTGTTTCTCACGGATGAACTCGCTTGCCAGGTCCAAACGCCGGACTTCTTCGAAGAATTTGTCCTCGTCAGGAATATCCGTGTACCGCACGTTTTGCCATACGAAGGTGCCGTCGGGGAATCCCACTGATTTGCGTTTTGCGCGGTTCGTGAGATCGAAACGATGTTCCTCAATGTACTCATATGCATGTGGCATGATGCGACGGATGAGATCGACGCGGTCGTCTCGTTCTTTCGTCGTCGCGCTTTTGAGGTCGTCTATCTTCTGCTGCCAGTAGGCGATGCGTGCATCGCGTCTGGCTTCAATGCGTTGGATGTGCCGCAGAGCAGTGATTGCTCGAGAAACAAGCGTATGCAGTTCTCGAATGTTCTTAGGGGTGCGTATTGGCCGGGTCCGTTGGGATCCGGTCGATGATTCAGTCGCGGTCATCGCGAATCTCCTTCATGGTTCGAGTCCGGTATCAGGGTGCCCGAGCGTAGATTAAGCCTGGCTGAAGGTTTTCGTACGGTATAATTTCCACCATGCTTAAACGGCTGGAGATAGTCGGTTTCAAATCATTCGCCCGTAAGACGGTGCTCGATTTCTCGAGCGCAACGACGGCCATCGTTGGCCCCAACGGATCAGGCAAATCAAACGTTGCCGAAGCGTTCCGATTTGCACTCGGCGAACAGTCCATGAAGTCCATGCGTGGAAAGCGCAGCGAGGACCTTATCTGGTCGGGCTCGCACGCGACGCCGCGCAGTAATCGTGCTTCGGTCGCCATTGTCTTCGATAACAAAAGACGCATCTTTCCACGGCTCGATTTTGATGAGGTAACCATCGAGCGTTCCGTCTTCCGCGATGGATCTTCCGAGTACGGAATCAACGGTTCGAAGGTTCGTCTGCGGGACGTGCATGAGCTTCTTGCTTCTGCGAACATCGGCGAGACCGGACACCACATCATTTCGCAGGGAGAAGCCGACCGTATCTTGCTCGCGCATCCGCGCGAGCGTCGTGCGATGCTCGAGGACGCACTCGGCTTGAAAGTATTCGAATTCAAGAAGCAGGAGGCCGAGCGTAAGCTTGAGCGCACCCAAGAGAACGTGCGCGAGGTTGAGGCGCTTCGTCGTGAGATCGCGCCGCATATTCGGTTCCTTCAGAAACAAGTGGAGAAGCTTGAGCGTGCCGAAGAACTTATGCGGGAACTCGCAGCGCTCGCTCGTACCTACTTTGCGGTAGAAGACCGGTACATTGCTACCGAGCGCGAGGCAGCCAGCACGCGTAAACAGGGAGCGGCAGAACGGCTTGCCACCGTCGCAAGCGAACTCGCAGCGTTCGATGAGCGCGCTACTACCGATGCCGAAGGCATGAAGCGTGCAGAGTCCATACGTCAGGCCGAACGAGAAGTGGACCGTCTGTCGGGAGAACGAAGCTCGCTCGCACGTGACATCGGTCGCGTCGAAGGGAGTCTTCAGGAAGCCAAGAAACGGAGTGCTGCAGTGGCGCGGGAGCCGTATGTGAAGGTCACTCGCGAAGACCTCTCGCTCTTGCGGGAGGAGGTCGAGAAGCAGGCATCCGTAGGGGAGAACGCAGACCCGAATGTTATTCGTGCGGCGCTCTCTTCGCTCCGTACCGCTGTAGCCGCCTTTTTCGATCGATACGCAGCACCGAACGATGACTACTTGGCAGAGGAAGAGAATACGGTATACGAACTCGAGAATGAACGGGCTAAGCTCCTTGCGCGCGATACAGAGCTAGAAGGTGCTATCGAGAAGGCGCGCAGTGCGCTCATGAAGGCACGCGAGGACGCCCTTGCGTACGAAGAGACGGGAAGGGAAGAGAAGCGCCGTATTCTTGGTCTCGCCGAGACCAAGGCTCGTGAAGAGGGTGCGGTGGCACGCGAGGACGCACGTCTACGGGAACTCCAGATGCTTTCTGACGAGCTTGAACGCGATCGGCGCGAAGTGCTCGCGCTTGCCGGTCCTTCGGCGTTCTCGCACACGGAAGCGGAACTCCCGCAGGAAGATCGGCATGCACAGGAAGAGCGCAAGCGTCAGCTTGAACGCTTAAAGATTCGCGTTGAAGAGGCAGGAGGTACGGGCGAGGATGTGCGGAAGGAATACCAGGAAGCGACCGACCGGGAACAGTTCCTCATGCACGAGCTCGAGGACCTCGCCAAATCTGCTGCAGGTCTTGCTGCACTTATCCAGGATCTCGATCAGGAGCTCACCACGACGTTTGCTGATGGTCTCGCAAAGGTGAACCATTCGTTTACCGAATACTTCAGTATCATGTTCGGCGGCGGCGGCGCGAAGCTCGTGCTTGAAGAGCTCGATGCACAGGATGAAGAAGACGAAGAATCCTACGAGGAAGAAGAGGGAACTAAAAAGAAAAAGCAGGGTAAGCCAGGCATTGAAATCTCTGTGAGCCTGCCGAAGAAACGTGTGCAATCCTTGATGCAGCTTTCGGGAGGCGAGCGAGCGCTCACCTCCATCGCGCTTATCTTCGCTATGAGTCAGGTGAACCCGCCCCCGTTCCTTATTCTTGACGAGACCGATGCGGCGCTCGACGAAGCGAACTCTCGCCGCTACGGTGACATGATTGAGGAGCTTGCCAAACGTTCCCAGCTCATCGTCATCACCCACAACCGCGAGACCATGAGCCGCGCCGGCATCCTCTATGGCGTCACGATGGGTGCGGATGGCGTCTCCAAACTTCTTTCGGTGAAGTTTGAAGAAGCGGCTTCAGTTGCGAAATAGCAACCTATTGTCTCGCTGACAGGTTTCCGGTATACAGAGTCGAGTCAGGAGGAGGCACGCATGTCGGAGAAAGCTCCCGAGCAAGCGAACGGACCGAACGTCGAGGCCATGAGCCCAGAAGAGGAAGAGGCGTTCGTTGAGCTCGAACGGCTGCGCGCGATACGTGAACGTGGACAGGACTCCGCCGAGCCCCACCATGTACCTCTCACCGGGGAGCCACCACCATTGGCTCCCATTGAGTACCCGTTCGGAGAAGATTCGACGCGCAAGACCATTAAGAGTTCCGATTACTCTTTTTGATGGAGCGCGTCCAATCGTTTCCACCCGCAGTCGAGAGGCTGCGGGTGGTTTTGTTTCTATAAAGGTTATCTGCCACTTAAGTAGTTGAAGACCCTACGAATCCGGAGGGTCTTCATTCGGCAGCCACGCGATAGAGCGGGCAGCACGGAGCTTGGTGCAGATAGTGGTTCTCGAGCCGCGAGCCGTATTTCGGATGAGTGATCACGTACACCTGAAGGCGATACTCTTCGCCGGTATGAATAGGGTGTTCACAGTGAGAGCATATTTTCTTTCCTCTGTGAGCGGTGTGGGTGCGCGACCAGGATGCGATGAACCTGGTCGTGGTATTCGATCCAATGAACATCGGCTATCCTCCTGGAGGGAGTATACCCCGGTCACGATTTATCCCCATGGACGCTTCAGATGAGGGGCGTAGACTACGGGTCTATACCCCTAACCACGCGCACATGGCCGCATTCCAGTACTTCAAGCAACATGTAGATAAAGCCGCGAATCTTCTCGGGCTTTCGGAGGAGGAGCGCGCAAGACTTGAGACACCAGACCGCGTCCTCAAGGCGAATCTCTCGGTAAGACTTGACGACGGTTCGACGGCGACGTTCCCGGCATATCGCGTCCAGTTCAACAAGGCGCGCGGTCCATACAAGGGTGGCATCCGTTTCCATCCGGAAGCGGATGAGGATGAGGTGTCTGCGCTTGCGGCGATGATGGCTATTAAGTGCGCGGTAGTCGACATTCCGTTTGGTGGCGCGAAGGGTGGTGTGTCATTTGATCCGAAGAAACACTCGTTGAATGAAATCCATGAAGTAGCACGCGCCTATGTACGCACGTTCGCAGAACATTTAGGTCCAGACCAGGATGTGCCGGCGCCGGACGTGTATACCAACGCCGACATCATGGCCGTCATGCTCGACGAGTACGAGAAGATAACAGGGAAGTCATCGCCTGCGTTCATTACCGGTAAGCCACTCGACAAGGGAGGTAGTCAGGGACGCGACACTGCGACCGCTGATGGTGCGATATTCGTTCTGGAATCGCTTTTGTCAGATCAGCATCGCGGAGCCGAAGGTCTTACCGCTGCGGTGCAGGGTGCAGGGAATGCGGGGGCGCAAGCAACACACCTGCTCTCTGGACTTGGCATGAGGATCGTCGCGCTCGCCGACTCGCGCGGCACGCTCGTGAATGCACGCGGACTTGATGTTGGTCGCATCCTTAGGGAAAAGGAAGAAGGCATCCACATTGTCGACTCCGATGCAGAAGGCGAGAAGAAGAACGCACCGGATGTAATCACCGAACCGTGCGATATTCTCGTACCGGCTGCGCTTGAAGAGCAGATCACGAGTGAGAATGTGCATGCCGTGAAAGCCGACATCGTGCTTGAGATAGCCAACGGCCCAACGACTCCCGATGCGGATGATGTGCTCGCCGAGGCGGGTGTTGCGGTGGTACCAGATGTCCTTGCGAATGCTGGTGGCGTAACGGTGTCGTATTTCGAGTGGCTCCAGAACAAGAGCGGGGAATCCTGGTCGCATGATGAGGTGCGCGATCGGCTCAAGGAGACTATGCGAGATGCGTATCGTGACGTTGCGGATTTCGCGCTCGATCGGAACGTCACCCTGCGCGAAGCCGCGTACGCACTCGCTGTCCAGCGCATCCTGGAGGCATAACGAAAACGCCGCTGCAGTGAGCGGCGTTGCCGTAATCAAGTACGGTCGATCGACATATTGAACGATCAGCTTCTGGTCCCTGTCTCTCCCTCATGGAAGGGGTTCGTCAGGAAAGACGTCCGGCTGGTCTTCAAGGTGCCACGTCTTCCAGGTCTGGCCATGGTGCAGTCCAATTCGATGGAGCCGTAGAAGAACGCATCCTTCCACGGACCTTCGGTGAGCTGGCCAGCATTTTGGGCCAGATCGTTCCGGAAACGGCCGAGCACAAACCAGTGGTTGCCGTTGGCCTCGTCATGGTGCACTCCTTCAATTTCAGCGTGGGCGACACCGAGGCAACCTTCTGCCGTTGGGCGCTGGGATTCGTGAGGCCAGTCCGTTTCGGTGTAGATGGCGAGTTTAACGAGGCGCTCTGAGTTCTTGAGGTGGCGGCGGAGGCGCAGAACCCGAAAGATGCGATCTTCGGTCATGCCGTCGCTGAACGAGAAGTGGTATGTCTGATCGTACGAAAGAGCTTTGGTCTGATTAGCTGACGGCACTGGATCCTCTCCCTATCTAGCCCGCGAGATGATGCCCGGCCAAGCCGAGTATCGGCACTCTACGCCCCACATCTCCAAATGTCACGCGTTTGAGGGGCAGGAACGAAGAAGCCCCGCCGGAAGTGGCGGGGCTTCAGCAATCATGGATGGAGGCGTTAGCCGAAGAAGGCTTGGCGGGCACCGGCGATGAGGATGATGACCGTCCCCAGGGCCAGCGACCAGCAGGTGATCCGTGCGCTCCAGACATGATTGCTGTCACTGTCATCAAATGGCTTGTGAGCCATGGCGAACTCCTGTCTGCTGCCTTTAGTGACCATACTGCACGCGGTGCGTGCTCGCAATCTTGGGGATTACGCCACCAGCGCGAAATCGAGCTCGCGTTCGGGCACGCGCGCTTCGATGAGCTTCACACGGATAGGATCGCCGAGCGCGAATTGTTTCTTGGTACGTTCGCCGACGATGCGATAGCGCTTCTCGTCATAGATGAAGTAGTCGTCGCCGAGATTGCGAATGTGGATCATGCCTTCGGCGCGTGTTTCGTTAAGCTCGACATAGAGACCGCGGTCGGAGACGCCCGAGATGACGCCATCGAATTCCTGCTCAATCTTGTCGGACATGTACTCGACGATCTTGAGCTTGATGGAATCGCGCTCGGCTTCAACGGCAGCGGCTTCGCGTTCGCTCGAATGAAGGGCGAGGTCGTTCAATTCCGCAAATGCCTGTTTCGTGAAGGTCTCACCGTTACGATAGTGCTTCACGAGACGATGGATGAGGAGGTCAGGGTAGCGACGAATCGGGGAAGTGAAGTGAGTGTAGTACTCGAAGGCGAGACCGAAGTGCCCAACGTTCTTCGTGGTGTAAATAGCCTTTGCCATAGAGCGCAGAGTCGCGGTCTTGATGAGGTACTCCTCGGGCGTACCCTTCACCTTCTCGAGCAGCTGGTTGATATCGGTACCTTTCACATGACCTGCACGGGTCTCAAGGTCGTAGCCCATGACCTTAAGGAACTGCGAGAGGTTTTCGATACGCTCTGCATCCGGGAGATCGTGGATGCGATAGATGACGGAATTCTGGATGCCTGCTTTCCGCGCTTCCTCCGAGAGCATCATCGCGACGTGCTCGTTGGCGAGCAGCATGAAATCCTCGATAAGGAGATTAGTGTCGCGACGCTCCTTGAGCTCGATCTTGATTGGCTTGCCGGTCTCATCGAGACGCACCTTCACTTCGGGGGTATCAAAGGCGATAGCGCCCTTTGCGGTGCGACGATCGCGAATCTTGAAGGCGAGGGTGCGCAGTGTATTGAGCTCGTCGAGGAAATCGCCCGACTGATCATCGAGTACCTGCTGCGCGTCCTCATAGGTGAAGCGGCGATCGGAGTGGATGACGGTCTCACCGAACCAACTCGATACCACCTGCGCCTCTGAATCCAGTTCGAACACCGCTGACACCGCGAGACGGTCCTCGTTGGGATTAAGCGAGCAGAAGTTATTGGAGAGGACTTCCGGAAGCATGGGGATGGTGCGGTCCACGAGGTAGACGGAGGTCGCGCGCTTCCTAGCCTCATCATCGATGGATGTGCCTGGACGAACGAAGTAGGAGACGTCCGCGATGTGGACGCCTACCTCGACATTCCCGTTATCGAGCTTCCGTACCGAGAGTGCGTCGTCAAAGTCCTTCGCGTCGAACGGGTCGATGGTAAACGTAGTGGCCTGCCGGAAGTCCTTCCTGCGGCCGCTCGCGATACCCTCGTTCGCATCTTTTTCAATGAGCGCCTTGCCGGTGGTCTCCAGTTCCTCCGCCTCTTTCTGTACGCCAGGAGGGAAGTCACTGCGGAACCCGCTGCCGAGCGCGAGCGCACGCATCTCGGTCTCATGCACTCCTGCCGGGCCGATGATTTCCTCAAGGGTGCCCCAGGGGTACGGTTGATTTGCTGCCCAACCTTGGAAACGAATGAGTACCTTCTGACCGATGGGGAGAGATTCGCCCTTCACGACGAAGGGCACGTACATCTTCTTCCAGTCCGGCGCGAGCATGGTGAGGCGCTCCTCTTTGTTCTCGACGAGCGTGCCGACGAACGTTTCGCGTGTGCGGGTGACGATGTCGACGACCTTGCCGATCTCGCGGACTTTCTTGGTGCGCGGGTCGGTCTCTTTGCCGACGATCTTCACCTGCACGATGTCGGTAGGGAAGGCGCCGCCCAGGTTCTCTCCTGGGATGAACAGGTCATCCTTATCAGGATCGTACGTAAAAAAACCCTTGCCGGTGCGGGTGATGGTGATGGGACCCTCGTATATGTCGTTGGATGTCATTTCTCAAACTGTAGCAAATGACGCTGGTTTTGCTATGATGCGACCGGCCCCACTGTTGGGACCCATGCGCTGCAGGCACAGCGCGGGGCGGCAGATCGTTCTGAGCAGCTCGGTCTGCCGCCCTTGGGTCCTCGGCCCTGTACCTTCCTCCCGCGGCAGAGATGTCGCGTTTTTTATTTGACCCCGCATAGCCTTTCTGGTACGCTTCCCCGCATATATGTTGATGATCCGCTTCCAGCGAATTGGCCGCAAGAACGACCCGGCGTTTCGCATTGCTGTGCTTGATAAGGCGTCCGGCCCCAAGGCGGGCAAGTATGTCGACCTCGTCGGCACCTATAACCCTAAGACCAAGGCGACTACGCTCAAGGCTGACAGCATCAAGACCTGGATGGCCAAGGGCGCACAGGTGTCTGCATCTCTTCACAACCTTCTTGTGAAGGAGGGTGTGCTTGAGGCTCCGAAGACCGCCAAGGTCGTCTCGAAGAAGAATCTCGAGAAGAACATCGCCAAGCAGAAGGCGGAGGAAGAAGCAGCAGCTGCGAAGGCCGCTGAAGAGGCAGCTGCCGCCGCCGCAGCAGAAGCCGCTGCAGCAGCAGAGGAGGCCGCTCCGGCTGAAGAAGTAGCACCCGAAGCTGCTCCGGCAGAAGAGGCTGCCCCTGCGGAGGAAGCTCCGGCTGCGTAACCTTCCGCCGCGCCTGCGGCACCTGCTCGCCGTTACTCCTTATTCCCGACACTCTGAAACGATATGGAACAAGATCACGCATTTCTCGATTACGTTATTAAGGCTCTCGTCGATCATCCCGAAGCGGTGGTCATCACCCGCACGGTAGATGAGATGGGCGTGCTCCTTACGCTCACTGTGGATGCGGATGATATGGGCAAGATCATTGGACGCGATGGCAATATCGCTAAGGCACTCCGCACCCTCCTGCGCGTCGTAGGTATGAAGCACAACGCGCGCGTGAACCTGAAGATCAACGAGCCGGTGGGCGGTAAGCGCGATGGTGAGGTGCGCTCGGTCGACGAAGTAATCGACTCCCTCTAACAGAACGCGGGGCTTCTAGCCCCGCGTTCGCGTTACACTTTCGTTATGCTTCGATTTCATCTCATTACGCTTTTCCCAGAAGCCTGTGATACGTATCTCTCCGCATCTATTCTTGGTCGCGCCCGTCGTGACAAGAAGATTTCCGTCGACTATCACTCTCCGCGTGATTTCGTAGATAACAAATGGGGGAAGGTGGACGAGCGTCCCTATGGTGGCGGTCCGGGAATGGTCATGACTGCGTTGCCGGTCGTACGTGCTGCAAAGAAGTCACTCGGACGAAAGAAAGGGAAGGCAGCGTTCGTATGGTTCTCGCCATCGGCAAAACCATTCACTAATAAAGAAGCGGACGCTCTGGCAAGATTTGATGATGTTGTTTTGATTTGTGGCCGCTACGAAGGCATTGATGATCGCGCTCGGGTGATGTTGAAGAAGCTCGGTACTGTCAAGGAGTATTCCGTAGGAGAGGCAGTGCTCACGGGCGCGGAGGCACCAGCCATGATCATCGTAGATGCGATAACTCGCCGTTTGCCTGGGGTGCTTGGGAAAGACGAGTCGGTGGAGGAGCGTCGCATCGCATCTCCTGCGGTCTACACACGTCCAGAAGTCCTTGAGTGGGAAGGGAAGAAGTATCGAGTACCCAAGGTGCTCCTCACAGGACATCACGCGAACATAAACGCGCACCGCGCGAAGAAGCAGAGTAAATGATTTGACGGCTGTGCGAGGGCGGAGCAGACTGGAAACAGTGCCCTAACTCAAAGGGCAGGGGAGGATTGAAAATGAAATATGGTCTTATGTCGTTCGGGCATGCTGCGGTTGCCACGGCCGCGCTCGCTCTTCTAGGCGCCTTCGGGCAATCATTCGTGTCGGCGGAGGGGATTGCTGCCGCGATCTTGTTCCTGCTTTCGCTCGCCCTCATCTTGATCGGCCTGTATCAAGAAGACGAAGCTTCACATGCACACCTGATCGTATGGGGACTGCTCGCGTGGCCGATCGTGATTGCGCTCGGGCTCGCTGCGGCTCACCAGACGGAAGGAAGCGTCTTCCTGTCGGCACTGTTTGCCGGAGGAATCGCGGGCGGGGTATATCACCTCGAGCGGAGGTATCGACTGGAACGGAGTCCACTTGCCGAAGCCTTCGGTATCCAGGTCGTATACGCCCTCGCGCTTCTGCTCGCATCCCGAAGCGCAGATACTCCGCTTCAAGTTGCAGGAGTGTCCTGGGCCATCACGGCGGGGATTGCCATGATCCTGCTGGTTCCGGCGTTCGTGCGAGTGCTTCGCATGAAGCCGAGATCCCCTCGACATAGGAAGCGTCGCGGTATCCTTGCAGTACTGGATTTCGTGGATCTGCCCCCATGGGCACCACCAAATCCTGAAGCTTCACCGCAGGCCTAGCTGAACGTAGATTCGACAGGACGTACAAAGGCGGTCTCTCTCGGGAGACCGCCTCGATTTTTATACTCGACAGGTATTGACAAATATATTTTATATTGATATACAATAGTCTGGAACCTTCCGGATAGCATCCGCAAGGAATGGAAACAGTGCAATGTCCATGTTGCTTGAAACTCTTCGCGACTGCATCGATTACCTCGGTGACGGTCGCCCTGACCTGCTTGGCCTGAGCGTGGTGGGTCTTATCGTGCTCGGGACTGCTCAAGCAGTCGGAACGGCCACGGTGGGATTCGACACCGACCGGAAGCAGATCGGCATCGCCCTCGCCATTGCGGCTCTGCTGGCTTTCACCTGGTTCACGCCGCCCTTGGCTGACTTCCCGATGCTGGTCATCGGCGTGCCGGTGGCGCTCATCCTCGGTACGGCGTACGGCTGGCACATCTGGCCGCAAGTCCTGCGTCACCAGCAACAAAAGCGCATGGCGCACCACTAAACGGCAGTACCACAGAACAAAAAAGTTGACCTGGCTCCCCTCAAAAGGAGCCGGTTCTTTTTATCCCAAGGCTCCGCTTGACGCCCTTTCAAGCCGGGCGTATCTTATGAATACGAGTGAGTAACGGGGGATAGGGGCTTCTACAGATTTCAATTATTTACCAGCGTCTCGGAAAACGAGGGACGCGGCTCGTGGCGTTTGCACGAGCCCTATTGGCGTTTCTAGGGAGCGCATTCAAGAATCCTGACCGGAAGAGGACTCTTGAATGGGCTCCGTCCGAGGCTAAATACCAGACGATCAATGTCAAAGCACAAGCTCGAACAGAAGACGTTCAAGGCGTATCGCGCGCCACGCGTTGAGTTCCCAGATCTCGTGGGACATCAGCGTGAATCGTTCCTCTGGCTTCTTAAGGATGGCCTTACGGAACTTTTCAAGGAATTCTCTCCGATTCCTGATTATTCGGGTAAGAAGTTTGAGCTCCGCATCGACGGCTTCGAAATCGGTGATCCTAAGGGTACCGAGGAAGAGGCACGTGAGAACATGCGCACGTACGAGGCGCCTCTTAAGGCTACCGTCACGCTCCTGAACAAGACGATGGGCACGGAAAAGACGCAGGACATCTTCCTCGCTGACATTCCGATGATGACTCCGCACGGTTCTTTTATCGTGTCGGGTGTTGAGCGCGCCATTGTGCCGCAGCTCGCCCGTTCGTTCGGTGCGTTCTTCGTCTCGGAAGAGGTGAAGGGCAAGCCGCTCTTCGGCGCGAAGATTATTCCGTCCCGCGGTGTTTGGATCGAGATCGATTCCGAAGCAGATGGTGCGATCTTCGTGAAGATCGATCGCAAACGTAAGTTCCCGGTCACGAATCTCCTTACCATCCTCGGCGCGGGCACTCGCGAGGAGGTCTTGAAGAAGTTTATCGGCAACGATGCGGCTACCGCAGCGCTCACTGCAACCCTCGCACACGACACCGCAGCTTCCGTTGACGAGGCATACGTGGAGATTCACCGCCGCATGCGCGACGGTGATCTTGCGACCCCGGACAACGCCAAGTCGTACGTGAATGCACTCTTCACTCCTGAACGCTACGATCTCTCCAAGGTCGGCCGTCACCGCTTGAATGCCCGTTTCGGTCTTCCGGTAGACACGAAGTCTCTCAATCAGCGCACGCTCACACCTGAAGATGTTATTCGCATCGTGGGTGAGATTGCACGCCTCAACCAGGATCCGAACGCAAAGCCTGATGATATTGATCATCTTGGCTTCCGTCGTGTCCGCTTCGTCGGCGAACTCCTCCAGGCTCGTATGCGCGTCGGTATGTCGCGCATGAAGCGCAACATCCAGGACCGCATGTCGACCATTGAAAGCGAGACTTCGCTTCCAATGGCCTTCGTGAATCCGCGCCCGTATCAGGCATCCATCCGCGAGTTCTTCACGGCCAACCAGCTCTCGCAGTTCATGGATCAGCAGAACATCCTCGCTGAGCTTGAGAACATGCGCACGCTTTCGGCACTTGGTCCGGGTGGTCTCACGCGCGAGCGTGCTGGCTTCGAGGTGCGCGACGTGCACCCGTCTCATTACGGCCGCCTCTGTCCTATCCACACCCCGGAAGGTCAGAACATCGGTCTTATCCTTCGCCTTGCGCTTCATGCACGCACGAACGAGTTCGGTGTTATCGAGACTCCGTATGCAGTGGTGAAGAAGGGTGTCGTTACCGACGAGGTCCGCTACTTGAACGCCCTTGAGGAAGAGACCGAGACCATCGCTCACGCTGCAACGCCGGTTGATGAGAAGGGTCGCATCATTCCGGAATCCATCGAGGTACGTAAGAATGGTGAGCCTGCGGTCGTTGACCGTGAGGAGATTACCCTCATGGACGCATCGACCTATCAGATGTTCTCCGCTGCTACCGCAATGATTCCGTTCGTGGACCATGACGACGCAAACCGCGCACTCATGGGTTCGAACATGCAGAAGCAGGCAACGCCGGTTCTCATTCCGGAGGCTCCCCTGGTTGCTACCGGTATCGAAGAGCATGCAGCTCGCAACACGGGTCGTCTCATCATCAGCGAGGATGCGGGTGAGGTGACCTTCGCAGACGCTCGCACCATCATTGTCACGAACAAGGATGGTAAGAAGAAGGAGTACAAGCTCCAGGGCTTGACCCAGACCAACCAGAACTCGGCCTTCAATCAGCGCCCGCTCGTTAAGACCGGCGACAAGGTGAAGAAGGGTGAAGTTCTCGCGGATGCATCCAGTTCCGATCAGGGCCAGATGGCACTCGGTCAGAACGTGCGTGTCGCCTTCATGAGCTGGAACGGTGCGAACTACGAAGACGCCATTATCGTCTCGGAGCGCCTCGTGCAGAACTCTAAGTTCACCACCATTCACATTGAGGATTTCGAGTGCGCCGTCCGCGATACCAAGCTTGGTCCGGAAGTGACCACACACGACATTCCGAACGTGGGTGAGCTTCGCTTGAAGAACCTCGACGAGGAGGGCGTCATCCGTATCGGTGCGGAAGTCCGTCCGGGCGACATTCTCGTGGGTAAGGTGACGCCGAAGGGCGAGACCCAGCTCACGCCTGAAGAGCGCCTTCTCCGCTCGATCTTCGGCGACAAGGCCAAGGATGTGAAGGACACCTCGCTCCGCATGGAAGGCGGAAAGCGCGGTCGTGTGATCGGCGTACGCGTCTTCTCGCGCGAGAAGGGCGACCAGCTCGAGACCGGCATTATCAAGAAGATCGTCGTGACCGTCGCGCAGGTTCGTAACGTATCGGTGGGTGACAAGCTCGCCGGTCGTCACGGTAACAAGGGCGTTATCTCCCGCGTGCTTCCGGTCGAGGACATGCCGTACGACAAGGATGGCAATCCGATCGATGTGATTCTCACTCCGCTCGGCGTTCCGTCCCGCATGAACCTGGGACAGATTCTCGAGCTTCACCTCGGCCTCGCGGCTAACTCGCTCGGTTATCAGGCCATCGTGCCTCCGTTTGCCGGTGCAACCGCTGATGAAATTCGCGACGAACTTGAGAAGGCTGGCTTTGACCGCTCCGGCAAGATGCAGCTCTTCGACGGTCAGTCGGGCGAGCCGTTCGCCCAGCCGGTCTCGGTGGGCTACATGTACATCCTGAAACTCCATCACATGGTGGAAGATAAGATCCACATGCGCTCCATCGGTCCGTACTCCCTCATCACCCAGCAGCCGCTCGGTGGTAAGGCGCAGAACGGCGGTCAGCGCTTCGGTGAAATGGAAGTGTGGGCACTTCTCGGCTACGGCGCGGCATACACGCTCCGCGAAATGCTCACCATCAAGTCCGACGACATCCAGGGACGCTCCGCGACCTTCGATGCCATCGTGAAGGGCGAGCCGGTATCTCATGCAGGTACGCCGGCATCCTTCTCGGTGCTTACCAACCAGATCCGCGGCCTTGCGCTCGATATCGAGCCGCTCGACCTTGAGCTTGAAGCGGACGCATAACTCTCTAAGACCTATGCCACTCAACCCAAAGAAACCCATGGGCCCGACGAGCCGTCCGCAGCGCCAGGACTGGAACGCACTTCGTCTCTCGCTCGCATCGCCTGAGCGCATCCTTTCGTGGAGCCGCGGCGAGATCACCAAGCCCGAGACCATCAACTACCGCACCCAGCGTTCGGAGAAGCACGGCCTCTTCGATGAGAAGATCTTCGGTCCGGAACGCGACTACGAATGTTACTGCGGTAAGTACAAGGGCATTCGCTACAAGGGCATCGTCTGTGACAAGTGCGGTGTGGAAATCACCCGTTCTATCGTGCGCCGCGAGCGCATGGGCCATATCGAGCTCGTGACCCCGGTCGCACACATTTGGTTCCTCCGCTCCATGCCGAGCCGCATGGCGCTTATCCTCGGCGTTCCGTCCGCGGACCTTGAGAAGGTCATCTACTTCGCTGGCTATATCGTCACGAAGGTGAACGAGGACGTGAAGAAGCGCCTCCTCGCCGAGCTTGAGGCTGAGTACAAGACCAAGCACAAGGCTATCAACGACGATAAGGAGCGTGATGCACTCAAGGAGCGCATGCAGACCGCAAAGTCCGAGATCGACTCGGTTGTGGTAGGTCGCGTCTTTGACGAAGTTGCCTACCATCGCTTCTCGGTGCGTTACGGTACGCTCTTTGAGGCAAAGATCGGTGCAGAAGCTATCTACGAGATCTTCCGTACCATGGATCTTCCGGCTCTGAAGACGAAGCTTGAAGAACGCTATCCGTCGGCGCCGGCCGCAGAGCGCGAGAAACTCGCCAAGCGTATCGCTCTTATTTCCAACATGATCGCCGCGAAGGTTCGTCCGGAGTGGATGTTCATGACGAAGATTCCGGTGATTCCGCCGGCACTTCGCCCGATGGTGGCGCTTGAAGGCGGTCGTCATGCGACGTCTGACGTGAATGATCTCTATCGCCGCGTCATCAACCGCAACAATCGCTTGAAGAAGCTTCTCGACATCCATGCTCCGGAAGTGATTCTCCGCAATGAGAAGCGCATTCTCCAGGAAGCCGTCGACGCGCTTCTCGACAACTCAATCCGCAAGTCTGGTGCGAACGCAGGCGCACTTACGCCCGCACAGCGTCGTCCGCTCAAGTCGCTCGCTGACTACCTGAAGGGCAAGCAGGGTTACTTCCGCCAGAACCTTCTTGGTAAGCGTGTGGACTACTCGGGTCGCTCCGTGATCGTGGTCGGTCCGGACCTCGAGCTCGACGAGTGCGGCCTTCCGAAGCACATGGCGCTCGAACTCTTCCGCCCCTTCGTCATTGCCGGTCTTCTCGAGCGTGAGCTTGCCTTCAACATTCGCGGTGCAGGACGTCTCATCGAAGACGGCGTACCGGAGGTGTGGGAGATTCTCGAAGAGGCGATCCGCGGAAAGTACGTGCTCCTCAACCGCGCGCCGACCCTTCACCGCCAGGGTATTCAGGCATTCCGCCCTCGTCTTATCGAAGGCGATGCGATCCAGCTTCACCCGCTCGTATGTCCGGCCTTCAACGCCGACTTCGACGGCGACCAGATGGCTATCCATGTGCCGCTCTCTGACGAGGCACAGTGGGAGGCTAAGAATGTGATGTCTGCGAACAAGAACATCTTGAAGCCGGGTTCGGGCGAAATGATCGTGATGGTGCAGAAGCCGCTCGACATCGTGCTCGGCTCGTACTGGCTCACTAAGGCCGTCGATGGTGCCAAGGGCGAAGGGAAGTACTTCCAGTCCCCGAACGCTGCCATCCTCGCGCACGAGTACGGCGCTATTGATCTGCGCGCCAAGATCCACGTGCTCCCGATGACGGAGAAGTCCAAGTACGCTGGCTTCGAGGGTAAGCCCTTCGAGACCACGGTCGGACGCCTCCTCTTCAACACGGTGCTCCCGAGCGACTATCCGTTTGTGAATGACGCCATCAGCATCAAGGTGTTGAAGGCCATCATGAACGACTGCATGCTCAAGTACGGTATCGACGCTGTGCCGCGCATCGTCAACAAGGTGAAGCGCTTTGGCTTCGAGTACGCTACTAAGTCGGGCGTTACCTGGAGCCTGGACGACGTGTCTGTGCCGGAAGGTAAGACGGCCGTCATCAACGCAGCTCGCGAGAAGGTGCACCGCATCGAGGAAGATTACCGCAACGGTCTTCTCTCCGAAGATGAGAAGCGTCGCATGGTGATCGAAATCTGGCACGGTACCAAGACCGAGGTTGAGAAGCTCGTCGAGGAAGAGCTGAACCCGATGGGTTCAGTGACTGATATGGTGCGCTCCGGCGCCCGCGGTTCCATCGGTAACTTGACGCAGATGGCCGGTATGAAGGGTCTCATCCAGAACACGGCCGGCGAGACCATCGAGGTCCCGATCGTCTCCTCTATGACCGAAGGACTCAACCCGGTTGAGTACTTCATGTCCACCCACGGTGCACGTAAGGGTCTCACCGACACGGCACTTGGTACCGCACGTGCTGGTTACCTCACCCGTCGTCTCTTCGATACGGCACAGGACTCCATCGTCACGGAGAAGGACTGTGGTACGAAGCGCGGCATCTCGATCAATCGCGTGTCAGCCTCTGGCATCAAGATCGATTTCGCTGAAGCGATTCGCGGACGCACGCTCGCTGCTGAAGCAGCAGGCCTCAAGAAGGGCACCTACCTCACCGCAGAAGACGCTAAGACCGTCGCGGCAGATGCCTCCATCGATAAGGTGGAAGTGCGCTCTCCGATGTCCTGCGAAACCCGCTACGGCATCTGCGCCACCTGCTACGGTATGGATCTCACGACTCAGCAGCCGGTCGACCTCGGCGAGGCCGTTGGTACCGTCGCTGCGCAGGCAATCGGTGAACCAGGTACCCAGCTCACCATGCGTACCTTCCATGCCGGTGGTACCGCGTCTGTGGGCGGTGACATTACCCAGGGTCTTCCGCGCGTCGAAGAAGTCTTCGAGAAGCGCTCGCCGAAGAATCCTGCCGTTGTTTCCAAGTTCGATGGTCTTGTGACCGACGTTCGCGAGGAGGGTCGTCAGAAGATCATCGTGGTGACACCGGAAGCCGGTCAGGGCAAGAAGGACGGCTCCGCTACCGAATACACCGCGCCGTTCCCGCGTGTGGTGCTCGTAAAGCAGGGTGATTCGGTTGCGCGCGGTCAGCTCCTCTCGGACGGCTCCGCTGATCTTGATGAGCTCTTCGAGTATGCCGGTCGCGCCGCGGTGCAGGAGTACATCATTGCTGAAACCAGCAAGATCTACGAGCTACAGGGCGCATCCGTTTCCCGCAAGCATCTTGAGGTTATCGTTCGCCAGATGTTCAGCCGTATGAAGGTTGTTGATACTGGCGATTCCGAGTGGTCCGTGGGTGATGTGGTTGAGCACTGGGAGTTCGAGGAGGAAGTGAAGCTCATGGAAGCAGATGGCAAGATCCCGCCGAAGGCCAAGGAGATGGTGCTCGGTATCAAGGAGTCCGCGCTTTCTCGCCGCTCCTTCCTTTCCGCCGCATCCTTTGAGCAGACGACAAAGATTCTCATCAACGCCGCACTCAAGGGTTCCGTGGATACGCTCCGTGGTCTCAAGGAGAACGTCATTCTTGGTCGTCTCATCCCGGCTGGTACTGGATTCGCTGAATCCAAGAAGCATGTCGAGATCGAGGCACTACAGAAGACTCGCGACGCGCGCATTGCTGCCGAACAAGCAGCTGCGCTCGAAGCAGAAAACGCTCTCGCAGAAGCTCGCGCCTAACAGCTATTCAGAATTCTCAATGCAAAACGGTCCGCTACAGGCGGGCCGTTTTGCATAACAAAGATCCGCTGCGTCTCCCGGGCAGCGGATAGGGTGAGAATGGGACATTTCTTGTTATGTCAGTGAGTTGCAAGTCGCAGGTGAACGGAATTGAGCATGATCTTGATGCCGTGTGCCATAGCCACACCCGTGCCCGGTATAAGAAGGAGACCGTTCTCGGTCATCTTGCAGAAATCGTGCACGGTGGGTGTATCCCGTTTTTCTCTCCGAGCGAAGTTGCGTATTCGGACTGCTGACGCAAGGGAGATGTTATTCATGAGTGCACGGCCGATGGTGAAGAAATCGGTGAGCGGCCAGGAGCCATACGTGTCGGGGAACAGGCGTTCGTTGCGTATAGTCCTGATTTCCTCGTCCACAAGATCTTCGACACTCTCAATGAGGGCGATAGTGGCCACTTTGCTAATGCCCAGTCCTGTACCGATCTCGTGAGCCGATGCGGGTATGAAACCACGGAGGCCATAGTACGCAGTAAACGCAACAAACTTACGAACATCGTGTGCTTCTACTAACCAGAGCGCTTGGGTGAGCGCACGGGCGGCATCTTCTTGCGGTTCGATGTCGAGTTTATCGATAAGCTCAAGCGGTACCAAGTCTTGTCGGTGCTCGGTGTGCATGGGGTGCCCCTCTCTCAATGTGCAGCCGAAAAGATTCTCGCGTGAGCACGGTGAAAACGTCGTTAAAGTGAAAGGCCGTCGCGCGAGGGGATGGTGCGCAACGGCCTTGGTCTGCTCCGTTCTCCGGTAGGAGGGTAGTTTGGCCGCAAGGAGCAGAGCTGCCGTTAGTGTGGCGCATCGATACTGAAGACTGAATGAAAAGTGCCGCGGGGGTGAGCCCGCGGCGAAGGTCGAACGGAACGTTAGTTTGAGGAGGGCGGCAGCAGATTCCAGTGTATGGGCACGGAGGCACCGCTTCCCAGATAGAAGTTCTCGTCGCTGCACACGGAGGCAAAGAACGGGAAAAGCTTTGGTAGGTGTTCGGGCCGGCTGTTGAGCGTGTCGAAGAAAAGATGCTTCACGAGCTCCTGGAGCGCGGTTGCTGCACGGTTGTCTTCGATTCGGGGATCCTCGAATCGGGGAACGGCGTCCCTGAACTCCTCGGAGATCTGGGTCAGCCGCTCAAGCGTCTTTCCGGGATCGAGCTCCCGCTTCCTTACGCTCAAGTTCGATGCTTCCTTAAGGAGTTCGAGTATGCGTAGCTGGTTCACGATAAGCCTCGTTGTGGGTGGGGTCTGTAATCATTTAAGCATAGAAATACGGATATGTCAAAATGCGTTGTAAAGCGATAGAATGGAGCAAATGGCGAGCGATTCTGTCGAGAAAATAAAGAGCCGGCTGTCCATCGTGGATGTGGTGTCGCCGTACGTGAAGCTCGCGAAGTCCGGCCGGTATTGGAAGGGACTGTCGCCCTTTAATAAGGAGAAGACTCCTTCTTTCTTCGTGAACGTCGATCGCGGCAGCTACTACTGCTTCAGTACCTCGCAGGGGGGCGATATGTTCACGTTCATCCAGAAGATGGAAGGCGTGGACTTCAGAGGCGCTCTGAAGATCCTTGCGGAGAAGGCGGGCGTGGAGCTTGTGCAGGATCCCCATGCGAGCGAAAAGAAAGGGAAGGTGGATCGTTTGCGTGAAGCGATGGCGCGTGCTGAAGCGTACTATGCCGCTGCGCTCACCGGGAAATCGCCCGCGTACGAGTACGCGCTTTCGCGTGGCCTCTCCAAGGAAACGATTCGTGCGTGGGGATTAGGTGTTGCCCCCGACGCCTGGCGCGATCTGTTAGAAGAACTGCAGAAGGGAGGGTTCACCCAGCAGGAACTTCTCGATGCTGGACTCATCAAAGAGGCAGATGGTAAGGCAGGTACCTGGTACGACCGATTCCGTAACCGCCTCATATTCCCGATCCGTGATTCGGCAGGACGCACCGTTGCGTTCACGGGTCGTGCGCTTGATCCCAATGATCAGGCTAAATATCTCAACTCTCCCGAAACCGAACTCTACAAAAAGCACGAGATTCTCTTCGGCATGGATAAAGCCAAGGACGCTATCCGCTCGCGCGGTTTCACCCTTCTCGTTGAAGGGCAGATGGATCTCCTCCACCTTCATCAGATCGGTTTCAGTAATACGGTGGCGCTCTCGGGTACTGCCTTATCGAAAGAGCATCTCTCGCTCATGAAGCGCTATGCAGACAACCTCATGCTTGCGCTTGATTCTGATCGAGCCGGTCTTGCAGCGACTGCGAAGAATGCCATCGAGGCACTTCGTGCAGGAATGAAGGTGAAAGCGGTGCTCATGCCGGAAGGGAAGGACCCTGCTGATATTGCCAAGGAGGATCCGAAAGTATTCACGAAGCTCGTGGCGGATGCGCAGCCCATCGTCGAGTTCTTCCTGGCGGTACTCACTTCAAAAGAGAAGGATCCTCACCGACTTGTCACGGCGGTAGAGAAAGTAGTACTGCCCATTGTGGGAGCCATCCAGAGTCCCATGGAGCGTGAGCACTTCGTAGGCGTTGTCGCCCGCGCCATCGGCTCGACACCAGACGCGGTTCGCGGTTCGCTGGCTCGAACAAGTATTGCAGAAAGAGGAAGCCAACAACCCACTGCTGGTCCCGCTTCGACAGCACCCAGCCTTTCTACTCGAGAGCATCGCGCCACACTCCTCCATGCCGTTGCCGTCACCTATGCGGGCACCGACCTTGCCAGAAGGGTAGAAAATGAGTATATTCGTATTAACGGCACGCCGTTCCCGGAGACTCTTCCGGACGAGCGCTGGCTATTTGAGGCGGGACTTTCCTACGAGGAGACGCCTTCAGAACACGCAGCAGACGATTTGCTCAAGGCATTCGAGAACATAGTGCTCACGGATCAGCTGGCATCGGCGACTACGCGCCTCAGGCTCGCTGAAGCATCGGGCAATGAGAACGAGATCAAAGCAGCGATAGAGGAGTGCAACGACCTGCGCACGAGATTGGCGCGGCTCGGGTAGCCTCGTTCACAGCTCGTTCATCTTTTTCTCTTACAATCCTTTTATTTACACTCTATGGCCGCTAAAAAAACAGTGAAAAAGAAGACCGTAAAGAAGACGGCCGCTGCGAAGCGTCCGGCTAAAAGTGCGGCAAAAAAGACCGTGAAGAAGACCGTAAAGAAAGCGGCGCCGAAAAAGGCTGCTCCTAAGAAAGCTGCGAAGAAGTCCACTCGCGCGATGGCGGTGGTGCGTGCAGCTGCTACTGGCGCGAAGGCCAAGGCGAGCGCACAGAAGCAGGATAAGGCAGAGATTCTTATTCAGAAGGGAAAGCAGCGCGGCTATATCACCTACAGTGAAATCTTGAGGGAGTTCCCGCACGTGGAGGACGACGTCGATTTCCTCGACGAACTCTACCAGCGCTTCACCACGGCCGGCATCGACATTCTCGAAGGGGGCATGCTTGAGGACAATGCCGATCAGTACCTCGCTACCCGTAACATCAAGGGTCGTGAGTCCTCGGGCTACGATTCCATCCAGATCTATCTTCGTGAGATCGGCCAGTATCCGCTTCTTACGGCTTCCGAAGAGCGCGAACTCGCAAAGCGCATTGATGCTGGTGACGATGAGGCACGCAACATCCTCGCACGTTCCAACCTCCGCCTCGTGGTGTCGATCGCCAAGAAGTACGTGGGCCGCTCACCGGACCTCACCCTTCTTGACCTTATCCAGGAAGGCAATCTCGGCCTATTCAAGGCTGTCGATAAGTTCGATTGGAAGAAGGGCTACAAATTCTCCACCTACGCCACCTGGTGGATCCGTCAGGCAATCACTCGCGCGCTCGCGGATCAGTCCCGTACCATTCGCATTCCGGTGCACATGGTGGAGACCATTGCTAAGTACAAGCAAGTCTCTCGCCGCCTTGCGCAGGCGCTCGGCCGCGATCCGCAGCCGGAGGAGATAGCGGTCGAGATGGGCGTCGAAGTCGACAAGATCTACCAGATCGAGAAAATCAACCAGGACACCCTCTCGCTCGAGAACCCGATCGGTTCGGATGATGATGAGAAGTCGACGCTTGGCGACTTTATCGCCGACGACAAGATTCCGTCACCGATCCAGGAGTCTTCCGAGCGTATTCTCGGCGAGCAGGTTCGAGACATTCTCGATGACCTTTCTCCGAAGGAACGCAAGATCCTCGAGATGCGCCATGGTCTCCTTGATGGGGTGTACCACACGCTTGAAGAAGTGGGTAAGGAATTCGGAGTGACACGTGAGCGTATCCGCCAGATTGAGGCGAAGGCGCTCGAGAAGATCAGGACTCACGAGAAGAGTCGACGACTTAAGAGTTACTAAGAAAGTAGCCCTCGCGGAGGGCTACTTTCTTTCATGATTAATTCCTAATCATGAAACTTAGGAAGGAGGAATAGTTGGCATGACCATCTGGACTAAGAGGACCAATCTGGGCTAACTCGAATTCGTTCTCCTGTAGACTCTCTGCAGTAAAAATGCGGACTTGATTTCCAAATACTCTTTTATTGTCAGTGGTAGTGGAGTAATTGAGAGCAACAAATCCGTCTTGATAATCTGAGACAACAAAGTAAGGGATAGAGGCGTTCTTTGTTACCAGGTAAGTTTCCTGATTCTTTGCAATCCACGAACCAAACAAGAAGCTGTATGCCAACAAAAGACATGTTAAAAGAACAGTAATTAACGGGGAAGTGCCTATTATCTTCTCAACCCTAAAGAAGAAACTCCGGTCTTCCAGTTCTGACATGAGAGTCTCAGCATTCTTTTCAATGTCTAGATTAAGACTGTATCCTCCTGCCACCAGAAAAGAGATCAATAGACCGATCTCAATCCAAGATCGGAGGGGGTGATTAGAATTCCAACAAAATAAGAGGAAAGGAACGGAGATAAATCCTAACAAGAAAATAACTAGAGCAACTTTCTCAAATCCAGGGTTCTTTTTAGAGGTAAAGAAAAAGAACGTGTATTCCAAAAGAAAGAAGCTAAAGAAAGTATAAGAACTCACAACTAGTATGGAGGCAAGAATTTCCTTGATACTTATATTTATAAAATAGATTGGGAGGCCGAAATAAGATAAATATGAAAAATGACTCGCGTATGCAACCACATATCCTGTCAGGGTAATTCCCGCAAGAAAGACCGCATCACTTATAATAAGATTAAACTGAGTCCGACTCTTCGAAGCCATAAATGTGTTCAGAATAACCTAATCGGGATTATGCACAATCTCCTGTACAGGAGATTGCTCGGATTGACAGCGTATTATTGAGATATGAAAAACATACAACCATTCATCTGGTTTAAGGAAAACGGTCAGGAAGCCATGGAGTTCTATACCAAGCTCTTCGCGGATTCTCGTGTCGTGGATGTGACTATGCTACCTGACGCTCCCGGTCCAGAAGGGCAGTTCGTAGGTAACTTCGAACTCATGGGCCAGAAGTTCATGTGTCTCCAAGGAGGACCGAATCCGATGCTGAATGCTGCTGGCCCGATATCGCTCGTCGTACCGTGCGAAACACAGGAAGAGATCGATCGACTCTGGGATGCGTTCTCGGAAGGAGGACACCCCATCGCCTGTGGTTGGATCACTGATCGCTATGGTATCACCTGGCAGGTGGTGCCAACGATTCTCGGCGAACTCATGAGTGATCCGGATCAGGAGAAGGCGCATCGGACTGCAATAGCAATGATGGACATGATGAAGTTTGATATTGCAGCTCTTAAGCGGGCCCACGACGGGGAATAGCTGAAAGAATCAGCTATATAGCCCGTCTATACTGATGACATGAATATCCAATCCATAATTATCGGCATTGTCGTAATTGCCGCCGTAGCTATTGGTGCTGTTTTTGTATT
>JBLNCF010000005.1:0-20164 GCA_050260455.1 Bacillota bacterium
AGGCTGCCACAGCCAAAGGCTGCCCGGCCGTAGGCACTCCCATAAAGATGATCTTCCGTCGTTCGTCTGCCGGGAGAGCCTCCACGGTGGTTTGAAGAATCCAGCTCCCCAGCAAGGCAAGGACTCGAGGATCTTCTGTTACGTCATTGCGTCCATTCACATAGACGCGAGACCATGTCCCGTTCTTGAGTTTTTGAGGCTCCTTGTTGAGAACAACGAGCCGTGTACTGGAAAGAAGTCGTATATCTACTTGCCCGTTGGCAAGCTTGAGTATTCTTTCTAGGTCAATGCTCACTGTGCCCTCCGAGTATCAGATGAGTTTGCCGTGCAATACGGCCCGTCTTGACCTTACCAGAGAATTATTATGTGTCGAATTAGACCCTGTCAGGTCTTTCTATGATTGGTGCCGGGGGAGAGACTCGAACTCTCAAGCCTTGCGGCAGCGGGTTTTGAATCCACCGTGTATACCATTCCACCACCCCGGCATTTTTCACATCCTACTGCAGGTTAGCGTGACCGCAAAGTCGAATGCAAATGTTACAATACGCATCATGAATGATGCGAACTACGGCGAACCTACTAAATACGACTCTGTGTATTGGGTCGAAGTAAATCGCATCGAACCGAATCCCTACCAGCCACGCCGCGAGTTCGACGAAGCTGCGCTTAAATCGCTTGCAGAATCCATTCGCCAGTACGGCATCTTGCAGCCGCTCACCGTGACGCGCAAGGAGGTAGAGAAGCCTGATGGTGGTATCCAGAGCACCTATGAACTTATCGCCGGCGAACGACGCCTGCGGGCATCAAAACTCATTGGACTCAAAGAAGTACCGGTGGTGATCCGCGTGGGCGAGCAGACCGATAAGATGAAGCTCGAGCTCGCTATTATCGAGAACCTTCAGCGTGAGGATCTGAACGCCATTGATCGGGCCAAAGCGTTCCAGCAGCTTGTTGAGGAGTTCGGCCTCCAGCATGCAGAAATTGCAGCGAAGATTGGTCGTAGCCGCGAGTACATCAGTAACTCCATTCGTTTACTTGCACTCCCGGATCCCATTCAGCAGGCCGTGGTCGACAAAGAAATTACCGAAGGTCATGCCCGCGCCCTCTTGATGTTGAATGATCGCCCGGCTGAACGAGACACGCTCTTTAAAGAAATCGTTCTCAAGAAGAGTTCGGTGCGTGTGGTCGAGCAGCTTGCCCGCCGTATTGCGACTGACAAGATCCGCAAGCACGACAAAACACCGGAGATGATGGAACTTGAGAAGAGTCTCACTGAAACGCTCGGTACTCGTGTGTTGATTGAGAATCGACCAAACGGAGGTCGTGTCCTCATTGAATTCTTCTCGGACGAGGATCTGTCACATATTGCAGCGATGCTTGCCGAGCGGCGAGAAGCACAGGCACGAGCTGCAGAAGCTGTTGGTGAAGAAACACAGGAAAATGATCCGTCTCCTCGTGGAGGTTTTCCGATTCATCCCAACACTACCCAGGTGACACCGGATGAGCCGAAGGCTGACGAGGATCTCTACTCCGTCTCGAATTTCGCCGTCTAGCGTTACTTGCTGCGACGCTTGATTGCCGCCTTCTTTTTCTTTGCTGGTTTAGGTTCCGGTGCCTGAGGCGGTTTGGGCGAAAGCTGCTCAAGAGCACTTCTGATATGGCGCTTGGCCATAGAGGTCTTTGCGTACTCAAGCCACTTGGCTGTGGGGTGGGCTGATTCACGAGTGAGAATCTCCACCACATCACCGTTCCGGAGCTTCGTCTCAAATGACACGAGCTTACCGTTCACTTTTGCGCCATTCATGTGATTGCCCAAATCGCTATGGATCGCGTAGGCGAAATCGGCAGGCGTCGATTCAATAGGGAGATCGATGACATCACCTCGGGGGGTAAAGACGAATACACGGTGCGAAAAGAAGTCGGTCTTGAGCCCTTCGACGAAGTCCTGTGACCCGGCCACGGCTGCATGGGCGTCCACGAGATCCGTGACCCATCGAGGGACATCGGCAGTAGGAGTCTTTGTGGCAACAGTTCCATTCCCATTGCTGCGTTTGAAGTTGAGGAGGGTGGGGACGAGATCGCGAATCCACGGGAAGGAGAGACGCTGGAACGCACCCTTTGGTGCCGTTTTGCCAAGAATCTTATACGACATATGCGAAGCGATACCGAACTGCGCTCGCTGATGCATGTCCGTGGTACGCACCTGCATTTCAACAATACCCGCGTCTGGAGTGAGGACGGTCGTGTGGAGGGATTGATAGCCGTTTGGCTTAGGAAAGGCAATGTAATCTTTGAATTCGCCCGGAAGTGGTTTCCAGAGTGAGTGGATGACGCCCAGCACGCTATAGCAGTCGTCGATTGTCGGCACAATAACGCGCAGTGCCGCGATGTCATGAATGAGTGTTATGTCATCATTCTTGCGCTGGAGCTTCTGGTGAAGGCTCCAGAGCCCTTTCGTGCGGATGGCAGTGGAGAATTCGGTGATTCCTTTGCGTGCGAGGGCATGCTGGAGATCCTTCTGAACACGAGCAAGACCCTTTTCCGTTTCCTTACTCTTCAATTTACGCACCTCAAGCGCGTGCTGGTACGCATCAGGGTCGATGACAGGAAAGGCAAGGTCTTCAAGTTCGCGTTTCAGACGTCCGATACCCAGACGGTCGGCGATAGGTGCGTAGATTTCAAGAGTCTCAAGCGCGATACGGCGGCGCTTGTGTGCCGGAACGTGCTCGATGGTGGTCATGTTGTGGTACCGGTCGGCGAGCTTGATGATGAGCACACGCACATCGGCTGACGTCGCGACTAGAAGACGTCGCAACGATTCCGCGTGGCGTTCACCGCCCTGGTATTTATGCCTACCGAGCTTAGTGACTCCTTCGACGAGAAAAAGCACTTCCTTTCCAAACTCACGTTCTACCTCTTCCGGCGTTGCCTTCGCATCCTCAATAGCATCATGAAGAAGTGCAGCCGCAATCGTCTGTGCATCCATGCCGAGCGTTGCGAGATATTCAGCAGTCGCGGCAGGATGGATGATGTAGGGCTCTCCGGAGTAACGGGTATGGCCTTCATGCGCCTTCTCCGCAAATGCATATGCCTTCTCAACCAGAGCGACATCCTCTGGCGTCGCGTTACTCATCTGTGCAAGGATTTCCTTGACCGTCGTCATTGCAGGAGCCAGTATAGCATTTAGGCCTTACCCAACGGGTGGGCAACAGGGAGGGAGTATCATGCGAAACGCTGTGCAAGCTATCGCCTACGATGAACACGGGCAGATCGTCGACCCGCTCGTCGATCTTCTGGTGACACCTCGTGAATGGAGGGTCAGTGAGACCAAACAACCGGTCCCGCCGATCGCGCCGTGCGCGAAAGGTCAGATCATCAACACGGACTTTATCGAGCCGATGCAGGGCTGAATTCGGCACTGTTCGGACGAAGAAGCCGCGGAGGGAACTCCGCGGCTTTTCTTATTTCAGATATTCGGCTGCCATTTCGGGGGTGAGACGATCAGGATCTTCAGTTTCGGGAAGATAAATGCGTCGCAAACCTTTCTTGAGGAAGTATCCTGCCTTCGACTTATAGAGCGTGAGCATCTTGCCCGTCTTGGGATGTTTGCCGATATCACGCACGAGGTCCACCCCCTTCGGCGGACGCTTCGGTTCATTGATGAGTGCGAGTGCCTCATCGAAGCTGATGGTATACGGGTCACCCTTCTTGATGGAACGGAACTCGCCGTTATGCGCGACGAATGGTCCGAATCGACCAGTCGATGCGGTGATAGGTTCACCGGTCTCGGGGTGGGTGCCGAGGGTGCGAGGAAGCGAGAGATATTTTACTGCGTCCTCAAGGGTGACCTGTGATGGATCGACACCAGCGGGAACACTTGCACGCTTCACGTTCTCCTTTGGTTTCTTCGCACGTGATTTCTTTGGCTTGCCGGTCTTGGTAAGCTCGGGTGCGGGTTCAGTACCGTCAGAGGGAAGTACCATTTCAACATACGGACCGTAGCGGCCTGTCTTTACGAAAATAGGGAAGCCGGTGTCCGGATGCGTACCGATCGGCTCATCAGACTTCAGTTCGCTACCATCTTCCTGGCGTGCTCCTTCGCATTCGGGATAACGGGTACAGCTCATGAATACGCCACCACGGCCGAGTTTGTACTCCATGGGGGCTCCACAGACTGGGCAGGGGAATTCTTCCGGTACAGGACCGAGTGACGTTGCTTTCGGCAGTTTGTCCTTAGCGTGTACGGCCTGGTTAAAGGGACCGTAGAAATCACGAAGGGTCTTCTCGTACTCACGTTCACCACGTGCGATTTCATCGAGCTCGTCTTCCATCTCTGCCGTGAAGGAGTCACTGATGTATTCAGGGAAGTGCTCTTCGAGGAATCCCGAAACCACCATGCCGGTTGCGGTGGGGACGAGTGTGCGTCCCTGCTTCTCGACGTATCCGCGAGCCTGAATGGTGTTCATGATGGAAGCGTACGTGGACGGACGCCCAATGCCGCGCTTCTCGAGTTCCTTCACGAGACCTGCTTCGGTGTATCGGTTCGGCGGTTCCGTTTGCTTCTCGAGAGATCCGAGCGATACAACATCAAGTTTCTCACCCTTCTTCAGTTTCGGTAGCTCGACATCTTCACCGCGTGCGCGAGTATCGCAGGCGAGCCAGCCAGGGAAGATGACGCGTGAACCATTAGCGGTGAAGTGCGGGATATCTGCATCGGCTTCTGCTTTCACGTTCGTGCGCAGCATCTCGGCGCTTGCCATCTGGCTTGCGAGTGCGCGAGTACGGATGAGCTCATAGAGGCGGGTCTCATCCCCATCCCTGCCGGCATGCTCGCGGAATGGATCGGTAGGACGGATGGCCTCGTGTGCCTCCTGGGCATTCTTGCTCTTCGTCTTGTATGCGCGCACCTGGACGTATTTGTCACCAAAGTCCTTCTCAACCACTGCAGCGAGTTTTCCGATGGCTTCCTTAGCGAGGTTAACCGAGTCGGTACGCATGTAGGTGATGTGGCCGGCTTCGTATAGTTTCTGCGCAGCGCGCATGGTACGCGATGGTGAAAAGCCGAGACGAGTGGATGCTGCCTGCTGGAGTGTGGAGGTCGTGAATGGCGGTCGTGGATTACGTTCCTGCGCGGTTTCTGTTATATCCGCCACCTTCCACTTTGCTTTCTCGCCGAGCTCAACGATGCGTCGTGCTTCTTCAGCAGTCGAGGGTTCGACCGAACAGGTGGCAGGGAACTCCTCACCATGAGCCTTGAAGCGCGCGTCGAGCACGTAATAGGTTTCGGGAATGAACGCTTGTATCTCGCGCTCACGCTCTGCCAGGATGCGGAGTGCTGGTGACTGCACACGTCCTGCAGAAAGTCCGTAACGCACTTTCTTCCAGATAAGGCCTGAAAGGTCGTAGCCCACCAGGCGGTCGAGCACACGACGTGCTTCCTGTGCTTCGCGCAGGTGCTGATCGATGGTGCGCGGATGCTGGAGTGCCTCCTCCACTGCCTGCTTGGTGATTTCATGGAAGACCACGCGCTTTGGGTCCTTCAGACCTACTGCCTGCTGAATGTGCCACGAAATAGCCTCACCTTCGCGGTCAGGGTCAGTCGCGAGGTACACATCGAAAGCTTTCTCCGCAGCGGTCTTGATCTTAGCGATCACGTCTCGTTTATCAGGAGAGACCACGTAGCGCGGCACGAAGCCGCCCTCGACATCGACGGCGTCTTTGTTGCTCTTCGGGAGGTCGCGCACATGGCCCACTGATGCCAGCACCTCGTATTCTTTACCGAGGTACTGCTGAATGGTACGAGCCTTTGCGGGCGACTCCACGATAAGAAGCGTCTTCTTTGCGCTTTGAGCCATGCGCTTATGCATAGCGTGCATACCTATATATAGTCAAGAAGCATGTGCATAACATCTTCATCTTTCGTGCTACCATCCTTCACAGAAACACCCATCAAGAGAGCGGAGATGCTAAGGGAACTGGCCCGAAACTCCGCCCGCAACCTGCCGTTAGGTAAGGTGCGAACTCCAGCCCTTCGGGGGCAGATGAACTCATGCGATGCATGCGAACAACGCCGTCTGAAGGACGGCGTTGTTCATTACGAGAGGGGAGCGACTGATGACCACTGATACGTTGGAGGAGTGTGCGGAATCGGGACCGTACACAGATCCCGACGCTGTACGAGAGTATTACGATCCGTACCAGGAGACGTGCGGGAGAGCATTGCCACTGCCTGGGCTGATGCGACAAGCTGCCGAGACGCTCGTGGGAGAGCGATTATCACTCCGAGAGGCTGTGGATCGTATTGTTCGCGTCTCCACGGGCTATCGCGTCACGACGACCGAAACAGCTATCGTGGTGCACAGCCCCAGCGGCATGCACACCTGGGAAGCGATCCGTCATCGGACGATCACGTAACAATGAGGGCCGGAGCACTACGCTCCGGCCCCTGATGTTTTATAGACGCCGCCAGGCTCCAAACTCCTCCTTTGCGAGCCCTTTAAGTTCAAGCGTTACGAGCGCAGTGAGTACGTCTCCTGATGTGAGACGAGAGTGTTGGATGAGCTCCTCGCGAGAGCGAGGCTCAATGAGAAGTTCATAGAGTGTATGCTCGTTCCCTTCAAGATGTGGCGCGGAGGGTGTGCCTGGTTCCTGCGGCAGGATACGGAGCGCTTCTAATATATGAAGTGGTTCCGTAACAAGCGTTGCGCCGAGTCGCAGGAAGAGATGGGCGCCATACCCGTGCGGATCTCCGATGCGATGAGGCACCACAAGCAGTTCACGATTGTATTCGCTTGAAAGGCGCGCGGTGATAAGCGTGCCCGACTTCTCACCAGCTTCGATCATGAGCACTGCGTCAGCAAGTCCGACAACGATGCGATTTCTCGCGGGGAAGTCGTATGGCTGGGGAAGATAGTCGGGTTCATGTTCGGAAAGAAGTGCGCCGCCAGCAGAAAGGATGTCATGAGCAAGTCCCAGATTGCTTCGTGGAGAGATTGCCTTGTCGCTAACGCCAGAGCCAAGCACGCCAACGGTATGAAGTCCTGCGGTTAATGCTGCACGGTGGGCAGCAGCATCTCCTCCGAGTGCGAGTCCCGAGATAATGGAGATGGGATAGCCGGCAAGTCCGGCGACGAGCTTCGTGCACACTTCGCGGCCATAGGTTGAGAGTGCCCGTGAGCCGACTACCGCGAGTCGTTTGTGTCCCTCCGGCGGCAGAGTGCCACGCAGCCAGAGCTTTTCTGGAGGCTGCGGTATCTCAAGAAGAGAGGGCGGGAATTCATCGCGCGCGAGCGTACGCGTTTCCATACCGCAAGTATCGCACTTTTCGGGCCGGTACCCGTGCCGTATAGTGGACATACCATGCTCGATATCCATTTCATTCGGGAGAACGCCGATCTGGTGAAGGATGCTGCCAAGAAAAAAGGAGTCGAAATCGATATCGATCGGCTCCTGACTCTAGATGACGAACGCAAAGCTTTGCGTGGCAAACTCGACAACATCCGTGCCGAGCAGAATCGCGCAAGCAACGAGATCGCTCGAGCTCAGGGCGAAGAACGACAGCGGCTCGTCGAAGCTATGCGCCATGTGAAGCAGGGCTTCCAGGAAGTTTCGGAGAAGTTCGACGCCGTCTCGCTCGAATGGACGAAGCTCATGCTCTCGGTGCCCAATATTCCATCGCCCGATACACCGATCGGTCCCGATGAGAGTGGCAACGTGGTGGTGCGGGAATGGGGCGAAAAGCCGAATTTCTCGTTCACTCCAAAACCGCACTGGGAACTGGGCGAGGCGCTGGGAGTTATCAATACAGAAAAGGTAGCGGTCATTTCGGGATCGCGCTTCTCCTACATCATGGGAGATCTCGCGCTCGTGCAATTCGCTCTCATCGATTTCGTAATGAAGACACTGACAAGTCGAGATACTCTTCAGGCAATCATGGCCAAGGCCGGTCTCGATCTGGACCCTAAGCCGTTCATCCCGGTCATTCCACCCGTGATGATGCGTGCCGACGTGATGGGACGCATGGCGCGCCTCCATCCTTTGGACGAACGCTATTATTTTGAGAAAGACGAGCTCGTATTCATCGGGAGCGCGGAGCATACGCTCGGTCCGCTGCACATGGACGAGATACTCGATGAGTCCATGCTCCCGATACGGTACATCGGTTATTCCACTGCGTTCCGTCGTGAAGCCGGGGCGGCAGGAAAGGATACGCGAGGCATTCTGCGCCAGCATCAGTTCGACAAGGCGGAGATGGAGTCTTTCGTGCGACCCGAGGACGGCTACAAAGAACAGGAATTCATTGTCGCCATTCAGGAGCACCTTATGCAGTCCTTGAAGCTTCCGTATCGAGTCATGGCTATCTGTACCGGCGATATGGGCAAGCCTGATCAGCGCCAGTTCGATATTGAAACCTGGATGCCCGGCCAGGACACCTATCGAGAGACCCAGACATCCGATTACATGGGTGGCTACCAGGCGCGCCGCTTAAATACGCGCGTGCGTGATGTTGAAGGCAATCTCACACACGTTCACATGAACGATGCGACCGCATTTGCTATCGGACGAACACTTATCGCCATCATGGAAAATTATCAGCTAGAGGACGGTACCATCCGCGTCCCGGACGCCCTCGTTCCGTATGTCGGAAAAGAAATCCTGGGACATTCGGCCTAGCGCACCGCGCTCGCGGCCTACGCCACGTACCGCTCCGCCGGAGCGTCGAGCGCCTTCTTCACCGGTACGCAAGCCCACATCCCGTGATGCTGCCCGCACTCGTGCCGTCACGCGTCGATCAACTGTGCCACTCAAGCAGCGTCGTCGTCTTGCCCGACGTCGCTTGCTCATAATTGGGATAACGCTACTGGTCCTTTTTGTAGCTGCTCTTATCTTCCTTGCTTGGCAACCTTGGCTGCGTGTCACCTCGGTTCATGCGGAAGGGCCGCATGGGGACGAGATAGCGTCTCTCGTGAAAAGTGATCTTGAAGGTACACGGTTCTTTATCATTCCACGTAACTCCATATTCTTTCTGCCCGAGAAGAGCGTACGTGAACGTATCCTTACTGCATTCCCCGATGTTTCTGCAGTGTCTCTTGGGCCCGAAAGTTTGAACGCGCTTAGGGTACGTTCAGTTGGTCGCGCAAGCGTTTTCTGGTGGTGCGGTACTTCCTATGCAAATGCGCTTACTACCTGCTACGACACGGATAGCGAAGGTCTGGTCTTCGGACAGGCGACCGCTGTCAGTACCACCACAGATACCGGAGTGCTGCGGGTGTATCTTCCGGTTGCGGATGCCGATGCTTCTCGTGAGACCCCGGTAGGAGCACACGTGGCTGATCCTGCACGCATTCCAGGAGTCCTCGATTTCGTAAAGGCCGTGCGCACTCTGGGTGCTGATGTGGTTGCGGTTGAGCTTCGTAGCGACGAGGCGGATCTCTATACCAAAGCAGGGACACGCATCACGTATGTCATTGGGAAAGAACAGGAAGCAGCTGCACTTGCTGCAAGCTCGTTCCCTTCGCTCAACCTGAACGACGGATCGCTCTCGTATGTCGATCTGCGCTTCTCGGGGAAGGCGTACTTCAAGAAGAAGGGGGAGTAGGGTAGGCTTGCCGTATGTCGTTTTGGAATAGTCTCAAGAAGCCGTTTTTCGTGCTCGCCCCCATGGCGGACGTGACTGACCCGGCCTATCGCAAGCTCATTGCCGAGTGTGGTAAACCGGACGTCACCTGGACGGAATTTGTCTCCGCTGACGGGCTGTATCACACGCGCGAGAAGGGCGTAATGACGGACGAAGATAATCCCTTGGTTCGTGACCTGGCGTTCACTGAAGGTGAGCGACCTATTGTCGCGCAGCTATTTGGGAGTAATCCGGAGACCATGGCGTATGCCGCTAAGTATGCAGCTTCGCTCGGATACGACGGTATCGATATCAATATGGGATGTCCCGACAGTTCCATTGAGAAACAGGGGGCAGGCGCTGCAATGATGAAAACTCCGGAACTCGCTCCCGAGATCATTCGTGCAGCCCGCGAGTCGGGCCTGCCAGTTTCCGTGAAGACACGCATGGGATACCACAAGGAAGAGATGGAGGCGTGGCTGCCGGTACTTCTTGCCGAGAAGCCGGTCGCACTTACCGTTCATCTGCGTACCCGAAAGGAGATGTCCAAAGTCGATGCACACTGGGAGCTTGCGCATCGTGTGGTCGAACTACGTGATCGCCATAGTCCCGAGACACTTGTGCTTGGTAATGGCGACGTGAAGTCCATTGCTGATGCGAAGCAGAAAGCAGAGGAATCTGGACTGGACGGCATTATGATCGGTCGCGCTATCTTTGGTAACCCATGGGTCTTCTCCGGTCGTGATCCTGAAGATATTCCTCCCAAGGAGAAACTTGAGGCGCTCCTCACGCTCTCACAGTATTTCGATGAGCTTCATCCCAAGAAATCGTTCCATGTCCTGAAGAAGCATTTCAAGGCTTTCGTGAATGGGTGGCCGAACGCGGCTGAACTCCGCGCCGAACTTATGGATGCGGCAAGCCAGGAAGAGCTTCAGGAACGTCTGAAGGACGCCATCGGAGCGTGCTAGAATCGGCTCAATGGCTCATCAGTCGCTCTACCGTGCGTATCGCCCGCAGTCCTTTGCCGAGGTGATCGGGCAAGAGCAGGTCACCGGACCGCTTGCCGAGCAGATCAAGGCCGACAAGGTCGGACATGCGTATCTCTTTGCAGGCTCGCGCGGTCTTGGAAAGACGAGTGTGGCGCGCATCTTTGCGCGTGAGCTTGGCGTAAGCGACAAGGATCTTTACGAGATCGATGCGGCATCGAATACGGGTGTCGATAACATCCGTTCGCTGACGGAGAACGTCTTTACGCTTCCGTTTGAATCGAAATACAAGGTGTACATCCTCGACGAGGCCCACATGCTCTCGAAGGGTGCCTGGAATGCATTTCTAAAGACACTTGAGGAACCACCGGCACATGCCATCTTCATTCTTGCGACTACCGAGATGGAGAAGGTGCCGGATACCGTTCGCTCTCGCACCCAGGTATTTGAATTCAAGAAACCATCGCGTGCAGGGCTTGCGAAGCTTGTTCACGATATCGCTAAGAAGGAGAAGTATACTCTTGAGCCTGCGGCAGCTGAGCTTGTCGCACTTCTTGCAGAAGGTTCCTATCGCGACTCCCTTTCTATTCTCGAGAAAGTGCTCTCGGTCTCGAAGGATAAGAAGATAACGCTTAAAGAGGCAGAAGCAGCGACTGGAGCGCCGAAACGCGCACTCGTCATGTCCCTCGTCTCTGCGCTCTCGGCTGGGAATGCAGAGGAGGCACTTGGAGCTATCCGTAAAGCTTCCTCACAGGACGTAGATATGCAGCTCTACCTGACACTTGTACTCGAGGCGCTTCGCACCACTCTGCTTATTCGTTACGCGCCAGAGCTTCGTAAGGAACTCTCGGCAGAACTGGGTGCTGATGAATATGCAGAACTGGAGAAGCTTGCTACCGACGCTGATTCCAAGATCACCCACGAGACGCTCCGTGCATTTCTTGATGCGGCAGGACGTATGCGTTTCTCGCCCGTCCCGGCTCTTTCTCTTGAGCTTGCAACGCTCGAACTTATCGGATGAACCGATTCGCTTCCTATCTTTACGTTTTCGTAGCTATTCTCATCCTTCTCGGAGCAGGATGGTATATACATGACCATCCGATTAGTGTTCAGAACCTCTCGTTTCCGAGCCTTTCAGCTCCTTGTAGCAAACCGCTTACCTATACCGTTGGCACCATCGATGCACGCTTTGGTCTCACACGTGAGCAGGTGGTAGCGAAACTCGCAGAGGCGGCGCAACTTTGGAACGATGCTGCAGGCAAGGAGGTGCTCACGTATACGCCAGATGACGCGCACGCGATGCCGGTCAACTTTGTATACGACACTCGTCAGCAGACCCTGACACTTGGACAGAAGATAGATACGACCGAGGCATCGCAGGACGCAGAACGCAGGGAGATTGAAACGCTTCAGGCTAAATATCTTGCTGCACAGCAGGCGTACGCCGATGCGGTCGCGAAGTTCAATACCGAGAGTAGTGCGTACGCGAAAGAGGTGCGTCAGGTGAACGCATCGGGTGGAGCCGATCAAGCTACGTATGACCGTCTACAGGCTGAACAGAAGCGGCTGAAACAAGAGCAAGCAGATCTGAATACTCAAGGTGATGCGCTTGAGCAGCAGGGTAATGAACTTGAGGCACGCATCAAATCGTTTAATGCGAGCGTGAGTCAGATAAATCAGATTGTGAATGCGTTTAACTCAACCGCAGGCGGTGACTTTGAGGAAGGGCAGTATGTGCGTGACGCGTCAGGGACTACGCACATCGATATCTATGCCTACAAGAATCAGTCCGAGCTCCTGCATTCACTGGCGCACGAGTTCGGCCATTCGTTGGATCTTGATCACAATCAGAATCCGGCTTCTATCATGTTCCCGTACAACAAGAGTAGTGTGGAACTGTCGGCTGATGATCTTGCTGGCCTCAAGGCTGCCTGCAAGCTCTAGTTGCCGGAGAGGCAGGTATCGGGCAAAGTAGACTCATTGGGAGATCGTCTAATGGTAGGACAGCGGCCTTTGAAGCCGTGAATCTAGGTTCGAATCCTAGTCTCCCAGCCAATTTGAGGTAGGTTCGGATTCCGAAGAGTATACTTTCACTGCTTATGGCTAGATTTAATAAACAGGAACTAGCAGCTCGCTTTTTCGTTGACGGCAAAGAATGCATGGCAAGCGCAGACCTGCTCTTTCACGACAAGGCTCGCGGCAGCCGTTCTCAGTACGGCATACTCCTGATTCATGGTATTGAACTGTTACTCAAATCGTATCTGTTGTTGAAAAACGCCTCTTTACCCGATGACCCAGATGAAGTCGATAAATATCTAAAGGGGTTAGGGCACAAATATAAAAATATCTATAACGAATGTAAGAAATACGGGACCGAACTTTCCAGCCCGGTCGGACCGGATATCCCCGTTTCTATCTTGGAGGTATATTTGGACTCTCTAAAACATACTTATTACGAAGATAGTGTTGGCGTCCGATATGTCCAAGAATCAGGGCTAGTTCTTTTTGATGGGGCTATTTTTACTGCAATTGAAGGGTACCTAATAAAGCCCATACATGCCTTGCTCTTCCCATCGACTCCCTACGAGGGCGTTTATTATTAATTGCAGTATTCCGAGAAGGGTCGGTTTGAGTAAAGAAAAAGCGTCAGAAAACCCAATTGGGGCTTGGCGGTAGAATGTACGAGACCGAGGAGGCCAGCCAGTTTGAGATAGGTTCGGATTCCGGGAGTATAATTTGTTAATGAGATTCTCGGAGGAAAGACTCAAGGCTCTGTGCGATTCCTTGGTCGCGAAATATCCAAATGAAGACTGTGATTTCTATAAGATGGCGTTGTCTGTGGAGGTTCTTCGCGAACTGGTAGATAACGAATGGACAAATCAAGCTATATTTCCGAATCAGCACCCGGTGAGCTCTAAGAGTATTCAAGAAGCAATAACTTTCCTCAGAACGAATGAAAATGGCTTCCAATTTCAAGAACGGGTTAGTAAGTTGGCCATTCGCCTGCTCAATATGCAGGATATTAAAGGACTTCAAAAGGTTATTCAGGAAATACAGTCTGGAGATATACATGGTGGATACGCAGAACTTGAAGCAGGCGATTTCCTTTCAAGAAGAAACGTTCCTTTTGAGTTTGTAATTCCTTCCGGCGAGAAGAGGAAAGATTTTGATATCAGAATAACCACAGAACCTCACATAAACTGTGAAGTAAAACACAAAGTAGAAAGCACGATTATCAGTAAGGAAACTCTGGAGTCAGTCCTCAGTTCTGCAAATAAACAAGTGCCGGTAGATGAGCCAGCTTTATTTTTCATAAAGATTCCAGAGGAGTGGGCCAGCAGTTCTGACTTTAACAATGTGATTGAAAGAGTGAGTGGTACGTTCTTGCCTCGTAACACAAACGTGGTTGGATTTATTTTGCACTGGGAAGAGAGAGTCAGGGGGAGTCAAGGGTGTTTCTTCTGGAAATATCACTTCAAAGAGAATAAAGACCTCGTTCTGGACGCTGGAGACATGCTACGGCAATTAAGAGTGGCCGTAGACCCCTTAGATACCTTTATCCGAGTTATGCAAAGAAATATCGAGAAATGTAGGAATTATCCTTTCGTCCATTAATTAGAAAATGTCGTTCTAAAAGGAAAAGTCGCCGAGAACCCCAATGACAGAGAATGTCTCAAGACCCAGAAAGGGCAAAACCTAGACACAATTCCTTTATGTTGTATAGTCACCCCGGAACCACGACCAGGGGGCGGTAAATGTATAGACCAACACATCCACTCATAATGTCCTGGTCGCCAGATCAGGAGGTCCAGAGAGGACTATACGAACTTCTTCCCAGCAACGGCTCGTACGTACGGGCAGGTAACTGGAAGAAGCGCTACAAGATCGAAAAGAAAGTCCCGAGAATCCCTTTCCACTTCACGGTGGGTGATCGGAAATACGCGGGCAACATAACCGACAAACGCCTGGTGGCGCGCATAACGGAATACATGCGCGACTATTACGGCAAGAAGTACACCAACTGTTCTACCTTTGCGCACTTCTTAACCACCGGCACCTTCATCGAATGTGACTCGGAACGTAACTTGCTCGTGCTCACCCAGGGTATGCGCGAGTATCGGGATGAAACGATCCGGGTGGGTGACATGCTGTGTGTCATATATGCGCACGATCGTTACTGGCGGTCTCGAGTGATGCCGCACCGGAATTCCTATCTCAAGGCGAAAAAGAAGCGTCATGGCACCAATGAATTCAGTCATGCGCTTGCACAGAAGAATAAGGTGCTGACCGCGGAGAAGATTCTGGAAATATGTAAGTTGCCTACCATTGCGGACTATCACTTCATGGTCTGTGTGGCGAAGCACCCTGAAGGACCGGTTTGGCTTTCTCAAGGCGGCAAGTATCCGCCAGACGGTAGGCCGAGTCCGTTGTTGTTCACCATCGGAAACGATGATGGATGTCCTGGTGCTGTACCTCTTCTAGCGCTCCTTAAGAGGCGCAGATGATCTTGACCCCTAAGTTCGACGCCCGCGGCCACCGTGCTGCGGGCGTTTTAGTATCTCTTATCGAGAACGATATAATAAAAGTCATTAACCAATTGCACTATGAAGCCTCGCATCGTTTATCTCCATGGGAATCAAGCAACTCACTGGTCATTCGCCTGGGCTGCCTGGCTCAAGAGAGAGCTAGAAAGTCGTGGGTTTGAGACGTTCTTCGAAACCCTGCCAGATTCCATTATTGGTCGTTCGGAATACTGGCTACCTTTCCTGGAGGAACATGTCGGAGTGGGTGAGAACGACATTCTTGTTGGCTGGTCAACGGGAGCAATTGCAGCGATGCGGTATGTAGAGAAACATAAGATAAAGGGGAGTGTACTGATCGGCACATACCACACTGATTTGGGTGACGAGTTCGAGAAACAATCCGGGTATTTCAATGAAGTTTGGAATTGGGATGCCATAAAGACTAACCAAGAGTGGATCGCCCAGTTCGCGTCTCTCAATGACCCGGTAATACCCATAGAGGAAGGACGTTTCGTTCATGAGAAACTCGCGACTGAATACCACGAATTCGATGATAAGTTCCATTTCGGATGGCCAGAACCAATGGAAACCTTCCCTGAACTGCTCGATGTGCTTATCAAGCACTCATGATCTCGGTCTTGTTTGAAACTTCCACTAAAGCAGACGGGAATCTTTCTTTAACCTGGGGAGAGCAGAATGAAGTGGAAACGAACCGCAGGTCTTTCCTTACCAGATTCGGCAAGACTCCCCAAGACTGTGTAGTGATGGAGGTCGAGCATGGCGACCGCATACTCCAGGTGGACTCCTCACATAAAGGCCAGACTCTTACCGCAGAAGCTTTTATTACTGCTGATACAGACGTAACCCTCTTTCTGCTGACCGCAGATTGCTTTCCTGTTGGCTTCTATGATCCAACCAAACAAGTCATAGCGCTTGCGCATTTAGGATGGCGGCCGGTAGATAAACAGCTTGCTGTGAAAGTTGTAGAGAAGATGGTGCAGGAGTTTGATTCAAACCCATCTGATATACAAATCCTGATCGGTCCAGGCATTCACAAGGAATCGTATCGATTCAATAATCCAGCACAGAACCAGAATCCGGAATGGGCAGACTTCCTCACCGATCTGGAGAATGGAGAGACCCAGGTAGATCTCATTGGATACATAACAAAGCAGTTAAGAGAGACCGGTGTAGCCGAAGGAAATATTCAAGTAAGTCCCGTTGATACTGCTGCCTCGCCCCAATATTTCTCCCATTATCGTGCTGCGCGAACCGGCGAGCCAGAAGGGAGAATTGCTACCATTATCGGATTGGTATAGTGATTCCCATGATAGTGAAGAACGCTTCGCAGGTCGGTGATCCCATCATCCGGAGCATGGCAAGACCGGTAGCGAACCCTGCATCCAAAGAGGCTCGAAAGGTCGTGGCCGATCTGATCGATTCAATGCGCCACCATGGATTGGTAGGCATGGCGGCCCCGCAGATAGGAAAGAGCGTGCGAGTGTTTGTGACGGAGATCAGAAAAACGAAATTCCGTAAGGTCTCGCAAACCGATCAGCTTCGAGTCTTCATTAATCCGCGAATTTCGTCACTGTCGAAATCCCAGACGAAGGATTGGGAAGGATGCGGCAGTGTAGCCGAATCAGGATTGTTCGGCCGGGTCAAACGGCCCGCTTCTCTCATGGTGACTGCATATGATGCCGACGGAAAGCGCTTCCAAATGAATGCGACCGGCCTCCTCGCACGAGTCATCCAACACGAGATGGATCACTTGAATGGTAAGATCTTCACTGACATCGCTGATAGGACCTCCTACATGAGCCGCCGCGAATATCTCAAGATGAAAAGACGCAAGGCTCGGAACCCATAGCGAAGAAAGAATGGTTGGCCCAAACTGTCTGATGTGCTTTTATGAATTCAGGCACCTTGAGAGAAGGAGAGGGAAATGGCTTGGCCCGACAAGCTGGTTATGGTGCGGCACGCTCAATCGGTAGGAAATACCCTCGGGGCAGCCTTTTTATAAAGCGCGGCCCCCTATACGAGGTGGCCAGTGTCGACCGCATGGTCGAGAATCTTTCTTGTGATATCCGATATATGCAATCCGGGGAGTTCGTTCCGGCTGAAAAAGCGGGCTTCTGCGATTTCGCGGGCAGGCGTGATGTCGCCGAGAATGTCTGCGAAATACACACGAGCCGTGAGCGCGGTTCCGCTGTGCGGTGTGGTTCCAGTGAATTCGCCGTACAGTTCACCCAGATCGATAGCTGCATGAGGCATCTCCTCTTGCTGCTCTCGGATGAGGCAACTGAAGTCGTATTCACCAGGTTCAGGCTTGCCACCTGGTAGAATCCACGTCTCCTTTTTCCGCAGAAGAAGTACTTGATTTGCCCTGATGCACAGGGCGTTGATTGCGATGCGCATGGTGAGGGCTCCCGTTGATCTAGCCAGAAGCTAGCATGTTCCAGCATAAGTCACCAGGTTTGTTATCATTTCCGTATGAAAGACCTCAAGCTCACCGTTCGCATCAATAAGCCGGTCACTAACGTCTTTGCATTTACGACGAATCCCGCCAACACGCCTCGCTGGATAGACTCCATTGAGAAGGAAGAGGCGAGCGATGCCTCCATAAAGATCGGTACAGAATTCAGAAACTGGGATCGCGAGAATCACATAAATGAGTATGTAGTCACTCGCTACGAACCCCCGTATGTGTTTCAACTGGATGCTACGCACCAGGACTACAAAGTTCGGTATACCTATAGGGCTCTCTCCGAGCAGGAGACTGAACTCGAGTATTACGAGTGGAGCGAATCCGGACAGCTCCACGCACCGTTCATGCAAGAGATTCTCGACAAGCTCAAGGAAGTGATGGAGAGTGAATAGTACATGGAGAAACTCTTCATCAAGAATCGTAAGGGTAAGAAACTCTCCGTTCTCGTGGAGATAGCTGAAGATCAGAAAGGTCTCGTATTCGGTATGCATGGGCTTGGCGGCTTCAAGGAGCAAGAACATATTCAAACCTTCACAGATGCATTCCGTGAATGCGGGTTTACTACCGTGCGTTTCGATGCCGCGAATACTCTTGGTGAAAGCGAAGGGGTGTATGAAGATGCGGCCATAACCAACTATTACGAAGACCTCGAAGATGTTATTGCGTGGGCAAAGAGCCAGTCTTGGTATCAGGAACCGTTTGCATTAACTGGACACAGTCTCGGTGGTATATGCACCACCTTGTATGCAGAACGTCACCCACGTGAGGTGCTCGCTCTGGCTCCCATCTCTCCTGTCGTATCAGGCAAATTGAGCGTCGAGGCGCACGAACGTTTTGAACCCGAGGAGTTTGCAGAGTGGAAAAAGAGTGGGTGGCGGGTGACGGAGAGTAAGTCGAAGCCTGGCAATATGAAGCGGCTCCCGTGGTCACACATGGAAGATAGACTCAAGTATGACTTGGTGCCCGACGCTCGCACCCTCACCATGCCGGTCCTGCTTATTGTGGGGGAAGCAGACGACACAACTCCGGCTGATCACGTAAAATTATTGTTCGATATTATACCTGGCCCTAAAGAATTCCACGCCATCAAGAACGCACCCCACACGTTCCGAAGATCAGAACATCTCGCGGAGATACGCACCATCTTCTTGAAATGGATAGAGAGTTGGTCACCAAAGGCAGAGTAGTCTATGGAATCCTACGAACGAGCACCCCGGTTCGATGTGCAAGCAAGTCTTGAGCGGGTACCTGGCGTATCTAATGTACGGAGAGACGAGCGGAGCTCAGACTATTTCGCGTGGATAGAACAGAACCTGTCACCTGCTACGCAAGAAGTGGTACATGAGAATTACGATGCTGTGAACGTACACAGGTATTCGTATCTTTCTGATGGTCTCACGATCGACGGGTTTATCTGGACACCGAAAGAGCTGAGCACACCACTACCTCTAGTGGTGTGGAATAGAGGAGGCACACAAGACTTCGGTTCAACGGCAAGTAATGGCACCCGTCCTTTCATTGGAACAGCACCCGAGATGGCAAAGAGGGGTCATGTCGTTATCGGATCTGAGTATCGCGGTGCCGGAGGACACGAAGGTAAAGATGAATACGGCGGAGCAGATCTCAACGACGTCGTACGGGTGAAGGAAATAGGAGAACAGCTTCCTATGGTTAAGCATCAGGAAAAAGTCATGGTCGTTGGAGAAAGTCGAGGTGGACTTATGAGCTATCTCCTTGCAGCGAGAGAGCCATGGGTAAAGGGAATTGTGACGCTCGGATCCGTGTCTGATGTGTCGGCCTGGCTTCCTGAACGAGACGATATGGCGAAGATCTTCCAAGAAGCGTTCGGTGGAACGGTGGAAGAAATGCAGAAACGTTCCGCTGTCCATTTCTATCAAGATATACCCAAGGATCTGCCGATTCTTCTTATGCACGGTTCCAAGGATGAAGCGGTTTCGGTAGAACATTCCAGAAAGCTATTTGAATTATTGAGAGAGAGCGGCCACACGGTGGAGTACCATGAGTTCCCGGACGGCAAGCACACATTCTACTGGCCTGACAGTCCCTACAAAGATGCGGCGATTACTGCTATCGAGCAATTCTTTAAGAAACACGAATAGCTGCAACACTTCAGTCCTATGCGTATTTGGGATATCGAACCAAAGAAGCTCTGCAGGAAGCATTTGCTTGGGGAGCACCGAGAGCTCCACGGTCTCTGGAACATACTCACGAAGCATGGCGGCACGGGAGGGTACTCACGACATCCCGAGACACTCCGGTGGGTAGGGAAAACCAAAGCGCTCTATCTGCGCCACGAAGCACTGGTGAAAGAAATGGAGCGTCGTGGATACCGACACAATTCGCCGCTTGATAGAAAACTTGCACGCGGGAAGGCGGCGCAAGACGAGTTTATAGATTCGCTCTCCCAGCAGCGCAAACTACTCCGACAGAAACCCTGCGACTGTATATGAGAAAAGCGGGGGGGGGTGGTCCCCCGCCCGCCCGAACGGGAGTTGGGAATATTTAACCTAAACCCCAAACAGAAAAAATT
>JBLNCF010000006.1:0-11472 GCA_050260455.1 Bacillota bacterium
GGTGAAGCATCTTCAAGCAACTGGCCGTACGAAACTTCTGCCGAAGATTCTTCGCGAACTTAAAGTGCTTGAAGCGCGTCGCGAGAAGCTCGCGCCTTCAGTAGAAGTCGCAAGCGAGCACGAAGCTAAGAGGGCACTCGCAGAAGCGAAAGAGTTCGGCATTGAAACCACCAAAGCTCATGTGAATCATGCACTCATCAAGGGCTGGCGTGGCCGCAGCGGGAGTTCGCTCGTAGACCGGAGCGCAAAGAACGGTCTTATCGAGATCTACCGCCGCGTAACGGGCTAATTTATTCAAACGTAAGAATTACTTATGGAGAGCATTATCAAGCGTATCGAAGAAGAGATCGCAGGGTTCGCCCCGAAGGGTGAGTCCGAAGAGACGGGTATCGTGCGCGCTGCCGGTGACGGCATCGCGGAGATCGATGGACTGAACGGAGCCATCATGAACGAGATGGTGCTGTTCGATCCGACCTTCGATCGAACGCTTGAGGCTGCTCTCAAGGACGCAGATCCGATCTACGGCCTCGTGCTCAACCTCGAAGAGGACGGTGTTCGCGCCGTGATTCTGGGCGACACATCGCGTGTGTACGAGGGCATGCTCGTACGCCGCGTCGGTCGCCTCCTTTCCATCCCGGTAGGTGACTCTCTCATTGGTCGTGTGGTAAATCCACTCGGCGAAGCGGTGGACGGCAAAGGTCCGATTCCGGGCACTTCAATGCGTCCTATCGAACGCGAAGCGTATGGCGTGATGGACCGCTCTCCGGTGAACACGCCACTTCACACCGGTATCAAGGCAATTGATGCCATGGTGCCGATTGGTCGCGGTCAGCGCGAGCTCATCATTGGTGACCGTGGTACGGGTAAGACCACCATTGCGATCGACACCATCATCAACCAGAAGTCGGAGCCGGAAGCTACGCGCCCGATTTGTATCTACGTTGCCGTTGGCCAGAAGGAATCGAAGACTGCGAAGCTCGTTGCCGAGCTGGCTGATAAGGGTGCGATGGACTACACCATTGTCGTCACCGCACCGGCATCCTCTCCAGCAGCCTTCCAGTTCCTCGCGCCGTTTGCGGGAGCTGCGATTGGCGAGTACTTCATGGAGCAGGGTAAAGATGCGGTCGTGATCTACGACGATCTTTCGAAGCAGGCCGTCGCATACCGCCAGCTCTCGCTTCTCCTTCGCCGTCCGCCTGGACGTGAGGCATACCCGGGCGACATCTTCTATCTCCACTCGCGCCTTCTTGAACGCGCTGCAAAGCTCTCCAAAGAGAAGGGTGGTGGTTCCCTCACGGCGCTTCCAATCATCGAGACGCAGGAAGGCGATATCTCCACCTACATCCCGACCAACGTGATTTCCATCACCGACGGTCAGATCTTCGTGCTCGCTAACCTCTTCAATCAGGGCATGCGCCCGGCCATTGACGTGGGTAACTCCGTGTCGCGCGTGGGTTCTGCTGCGCAGACCAAGGCCATGAAGAAGGTCTCGGGTAAGATCAAGCTCGAGCTGGCGCAGTTCCGCGAACTCGAAGCCTTCATGCAGTTCGCTTCCGATCTCGATGAGGCAACCAAGAAGCAGATCGATTCGGGTCGCCGCATGACGGAAATTCTCAAGCAACCGAACGGGAAGCCGCTTCCGTTCGAGATGGAGGCAGCAGTCATCTTCGCTGCCGTGAACGGATACTTCGATGGTTTTGCTCCGGAGAAGACAGCGGAGGCAGAGCAGCGCCTTCAGGACTTCCTCAATCGTGAGGCTAACGATGTGCTTGCAGCTATCCGCACCACGCGTGAGATTGGCGAGACGGTTGAGAAGGATCTTCGTGCAAAGCTCGACACGTTCGTAGAACGCACCGCTGAATAACGACTATGGCGCTTAAGGATATCAAGCTGAAGATCCAGGCTACGAAGCGCATGAACAAGGTGACGCGCGCCATGGAGGCCGTGTCTGCCGTGAAGATGCGCAAGACGCAGAACGCTGCCTTCGAAGGCCGCGCCTATGCGCGCGCCGCGCTCGCTATCCTTACTCGCCTTTCAGGAACTGAGAGTGTGAAGCGTCATCCGCTCGCGATGAAGCATGAGCATGGTAACAAGCTCGCCATCATCGTCATCACGAGCGACAAGGGTCTTGCGGGCGGTCTTAACTCTGGTGTCTTGAAGCGCGCTATGGAAGTGGTTACCGAGCACGAGGGAAGCGAAGTGTCTGTCTATGCGTACGGACGCAAGGCACAGGAGTTCTTCCATAATCGTGGATACAACATTGCAAAGGCATACATCAATAAGGGCGACGACGTCCCGCTTTCGGATATGGAGGAAATCGCGAAGGAACTCTCGGACGGCTACGTCGCAGGCCGCTTCGATAAGGTTGTTGCCGTGTACAGTGATTTCAAATCTACGTTCGAGCAGGTGGCTACTATGCGCCGGTTGCTTCCGTTGTCGCTTCCGGCGCTTACGGAGATCGTAGAGGGTATCCGTCCGGCACGCGGCAAGTGGAGTGATGAGCTTACGCTTGCCGCTCCGGCCGCGTATGAGGTGGAGCCGTCCGGTGAGGAGGTGCTGGGATTCTTGGTCCCGCGTCTCGTCGCCGTATCGCTCTACCACATGCTTCTGGAGAGTAAGGCATCTGAACATTCGGCTCGCATGGTCGCGATGAAGAATGCGTCGGATAAGTCGAAGGAGGTCGCGCATGATTTGACCCGCAAGGCGAACAAGATCCGCCAGGCGAACATCACGCGTGAAGTGTCCGAGATCGTTGGTGGCCGTGAGGCACTAGGATCGTAATTATCAAAACATTAGAAGAGGCAGCAGCAATTAACCCTAGATTTATGAACAAAGGAACTATCGTAGAAGTCATCGGTCCGGTCGTGGACGTGTATTTTGAAAAAGAGCGACCGGCCATCATGGAGGCACTCACCGTTGCAGGAAATGACGTGCACGGTCCGATCACGCTTGAGGTCGCAGCGCACCTCGGTCTTGATCGCGTGCGCACCATCTCCATGACGGAGACTGCCGGTCTCTCTCGTGGCGAGGAAGCTCTCGCTACGGGCGCTCCGATTTCGGTTCCGGTGGGTACTGCTGCTCTCGGCCGCCTCTTCAATGTGCTCGGTGAGACGCTCGATGGTAAAGAAACCATCACCAACGACTCTCCTCGTCTCCCGATTCATCGCGATCCTCCTTCCTTCGAGGAGCAGACGACCAAGGCCGAGGTCTTCGAGACCGGTATCAAGGCCATCGATCTCATGGTCCCGTTCATCAAGGGCGGTAAGGTGGGTCTCTTCGGCGGCGCCGGTGTGGGCAAGACCGTGATCATCCAGGAGCTCATTCACAACGTGGCATCTAACCACGGCGGTTACTCCGTGTTCGCCGGTGTGGGCGAGCGTGTGCGTGAGGGTAACGATCTCTACCATGAAATGGAGGAGTCGGGCGTGCTCGACAAGACGGCGCTCGTGTTCGGTCAGATGAACGAGGTGCCGGGTGCCCGCGCTCGCATTGCGCTCACTGGTCTTACCCAGGCTGAGTACTTCCGTGATGAAGGCGGCAAGGACGTGCTCTTCTTCATGGACAACGTGTTCCGCTTCATCCAGGCAGGTTCCGAGGTATCCTCGCTTCTCGGTCGCATTCCGTCGGCGGTGGGTTACCAGCCGACGCTTGCCGAGGAAATGGGTAAGCTCCAGGAGCGCATCACTTCCACAAAGAAGGGTTCCATCACGTCCGTGCAGGCGGTGTACGTGCCGGCCGACGACCTTACCGACCCGGCTCCGGCAACGACCTTCGCCCACCTCGATGGTACGGTGGTGCTCTCGCGCCAGCTTGCAGCACTCGGTATCTATCCCGCCATCGATCCGCTTCTCTCTGGTTCGACCGCACTCACTCCGGAAATCGTGGGTGAGGAGCACTACGAAGTCGCTAACAAGGTGAAGCAGGTGCTTCAGCGTTATGCCGATCTCCAGGACATCATCGCCATTCTCGGTATCGAGGAGCTCTCGGATGAGGACAAGACGGTCGTGTATCGCGCCCGCAAGATCCAGCGCTACAAGACGGTCGTGTATCGCGCCCGCAAGATCCAGCGCTTCCTCTCGCAGCCGTTCAATGTGGCTGAAGTGTTCACAGGCACCAAGGGTGCGTACGTGCCGCGCGAAGAGACGGTCCGTGGCTTCAAGGAGATTGTTGAAGGTAAGCATGACGACAAGCCGGAGGCAGCCTTCTACATGAAGGGCACGATCGATCAGGTCACTGCTGAGTAATATGGCGAAGACCTTCCATCTCACCATTGCGAAAGTTGGCGAGAACCTCTTTGACGGAGAGGCAGTCTCGGTGACTCTTCCGGGAGAGGAGGGCGTATTCACCGTGCTTGCGAATCACGAAGCGTTTGTGACGCCGCTTAAGGCAGGCGAGGCACACGTAGAAACTGCTGATGGAAAAAAAGAAACCTTCGCTATTGAGCGAGGTATAGCCGAAGTCTCGAGCAATCAGGCCACGGTACTCCTGTAAGAATCCTCTCAAGTTATCCTTTGACCCGTTTAGAGGTCAGAGCTATACCTGATAACAGGCCGCTAACGGAGGGAGGGCGCCATGGATGGTTCAGTCGCTCTCCTCCAGAGAGCGGAAAATACACATTTAATCGGAAAGGCACATGAAGATCGGTTCTTCGATATCATGTCGCGAATCGATCGTACATTCCCCGGCTGGTACTATGGCGTCCGCAGAGGTACGCCCAAGGAGGATCGGCAGGGAATCGATTTCATCGCCGAACTTGATGTACTCGAGGTGTTCCTTCAAATCAAGTCCTCAAAACGGGGTCGTGAGGAACACGAACGCCAACAGCGTAAGTACCGGCGCACCGAAGCCTACAACATCCCCGTCATAATCGTGTGCGACAGGCTCTCGGATGACATAGTCAGGACCCAAACCTTGCGGATTCTGTTCAACGATCGAGAGCGTTTCTTCAGAGAGGCCCGTCGATAATGCGGGCCTTTCAACTTTCCGCTATACTGTAAGCACTATGGGTGTACAAGATTTCTTTCTCCGACAGATAATGAAAAGCAAGCTCAAAGATGTGCCTGAGGCACAGCGTGAGCAGATTATGGCGCTCGTTACGAAAAACCCCGAGCTCTTCAAGAAGATCGGCGAGGAAGTGGATCGTCGTGTGAAAAAAGGCGGCGAGCCGCAGATGAAAGCGACTATGGAGGTAATGAAGAAGTACCGTGAGGAACTCGCGTCTTTGATGCAGCAATAGGATGAAATCAAAAAAGATTTATATCCTGATGGGGAATCCGGATAAGGAGAGCACGCTCTCCAATGAGCTTGCCGATACCTACGAGCAGCATGCTCGTGCTTCTGGTCACGAGGTACGTCGCGCGAATATCAGCGACATGTCCTTCGATCCCATCCTCCATAAGGGATACAAGGTAATCCAGGAACTCGAGCCGGACCTGAAGACTGCCGTTGATGATCTTAAGTGGGCCGATCATTTCGTGCTCGTATACCCACTGTGGTGGTCAGCAACGCCGGCTCTCCTCAAGGGTTTTTTCGATCGGGCATGGCTTCCAGGTTTCTTCTTCCATTTTCATAAGAATGGACCGGGCTGGGACAGACTCATGAAAGGGAAAACAGCTCGTGTCGTCGCTCTTTCCAAGATGCCACCTCTCGCTATCCGATTCATGTTCGGTGACTTCACCAACGAAATACGTCACGCCACGCTCGGATTTGCTGGCTACAAGGTACGTATGACCGAATTTGGCAATTCGGAGAACCTTTCGGAGCGGCAGCGGCAGCGTGTGCATAAGGCAGTTGCTCGCCTTGCCAAAAAAGCCGTCTAGGAGGACTATTACTAAGTCGGGGCGATGCGGTTGGGTTTGCCTTCCTCACTCATGACCCAGCTGATGTCCGTCGTCCCGACAACCCTCTTTACGTAGGTTTCCCCCTGTAAAACAACTGACCGGTCCCCAAGGCCGGTCTCTCTTTTGTTTAGCGGCACGATAGAGTACAGTCGGAATATGCTCAAGATCGGTATCGTAGGGCTTCCCAATGTTGGGAAGTCGACCCTTTTCAACGCACTCACGAAAGCCAACGCGCTCGTGGCTAACTACCCCTTTGCCACTATCGACCCTTCGGTAGGGGTGGTTGCTGTTCCCGATGAACGCCTGAATAAACTGGCGGAGCTCTCCAAATCCGAAAAGACTGTTCCTGCTGCTATCGAATTCGTAGATATCGCCGGTCTGGTGAAGGGTGCCTCCGAAGGCGAGGGTCTCGGCAATCAGTTTCTCTCCAATATTCGTGAGACAGACGCCATTCTCGAGATGGTGCGTTTCTTTGATGATCCTGACATTACCCATGTGCACGGAGACGTGGATCCGGTTCGTGATATCGAGATTATCAATTTGGAACTCATCTTGGCCGATCAGGAAAGCGTGACTCGTCGTCGCGAAAAGCTCTCGCGCGATGTGAAAATGAACAAGAAAGAAGCGCTTGAGGAAGATGCGGTGCTTGCAAAGGTAGGATCAGTTCTCTCTTCGGGCAAACTCGCCATAACCGCAGATCTCTCTCCTGAAGAACGCAAGCTCATTAAGTCCCTCAATCTACTCACGCTTAAACCCATCCTCTATGCCTTCAACGGAAAGTCAGGCGGGCATAACCTTGCAGAATTGAACGATGGGCGTGCCCAGAGGGCATACGATTACGTAACGTCGGTAGGCGGCCAGTATGTACTTATCGATGCACGTACTGAACACGAGCTCAATGATGTGTCAGATGAGGATAAGGATATGTTCCGCTCCGAACTGGGAGTGCAGGACGATGGCATTAAGGACCTCATTCGCGGTGCCTACGAAACACTCGGTCTCATTACCTTCTTTACCACCGGTCCTAAAGAATCACGCGCGTGGACTATTCGCCGAGGAGACCTCGCGCCGGATGCGGGTGCCGCTATTCACGAGGACTTCCGAGATAAATTCATTCGAGCTGAAGTCATCCAATGGGACAAATTGCTATCTGACGGTTCCTGGGGAGCCGCGCGAGAGAAAGGAGACATTCGTACTGAAGGGAAGACGTACACAGTTCAAGATGGAGATGTGATGGTCTTCCTGCACAGCTAGCTTTACTTCCTGGTCTGCCCGTGTTCTATTGCTTCCGGACAACAACGGAGGTGATCCATGTCCTCACATGACCCGTTCACCTCCTATGAGGAGGCGTGGGAATTCATATACGGCCCGGAGGGTATTGCTCCTAAGGCGTCCGAGTGGTTTGCACGACAGTTTCCTGACGGACACAACACAAGTCTTAGACCGTTAGTTGAAGATGTCCTGCAGCAGCTGCCCGATTTTGGGCCCAACCTTCCTCGAGGAGGAACCGATTGCGAGCTACATCCCCGTGCTCTCAAGTTAATTGCGCGGTATGGGCAGGACTACAAACCTGACCTCGAGCAGGCTCGGCACTTCCATACCCAGGAGTTGAAGCCGCATCCCGGTCAATGCTTTACCAATTCGTGGCGTCTCATGCGCGCCATGAATAAGGGTGGTATGGGGCTAGTGTATGTGGAGGGTCTGGCCTTTGGGTATTTGATTGAGCCGATGCTCCACGCCTGGGTATCGTACGGACTGGATGACGAGATGGCTGTGGACTGGTCTCAGTATCCAGGATGCCCATGGAATCGGTATCTGGGTATTGCGATAACGGAAGAAGAGCATGCAATGCTCCAAGCCATAGCTTTCCCAGACACGCCCGAAAGACCACTCGCCCTTCTCGACATTGAACATTTCCCACTCATTGAGGAACCCCTGGCCAAACTGCTCGCTGATCGTGAGCGGCCCGCCTAGTAGGAAACGAACGGCGGGTTTTACCTTTTGTGGTATAATCCATCCCACTATGGAACCGACACAGCAACCCTCCCGTTCTGGGACTTCTCCTAAGGATTTCTTTCTCTGGCTGGGGGCCATCATCGCCCTCTATGGCAGCATCACCTCATTCATCGCCCTCAAGTTTGAATACATTAACCGCATGTTCCCGGATCCGCTTGCATCCTATGCTGATCCGTATGGCGGTCCGGTCCGTGTCGCCATGGCCGGCATCATCGTACTTGTGCCGACACTCATCGCACTACTCTGGCTCATTCATCGCTCTATAGTGGCGGAACCCGGCAAGGCGGGTATCTGGGTACGTCGTTGGGCGGTAGGTTTCACCCTTTTTCTTGCGGCAGCGACAATGCTTATCGATTTGGTGACCCTGATAAATGTATTCCTTGGGGGAGAAGTAACAGTCCGTTTCGGTCTTAAGGTTCTCACTATTCTTGTGATCGCAGGTATTGCGTTCCTGTATTTCCTTGCTGACATTCGTGGATACTGGGTGCGGCATGCCGACCGTGCTCGCATCACGGCAATTGTTGTTGCCATAGGAGCCGCCGCCGCAGTCGTGGCAGGCTTCTTTATCATCGGTTCTCCAGCTCATATCCGGCAACTTCGCTTGGATAGTGAACGGGTAAGCGATCTCCAGGGTATTCAGTATCAGGTGGTGAACTATTTTCAGCAGAAACGCTCTATTCCGCAATCGCTTACTGATCTCAATGATCCCCTCACTAACTACTCCGTTCCTACGGATCCCTTGACCGGCGTCTCGTATACGTATCAACCAACAGGCAAGCTCTCATTCAAACTCTGTGCAACCTTCAGCGCTCCGAGTCCTGTCACCGAAGGTCGGGGTCCTACCGAACTCTCTATGCCTGCGGGACCCGATGTCTTAACAGGGAATTGGCAGCATGAAGCGGGTGAGACATGCTTCGATCGCACCATTGATCCGGAGCGTTATCCTCCGCTCCCGACAACGAAGAGTCTGCAGTAGGGTATGGCGCGGGAATCGTACGACCACACGCAGATAGAGCCTGCCGCTCGCGAACTCTGGAAAGAGCTCGATCTCTATCGTGCCGACCTGACTGACTCCACTAAAGACCCGTACTATCTCCTTTTTGAATTTCCGTATCCGTCCGGAGATCTTCATCTCGGTCACTGGTATGCCTTCGCTCTGACGGACATCTATGCCAGAAAACTGCGGATGGAAGGGAAGAACGTACTCTTCCCGGTAGGGTTCGATGCGTTCGGTCTTCCTGCAGAGAATGCCGCTATAAAGCATGGTCTCGATCCTAAGAAGTGGACGTACGAGAATATGGAGCGCATGCGGGCGCAGATTGATTCCATGGGTGCCTCTATGGATTGGTCAAAGGAAGTCATTACCTGCGACCCGTCCTACTACAAGTGGACGCAGTGGCTCTTCACTAAATTCTACGAGCATGGCCTCGCTGAGCGTCGTCTGGCCGCGGTGAAGTGGTGTCCTAATGACCAAACTGTTCTTGCCAACGAGCAGGTGAACGATGGACACTGTGAGCGTTGTGGTGCGGAAGTGGAGGACAAGAATCTTACTCAATGGTTCTTGCTTATCACTAAATACGCAGACCGCCTCTTAAAGGATCTGGATCCGCTTCCCTGGCGCGAGGAGATCAAAGATGCACAGCGTGCATGGATCGGGGAATCTGAAGGAGCAAAATTGACCTTCCCGATTGTCCTTGCCGGTGAGAACGTGGATATTGAGATCTTCACCACGCGCCCAGACACCATTTTTGGGGCAACCTATCTTGTGCTAGCACCCGAACATCCGGAAGTTGAGAAACTCCTTACACACGCCACTAATAGCGATGCGGTGCGTGCGTACCAGCGCGAGACGGGTAAGAAGACCGAACGCGAGCGAAGTGAGAACAAAGAAAAGACAGGGGTGAAGCTCGAAGGAATATCAGCGATCAACCCTGCCGCCAAAGAAGAGATCCCTGTCTATATCGCTGACTATGTGCTTGCCTCGTACGGTACTGGTGCCGTCATGGCGGTCCCTGCGCATGATGAACGCGACTTCGAATTTGCAAAGAAGCACGGATTACCGATCAAGCAGGTCATCGAACCGAAGTTCGTATCCACCAAGGGTGATGAGGCATTCCGTCCGGGAGAAGAAATCGTGCATCGCGAAGCGGTGTGTGCAGTCGTTCGCAACCCCAAAGATGATACGTATCTTTGTATCAGCTGGAAGGGTATGGAAATGCGCGGTCAGGTCACCGGAGGTATTGAAGAAGGCGAGGATATTGTCGAGGCAGCACGCCGCGAAGTGCTTGAGGAAACGGGGTATAAGAACCTGAAGCACATTGAACGGCCTGACTACACCATCAATACCTTTTTCTATCACCGCATGAAGAAGGTGAATCGATGGGCACATTTCCACTATGTATTCTTCGAACTTGAGAACGACGAACGGGAGCCTTTGGCTGCAGAAGAAGAGGCAATGCATGACGTTGTGTGGACGAAGAGTAGTGACCTCCGCTCATTCTTCACGGTGTTCGAGGGGGATTTCGTCGCAGATCTCGTTGATAAGACCGATCTTCTCTACACTGGCGATGGAATTCTCAAGGATTCAGGGACGTTCGATGGTCGCGAGAACCGTGAGGCAATGGGTGAGATGGTAGATGCGATCGGTGGTGAGCATGTAAAGCAGTACCGCATTCGTGACTGGTCAGTGGGGCGACAGCGTTATTGGGGATGCCCGATACCTATCGTTTACGATCCGGAAGGTAATCCTCATCCCATACCTCAAGAACATTTGCCGTGGCTTCTCCCCACCGACGTGGACTTTACGCCGGGTGCCGCGGGAGCTGGAAAGTCTCCACTCGCCTCCTCGACAGAACTCCATGAGCGCGTAACGCGCATCTTTGGCGAAGGCTGGACTCCTGAATATGACACTCTCGATACGTTCGTCGATTCTTCTTGGTATTTCCTTCGCTATCTCGATCCGAAGGATGACCATGATTTCTCCGATCAGGAACTCATGAAGAAGTGGATGCCCGTTGATCGCTACTCGGGCGGCAGCGAACACACGACCATGCATCTTCTATACGCACGTTTCTTTACGAAGGTCCTCTACGACCTTGCACTGTGTCCCGTGGCCGAGCCATTCGCCGAGCGTTTTAATCGAGGCCTTATCCTTGGTCCTGACGGTCAGAAGATGAGCAAGTCGAAGGGAAATGTGCTTAACCCAGATGACTTCGTGGCTAAGTATGGAGCCGATGCGGTCCGCATCTATCTTGCTTTCATTGGACCCTATAACGAACCAGGTAATTATCCGTGGAATCTCGACGGCGTGGTGTCCATGCGCCGCTTCCTCGAACGTGTGTACGCGCTCTCTGAACGCATGGACGACAGTGACCCTTCACACGAAGTGAAGCGTTCACTTGCGCTTGCTGTTCATAAGGTGGGGAGCGATATTGATCGCTTTAAGTACAACACCGCGGTTTCAGCACTCATGGTGCTGGTGCGTGAGCTCGAGAACCTCTCTCAAGTCCCCCGTGAGGCATTCCGTACACTCCTCCTCCTTCTTGCGTCCTTTGCGCCGCACCTCACTGAACACCTCTGGAAGGAGATTGGAGAGCAGGGAAGCATACATGGTGCT
>JBLNCF010000007.1:0-81336 GCA_050260455.1 Bacillota bacterium
CCACATCCTCTTTGACATATTCCGACACGCTCGTTGCATCCGGAATGCCTGATTCGAGGAATGTCCCTACGTGATATTGCTCAAGCACATCTCCCAGTCCGCTTATATGATCTTTGTCCGGATGAGTCTCGACCATAACATCGATGCGTCGGTCCCACGGAGGTAATTCGCGAGAGAGTTGTCGCAGCACGGAACGATCCGGTCCCCCATCTACCAGCATGGTCGCGCCGGTGGGGCTTTGAATGAGTATGGAATCGCCTTGTCCGATGTCCAAAAACGAGACGCGAAGCGGATGAAGGTGCGGACCGAGGATAAGTACCCCTATCCCCACATTCGCAGCGAGAAGAAGAAGGATCAGCAGTACATAGGTCGGGCGGGAGGACATCCTTCCCAGTATAGTCGGGTACACTATGGGTACTTACCCGTAACGCACCGGTATGAAGGAGTATCAGAAAGAGGTGGACGCCTGGTTCAAGCAGCAGGGCTGGGAATACTGGGAGCCGCTCGCCATAACCGCACGACTCTTTGAGGAGGGTGGAGAGTTTGCCCGGCTCGTGAACCATGTCTATGGTCCGAAAAAGAAAAAGCTGGATGAGAAGAAGCAGGACATGGCCGAGGAAATTGGCGATATCATCTATACGCTTATCTGCTTCGCGAATGCACACGACATCGACCTCGATGAAGCCATTCGTCTGTCACTCGATAAAGTGACTGAACGCGACCGCGATCGATTTACTGGTGCCTAGTTCCCCTCATCTTCAGACTCACTTGCTATACTGCCTCCATGACCTACACCGCACGCACATTCAGCCTCCCTGAACTTAAGGGACTCTCACAAAAGCAGATAGAGGTGCATCTCGCGCTCTACCAGGGCTACGTGAAGCATGTGAATCTGATCATGGAAAAGATCGCCGCGTATAAGGAAACGGACGCCGAGGGAAATGCATACGCCATCAACGAACTGCGTCGTCGTCTGGGGTTTGAATTCGATGGCATGCGCATGCATGAGTACTATTTCGAACAATTCGAGGGCGAGAAAGGAGGCTCCCCCGAATCCGCGCTCGCGAAAGCAGCGGCCGAACGTTATGGCAGTGGCGAGAATTTCATCTCCCACATCAAGGAAGTTGCCGGTACCCGCGGCATCGGCTGGACCGTCGTGTACTACGACCCTGCCGGCAAAACCCTACACACCGCGTGGGTAGACGACCACCAACTAGGTCAGCTTTCGGGGCTTCCCATTATCCTTGCCGTCGATATGTGGGAACACGCCTATATGGTGGACTATGTCCCTGCACAAAAGGGCGATTATGTTTCCGCATTTCTTGATAACGTGAACTGGACCGTTATCGAAGAGCGATTCGAACGGGCTGCCGCGTAACTAAGGAGAAAAGAACGGGCCCGCTAGTCGGGCTCGTTCTTTTTGTGCTGTTTGGCAAGCCTGTGCACGCCACATGCAATGAAGGTATACGCCAGGATCACGAACACGAATGAGAATGCAGGAATAATCACACTCCCGTGCGGTAAACGAGCAGAGATTTCGGCCACGCCGATAACATAGGCAAGCAATACCCATGCAGGCACTCCCATATATGGCGCGACTGGAGCGATCACCATGCCACAGAGACCTGCGATGAACGAGAGCAGCATCGCCAGAGGAATGACGGGGAGCACCAGGATGTTTGCAGGGATGGATACGAACGACAAATTGCCGGACTGGTACAAAAGGAGCGGCAGTACGAATAGCTGTGCGGCAAGTGTGGAAGCAATAATCTCTCGAAGCCATTTCCATGGCACCCGAGTGAGCTGCGTTTCGATAGGACTCGATGCGAGAATCAATCCGAGTGTCGCCATAAAAGAGAATTGGAATCCAGGATCGTATGCAAGCGAGAGAGGATTCAGCAGGAGCATGAGTACGAGAACGAATGCGAGTGCGCGAAGTGCGCTGTATGTGCGGCCACTTGCTCGTGCATAGAGTGCGAGTCCTGCCATGACCCCAGCACGAATCGCAGACGCTCCTCCACCTGCGGCCGCAACAAAGAGCGTGACGATCATTCCTGCCATGCCAAGTGCAAAGTGCCTTGGAAGGAATGAAAGTCCCGACAACACACTTTCAGCCACGATCATTACGTTGTATCCAGACAGCACAATGACCGGCAGAAGTCCGCTTGTAGTGAACACATCAAGTAGCTTGCTTCCGAGTCCCTGCTTCCCGCCGACGATGATCCCGGACGCGAGACTTGATTCTGGTTCAGGCAACGCATTCTCAAGACCACGGATAAATAAATGTTTTGTCTCGTAGAGGAGCGCAGCCATGCGCACACCAACTCCACGCGCAGGCGCGAGAATCTCAATGCGCGCAGGCGACATCATGAGAAACACTCCATCCTTTGCAAGGAATCGATCGTACCTAAAGATTCGTCCACCATTCGTATCAAATGGTTCTGGCCGCTCGAGCGTTCCTTCAATACGCACCCGCTCTCCGTACGTAACCGAAGTGTAGCGGTCAACCACCGCAAGTACATCAGTTTGGCTGTTGTGGTACCCCACTCGCACCGTTATTCGCGTGCTCGATTCTCGGATGTCTGGATCAGCAACGACCACTCCTTCGAGGGCGACCTTTTGTTCAATAAGTGGGAGAAAGGCAGGTGGTGAGGTCTGCGGAGCAAGTGTCACGCGGACGGCACCCAGAAAGACTCCGAGCACAAACAGACTTATAAAAAGATAGTGCACGCGCCGTCTCCCTACCCATGCCCCACAAAAGATAATGCCCCACAGGGCGGTGAGGACGATGAATATCCATGAAACGGAATACAAAGATGCAATAAGAATTCCGAGAGCAAATCCGGTGAGCCCGACGAGTGCGAGCACATCTCTCATGGAGAGTTACGCCTGCCGATCCATCGCGCGATTGGCAAGCGCGTCAGCATCCTTGTTGTTCTCGCGATACACATGTTCGAACGTCACCGTTCCAAACGAGCGCGCCAGAATATTCTTCACTTCAAGAAAACGAGGAACGAGATTCGGATGTTTCACTTTATAGTTGCCCGACAATTGCTCAATGACCAGTTTCGAGTCCATGCGAATTGCCAGTGGTGTCGACTTGAGAACCTCTGCTGGGAATTCAGCGATAAGCGCCTTGAGCCCGCGAATGATGGCTTCGTATTCTGCAATGTTGTTGGTGGCAACACCTAAATAGTCCGAGACCTCGACCACTCGCTTCCCCATTGCATCAAAGACCACGGCTCCAGCACCCGCAGGTCCTGGATTGCCGCGTGCGCCACCATCGGCGTAGAGAGTGAACTGCATGCCGCTAAGCATAGCAGAGGTTACCGCACCGCACGCACACGTAGCCGCACCGGAGAACGCGGTGAGAACTGATCGCGTTCGAGGTGCGCAAGAAGATGTATGCGCGAACCTGCAGCAAGTACCGTACACGCGTTTCCCAGTTCCCGCTTTGCATAAAACGCCACGGCTTCAATGGTCTCGCTATCAACGGGATCGCGCCTCACGCGAAGACGGAGATGTTCTTCGTTCTTCCCGAACCATGCAACCTCTGCCACCTCCACATCATGAAACGCGAACACTGGCTTGTCGTTCAGCATACCGAACGGAGCAAAGCGTTCGAGAGACGACAGAAGGCGGAGAGAAACCTGTTCTGGAACAAGATGGCCGTCTGCCCGTGGCGCTTCCTCGCTGTCTCCATGAGGCAATGAGTCAAACGCAGCAACCAGCCGATCCTCCAAGGTAAAGATTCTGTCGGGCGCGACACTAAATCCTCCTGACGCGGCATGTCCACCAAACTGCACGAACGCGTCAGATGCCGCATGCATGAGTGCGTTCACGCTCACCGTACCTCCACTTCGGCACGATCCCTTTAATGTATTGTTGCCTTCACGTCCCCACAAAAAGACCGGTCGTTCGTACTCCTCGGCAATACCATTTGCAACTAACCCAAGAAGTCCTGGTCGCCACTCGGGATCACCGAGAACAATTACCTCTGGAACACCTCCCTCTTGTTTGCGTTTCTCGAGCCGCTCATGCACCGCGCGAGTTATCGCGCCGGCAGCAGCACGACGAGAACGGTTCGCGGACTCCAATTTCTTCGCAAGCATATCTGCCTCTGCTTCATCTGTCGTCGTGAAAAGAGCGAACGCATCTCGCGGATCTCCCATACGTGATGCAGCATTCACCCGCGGAGCAAGCATGAACCCTACATCGTCCTCGGTGATAAAGCGCTGATTCACCCGTGCTACTTTGCACAGCCGCTGGAACCCGACCCGTGGCGACTTACGCATGACCTTAAGACCGTACGCAGCGATGACACGGTTCTCCCCGACGAGCGGCACCATGTCCGCAATGGTGGAGAGTCCTGCCATGTCGAGCAACCATTTCTCCCATCCGAGCGGTATCTCATCGCGGCCGACAAATCCATGTGCGAGCGTTGCACACACCAGTTTCCACGCGAGTCCTCCTCCACACAGCTCCTTAAACGGATACGTCTCATCTGGACGTGCCTTCGGATCGATGACGGCATACGCCGGCGGAAGTTCACCGTCAGGAAGGTGATGATCGGTCACGATAACTTCCATGCCAAGCTCGTTGGCGCGCACGACAGCGGCAGTATCAACAATGCCGACATCGACCGTAACGATGAGTTTTGTTCCATCCTTCGCAAGCTGCTCAATGCCGCGAACATTCACACCGTATCCTTCTTCATGCCGGTGCGGGATGTAGTTTGTGAAATCAGCTCCCGTCTTCTTGAGAAAATCGTGTAACACGACCCCACCCGGTATACCGTCGCAGTCGTAATCACTCCAAACAGTGATGCCCTCGCGACTACTTATTGCACCAGCGAGTCGCTCGGCAGCCTTCGGCATATCCGTCATCAGCATCGGATCGTGAATATGTAAATCATAGGACGGAGCAAGAAATGCTTCTGCATCCTGTTCGTTTAAAATCCCGCGACGTGCTAAAAGAGAGGCCGTGAAATCGTCGTACGCAGCGAGCGCTTCGCGTACCGTACCGTCGAGCGGCTCATGGAGTTCAAACATCGTGGGCTGATTGTATCAAACCTCCTATGGAGTATCCTGTGCGCATATGGAACGCACCGTCTTTGAGAAGATTATTGCCCGTGAGCTCCCGGCCAACATTGTCTACGAGGATGCGACCACCCTCGCCTTTCTTGATATCGCACCGAACAATCCTGGCCATGTACTCGTGGTGCCAAAAACACCCTCACGCAATCTCTTCGACATTTCGGAAGAGTCCTGGACCGCGCTTATGGAGACCGTTCGTCGTCTTGCTCCCGCAGTGCGTGATGCGGTCGGCGCGGGCGGAGTCAACATCGCCATGAACAATGAGTCGGCGGCTAATCAGGAAGTCTTCTACTCTCACGTACACATCATTCCTCGGCATGAAGGCGACGGGGTACTTTCGTACTCCAAGAAACAATACGCCGATGGAGAAGCGGAGCGTGTAGCTGAAAGCATCCGGAAGGCGTTGAACGGATAGCAGGCAACAGAAAGGGCACCCGCAACAAACGGGCGCCCAGTTCTAGAGAGCTACAAAGAATCAAAGACCGATAAACGGAATGGGATCCGGATATAGACGTGCGAGCTGTTCCCGCTCACCTGCCGGACCGTATCCATCGAGCGCGTCGGGTTCCTTCTTGAATAAGTCATACGCTTCGCGCGAGAGCGCCTGCACATGTAAATGAGGAAACCATCCGCCGTTCGCTGATGCAGGGCCCGTGAGCCCAAAGACGTCGCCGGGTGCTATAGGCTCCATCTCACGAACACTTAGGACTCCCAGGTGCGCATACAACAAGACAACGTCCTGACGGTCGGTGGGACGGATAAATATTCGGGTCCCCCACCCATGTGCTTCGTTATCCTTGTCGATACGCAGCACTCGTCCGCCTCGATGGCAGGCAACGTGTGTACCAGCCGGCACGTTCAAATCAACACCGAGATGTAGATGCGGTCCCATCGCGTCGAGATAGGAACCACGCCAGAGTTCAGTGCGGTCTTCGAGCCAGCCACCATAGGAATAGGCGATGCCGAGCTCCTCGTGGAGCTCCTGCACCATGCGTTCACACATATCAGGATCAAGAAGCGGATTCTCGTCCGTTTGTTCATATCCATTGCGCGCCAGCCAGGCAGGCGCGTACAAAGCGAGGTTCACGTACCCCGGCTGTCCTTCGATCTTTGGAAAGATCATTGCACCCACCTCCTTTCGGCTGAGTTCCGGATAGCGTACGGTGTACTTCGATTTATTTCAATACAGAGATACCTGGCAAAGTGCCGTATGCAAGAAAGTCGAGCATGGCACCCCCGCCCGTGGAGACAAATGAAAAGCGTGGTGCGAGACCAAGAGCTTCAACTGCAGCGACCGTGTCTCCCCCTCCGAGCACCGTACGAGCTTTAGTTGCCGTAATGAGATGGGCGAGTGATTCGGTCGCTTCAATAAAACCGTGCTCATACTGGCCAAGTGTTCCATTCCACAAAATGGTCTTCGCCTTCTTTATATATGGTGCGAGTGATTCGATGGAGGCAGGGCCAATATCGAGAACTGCTTGATCAGAAGGTATCTGTCCAATATCCACCACCGTACCTGCTTCTCGCGTTGCTCCGAGCGGTGCGACAACGACATCGCGAGGTGTGATGAGCTGCGGTTGCCCAAGGAGTGTACGAATCTCTCGAGGATCAGCAGCGGAAGTAAGAGAGGTGCCCACGAGATGACCCTGAGCCTGTATGAAATCGTTGGCAATGGCTCCACCGATGAAAACATGCGAGTACGAACGCAAGAGAGAAACAATGACCGGCTCCTTGGTCGCGAATTTCGCACCTGCAATGATCGCTACCGCAGGACGCTTCGGATTAAGCGCTTTCTTAAGTTCAGTTATTTCGCGTTCAAGAAGCAGTCCGGCGTACGCGGGGAGGAGCTCGGGTACACCCACGACCGATGCGTGCTTGCGGTGACACACATCAAACGAGTCTTCGACGAAGACGTCTGCAAGAGACGCTAGTTCCCGTGCGAACTCTGGATCATTTGCTTTCTCACCCCGATGTCGACGCAGATTCTCAAGGAGGAGTACGTCGCCGGCACGCATACTACGCACTGCCTCACGGGCCTCTTTACCGACCGAGACCGGACAAAATTCCAAACGTGGAATAAGCGGCTTCAGCGCCTGATACACCGGCTCGAATGTCTCGGTACCTAAATCACCGATGTGACCACAGAGGATGACTCGTGCTCCTTTGTTCTGCAAGTATTCGATGGTTGGAAGTGCCTGACGTAACCGAAAGGTATTGGTAACCGTACCGTTTTCAACCGGCACGTTAAGTGCGGCACGCACCAGCACCGGCACATTCGCAAGCTTTGGAATCTTTTTAATACCGCGCATATCAGGCGACCGCTTTGACGAGCGCGCCGAACGAAGCAGCATCGGTGCTTGCATGCCCGATGAGGAAGCCATCGATGCCGCTGGTGGAGAGTGCTCTGACATTTCCGGGCTCAACAGAGCCGCCGTACAAAATACGCGTCTTCGTGCTCGCCTTACCGGAAAGGTGTTCCGTAAGGAGTTTCCGAATATAGAGAATCATTTCCGTAAGATCCACTGGGGTTATCGCTTCGCTCGCCGTTTTACCTATTGCCCAGATCGGTTCGTATGCGAGTACGATTCGCGCTCGATCCTTTGGAGACAGAGATCCGTACACCGCAGCAATCTGATCACGCAGATGAGCGAGGTATCGAGCATCCGCATCGCGCTCCTTTTCTCCTATACACACAATGGGAGTGAGGCCTTCCGCAAGCGCTCGTTCTACCTTTGCGCTAACAGTATCGTCCGTCTCACCACGAGCGCGACGTTCCGAATGTCCGATGATCGCATAGGAAGCGCCCGTGCTTGTAACCTGCACAGCCGTGGTCTCGCCGGTAGCTGCACCACCTTCCGATATTGAAAGGTCCTGGGAAGCAAATTGTACTTTGGTGCGATTGCCGATTGAAAGATAGCCGAGGTATACGGCAGGAGGAGCGATTACGATATCGTGCATACTCGTAGCGGCAAGTCGTTTCGCTACCGCGTGCAGCCGCTTCGCCTTTTCGGAAGTTTCTACGTACGCTTTCCAGTTGGCGACGATGAGCATTACGGAAATGGTAGCACGCAATAAAAGAGGTGGACGGCGCATGCGCCGTCCGTGAAAGATCCTCTGTAGTCTTATGCCGCCTGTTTCTCGGGAGGCTCGGGAGCCTTGAGATGGGTCCGAAGCAGGTGATCAAGGGTTTGCCGATCGTCTAGCGTGAGCATGGTTATCCGACGACACGCTGCCTCTACCACCGGGTGGAACAGTATGATCTTCCCCGATACAAACACGGCTAGTTTGAAGTACGGTGCCCTCCGACACACCACTTCAAGGAAAAGGCCGTCACCAAGTTCTCCTGACGAGCACGCATATGTCCGAACGGAGGTATCGCTCCTCATTTCCGAATCAGACGAAATGCTGGCTAACCTTTTTACCGTTGCGGTTATCCTCGTTACCGGGATGGAAATGGTAGTGAGTGGGTTAGTACGGTGCGGTTGCGACATGGGCCCTCCCCCCTCGCACTGTTACGGTACGCCTATCAGAGTTGTACCGTGTCTCCCGCGAGAAAGCTAGTGCGTAATGCTGTAGGTACCGGAAACGTAGGTCCACGAACCGCCCGGCCCATTCGAGAAGCTCTGATTCTGAAGCCCATTTACATAATTAACGGTGGTGTTATTCGAGAGATTAAGAGTCTTTGCCGTGATTTGATTCGCGGTCGCATTGTTGCTCACGGTAACGGTACCATCGGGTGCGTACAGAATGACGCTCGTTGAGTTGTTGTTCATTGTAATAGCGGAGCTCCCCGTATTGGTCGACAAGATCATGGGGTAGCTACTGGCACTACCATTACCTGAAATCGTCATGTTATTGGAAAGCGTCACGATACCCTTGGTGGCCTCTCCTCCCGGATAATCCGCAATAATAATTGCACCATTGTTCCCGGTACTAGCGCTTACGATAAGTCCCGAGTTGTTGCCAAACGTAACATTTCCTTTCACCCATACCGGTCCCGTGAGATAGAGCGTTCCGTTCACCGTGAGGTCGCCATCGATCTTCTTGGGTCCGAGTGACTGCGAACCGGTAATCGTATAGTTGCCGGCAATGGTGCCTCCGTTCGCTGCCGTACTTTCCCAGTCAGTGATTTGCGCGTCCGAAATAGGCATGGCCGCCGGCGAAGCGTCTGTGGAAACCACGGTTTGAGTACCCGAAACAGTACAGCCAGAAATAGTCTGGTACTTGGCATCACCTGCAATGGTGCAGTTGGACATCGCGTGGGCCCACGCCGTACCTCCTATTTGTACTCCTGACAGCGACGTCACTACTCCTCCCATCCAACTCTTGAAGTCGGCATCCTTCGCAAGAGACGTCCAGGATGCATTATTCGCACTCCAGTTCGAGCTTGATTTGGCCGTGCCGTTCGCATATCCATCAGCACTGTCGCTTCCCCACACGAAATAGTTGGATGAATTAACAGAGGCAATTGCGACAATCCAGTAAGTAGTACCGGTCGTAAGAGTGGGTGCTGTAGTAAGCGTTCCATCAATGAAGGAATAGGCCGTACCTACCGATGACGCAGGAAGACTACCGGACGCAAGCACGGTATTGGATGGCTTACCCGAGTTGTCGGAGACAATCTTGAGGGTGATATCGCCCGGAGAGCCGGTCTTCTTCAGATAAAGCGATACCTTATTAAGGCTTCCGCTTGTCGCGGGAATGAAACTTTGTGCCACAGCATTGCGTGCGTTTGCGTCTCCCACATTCACACTACTGTTTTCTGTACTCCACGTCTGATCAGGACTGGGCTGCGTTCCCCCTGCGACCGTCACATCTCCCGTGATGATAGGAATGCCGTTGGAACCTCCTGCGCCCACAACACTTCCGTTGGTATACAAATTGCCGTTAATGGTCGCGCCGTTACCCATGATGACGCCACCATTTCCCACCTGCACTCCGAAGCGGAACGAGACCACAGAAGAATTGATAGCAAGGTTTGCCGTCACCGAGCGTTTCGCTTCTGGTGTGGTTGCATTCGGAACGTACGCGGTCGCCGTAACCCGCTTCGTATTCGCATCGATACTCGTCACGGCGATGGTGACGGTGCCCTCTCCAATCGCAAGGTTCGACTCGCCGGTATACCCACTGTCCTGATTTAATTGGTACGCCGCTTTATCGATACCACCTTCGGCGAGTGCAAGCGCCTGCTCGGCAGCGATGGTATGACGGCCGAACTTGTAGTAGGTGACTACGTAGCTAGCAAGTGCGGTCGCAACCGCAAGAAAGACCGCGAAGAAGACTAGCGCCATGAGAATAATCTGCCCGCGAGGCTGTCGTGAGTGATGCATCATGAGCCGGGAAGATTACGTAGATATACCTGCTCACGTAGATGACTTTGCGTCGTACGACCGGCATACCCCGCCTGGGTCGTAATGTCCGCAGTTATGGTGGTCACACTGGGGAAACTGGCATTGTCGTAGCTAAAGGTGAGAGCGTTCAAAGAATCGGAAAGGAGGCGGGTGCGTGAGGTGCGATTGCTTGCGGCATTTGCATCAATAATCTCGTATACCCGCGCCCCGTCCGTATAGAAGGCGATGTAATCATACGTTCCACTTATAACGACCCCTGCGGAATCGATAGAGGGAAGCTCAAGCACGAGTGTGGATGTGGCTGAACTGTAGGTGGTGCCCCCAAACGAGTGCGAGGTAAGTACCTGATCGGCAGGAAGTACAGCGCTTCGTATCTCACTCATGAGCGTTCCGGCTGAACTCGAGGAACTTGTAATGGCACGTTCGAAAAGATAGGAGGTGTTGTAGCTAATGAAGAACCGAATCACCGCGAAGGACATGATAGTGAATAGAGCGATGACGATAACCACTTCGAGGAGCGTGAACGCGGATTCCAGACGGCGCGGGTGACGTGTCATAGCTATAGCCCTCCCGTCTTCGTGACGAGTGTAGTCATAGACACGGATGAAGTTGCATTCGATTCCAGCCATGACACGGTCGCAGAGATTTGCTTCGTCTGATCGTTGTAGTCGACAACGGAAAGCGCGCCAGTTCCGTTTGGAAGAGACGACAACTGGGTATCCGAGAACGAGCCGCTCGCGGGAAGTGTGTCGTATCCTGCAGCGCGCAGGGTGGAGATTTCGTTACGTGCGATAGAGAGCGCAAGTGCTTGGTCTTTCGCGTGTCGCGACAATGACATGAGGGTAAGCATTTCGCTGGCGAGCATGATGGTCACGCCGATGATGAAGAGTGAAATAACGACCTCTACCAAGCTGAAGCCGCGTGTCATCCTTCAATGATACCGCATGCACGTGCGTTGATTTTAAATCTTGTCGGAAAGTGAATAGATCGGAGCAATCATCGCGAGTGCGAATATGCCGACTGCGACACCGATTACGAGCATAAGCATCGGTTCAATGATGGTAGAGAGATCCTTGGTACGATCCTCCACATCAGTTTCATAGTATTCGGCAACCTGCGAGAGCATATCTGCCACCTTTCCGGTCTCCTCCCCCACCGAGATCATGTCTCCCACAAAGAATGGGAAAAGTGTGGGATGGTCAACGAAGGCAGCGGAGAGGGCCTCGCCCTTTTTCACGCGCACCTGCGCTTCCTCCACCACCTTTCCGAACACGTTATCTCCCACCACTTCTTGGGCTATCCCGAGAGCAGAGAGCATCTCAACCCCCGCAGACAAGAGAGACGCGAGTGAGCGAGCAACGCGTGCCGCAAATGTCTCTCGCACCAATTCGCCGATGACGGGAACTCTCAAGGCAATCGCGAGAATAACGCGCTGGCCCACGCGAGAACGAACAAACGCGAAGATGCTCCCAAAGAAGAGTGCCAGGAGAATAAACACGATGAGGACGTTCTGCGCCATGAAATCGGATGCTCCCACGATGAGTCGGGTGGCAAACGGGAGGTCCACACCGAGCGATTTAAAGGTAGCTGACAGGGTGGGCACGACGTATATGAGCATGAGCACGCCGATGATGACGATCGCAGAGAGGATGATGCAGGGATAGATCATCGCCCCGCGAATTTTGCGCGTGAGGGTATAGGAACGATCCATCTGTCGTGCCACGGCTTTGAGCGCTTCGGAAACCGTACCGGACTCCTCACCCGCCTTCGTCATGGAGATAAAGAGCTTCGAGAACACCTTGTTGTGCTTCCCAAGCGCTTCGTAGAAAGCCGCGCCCTGCTTCACCTGTTCCTCGAGATCAATCGTGATCGCCTTGAGTGCTTTGTTACGCGTCTGTCGCTCGATGACCGAAAGAGCACGTGACAACGAAAGGCCTGCCGCGAGCATGGAGGCAAGGTTCTTTGTGAATGTAATGCGCTCTTCCGTTTTGACGCCCGTGCCGATGGAAAAATTAAGAAGCTTATTGAGATCAAACCCAGAACCCGCCTCGGTAAGCGCCGTAACGTATGCTCCCTCTTTCTGGATCTCTTCGTATACCTTGAAGCGTGATTCGGCTTCTATGATGCGCGTTTCGTCAGACGCACCTTCTTTGCGTACGGTGACGCGATATCTCATTGATGAGTATCGTAGCATGCACAAAAACCGTCCAGGCACCCCGGATCCCAAGCCTGCAACGAGAACGATTATTCGGAAACTGCGCGAAGCACCTCCTCGAGACTCGTGATGCCACGTGCAGATTTATAGATACCGTCTTCAAGCATGGTAAGCATGCCTTCCTTGCGCGCCTGCGCCTCGATAGCATCGGGTGATGCGCTGTGCAAAATGAGTTCGCGAATGGCCGGTGAGACATCGAGAATCTCATGAATACCCATACGACTCTTATATCCGTCCTCACATTCAGCAGATGGCTTGGGATGATAGAACGGAAGCGTGTCGAGCTTCGCACCGTCTTTCACGAGCTTTTCCTCGGAGAGTGCTTCGAACGCAGCATCAAATTTGTCCTCGGACGCTATCTTCGCTCGCTCGGTTGCATCGAGAGTGTACTCTTCCTTGTCATCACAGAGACGGCGCACCAGGCGCTGACCGACGACAAGACGAAGCGTGGAAACAAGAAGGAATGGTTCCACTCCCATATCAATGAGACGGGGGATGGCACCCGCAGCGGAGTTGGTATGGATGGTGGAGAGCACAATGTGACCGGTAAGTGCAGCGTTAATAGCAAGGGATGCCGTTTCGCTGTCACGGATCTCACCCACCATGATGACGTTCGGGTCCTGACGCAGAAGTGCGCGGAGACCTGCCGCGAACGTCATTCCTATAGAAGAGTTCACCTGCGTTTGATTCACTCGCTTCATCTGATACTCGATTGGATCCTCAATCGTCGAGATGTTCACGTCCGGCGTATTTAAAATGTCGAGAATGGTATAGAGCGTAGTCGTCTTACCGGAGCCCGTAGGACCAGACACGAGGATGATGCCAGTCGTCTGTTTCGTCGCCTTATGAATACGCTCAAGCGGCATACCGTGAAAGCCGAGACCTTCGAGCGTGAACCCTTCACCTGTCTCACGCAGAAGACGCATCACGATCTTCTCGCCATAGTAGGTCGGCAAGAGTGAAACGCGGAAAGACACTTTGTCGCCATCCGTTTCCATCTTGAAGCGGCCGTCCTGTGGGAGACGCTTCTCGTCGAGCTTGAGGTTCGAGAGCACCTTGATGCGGGCGATGATGCCAGGTCCCGCGTTCTTCGGAAGCGTCATTGCGTCATGAAGAATGCCGTCGATGCGGTAGCGCACGAGCACCTCGTTCTCCATCTGCTCAATATGAATATCGGACGCACCCTGGATAATGGCGTGCCGAAGAAGCGTATCGACGATACGCACAATAGGAAGATCCTCGGCCATCTTCTTCAGGTCTTCGCCAGTCGCGTCCTCACCGATAGCTTCCTGCACCAGATTGAGTTTCCCAGCTTCGGTGGATATAAGGTCTCCAAATTCTTCCTTGAGGGTCTTCTGGTACTGAAGAAGCACATGCTTCAACGACTCTTCGTCGGTAAGACGCGGGGAGATCTTGAGACCGGTCTTCTTGCGAACCGAATCAATTGCCGGGAGATCCTGTGTATCAAGCATCGCAACTTCCAGTTCATTTCCCTCTTTCCGGAACGCAACGATGCTGTGTGTGCGTGCGATAGGTTCAGGAATGAGCGAAAGCACATCAAACGGTATTTTCTTATCCTTCAGGTTCACGAACGGAATGCCCAGCACATATGCCTTGATGCGACGAAGCGCATCAGGAGTGAGCGCGCCCTGGGAAACAAGAATGTCACCGATCGACTGCTTACGATCTTTGCTCTCTTTGTCGGCCGCCTCGACATCCTTGCGCGGCACGAGCCCGGAATCGAGGATGAACGTTTTCAATTCGCTTTCAGAGACCTGCATGCAAAAAGTATAGCGCGCGTTTCATCATCAACGCCGCGTTATACGCACGAAACAGTTTCTTCTTGACCGTGGGCAACTGGCTTCATTGACGCAATACCTATATATGGTATGTTTTAGCTATCTGAAATGTCCGCACCCGCGGGCCTTTCTTTTTAAAAAGGGCGTACAACTGAATAACGAACGGGCCTATGTTGGATCTCAAAACAATCAATTCGGTGCTTGGTGAATTCGAAGAACGCGGTATCACCAAAGAAACGATGGTCGACGCTATCGAGAGCGCGATGGCAACCGCATATAAGAAGGAATACGGAAAGCGCGGACAGGTAGTCCGTGGCAAGCTCGATATGAACACGGGCACCGTCACCTTCGAGCAGGTAAAGACCGTCGTCGACGAGACGATGGTTCGCTTCCCGGAGGAGGGTGAGGAGATCGAGGAACTTCCCCACCACCACCCACATCATGACCGCGAGGAGGAGGTAGCCGAGGGTGAGCTTCCCCGCTACGACGCCGAGAAGCACATGCTCATTGAGGACGCACGTCGCATTAAACGCGATGCACAGCTTGGTGACGAGATTGTTTTCCCGCTTGAGCCGCAGGACGACTTCGGTCGCATTGCAGCGCAGACCGCAAAGCAGGTCGTTATTCAAAAGATCCGTGAGGCCGAGAAGCTCTCGATTCTTGATGAGTTCGGCCACAAGAAGGGTGAGGTGGTCTCCGGCATCGTGCAGCGCGTTGAGCGTGGCGCGATCTTCGTCGACCTCGGCCGTGCCACTGGTATCATCCCGTACGAGGAGCAGATCCCAGGCGAACGCTATCGTCCTGGAGAGCGTATTCAGGCGTACCTCTACGCAGTGGATGAAGGATTCCGCGGCGTGTACCTGCGCCTTTCGCGCAGCCATCCTCGCTTCGTGATCAAGCTCTTCGAAATGGAGGCTCCCGAGCTCGCATCCGGCGGCATTGAAGTGAAGGGTATCGCCCGCGAAGCAGGTAGCCGTACCAAGATTGCTATCGCATCCGTCGATCAACATGTGGACCCTGTCGGTTCCCTCGTGGGTCAGCGCGGCGTACGCGTATCGACCGTCATGGGCGCACTTGGTGGCGAGCGTATCGACATCATTGAATGGAGCGAAGACCAGGCGGCATTCATTAAGGAGGCCCTCTCCCCTGCTTCTGTGCTCGAAGTGGAGCTTAATGAGGACGATCACCGGGCAGCGGTGACGGTATCCGAGGACCAGCAGTCACTTGCGATCGGTCGCGGCGGACAGAACGTACGCCTTGCCGCAAAACTCACCGGCTGGAACATCGATATTGCGTCGACCGGCGGCGAGGCACTTGCCGAAGCTGACAGCGACGAGGAAGTAGGTGCCCAGGCTGAACGTGAGATCGCTGACGAAATGGGCGTCGCTACCCCAGGCGATATCGCTATCGCTGAAGCAGAAGAGGCGCTTGAAGCGGCTGAAGAAGACGCCGAGAATGATCCGGCCAAGGAAGCAGGGCTCGATGGTGAAATGGGATCCATCATCACCACCCCGGAAGACGAGGGTCAGGACAACACTCTTCCCGCTGAAGAGGAGTCCACACTCAACGAGAACGTATCCCTTGCAGATGACGAGGAGGCTCGCGATGAGTCGCCCGAGCAGATTGCGGACAACGCCTAATCTATTCTCTACCTATGAACCTTCTTCACGATATCGCTCCAGGCACTAAGGACGAGATGAATGTCATCATCGAGATCAACAAGGGCTCGATGAACAAATACGAGATTGATAAGGAGACGGGGCTTATCGCACTCGATCGTGTCTCGTACACTACGCAGGCGTTCCCCGTGGACTATGGCTTTGTGCCCCAGACACTCTGGGATGATGGTGATGCGCTCGATGTGATCATGCTCACAAGCTACCCGCTCGTACCTGGTATCCTGGTACGCGCCCGCCCGGTCGCAATCATGCACATGATTGATAGCGGCGACGCGGACGATAAAGTCATCGCCGTTCCCGTGGATGATCCGCGTTGGAAAGACGTGAACGATCTTGCCGACGTGAACAAGCACACGCTCAAGGAGATTGAGCACTTCTACTCCACGTATAAGAACCTCCAGAACAAGGTGGTTACCATCAGCGGCTTCGAGGGCAAGGATGCTGCCCAGGCAGCATTCGAGCGCGGAGCGCAGATGTACGCAGACAAGAAATAATGGGTCTAGAAGCAAAACGCGCCGGCATAGTGCCGGCGCGTTTTGCTTTCCCCAGGTCACGGTACGCCATGAACGCGTATACTTATATGCATGAGCGACACCCCTTCCCCCGATACTCACATCCCCGTTCTTGATCCTGCTCCCGTAGGGGAAGAGCAGACTGAACACGGTTCGTTAGGAAGTGTTATTGCCATCCTTTTGATCGTATTCCTGCTCGTCATCGGTGCCTTTTACGTGTGGGGTCAACGACTCGCCGAGCAGCAGGCACGCCAGGTCGTTCCGGCCGTTGGCGAGTAGCGTCCTTATTCGCCCTTCATGGTAGTTTTTGCTACCATGCGAGCACCTAACGCTTTATACGTATGAACACCTCACCCCGCGCTTCCATGCTCGTCCCGATGGTTATCGAGAAATCGCAGTTCGGCGAACGAGCATACGATATCTATTCGCGTTTGCTTCGCGAACGCATTATTTTCCTCGGCGGCGGCATCGATGACGACACCGCGAATCTCATCATCGCCCAGCTTCTCTTCCTTGAGGCCGAAGACCCGAAGAAGGACATCTATCTCTACGTGAACTCGCCGGGAGGTTCGGTCACCGCCGGTCTCGCTATTCTCGATACGATGAACCACGTGAAGCCCAACGTTGCGACCGTATGTGTCGGTATGGCAGCGTCAGCAGCAGCGGTCATCATGGCAGCAGGAGAAAAGGGGAAGCGCTTTGCACTTCCCAATGCGGAAGTGATGATTCATCAGCCATGGGGCGGTGCACAGGGTCAGGCTACTGATATTGAGATCACAGCAAAACACATTCTCGCTACGCGCGATCGCTTGAACCGCATCCTCTCGAAGGCGACTGGCCAGCCACTTGAGAAGATCGAGAAGGATGTCGAACGCGACTACTTCATGACCGCGGACGAGGCCAAGAAATACGGCATCATCGACCAGGTCTATAAGAGCAAGTAATCTCCACGAAACACCCCGTCGGCCCAGCCGGCGGGGTGTTTTCCGTATATGTGGCGTTCATGCTACCCTGCCGATGGCTGTACGACCGAACGATTATTACGCCGAATTCCGTTACTCCCAAATCTAGCTTGTAATCCGTTCGCCCCGACCGGGGCGACGGCATCTGAATATGTCTATAAAACTGATATTGAGCCTCTTGGCTCTTTCGGGCCTTGCCGGCATTGCCGTCGGCTATGTGCTGCGCCTTTTGATTGCGCTCGGCCAGCGCGGTTCGCTAGAGCTTGAAATCAAGCAACAAATGCTTGAAGCGAAAGAGCGTGCCGCCCGCATCGTGGGCGAAGCAGAAACGCGTGCTGAGAAAATAGTGGAAGAACGCGAAGTGCCGATGCGTGAACGCGAGGAACTCTTGAAGAAGGCTGCCGAGCGTCTTGGAAAACGCGAAGAATTTCTCGATGAGCGCGAGCGTAACCTTGCTGATGAAGCAGAGGATGTTCGCAACCGCGAAAACGAGGCAGCCAACATCAAGCGCGAAGCAGAAAAGCTGCGTGAGGAGCGCCGCCTTGAACTCGTTCGTCTCGGTCGTCTTTCAGAATCAGAAGCCAAGGACGCGCTCATGAAGGATCTTGAGGAGAGTCAGTCCGAAGCACTTCTTGCTCGTCTACAGAAGCTTGAAGCACACGGCCGCGAGCAGCTCGAAGAGAAAGCACGCTCCATCCTCCTGTCTACCATTCACCGCATGGCCGGAAACGTGAACAGTGAGGTTATGACCCTTTCGGTCGCGATCCCTTCCGAGGAAATCAAGGGTAAGGTTATCGGTAAGGAGGGACGCAACATCAAGGCATTCGAACGCGCGACCGGCGTCGATGTCATTATTGATGACGCACCAGACAAAATTACCCTCTCATCCTTCGATCCGCTCCGTCGCCATATCGCCAAGATTGCGCTTGAGCGGCTCATCGAAGATGGTCGCATCCAGCCGGCCAAGATTGAAGAAATTGTGGAAAAGGCCAAGGCTGAAGTCGCCGAGCTTGTGAAACAGAAAGGCGAGGAGGCCGCGTATGAAGTAGGAGTGGTCGGCCTCGATCCTCGCCTTATTACGCTGCTTGGTCGCTTGTATTTCCGCACCAGCTACGGCCAGAACGTGCTCCAGCACTCCGTAGAGATGGCACATATCGCCGGAATGCTCGCTGATGAGCTGGGTGCCAATAGCGATGTGGCACGCGCAGGCGCCCTCCTTCATGACATTGGGAAAGCCGTGGATCATGAAGTGCAGGGTACACACGTAGAGATTGGTCGCCGCATCCTCGAGAAGTTCGGCATCAAGAAGGAGGTCATCCAGGCGATGCAATCGCATCACGAGGAATATCCGTATGAAACGCCGGAATCCATCATCGTGCAGGTGGCAGACGCCATCTCTGCGGGCCGGCCGGGTGCCCGTCGCGATACCGTGGAACGCTATCTTGAGCGTTTGGGCGATCTCGAGCGCATTGCCCTAGGGTTCGAGGGCGTTGAAAAGACTTATGCTATCGCCGCAGGTCGTGAAATCCGCATCTTCGTGAATCCTGGTAAGGTTTCTGACCTTGCCATGCACAAGCTGGCGCGCGATATCGCAGAACGCGTGCAGCAGGAGCTGAAGTATCCGGGCGAAATCAAGGTGAATGTCATTCGAGAGAACCGCGTCGTCGAATTCGCACGCTAAATATCTCCACGAAAGCACCTCCGACAATGTGTCGGAGGTGCTTTCGTATCTAAAAAATCCTCAAAACAACACTATCCCCAGGTTTTGCAAGGACTATTGCGTAAAATGGCTCATTTCCTATACTTTTCCACGTAGCCCTCTATCGGGGCTGATGTGCGCCCCGAAAGGGATTAAATCTAAATATCTCTATGAACAAAGCAGATATCGTAAACAAGGTGCAGGAGGTTCTCGGCGGCACCAAGGCTGACGCAGATCGCGCAGTTGAGACCGTCATCGACTGCATCACCTCGGGCCTTAAGTCCGGTGATGAGGTCTCGATTGCAGGCCTCGGCATCTTCAGCGCCAAGGCTCGTCCGGCTCGCACCGGTCGCAACCCGCGCACTGGCGAGACCATCAAGATCGCCGCAACTCGCACGCCGAAGTTCCGCGCAGCGAAGGCACTCAAGGACTCGGTTAAATAATCCCTCCTTACAAAAAGACCCCGCATAACGCGGGGTCTTTTTGTTTAGTCACGAAACGGTTCCGCAACGAGAAAACTTGTGTAATTAAATTTCAAGTCCTGAATACTTTCTTCGAGCACCTCGAGGCCATAAATATCCGCAGCTGCCTTCGCCGCGATGACTGCAGTGGTTTCCGGAAGTGTTCCGTTTGCGAGGTCTTCTGCAGCCTTAGCGGTATCTGCATACTCTTGAAGCTCCACGCCCGGCCATTTACGTTTCAAATACATGCGGCACTGCTTGATTGCCTGATCATGCGACGTAATGGCAGTGATCTGATCGGGGTTTATACCGGGTTTCACCAATAGATTCTGATGCACATCTATTTCAAACATCTTTTGCACTGTGAAGCGGTGAGACGCCATGGCGTGAACCGCCTCAATCACAATGCCTCCGTTACTGTTTTCGATAGGGAAAATGCCGAGATCTATATCACCCGACTCAAGCGACGAAAGTACCCGTTCTGCGGAAACGAGGTACGCAATCTCTGCATCCGGTATTCCTTCTGCCTGGATATATTTGCGGGCAGCCTCCTCGGAAAAGCTTCCTTTGGCGCCCATGATGCCGATCTTCATATTCGGCTAGCCTAACAGGTTTCTGGCTATTTGAAATACTTTTTCTTCTTAAGCTTCTCGGGGAGATAACTTTCCTTGGAATACTTCTCATATCCTTTGCCATAGCCCATTTCTTTCATGAGCGTGGTGGGTGCATTACGAATATTCATAGGAACCGGTAGGTTGCCGAGTTTCCGAACATCTTCCTGAGCGGCACGAAGACCTTCGTAAGCACTCCGATCCTTAGTGGCGTTCGCAAGGTATGCGACACCATGAGCGAGATTAATCGCACACTCCGGATAGCCGATGGTTTCGCAGGCACGAAACACTTCGTTAGCAACCACGAGTGCTGTCGGTTGTGCGAGACCCACATCTTCGGATGCAAAGATAACCATGCGACGTGCGATAAAGAGCGGGTCCTCCCCCGCTTCCACCATACGCGCGAGATAATACATGGCAGCATCTGGCTGTGATGCACGCATACTCTTAATGAACGCACTGATGGTGTCGTAGTGCTCTTCACCTTTCTTGTCGTAACGCAGGTGTGGCGACTCAAGCGCCTTATTCAGGTTCGCTACCGTAATCTTCTTTCCATAGAGTGCAATGGTACCCTCAAGCATGCCGAGTGCTTTGCGGGCATCGCCATTGGCATAGCCCATGAGCCATTCAAACGCATCTTCTGGTAGCTTCACGTCTGCGCGTGCGACGATGGCGCGCAGTGCCTCTTCCGAGAGTGGCTCAAGGACAAAAACACGTGCACGAGAAAGAAGTGCGGGGATTACCTCAAAGGAAGGATTCTCCGTTGTCGCGCCAATAAGAGTGAGCTCACCGCTTTCAACGTACGGGAGCAGGAAGTCCTGCTGCGATTTATTGAATCGGTGTATCTCATCCAAGAAGAGCACCTTGGAACGGAATTCTAGTGTTCGCGTTTGCGAGTCACCGACAATACGGCGAATGTCTTCTTTTCCGGCAGAAACTGCAGAGAGTTCAAAGAGCTCTGCATCGAGCGCACGCGCATAGATGCGTGCAATAGTTGTCTTCCCTGTTCCAGGGGGACCCCAGAGAATGAATGAGAAGAGGTGCTTCTTCTCGATGGCAACGCGAAGAGGTTTCCCTTTGCCAATCAAGTGCTCCTGCCCCACGACGTCGTCGAGGCTGGTGGGCCGTATGCGGTTAGCCAGCGGTTCCATACGGAAAGCGTACGCCCGGAAAGATGAAAAGCAATCGAACCCATCACCCGGATTTCATTTCATTCTTCGTATGGTCGCGAGAGAGGCCAATCCCGGCCTTGCACCTTACAGCCAGGAGACGTGGCGTGGAATCGATCGTAGCTATGACCGCCAACCTGGCGGGTCCTCGGGGGTACGGCTTTCCAAAACGGGAGCTTGCGACTCGTCAGATATTTTCGGAATGCCGTCCGCACATTGTCGGTTTCCAAGAATTTGCCGAGAGCAACTGGCAGGACCTCGAACGTCCGGACCTTACGCTTGTTCCCTGCGAAGTATTTGAAGCCGAGTACGCCGGCGTGAAGGAACGTATGTATGGAAACCCCATCGCCTACGACCCTACCCAATTCGAACTTCTAGAGTATGGCGTGCAGTGGCTTCACCCTCATGGCAAGCAAGAAAAGGCGTGGGATGCCATTGCACCACGGAGTGCCTGTTGGGCGCACTTTCATGAAAAGGATTCTGATCGACATCTCGCAGTGATAAATACCCAGATGGACAATGTTGGGCAACAAGCTCGAGCAGAAGGTGCAGCGATACTCATAATACTCGCCAATCTCGCCACAGCTCGTCTGGGTCCTGACGTACCGACTATCATCATGGGAGATGCGAATGTAAACGTTGGCAGTCCTCATCTCCGGTGGAACTCACCTGAGCTAAGGAAACCGTATGATCTGCTTTATCACCAGGAGTTTGTGGATGCTATTACTTCTGTTCATCCACCACGTGCTCGGCCGCGCACGTTCCACCACTATCAAGGGAGTACGTGCGGGGATGATGAATGGGGTACCTACGACCCCGACTGGATCTTTGTGCGCAATCTTGAGGTCGAGAACTCCACCATCATCACCAAGGATTACGGCGGGGTCTGGCCATCGGACCACTACGGGTCCTAGCGTATCTCCAGTGGCCAAGATAGTTCTTTGCGGCTCCGCCTCGGGCGGAGCCAACTGCGTTTAGTGCGGGATAGGAGAATCGAACTCCTGCTCTCAGTTTGGAAAACTGATGTTCTACCATTAAACTAATCCCGCTTGTCGCCGAGGATACCATACGAGGCCTCGGCTGTCTTTTTTTCGCGTTCGCAGGTAGCATAGGCGCCATGCGACAGCATATCGAGCATGTCCTTGCGGCTTCTGGCGCACTCGTGTTTGCCCTCTTCGTCTCGTACTTCAATACGGGGCCGGTAGCACATGTCCCTGCGGCACGCTCTACCTCCAGCCTCCGCCCCGTAGCAACCGAGACAGTAAGTTTCGGCACCACCAGCCTCCCAGGTATTGATATTGCCTCTTCCACTCTTGAGACACTCTTTCCTGTCCATCCGAAAGCAACCAGCACGCCAGCAAAGCAGGCCTCGACCACGCCAGCCCCCACAGTCACTCAACCCAAGCCCACCCCGAAGCCAGCTCCGACTCCCACCCCTACCCCTGCTCCAGCACCTAAACCAACACCGGCTCCGACTGCCACAAGCACTCCAACAGAACCGAGTGACAATCCTGCACTCACTGCACTCAAAAAAGCGTCAGTAAATATCCTTTGTCTTGCTCATGACGGATCGCTCCGTTCTATCTCCGGGTCAGGTACCATTATCGATTCGCGCGGCATTGTTCTTACTGTTGCCCACGTTGCCCAGGCATCGCTTCTCCAGGAATATCTTGGTGACAGCAAGGTGAGCTGCACCATCCGCACCGGAAGTCCTGCTCGCGACACCTACACCGCACGTCCTATATACGTCTCTGATGAGTGGATAAAGGACAACCCGACCACTCTTATTAGTTCGCAACCCACAGGAACGGGCGAACATGACTATGCCCTTCTAGCGATAACAGGAAGGACAGGAGGAGGTTCGCTCCCTTCATCATTCTCTGCGGTTCCTCTTTCTCCGACTTCCCCACGTACGGGGGATGCAGTTCTCATTGGTTCCTATGGTGCCCAAGAACTCTCGAGCTCACAGATCCGTTCAGGTATTTATCCCACCTTCGCAACGAGCACGATCATTGATCGCTTCACGTTCGACACCACCACCATTGATGTGATTGAGGTCGCTGGCAGTGCAGCATCTCAAGAAGGTTCGTCCGGTGGTGCCATCGTAAATAGCAAAGGTCAGTTGATTGGCCTTATTACCACAAGTCAGATAAGCGGCCCCGTGAGTCAGCGTAAAATGCACGCTATTACGGCCGACTACATCCGCCGTGACTTTGGAGCCCACTCGAACAAAGGCAGCTTTGGAGAATACTTTGGATCAAGCCTCACTACCCTCCTCAATACATACGCACCTACTGCACAGAAACTCGGGCAGTTCATCGCAGACGCAATTGGTTTCTAGATCAGGCAGTTAGTCGGGGTGCCGAGACTCGAACTCGAGCTACATCTTCCCAAAAGATGCGTGCTACCACTACACCACACCCCGACTAATCGCCCGATCTAGTAATTGTGATCCTACCAGGATTATTCGATTTGCGCAGTCTCTCGAGATCTAATGTCCTATTCAGAAAGACAGATTGTATCTATGACTTACACACATAGCCAGTAAACTTCTGTATTCTTCTACGACACAGATCAATTCTCTAGCTCTGTCTTTTGTCCTTTATCCACACAATTCACAGGTTTGTCCACAACTCTCTCGGACAAGGAAATGGCTTATATTCTTGCTTTCTTCGCAATAAACGAAGAAATCCCCGATTTCGGGGATTTCTTCTTCTGGTGCGGCTAAGGAGAATCGAACTCCTGTCTCGTCCTTGGCAAGGACGCGTTCTACCACTAAACCATAGCCGCAACGAGAGGCATCATACCATAACGGTGTCGATTCGTACCAGAGCTAACGAGCGGATTCGCTCGCTGAAAAGGAGATGTCTCTCATGCGCGTTCCTTCGAGCATGATCTCGCGTGGAGCACGGCGAAGGTTGTAATGCGAAGACATGCTGAACCCGTACGCACCCGCCTCCCGGATAGCAAGAACGTCGCCCATACGCGGCAGCGCCATCTCACGCTTAGAGGCAAAGATATCGCCAGACTCGCACACGTTGCCACACAGGGTAATCGGTCGCACCTTCCCTGTTCTCCCCGTCACGTTTTCGATGTGATGGTATGAACCGTACATGGTAGGTCGCACCAGGTGATTAAAACCCGAGTTAACACCCACAAAGGTATGTCCGCTCGTGGTTTTGATGTCTGTCACAGAAACTAGCAGCGTTCCAGACTCTGCAACAATGTACCGTCCGGGTTCAATAGCGAACGTAAGGGGACGTTTTAGATCCTTTGCGAGTTTTTCAGCAATACGAACAAGTCCTTTGCCGTATGCTGCGACATCCAGATTCTTTTGATTCGGGCGGTACGGTACGCCCAAACCGCCACCAAAGTCGACGTGAGTAACATCAGGGAGAATACGTGCGGTATCAGCCAGCGCACGCGCGGCCATCAGAAGGAGACGATGATCGAGCACATTTGATCCTACATGCTGCTGGAGGCCGGTGATGCGCATCCCGTATTTCTTTGCGAGTACTCGTGCCTCCGGAAGATCTTTGAGCGTAATACCAAATTTACTGTCAGGACCACCCGTTATCACATGCTGATGGTGCCCTGCCCCAATGCCCTGATTGAGACGAATTGAAACTTCCTTTCCAAGCTTCATGGCCCCCCACAGTTCAAGCTGGTGGAGTGAATCGAGATGTACCCTACCCGCTACACGAGCGGCATATCGGAGTTCTTCCTTCGTCATGCTGGAGCACGTAAAGCTTATGTGATCTTTGGGAAATCCTGCGGCAACAATCGCATCAAGCTCTCCTGGACTTACCGCTTCTGCTCCGAGCCCGGCACGATTCACCTCTTTTAGAATCGTCGGGTTGCTATTGGCTTTGACGGCGTAATGAATTTCAAAACCAGTGAAATGCTTTGTGAGTGATTCGCATTTGTCGCGAAGTACCTCGCGATCGTACACATACGTTGGAGTGCCATATTTGGTCGCCACTGCGAGCAATCGACGCCGGTCAGTCATGGTGCCCCCGCCAGGACTCGAACCTGGAACAACAGTTCCGAAGACTGTTGTGATATCCATTTCACCACAGGGGCATGCGGTATGAGCACAATACTACAGGCTAGGAGAAAGGCCATGCGCATACTAGTATTTTCTCGATGCGCTTCCCTATCCCCGAAGAGGTCCGCACCGTTTCAGAACAGCTCCGGAAAGCCGGTTTTGAGGCGTACCTCGTGGGTGGTTGTGTCCGTGACATTCTCCTCAATCGCGAACCTAAAGACTGGGATGTCACCACCAACGCTAAGCCAGAGGATATTCAACGGGTCTTCCCCGAGTCGTTCTATGAGAATGACTACGGCACGGTTGGCATAAAGACCGGATCTGAGAATCCCAAGCTCGCAGTTATTGAAGTTACCCCTTATCGCACAGAAACCGGTTATTCCGACAAACGCCGTCCAGATGTTGTGACGTTTGGGGATAACTTGGAGGAGGATCTTGCCCGTCGAGACTTCACCATTAATGCCATTGCGCTCAATGAATCTAAAGGACAAATCGTTGACCCATATAAAGGACAAAAGGACATAGAGGATAAGGTTTTGCGCACTGTCGGCAGTCCCACTGACCGTTTTGAAGAGGACGCCCTGCGTCTCATGCGCGCCGTCCGCCTAGTCGCTGAGTTAGGTTTCACGCTAGAATCTGATACTGCAGCCGCTATTCAGGAGAAATCTGCCAATCTTAAGCACATTTCACGTGAAAGAGTCCGGGATGAGCTGGTCCGTATCCTGGACTCTAAGGAACCGATGCTGGCAATGGTTCTGGCTCAAAAGCTCGGGCTTTTGGAATATATAGCCTCCGATCTCACCCGAGGTGTAGGAATCGATCAAAATCAGGCCCATAGTTACGACGTTTTTGGCCATTTAATGCGTTCTATGCAGCACGCTGCAGATAAGGAATGGGATTTTGAAATCCGTCTGGCGGCGCTCTTTCACGATGTTTCTAAACCCGAAACACGTCGCTGGTCTGATGAAAAGAAGGATTGGACCTTCTACGGCCATGAGGTAGTAGGTGCAAAAGTGACCAAGAAAGTTCTCGAGGATCTGCGGTTTCCCCGTGAAACTATCGATCGGGTGGTGAAACTGGTGCGCTGGCACATGTTCTTCTCCGATCCAGAACAAATAACCCTTTCAGCTGTGCGCCGTGTCATTCGTAATGTGGGGGAAGAGAATATATGGGATTTGCTTAACCTCCGTATTTGCGATCGTATCGGCACAGGTCGTCCCAAGGAACAGCCGTTCCGATTCCGCAAATATAAAGCGATGGTGGAGCAGGCTCTCCGCGATCCAATCTCCGTTGGGATGCTTAAGACCGATGGAAACCGGATTATGAGTGAGTTCCACGTGGAACCGGGACCAAAGATTGGCTACGTCCTCCACGCCCTGCTTGAAGAGGTTCTTGAGGATCCAAAGAAGAATAACGAGGAATATCTTGATAAAAAGACCGCAGAACTGCTTACTTTGCCACCGGAAGAGCTGAAAAAGCTAGGCGAATCCGGTAAAAAGAAGCTCGAGGAAGAAGACGAAAAGGAAATACAAGAGATTCTGCACAAGCATCACGTGAACTAGTTCCACGTGGAACCAGCCAAAAGAAAGAGGCCCTACGAGATGGACGCGAGAATCGTGTACATTTCGTAGGGCCTCTGTGTATACCGGCCTTATTTTGGGGAGCTAAAGGTTGGAGCTTGGGGCTTTTGTTTGGTGCTCCCCGGGAGAATTGATTGGTCGGTATAGGAAACTGCGCTTTCACGTGGAACTTGTGGCTTGCCCCGCTTTTTTGGGAGGGGATACGCCCCGGCTACGTTGGGCAGCCAGGTTCGCACGCTATGCGCCTGATCGAAAGAACTCTCAAAGAACTGCCACTCCGGGACAGCCTCTTGAGTCTCACGACCAGGCTGCTGCCCCGCTACGTAGTATTATAGATTTATCAAGGACATCGTCAAGGACATTATCTGTGCATAAATGTCCTTTAGATATCTATCGAAACGGGGCAGTGGTCTGAACCTTCAACTTCCGGATGAATATTTGCGCCTTTGATGTGCTTCGCAAATGCCTTAGAAGCAAAGATGTAATCAATACGCCACCCCACGTTGCGTTCCCGAGCATTCCCCCAATGACTCCACCAGGTATATAGGCCGTTTCCTTGTTTAAACAGGCGAAGCGTATCCACAAATCCAGCGGCAATAGCGTTATCAATACCCTCACGTTCTTCATTAGTGAACCCCTTCATTCCTTTGTTTTCTTTAGGACGGGCTAGATCTTCTTCTGTGTGGGCTACGTTCAAATCGCCGCAGAAAATAACGGGTTTCTCTTCCTCCAAACGCTTCATGTATGCAAGAAACGCAGGGTCCCAATGCTTATGACGAAGCGCAAGACGTGAGAGGTCGTCTTTGGCATTCGGGGTATAAACCGACACGACATAGAAGTCGTGCATGTCCGCTGCAATGACGCGACCCTCTTCGTTCGGATTGCCGTATCCGTCATCGGCGAGGCCATACTCTTCAACCAGGTCCTCGGGCATGCCAAAAATCACATCGTTCGGCGTCATCTTAGTAAAGATCGCCGTGCCGCTATATCCCTTTTTCGTGGCGGAACTCCAGAACTCTTCGTAGTCCGGAAGATCGATAGGGGATTGGTGTTGTTCAGCCTTGGTTTCCTGAAGACAGAGAATATCGGGCTTATATTTCTTAATAAACGGCATGAACTGGTCCTTCTTGTGGACCGCCCGAATGCCGTTTACGTTCCAGGACATGATGCGCATGCGCCTATTCTAGCGCACACGTGTGTTATTCCGATTTCGCCACCGCTGAGTCTGGCTCCATTTTCTCGCCCAACTCTTCGAGCTTTGCAGCACCAAGCAACTGTTCGGCAAGAGGGAAGATGACATCCTCCTCTTCTTTAGCGTGCGCCAGGACATCTTCCATCATCGCGGTGATGCGGTCTTCATGCTCGCCCGTCACCACCTCAAGTGCACCCTTCTCCATAACTTTCATCTTGAGTTTTGTTTGTTCATCTAGGATCTGTTGCACCGCAGGCTCATCGGCACCCACTTCTTTTAAAACAGGGTAGAAGTGAGTGTCTTCCATCATTTCGTGCACCGTGAGCGCCTTGAAAAGTTTCTTTTCAAGATCGCGACGTTCTTCGTCGCCTGCACTCTTGTATGCATCAAACAGTTCTTCTGCCGCGCGATGATCACGAGCAATTACGTCGGTTGCCTTCATATGACGGCACTGTACGAGGTGTGCCGTAAAGAAGGAGTGAAGCGGCTATTGCTGCCGCGAATGGAACCGCTTATGTATCTCGCGCAAATGCGAGTCGGTAACGTGAGTGTAGATCTGCGTCGTGTTGATGGACGCATGTCCTAAAAGAGCCTGGACACTGCGTAAATCAGCGCCGTTTGAAAGAAGATCCGTAGCAAATACGTGACGGAGTGTATGCGGAGTTACCTTCGTGGTGATGCCCGCTTTCGCGGCATATACCTTGATGCGGCGCTGCACATCACGCGGTGTGATGCGATGGAGACGATTCGGGCGACCCTCAACGAACAGCGCCTCCTCCATATCCTTGCGCGCCTTTAGATAGTCAGTGACAGCATTCTTGGCGGCAGGGGAGAGGAACACCACACGCACCTTCTCGCCCTTTCCACGTACCGAAAGATCATCGCGCGTAAGATCGATATCGGAATTAAGTGCGCAGAGCTCGGCAACACGAAGGCCAGTGGAGAAGAGAAGCTCGAGCATTGCCGTATCGCGCAGATATTTCAAGCGTTTATCAGCATCTTCCTCCTTAGCGAGCGCATCCACCGGCGCACGAAGCAGGCGATCGAGCTCTTGAGAAGTCACCACGTCAATCTGGCGTTCAGGAAGCTTCGCGAGTTCAATGCGTTCAGGATTCAAACCTTCGATGCCACGTTTGCGTAGGTATTTGAGGAAGGCACGGAGGGCAATGAGGTAGTAATTCTGCGTACGACGCTTCATGGTGGCGTTTCCAGTACCTGGCTGGCGATTCAGCCACAGGCGGAACTCACGAATTCGGTCCTCCGTGATATCACGGACGTTCTGTATCTTCATCTGATCGAAGAATACGGACAGATAGTGGTCGTAATTCTCGACGGTTTTCACTGCACGACCCTTCTCGATCTCCGTATACTCGAGAAATTGGCGCTTTAGATCCTGCGCATCCATAAGAGAAAGTATAGCAGGCATGTGCGCACAATATTGTGAGCTGCCATACTGATAGACCAGGCAACACTTGCGCTTTTTATCAAGGTGTGGTAAGGTATGCCCAATGCTTACGAAACGAGTAAAGACCGCCGTAATCAAGGATTCGGCACGCCATGACACCGACACCGGTTCTCCGGAGGTCCAGGTGGCTGTTTTGTCGCGCAAGATCGATGATCTGACGAAGCACCTGAAGAAGAATCAGAAGGACTTCCACAGCCGTCGCGGTCTTCTCCAGATGGTTGCGGACCGCCGCGCTCATCTGCGCTACCTTGAGAAAAATGATAAGCGCCGCTACAACGCGCTCATCAAGAAGCTCGGTCTCAAGAAGTAACTCGCGTAGGCCCCACTGGGGCCTTTACGCTTTCGTCCGTAAGCAGGTGCTACCATTAGTGAATGCTCCTCTCGAGCACGATTTAATAAACGTTAGTTCTCATTTTTATGCCTGTCATCAAGCATCCTGCGCAGCGCGTTGGGGTTTTCATAGACACTCAAAACCTCTACCACAGCGCCAAACATCTCTATAAATCACGCGTTAACTTCGCCAAGGTCCTCGAAGAAGCTATCGGAGATCGCGTGCTCGTCCGTGCCATCGCCTACGTTATCTCAACCGAAAGTGGGGAAGAGTCAGCATTCTTTGAAGCACTCACTAAAATCGGCATTGAAACCAAGGTGAAAGGCCTCCAGGTTTTCTCCGACGGCGCAAAGAAAGCTGACTGGGACGTGGGCCTTGCGGTTGATGCCGTAAAGCTCGCACCTAAGCTCGATACCGTCATTCTTGCCACGGGCGACGGCGATTTCGTGCCTCTTATCGAGTACCTCGATATGAACGAGGGCTGCCAGGTGGAAGTTATCTCTTTTGGCAAATCTTCTTCAGCGAAACTAAAGGAAGCTGCACATGCCTTCACTGACATGTGTGAGGATCCGAAGAAATTCCTCATCGGGTACCGCGGCCAATAAACAAAGAAACGTGCAAAAACCGCACGCCGTTTATACGGCGTGCGGTTATACTTTATATATCTATGCCGGATGGTTCTTCAAATAATCCATACATCCGCACGTATGCGAAAGACGTGGCCGCACTTTCTGGGAAAGCGCCCCCTGCGCCGCAGTCGGATCAGACTCCCGCAAAGGATGCCAAGCCCACTGCACCAGCACCGACTCCAACACCACCTGCTTCGAACGTAAATGCGGAGCGTGATGCGACCCTGGCACGTTTGCGCGAACGCGCACTCAAGAATCCAGTAAAAGAGGGGGAGTTCCTTCCTCCTGCACTTCCGACTCCGCAGGCGAAGGCAGCGCCGGTGGGAGATTCAGAACCGCCACCCATTACTCCTCCTTCCATTGCAGTAGTTACCCCACCTCCACTACCACATGTAGCGCCCATTGTTCCGCCTCCTGCCGTACCGCGCACCCCAGAACCGCTTCCGCCAGTTCCGACACCACCACCCGCTCCAGTAGTGGAACCGATCCCACCGCCTCCGCCTCCTTCCGCGGAAGTGCCTGCCCCGAGCCCAATTCATACCTACACTTCGGATTTTGCCGAACATATCGATCGTAAGGAAGCATCAACATTCTCCGTACTTGCCGCAGAGGCCGACGCCGGCAAACTTGCTCCTAAGACGCTTCCATCGACCCGTTCACGCAAGGGAATCGCAATTGTCGCAGCGAGTGCGGTACTGATCCTGATTGGGGGAGGGGGAGCTTTTGCCGCATATCGGTATGTAGCAAGCCACGCATCCGTGCCCATAGCACCCTCCGTACCTTCCCTTATCTTTGCTGACGATCGTATCGCCCTTACCGGGGAAGGCTCCCAGCTTCTCCAGGCACTCGCCGATGCCACTCTCACACCACTACCCGATGGACAGGTGCGTATTGTCTATCTCACCCAAGCATCGACCACTCCGAAGGGGACGATAGAAGTACCCCTTGATGGAGGACGTCTTGTGGGCGCGCTCCAGCTCTCCGCTCCGGACATCCTGCTACGCAATATCGCTCCTGACAGTACGGTCGGTATTGTGCACGCTGGATCAGAAACTCGTGCTTTCTTCATACTAAAAGTCCTTTCTTACGAACGTACATTTGCAGGCATGCTGCAGTGGGAAGGGAATATGGAGAACGCGCTCGCGGTACTGTATCCCACCTATCCGGCACCCATACCTGAACCGACCATAGCCACGACAACCACTATCGTGAAAGGGAAGAGGGTAGTCGCAACGACCACTGTTGCTGCACCCACCCCAACCCAGGTCCCACCCCACTTCATAGATGAAGTGGCCTCAAACCATGACGTTCGTGCACTTAAGGATAGTCGGGGAAATACGCTCTTGCTGTACGGGTACAAAGATAAAGAGACGCTTATCATCGCTCGCAATGAAGCTGCATTCGCGGAGCTTATCAATCGGCTTGGAGCAACCAAACAGCAATAGCGTTGCCGGTCGTACAACGCATGCTAGAGTTACGGTCATGAATACGGAACACCTGCGCGAACGTCTTGAGGAAGAGAAGCGCACTCTTGAAGCAGAACTCGCAACCATCGGTCGCCGCAACCCCTCTAATCCATCTGATTGGGAAGCCCGCTCGACCGAAACGGGTCAAGAGGCAGATCCAACCGATCAGGCAAGTATCTTGGATAGCTTCCAAGAGAACCACGCGATACTTGCGGCACTTGAACCCCGATACGATTCCGTACTTGCGGCTCTCGCACGCATGACCGACGGAACGTATGGCACCTGCATTGTGGGAGGGGAACCTATTGAAGAAGCTCGCCTTACGGCAGATCCTGCGGCGGCAACATGCAAAGCGCATATTTCGTAACCATGACACTCTCTCCTAAGGAAATTCTTTCGTTTGCGTGGCGCACGTTCAAGGCGCGTCCTTGGTTCTTTGTGGAAGTTTCACTCCTCGTCGTGGCAATTAGCCTTCTTTCCTCCTTTGCGCAAGGATTACTCACCAAGACCTTCGGTGATGTGGCAGGAAGCGCTCTTTCCACTCTTCTTTCCGTCACTATGGATATATTCGTAGGTATGGGTGTGGTCTCCGTGTACCTCAAAGCCCATGACGCGGTGATGTCTCCGACCCTGCGCGATCTCTGGAATCCTCGACCGTTCTGGAAGTACCTGGCTACCGACGCACTTCGTACCATACTCGTCTTTGTTGGCTACGTTCTTCTCATCGTGCCAGGAGTCATTGTGTCGCTCATGCTTACGTTTACCAGCCAGCTAGTTATTGATCGAGGCCTCGGGCCGATTGAAGCACTGAAGGAAAGTGCTGCCATGACGCGTGGAAACCGATGGCGTCTGTTCCTGCTTGTCCTCGCTCTCCTCGGGCTAAACCTGCTCGGCGCCCTCGCGCTTCTACTTGGCCTCTTTGTTACTGTCCCGATGAGCCTGCTTGCTTTCACTCACGCGTACCGCACCCTCTCTGCACAGACGACGCCCGTAGTGGAGCCGAGCTAATTGAAGATATACACCAGGTACTGGTCTATATCTCGTTGCGACAAATCATAGAAATGCTCCCCATCTTCCTGAAGACGAGTTGAGAGCGCCGTCCCCACAAATCGCCAATGCCAGGGTTCGTACTGGTAGTACGCATTGCCCTTCGGGTACGACAATATGAAACCGTACTTGTACGCATTCTCGTTGAGCCACTTTCCTGCAGCCGAAGTACCGAACGCGAGGGAAGTAGTGCCAAGCTCTTTGGTGGTCAGGTCTACTGCTGTTCCAAGCTGATGCTCGGAATACCCCTGGTCGGCAGAGAATCGATTACTACCTGATCCATAGGTCACGAGATACGAATTCTTGAGTGCGGCTTGTTGCCCGAAGGACCGATAGGAGGAGAGCACGAGCATGGGCACACCATCAGCCGCAGCGTCTTTGAGCATGCGTTCGAGGTAGGGTTTCACCTTCGTATGGATTTGCTCGTGTTTTGCGGGATTAAGTTGGTATTGAGAATCAATCTCGGACAAGTCGGAAGGGGTGTAATTCTCATTCAAGAAATACACGCGCGAGTACTTCTGTAATAGTTCTTTGTCCGTTTGGGAGAGTTTCGTGAGGGTTCCCACCGTACTTGCTATGTCATGGATTTGAGATTCAAATGCACCATTCTTCGCGAGTTCGGCAGCAAGCTTATCCGAAAGCTCAAGATTCCGTTCACGCGCTTCATTGAGCTGATCCGCCAGCGTCGCTCGTTGTGCAGAAGTGGTGGCAAGATCACGGGAAACTGATAGGTATTCATACCCGCCAAACCCGGCAGCCGCACATCCAAGGACAATTGCCGCACCAATCAGAACCGGGGAGGGGACACGCATGGAGCGATAGTAGCATGCGACGCAATGGAGCGCTTAATTCATCGTCCGTTCAGCGCTTCTGCCGTTATATACGGGAGTTATCAACGATAACTCACAGTCATGGCTACAGTCATAAATAATCCGAACACCGACACTTCAAGCGGAGGATGGGGCGTTGCGATCGTCATCCTCGCGGTCATTGTGCTCGGCCTCATCGCATTCTTCGCATTCGGCCGCGGCTCGTTTATGGGCTCCGGTACACCGCAGGTAAACATTCCCGTGAATGTGGGCGGCGGAACAGGTGGAGGTGCAGCTGGGGGCGGTCAATAGCAGAAGCATAGTAAAAAGGGCCTTTCGGCCCTTTTTACTATCGACAGAACGGATTGGCTGCCTTGTGAACTTCGAAGTGAAGGTGGTTGCCCGTTGCCTTACCGGTGCGACCAACGTATCCAATCAACTGACCCTTGGTGACGGAAGCACCCACAGAAGTACCTGTGCGGATCATGTGCGCGTACAACGTCTGCGTACCGTTCGGGTGGTTGATCACCACATAGTTACCGAAGCCACCATTCCATCCTCCATTGTTGAGAGCGATGATGACCTTACCGCTTGCTGCTGCGTAGATCGGGGTACCTGCCGGAGCACCGATGTCGACACCATTGTTGCCATGGAGACCCTGCGTACAGATTCCCGCGGGAAGAGGATTACTAAATCCTCCAACGGACGGAAGGTTTACCTTTTTCACGGACGTACTGGTCTTTATACTCGACGGTACCGAAACAGCCGCGGGTTCTCCATCTGGGATGATGATGGTGGTGCCCACAACCAAGCCCTCGTCGGCATCAAGACCGTTATACGAAATGATGTCCTGGGTTTCGCCGCCGTACTTCTTAGCGATTGATGCGACTGTTTCACCCTTCTGCACCTTATGCTCAATACCAGTAACCGGAAGGATGACGAGAGTCTGTCCCGGTTTGAGTGTCGATTTGGAAGTGAGGTTGTTAGCCCAGAGCACCGTGTTCACCGAGATACCGTTTTTGCGTGCAATGGAAGCGAACGTATCACCCTCATCCACGGTGTAGGTACTGATCTCTCCTCCCACGCTTCCGTGAGAAATATCGGCCACGGTTCCATCCGGACCGGCGTTAGCCATGAGCGCGGAGCCCTCGGTGAGGGAGAGGTCATTGCTGCCCTTTTCCGGGTTCGGGTCCACGTTCGTAGCCGCGGCCAGCAATTGCAGGCTGCTGTCATGCACGATAGGCGGATCGCCACCTGGGTTGGCAGCGTGCGTCGTTGAAAACGGCCAGAATGCGCTGGTCGTTACAGGCAAAGCGAGGAGCGAGGCCCCAGCGACAATCGCTGCGAGCGCGGTAATGCCTGCGGCCCAATATGCGTTCCGATCCGAAGAACGTTTGGAAGGATCGGAAGGTGTTTCGAAAGACGAAATAAGGGTTCGGTGGGAAATTCAGGCAATCTTCAGAATACAAAAATGGCTTACCAAAGCCATTTCTTGCGTATCAGCGTTTCAACGGATGCGGCTAGTATACCTTGGGGAGGAGTCGGGTCAACGGGTTGACATTGTACCTGTTGAGAGCAATAAAACTGGCCAGTGTGTCCACTATGTGGCCTAATTAAAGGCTTTCACAACGGTTATTCCCCGAGTCGCGGTATAGTGTCCCCATGCAGTACCTCGAAGGACTCAACCCCGCCCAGAAAGAAGCGGTCCTTTCGACGGAAGGGCCGATTTCCGTTCTTGCAGGTGCCGGTTCAGGGAAGACCCGGGTGCTCACCACCCGCATCTACCATCTCATTCGCCAGGGGACACCCGCCGAACGTATTCTCGCCGTTACGTTCACGAACAAGGCAGCTCGAGAGATGCGGGAACGTCTTGCGACCCTGATTGGAGAGGCGTCTCTCCCTACCGTCGCCACCTTCCATGGCCTTGGTCGTATACTTCTCCAGGACTACGGGAGTGCCTTGGGCATATCTCGATACTTCAGTGTCTACGATCGTGATGATTCTGAACGAGCGATCAAAGAAGCGCTTAAGGAGATGGATATCGATCCCAAAGAGATTCCACCCCGCTCTGTACTGTTTCGCATCAGTAAAGCAAAAGGGGAGGGCATGACTCCCGAAACATTTCGTCAGCGTCACGGGAGTGAGGGTTTCCGTTCGCGCATTACATCTGACGCATGGTTTAAGTACGAGGACACGCTCGCAAAAGAGAAGGCGCTCGATTTCGACGATCTCATTGCAAAACCTGTCGCACTCTTGACGCAACACCCCGAAATCCGTGCTCGCGCCCAAGAACGATTCTCCTATCTCCATGTTGATGAGTACCAAGATACCAACGAACTCCAGGGAACCCTCGCTAACATCCTTGCGGAAAAGCATCGCAATCTCTTTGTGGTGGGTGACATTGATCAGACTATCTATACCTGGCGCGGGGCGACCATTGAGAACCTCCTTGCGTTCGATGAAACCTACCCGAACGCGAAGACTATCGTGCTTGAACATAATTATCGCTCAACCAAGACCATCGTGGCGGCAAGCAACGCCATCATTGAGAAAAACCAAAACCGCAAGGAAAAGCGGGCCGTTACCGACAATCCCGATGGTCTTCCTATCCGCTTGCGCGTTTCCGATACAGCCGAACAAGAAGCACGATATGTGGCGCGAGAAGCACGCATGCGGATTCGCGAAGGCACCGAGCCTGAAGAGATCGCCGTTCTCTATCGCACTAATTTCCAGTCCCGAGTCCTCGAAGAGGCATTCCTGTCAGAAGGCGTGCCGTATCGCCTGCTTGGCACCCGCTTCCTTGATCGCAAGGAAGTGAAAGATGTTATTGCGTGGGTGCGTCTTGCCCTTGATCCCACACGCGAAGCGGACCGCGTGCGTGCTGTACAGTCTCCTTCGCGCGGCATCGGTAAAGTAACCGTTGCCAAGATGGCGGCAGGAAACCTAGACGGCCTTGCACCTTCCGTGAGAGCAAAGGTGGATGCTTTTGAATCGATCGTGCACACATTGCACGAAGAAAGTAAGACGTCACTGCCGAGCGTATTCGTGCGCCGAGTTATCGAGCTTTCGGGACTCGAAGCCACTCTCTCAAGGGGAGGGGAGGACGACCAAGAGCGCCTGGGGAATGCGAAGGAGCTTGCGACCCTCGCGAGTCGCTACGATGCCCTTCCAGGAGAAGAAGGTATCAACGCGTTTCTTGCAGAGACGGCGCTTGCTGGTGATCAGGACGAAATGGATCGCCCGCAACAGGACGAGAAGAGTAAGAAGGGCGTTACCCTCATGACCGTACACGCCGCAAAAGGTCTTGAGTTCGAAACCGTATTCGTAACGGGGCTGGAGGAAGGCCTGTTCCCTCACGAAGGTATGGGTGAGGACGAAGAGCGCGATGAAGAGGAGGAGCGACGATTGTTCTATGTCGCCATGACCCGGGCCAAACGAGAGCTTATTCTCACGATGGCTCGCGTGCGGCGTATCTACGGCACGGATTATCTATCGGAGCCTTCGTCGTTCCTCCACGATATTGATCCAGGACTCATGACCGTTGAATATGGAGAGGATGATCGTGAACGAGTGATACATATATAGGTATGCGTGCAAAGCAATCGCTCGGCCAAAACTTCCTTTTGCATCAGGCAACTGCTGATCGTATTGCTGAGTCGGCAGGACTGTCCGGGGAAGACACCGTGCTCGAGATAGGTCCGGGAACTGGCATGCTCACCCGATCGCTTCTCGCTCGAGCAGGGAAGATAATCGCCATCGAGGCGGATGCCGAACTCATTCCAGTACTTAAAGAAAGCTTCTCCGGTGAGATCGCATCAGGAAGACTTGAGCTCCATGAGGGCGACATACGCACTTTCGACTTCTCACGCATGCCGAACGAATATGCGGTGGTGGCTAATATCCCGTACTACATCACAGGGGAGATCATCCGCACCTTACTCACCACCGAGCATAAACCAAAATCAGTCACACTCTTAGTACAGAAAGAGGTAGCGGAACGTATCGCACGGAGTAAGAAGGAAAGTGTACTTTCGATATCAGTGAAGCTCTATGGTGTTCCGCGCTACGTGTTCACGGTCCCACGCGGTGCGTTTCGTCCAGCTCCTAAGGTAGATTCAGCCGTTTTGCATATTTCAAATATCACAGCCCCATTCCCCGACCCAAGAGATGAAGCACATTTCTTTGGGGTCCTCCATGCGGGATTTGCTCATAAACGCAAACGCCTCGCCAAGAATTTGGAGGCCGTGACGTCACCTGAAACCATAGCTCGAGCATTTGAAATGCTCGCCATTACACCGAACGCACGAGCGGAGGACGTTTCACTCGAAACGTGGCGATCACTCACGGGGATACTGTAGGGGATAACGGTGTGGAGAGCAGTGGATAAGGTGTGCGCAATGCACACCCGCACTCACGAGTTCCTCATGGCATACAGCGTGCGTGCTACTATTTTTCTATCTACCGTGGCGTACTCTACTCGCACCATCGGCATCATCGTCGCATCCGTTATTGCGGTAGGGTGCATCATCGTCGCGGTGCTCATCTCCGGTCCTCTGCCGTTTCATCTACCTCGTGCGGGCGCAGAATCCACGCACGATCTTCTGGTGTCTTATGCGGCCAAAGACACTGATGGCGACAGCCTCCCTGATTGGGAGGAAGCGCTCTATGGTACTGACCCGGGAAACCCGCATTCGGTGAATGCAACCACAACAGATGGAGAAGCGGTCGCTCAAGGTCTCGTGAGGCCGCGCTTTGCCTCGGCCACATCAACCCCGACCAGCTCCGCTCCCGGGGTAACGGCCGCTCCAGAAACTATTACCGATCAGTTTGCGCGCACACTCTTTGCGCAGTATCTCTCACAGCGTGGCAACACCAGCCCTACACCGGACGAAATCCAGAAGTTCGTGACAGGAGCAATCGAGGACCTTGCTGCCAGTCGCAGCCATCCAGATACGTACTTGGCGAGTCAGGTGCAGGTTACCGGAAGTGGTCCCGAGGCACTCCGTGTATACGCAGCGGCAGTTGAGAACGTGTTCGTGACATACACCGTCCCCATGGATCAACCCGAAGAGATGTATTTTGCAGATGCCATAAACAAAAGTGATGACGTATCGCTTGCGAAGGTGGTCGCGATCGGCAATTCATACGCCCAGATTAGCCGCGGCATCATGAAAATCCCGGTACCTCAGGAACTTGCTGCGGCTCATCTGAAACTCGCAAATGCTCTTATGCACGTAAGTGAGTCCGTTGCCGACATGGGCACGTTCAAGACGGACCCGGTCCGCGCCATGCTTGGCCTGTATGACCACGAACAGTTCGCTGCCTCGGCAGTCCAGGCACTCTCAACAATGAATGGTGTATTTAAGGCCGAGTCGGTTGTCCTTTCGGCAGGAGAGAGTGGTTCCTCCTTCTACCAATCAACGGTGGAAGCTGCCACACCATAATATGAAGCGCTCTCGCCACATCGGAATAACGCTCGCCTTCCTACTCGCGTTTTCCGTATCGCCGTTTTCTGCACACGCACAAATGGCGACGGTTGAATCAAATCCACTCACCCTCGCACATTATTTAACGACATCGGTAAAATCGACTGTCACTGCTGCGAATTCAGCAATTTCGGCGGCGGCGGAAAAATCACTTTGGGCAAAAGAGTTTGCCGGCGATCCTGCTGTATATGCGCTCGGCCAAGCGGCTATAAAATCTATCACCAACAGCACCGTCAGATGGATCAATTCGGGCTTCCAGGGTTCTCCCGCCTATGTCACCGACCTAAAGAGCACCATGCTCGATGCGGCCGATCAGCAGGCCGCGAAGTTCGTCAGCGAGCTTCGCAAACAGGATTCTATAAATTCTCCCTTCCGCGACAAACTCGCAAAGAACTTGCTTGCTGCTTACTATCTCTCAACCAGCAAGGACGGATTCTTTCTCATGAATCCGTATACCCTTAATCAGGTCAGCTCTGACGATAGAGCTTTCTTGAAAGGAGATTTTACGAAGGGAGGATTCCAGGCGTGGTTCTCGGCCACCCTTAACCAACAAAACAATCCGTTGACTGCATCGGACCTTGCACAAGATCAACTCGACAGTCAGCTTTCTGCACTTGCTTCCCAAATACATGAGGAGTTGGGGTGGGGCAATGGAATCCTGTCGTGGCGCAAGTGCGATGATCCTCCTGCCTCCACCAGCGGTTCCGTTAATCTGACTCCGAGCAAGACGTGTTTCTCCAGTCACATCGAGACCCCAGGTACGGTTATCGCGGGTCAGCTCAATCATGCACTCGGACTCGGTACCGACTCTCTGGTTTCAGCGGATGAAATTGATGAAGTCGTCGGAGCTCTCATGGGTCAGCTTATGAACCATGTGCTCGGCAGTGACGGTCTTGGGGGACTCTCGCGCCCATCAGGCGTTAGTGGAGGCAGGGCGTATTTCCAGCAAAGCGATCCTGCGGTGAACTCCACTGTGCCCGCAACATCAGGAAGCAATTCGACCGGAACGACTGGTTCAGGAACTGCATCCGGAACAACCTCGGTAGTTACTTCATTCCTTCAAATACTTCAGAACCAGTCGCAGCAGCTCCAGACCTACATGGACAACTGGCAGAAAATAAATACCGCTGCAACCGCAGCCAAAAGCGCGCTCACAGCCAGCACGTGTGTACCTGATGCCCAGACAATCATTACCACTGACGTTCAGCCAGTCATTACACAAGCTGCGACCGTAGTAGGTACGGTACCGGGTCAATTGAGTGCACTCGACAAGATTCGTACCGAGGCGCTTTCAGCGATTACCCAGACGGGAAGTCAGCAAGCAGCCGGACTCGCCCAAGCAAATACCGACTACCAAACCTTCCTTTCCTCCAACACACTGCCGAGTGCCCAGGACTTCGCGTACGCGGTCGATCAGTCACAGGAAACAGCAAGTGATCAGTCCGCTTCATTGGTCACAAAAATGAATGGTCTGACGGCACAGGCCAAGCAGTGCAGCCAATAGATTATGCTGACATCCTCAACAGCTCTCCGTTGGACAGGATGGTTAATTGTTTTCACCTTATTATCCTGTGCTGTGCTGTTTCCTTCTTTCACCCACGCTGAAACATCGGCACCCGCCCCAGTGTCTACGGATCTTCCGGCAGGTACATCCAAATGCCAAACGGAAACAGCGGGAGGGAAGCTTGAAGGGGCACCCCACGTCCATTGCGATACACCCACTGTCGATGGAGGCAACGTGGAAACAGATGTTGGCGCACTTACTCAAACAGGAGTGCAGACCGTTACGGACGCGCAAGGCAATTCCACACAGACCAAGATCAATAATAACGATGGCTGCGGTATAGATCTTTTCTGCGCAGCAAAGAATGCGGGTTTTTGGATTCTTAAAAAGATTGCGCTTCTTTTCATCCTGTTCGGCGCCCTTCTTGCCGGTCTCGCAGGATGGCTCCTCAACTGGATGGTCTATATTACCGTCTTCCAGTTCGGCAACATCATCGGCCAAAATGTAGGTCTCCTTGCCGCATGGAGAGTGTTACGTGATCTCGGCAACATTCTCCTCCTGTTCGGCTTCATTTTCATGGGAATCAGCACCATTCTCAATTTGCCCGGAAACGAGTTCACGGCGCGACGAGCGCTGCCGACTCTCATAATCTTTGCGGTGCTTATGAACTTCAGCCTTTTTGCCGCTGAGGCGGTCATTGACGCAAGCAATGCTCTTGGCACCACCTTCTACCGTCAGGCAGGGCAGGACACATGTCCTGAAACAGAAAAGAATCCCTTTAAATGTGCAACTGACTACGGCATTGGTGGTTCCGTACTCAAAATCTCTGGTGTCTCAGCTATCTTTGATCCTGCCAATTTCTTTAGCATCGATGATCAGATCGTGGGCGATAATAAAGACAACCTGCCGGCACTTCTGGAGCTGATCGGTCTTGCTCTATTCGCTTTTGTGGCTGCTTTTGTTTTCTTCGCGGCAGTTGTGATGTTTCTGTACCGCACGATAGTCCTCGCAATCATCATGGTAGTTTCTCCAATCGGATTCGCGGGCATGGCCATACCACCCCTCCATGAGTACGCCTCAATGTGGTGGAAGCAACTCCTTTCACAGTCCTTCTTTGCTCCCGTGTATATCCTCATGGTGCTCATTAGTATTAAATTCATGGAAGGTATAGCCGAGTCGCTAAACACTGCGAGCGGAAACTCGACAGATGCTGTGACACTGGCAAGTGCTTTTAATGCCTCTGGCCAGTCGAATATCGCCATGGTGGTGAACTTCCTACTCATTATGGGATTCATGATGGGGGCGGTCATCGCCGCAAAGAGCATGGGGGCAATGGGAGCAAATTCAGCAACGAAATTCGCAGGAACCATGACTGCCGGTGCAACAGGGTTCGTGGCTCGTCGAACCGTCGGCGCGGGCTCGAATGCACTTGCAAACCGGATTGCATCTTCAAAGTTCGGGCGCACCGGTTGGGGCCGTTTTGCCTACAACATAGCTAACAAGGGTGCCACTTCGAGCTTCGATGCTCGTTCAACCAACCTGGTAAAAGGTATCGCCGGAGCTAATCACCTTGAGGTGGGTGCGCCGAGCAAGGAAGCATCACACGGCTTCCATGGCATTGAGGAGAAGGCAATTAAAGAAAGGACTGAATACGCGAACAAGCTCAAGCAGACCAAAGAGGAACGGGAAGAACATGAGGCCCTGGAAACGGACAATGACAAGCGAGCCGTCACTAAGGAACGGCTACAGCAAGCCTGGGAAGCTGAAAAGGACAGACTCCAGGAGGAGATCGCCGATCCGACAAAAACAGCTGCGGAGGTCAAGAAGCTCAAGGCCGAACTCGCAGCTAAAGAGGGTGCGCATAAGGCTCTCCTGCGCCAGATTGATCGGGAGACAAAAGCAGCTAAAGCACGCCAAGAACAAATCAGCACCAATAATGCAAAACGTGAGTATGCTGAGAATATTGAGCACTCCGGGTGGCCGTATCCAACTATGGATAGATTGGCAAATCATCATGCTGCAGAAGAAATTCGTAAGAGTATAAAGAAAGACGGCAATCAGAAGTTAATAGATGCTATTGGTGCACTTGGTGGCAAGATGGGTGGTGGTGCTCCAGCTGCTGGTGGTCACGGTGCTGGTGGACATCCTTAGCATATGGAAGAACAAGAAGCACAAATGTCTTTAGATCAAGCGGTTGCGACACTGGTTAATGACCTTCCCGCACCCGTGCGTGAATTCGTTACAGGTCCCGACCGTGACCGTATTGCCCTTGAGCTCTCGCAGAAATATCGGCTCCACGCTGATCAGGCTGCTGGATTCCAGCATGCGTACCTGTTCCTGCTGCTTGGCATCACAGCTCCTGATGAATTCATGCAGTCTTTGCGAGATGAAAATATCCCTGAAACGGATGCCGTGGGTCTCGCCAATGATGTAAATGAGATGGTATTCAAGCCACTCCGAGAAAAGGAGCGCACTGCAACATCCGTCCCTGAAGCCCCTGTCCCTGCGGCAAAGATTGCACCCGCACACCTTCCGTCAGCTTCCACTCCGCCTCTCGTACCACCTATGCAGCTAGTCACTGCACAGCCGCCACCTGCATCTGTTGTACCGCCTCCTCCTCTACCGACAACAACACCTTCACCAGCACAGCCTCCCCAGTCCGTTCTCGATCCGGACAGTGCTATACCACCTCCGCACCATGACGAAGGTCCTTCAGTGCGGACCATGGCGAGTGATATGCAGGCAGTGCGAGAACATCGTGCTCCTGAACCATTGCCATACCATCCTTCTGTTCCCATACCACCACCCCCAACCCCCATAGCTCCTTCTGCGACAGCTCCGATAGCTTCCACTCCCGCACGCACAGCACCTCCTCCCACCAATCTTCCTGGAGCGCCTATCGTAAAGGAGTACGCGGTCGATCCATATCGCGAAACGATAGAATAGTGCACGTATGCATCGGGTATACTGTGAGTGATGGAGTACCAGGTACCACAGTTCATCGAAGTCGAGGATAAGATTTTCGGTCCCTTCACGTTCAAGCAGTTCATCTATCTTGCCGGCGGTGCAGGTCTTACGGCCGTGTTTCTTCTGTATTTGCCGCTTTTCCTCGGTATCGTCCTCTCCATACCTGTAGTAGCGCTTTCCGCAGCGCTCGCGTTCTACAAAGTAAATAACAAGACCTTCGTAGAAATGCTCGAAGCGGCTTTCAACTATTACACAAAAGGACGACTGTACCTCTGGAAGAAAGAGGAAAATGTGACTCCGGTGCAACCTGCTCAACCAGCAGCGGCTCCACAGGAAGTCCGACAGAAGCTCGGCCTGTCGCAGAGCAAACTCCATGACCTCGCGTGGTCGCTCGATATCAAAGATAGGAACCCTGAAGCATAGCTATGCCTGTACCCCAAGCAACTCAAGCCTTCGTTCCGGTAAAAGAAGTGCGCAACGGTGTCGTTGTTCTGAAGGACAACGGATATCGAGGCATTCTCATGTGTTCAGCGATGAACTTCGCACTCAAATCCCAGGAAGAGCAGGCCGCTATCATCGGCGGCTTCCAGTCCTTCCTTAATACGCTCGATTTCTCGGTCGAGATCGTTATGCATTCACGCAAGATGGACATTCGTCCGTACCTCGCACTTCTTGAAGAGCGTCTCGATGCACAGCAGAGCGAACTTATGCGCATACAGGTGCGCGAATACATTCAGTTCATCAAGGGGTTTATGGATTCCACCGACATAATGACCAAGCTTTTCTACGTCGTGGTGCCGTACACTCCAGCCATGGCACTTCAGGTAGCAAAAGGGCTTCCGCTTCCGGGGCGAAAGCATGAGGAGGGGAAGGGGGGCGGTGATTCGTTCGAAGAGGACCGTGTGCAACTTGAACAACGCATGTCGCTTGTTGCTTCTGGTCTCTCCTCGGCGGGAATTCGCGCTGTGCCCCTCTCGACCGAAGAAACCATTGAGCTCCTTTATCGCTCGTTCAATATTGGTGAGACAGAGACGCCGATACACCTCGGTGAAGCTACCCAAAATTAATATATGGCACTTCTTGATTTCCTTGCACGCAATAAGAAGAACGATCAACCGGAGATCACACCGGTGCTGCCGAAAGACATCTACGCCCGCGGTGCTCTTGAGCTTGCTGACGCAATAGCGCCGGCGGCTCTTAAGATCGGTGCCAAAGAAATCGAACTTGGAGAGAAGTTTTCCCGCACGTTCTACACCATTTCATACCCCCGCTTTTTGGGAGACGGGTGGTTCATGGAGATCATTAATCTCGCACGAACCCTCGATATCGGCCTATTTGTTCACCCAATTGAGACAGGACAAGCACTTCGTAATTTCCAAAAGAAGGTGGCCGAGGTGGAGAGTCAGATAGCGGATAGGGAACAGAAGGGTCTGGTTCGCGACCCGCTTCTCGATACGGCTTACCAGGATCTTGAGCATCTGCGCGACCAGCTTCAGCAGGCACAGGAGCACCTGTTTGATGTGGGACTGTACCTTACGCTCTACGCCGATTCAAAAGAGGAGCTTGATAAGGCAGAAGGAGAGGTGCGCGGCATCCTTGATGCGAAGCTCGTGTACACGAAGCCAGCGCTCTTCCAGCAGGAGCAAGGCTTCCGCTCAACGCTTCCGCTCGCCATCGACGAACTCCAGGTGAACTCGAAACTCAATTCCTCACCGCTCTCTTCCATTTTCCCGTTCGTTTCGTTTGACCTCACGAGCGACCGCGGCATTCTGTACGGCATCAATCGCCACAATGCCTCACTCATTCTTTTCGATCGTTTCTCTCTCGAAAACTACAACTCTGTCGTGTTCGCAAAATCAGGTTCCGGAAAGTCGTATGCGGTGAAGCTCGAGATCCTACGTTCCCTCATGTTCGATACGGATGTCATCGTAATCGATCCTGAAAAGGAATATTCCTATCTCGTGTCTGCGACTGGTGGACGTGAATTCAACATATCGCTCTCGAGTGAGCACCATATCAATCCGTTCGATCTGCCTCCAGTGAAAGAAGGGGAGGAACCGGGCGATATTCTCCGTTCCAACATTATTACGCTCGTGGGCCTTTTCCGCATCATGCTCGGCGGACTTACTCCGGAAGAGGACGCGATTGTTGATCGTGCCATTACGGAAACGTACGCTCTCAAGGATATTACGGGTGATAACGATTTCACTGGCATGGAGCCACCACTGCTCTCTGACTTTGAGCAGGTACTTTCCGGCATGGAAGGGAGCGATTCACTCCTGACACGCCTCTCCAAATATACGCGTGGCACCTGGGCAGGATTCATAAACCGTCCCACCAATATTGATATCAATAAACAGTTCGTGGTCTTCTCGGTACGCGACATGGAAGACGAGCTCAAGCCGGTGGCCATGTACCTCATCACACACTTCATCTGGAATGCGGTGCGGCACGAGCTTAAGAAACGTTTGCTGGTTATCGATGAGGCATGGTGGATGATGAAGTCTGAAGACACGGCGTCATTCCTTTACAGTCTCGCAAAGCGCGGCCGCAAATATTACCTCGGCCTTGCTACTATCACCCAGGACGTGGAGGACTTCTTGAAGAGTCCGTACGGCCGTCCCATTCTCACCAACTCTTCCATTCAGCTTTTGTTGAAGCAGTCACCCACCACCATCGATGTACTGCAGGAAACTTTCAATCTTACCGATGAGGAAAAATATCTGCTGCTTGAGTCCGGGGTGGGAGAGGGTCTCTTCTTCGCAGGATTGAAGCATGTAGCTATTAAGATCGTGGCTTCCTATACCGAGGACCAGATCATCACATCCGACCCATCGCAGCTACTGGCCATTAAGCAGGAGCGTGACCGTCTCGGAGCTACAGACGGAACGTCATAGTCCGTATGCGTCTTCGGCCGCCTGCAGGAGTCCCCGTAAAGTACCGCTTGGGCATTGTTTCGTCTGTGTTTCTCCTGCTTTTCGGCGGTGGCATCGACACATCGCAGTTCCTTCTTTCTTTTACGGGTATCGGGGAAGTTGGTTCCGAAGTTATCGGATTGGTTGGCATGCTCCTCATTCCATTGACGGCCTTTATGATGGGTGTCCGCTTTGACATCGGAACCATAGCCACATTCTTGAGCGGTGATGCGCTGGAGTTTATTCCATTCATCAATGATCTTCCTGCATTCACTGCGCAGGTAATCGGCATTGTGCTTATCTCGCGTAACCAGGACATCCAAACGGCTATGAAGAAAGGTCCGGCAAACACCACCGCTGATACTCGGGCAATAATACGGCAACAGCATATTGGGCGGGTGCGACAACGCTTACAGTCCTCCACCAGTTCAGGACAGTCTGAAGAAAGAGAAGCCGCATAAATACCCAGGTTTCGCACTTCGAGCAGGTGGATGGACGGTATACTATCCACATGTATCGTTTTTTGTTAGTGACCCTCCTTGCGGCAGCCGCCGCGTCGACTGCACACGCCCAAGCAGTGGACCCTATTACAGTTTCCGTGGTGCCCGATACGCCGCGACCATACCAAACCGTAACCGTTACTCCGGGCAGTACTTTCTTTGACCCTGCTTCCGCACTCATTAGCATAAGCGTGAATGGATCAGTGATTGAAAGCGGGGGAGGCGTACAGAGTGTTCCGATAACCGTCGCTGGTCCTGGGGAAGAGACCGTTATCACCATCAAAGCGGTAGTCGGTGCTGATACCTATACGAAGCAAATCACGCTTCGACCCGCCGATGTCGCACTGGTTGTCGATGCTGTATCTACCGTACATCCGTTTTATTTAGGGGCGCCGCTTGTCGCTCCTCAAGGACGTGCCAGAGTCGTCGCCATTCCAGATCTCCGAACTTCCGCCGCCGCGCGCATTAATCCTGCCGAACTCGTATATACCTGGCGATGGGGAGACCAGGTTCTTACGGATCAGTCGGGTATTGGGCGCTCTGTTCTGACGGTCACTGCACCGGTCCGGTACCGCGATGCAGATCTTTCAGTAACGGTTACCGATCAGGCACGGACCCTTGTTGCAGAAGCTTCGACCGTTATCTCTCCTGTGGATCCTTTTGCTCGTGTGTACCATACGGATCCACTCATGGGTCCCGATTTCGACCACGCACTTTCAGGGCAATTCGTATTAAAAGGAGAGGAAGATGCATTCCGTGGCGTTGCATACTTCTTTGGTACAACTCCTTCACTTTCATGGGCGGTCAACAGCCAAACGCTAAGTAGCGATCAGGATGTGACGGTCCGCACGACAGGGTCAGGGGAGGGAACTGCGACACTTTCGTTCTCTGCACAGGACAGCTCGGGAGATCAATCGGCATCGATGCACCTGCCCGTTAAGTTTGGTTCGAAGAAACCTAATATCTTCGGATTCTGATATGAACACGAGAACCTTCATTTTTATTGCCATTCTGTCTGCACTCCCTTTCGTTTCGCACGCACAGGGTACTGATTTTGTACCCCTCACCAAGCTTCCAGGTCTAGATGAACTCTCTAAATCTGATTCACTCGCTCCGTTTCTCTCGCAGGTCTACAAGATGTGTATTGGTATCGCTGCTGTACTTGCTGTGCTCCAGCTGATGCATGCGGGAATCCTCTATATGGGCGGCGATAGCGTTACCGAAAAGAAACAGGCAAAGGACTTGATTGGAACCACTCTCGCCGGTCTTTTGCTTGTGCTCTCACCCGTCATCGTGTTCAACATTATTAATCCGGACATTCTTAAGTTGGATCTCACGAGTGTTAAGGAACTTACGCCAAAGAGTACGGGGGCAAGTACTGATACAAGCAATTCCACTGGGGGAGCGAATGACGGAAAGGCGCCAGGGTGCACAACGCCCATTGCTAACGGGCAGGTACTGCAAGGAACTGACCAAGAGATCAGTCAGCAAGAGACCTGCTGTTCTGCGCAAACTTCTGCAGTCCTAGAATGTCACGTACAAATACCTACCGATACAACTAATCCGCAGAAGATCTGTTCGTGTACCCAACGGCCTTCTACAGAAAACCCTGGTGCGGCCTCAGCGAATACAACTCAAGAACCGCCCCCACCCGCTCCAGCAACTTCTCCTCAAACAACTTCAGATCAACTCAACCAAGGGCCTTACTCTACACAAACCGAGGCAGCAAGAGCAGCTCTCACCTACTCCAATCCACGCTCGATTAAAGACAATCTTGAGTATGGAGGGGTGATATACAGAGACGAAAACGGTCAATACTGGTTTAGCGGACCCATCAGGGGCACTCCTGCTGGAGTACGTCCATATCAGGCGACTATACCTTCAGGAACTCAAGATGTAGGGAATTACCATACGCATGGTGATTACTCGGTGGTTGGCCCTGACAACACGACCACGGTAAGGACCGGTGACGCCCGAAAAGACGATTACAACAGCGATACGTTCTCTGACCCAGACTATCAAATGATTACGAGAGTCGGTGAAGGAATAGAGGGTTATAGAGGATATCTAGGGACACCAAGCGGAAAGTTCCTCTATTTTGATCCGAAGACAAAAACTAAAGGTACCTTATGAGCAAGATACATATTATGAAATGGCTTAAATTTATTCTGCCCGCCCTCTGTTTGGTGGCTCTAGCTATAATAGGTTTTATGTATATGCGATCTCCCCAGAAATCGGACTCATCCTCGGGCCAGGAGGCTCAGGCGATAGAAGCGGCGACACAGGAGCTAAAGCAACGCAACATTGCCGTTGAGAATTATAATGTTCGTACGGTTAAATCAGAGGAGTCGACGATAATTATCTTTACTCCACCTGACTACGACTCCGATTATCTGGGTAATAATTCTGCACAGCCTGGGTTTGAGGTTGAGATTACCCCTGATCTCAAGACAAAAAGAATCTCTGCAATCAGGTAGTCAATCGCAGACAGGTTGGTTCTATAAAAGACCTGCCAATTCCAAGATTTAATCTTGGAATTGGCAGAGAATACGTCCTGCGTTTAACCATTGGGGAAAGTCTGTCAGCTTTCGCAGGGCGGGGCTATACTTTGAAATATGAAGAGGTTCTCTCGTTTGTTGGTATCTTTCGCAGCTCCTTCTGTTGTGACCTTGCTTTCTCGTCACACTACACATGCTGCCGGATAATATGCGTCGTATCCTTTTTATCATCGCCGGTATTATTGTATTCCTCGGAATCGGTATCGGTGTGTACCTCTTGCTGTCGCATAAAAGTTCCGGGCTCGCCATTGGGGGTGGGAATGAGTTCCCTAGCGCCGAGCAGGGCGGACTGTCGGATGGTTCGACTACACAGGCTGCCCAAGGACTTGGCGTACCTGTGCCAGGAGCGGGAACCGATATCGCACCTGGCCTTGTGCGTATCACCGATCGACCAGTCGCACTTGGAAGTATTGCAGTGTATGTCCCTCCGCAGGTTGCACCTGCCACCACAACCGCATCATCAACTTCTGTCGGATCGACAGAGCCTGATGTTCGTGTGGAATATGTCGAACGTGAGAGTGGCAACATATACGCGTACCTCGCTCACGCCCGTACCCTGACCCGTCTCTCAAACAAAACATTGCCCGGTATTCAGGAAGCCACGTGGATGGCTGACGGTTCGCTTGCATATGTTCGTTTTCTAGAAAAAACAGACGGCGCTGAGCGTATTGATACCTACGCACTTCCATCAGATGGTGGCAACGGATACTTTTTGGAACAGAACCTCTCACAGGTCCTTACACGAGCGACCAGTACGCTTGTAACCTTGCTTTCGACCACTGACGGCTCTTCCGCGTCTATCTCATCCCCATCTGGCAGCAATCTCAAAACGCTTTTCTCTTCTCCTCTTTCTTCACTTCGACTCGGGTTCTTGGGTGCTAACCTTGTTGCTACGACGAAAGCTTCCGCAAAAACGGATGGGTATGCATTTGTGGTGGACGGGAAAACCGGTGTATTTACACGTGCTCTTGGTCCGCTTTCCGGTCTCGCGACCCTACCGAGTCCGCAAGGGAAATACATTGCCTTTAGTTACCTCGACCATGGTCAGCCAGCTCTCGCGGTACTCACTATATCTACCCACGTAGCGACGCGCTTGCCGCTTTCGACACTTGCTGAAAAGTGCGCATGGACAAACGACGACTCGGCGCTGTATTGCGGCGTGCCATCTTCTCTACCGAAAGCAACCCTGCCAGATGACTGGTATCAGGGAGCTACCGCTTTCAGCGATCGTATTTGGCGAATCGACCTGGCAGGTCGTGTGGCAACTCTTGTCATCGACCCCAAGCAAGCTGGTGGAGTGGATGTAGATGCAGTCGGTCTCGCGCTTGATAGAACGAACGATGTTCTTATCTTTACCAACAAACGCGATGAGGCCCTCTACGCGCTCGATATTTAAACGCTAGCAACAGCGAGCTTTTTCTTGCTACGAGTGTGACGCACGAGAAACTCTTGTGCGAGTGCAACAATATTGCTCGTAATGAAGTAGAGTGCGATTGCTCCTGACGTATAGGCAACAATGCCAATAATGAATGGGAGTACAAACCGGGCCTGGAGCGTCATGGCGCGGGCCATATCAGCGCCTGGAGAGCTCACCTCTGCCTGGGCAGGCGGGACTGGGATCGCATACCATGCCTGTGTTAGCTGCGAGAGGCCCGCAAGAACCGCAAGCGGGAGGGAATGACCCATAACGGTAAGTAATCCAAGGAATTCTCCCGACATGCTCGTTGGGAGATGCACAAAGGAATAGAGATGGGTTGAATCGAGGTGAGGAAGACCGCGCGAGAACACCCAGTAGAGCGCAATAATGATGGGGAGCTGGATAAATATCGACAGAATGCTCGAAAACGGCTTTATATTGTGCGCTTTGTACAGAGCAAACATTTCTCGGGCCTGCTTCTCCTGATCATCCTTGTATTTCTCACGGAGCTCCTGAATTTGGGGCTCAATCTCCTTCATTGCTTTCTGGGTGTGAGCGGCCGAAAGAGACAGCGGGAGAAGGATCGCTTTTACAATAAGAGTTGCGAGAATGACAGCAACACCCACATCTCCTCCCGGAACCACAGTGATGAGGAAAATGAGGAGGTTGAATATGGGAAGGTAGAGGTAGGTATGGAAGAGAGCGGCCATGTCGCTATACCTTATACCTTCGGAAGCGATGAGAAAAGCGTATCGAGTTCCTGTTTGAGTATTCGGTAGGGGAGGGAGGGGCTACCGGCACGAGCATACACCACAAAAGATCGGCCTTGGACTGCATGCGGGGTGATCGCATCAATGATACGGCGTTTAAGTGTGTGCCTATCTACCGCCTTTTTTGCCACCTTTTTAGAGACCACCGCAGCACAACGACCCTCGTCGCTCGGCAGCCAGGTAATGGAAAAATGCGCCGAAACGGCGCGTTTTCCTGCTGCAAGCGGGGCGAAAGAGGCTCGAGTGAGACGCTTTGCCTTGGGCAGCATGCTACTTGGACTTGGAGACCGTAAGGTTGGCGCGGCCCTTGCGGCGGCGGCGGACAAGGACATTCTTGCCCGTCGGCGTGGCGGAACGAGCACGGAAGCCGTGCGTCGTGGCGCGCTTGCGCTTCTTCGGTTGGTAGGTTCGCTTAGGCATGTATTCAGTAGTTTTCCACAGGATAGTAACAGGTTCCGGACGCTCGAGCAAGAAAGATATGGCCGCCAGTAAGAATTTGGCTCCCTTTTCGTCTTGCACACCCGAATCGGATAAAAAGCAATAGCTTTGGCCTCGATTGTACGGGAAAGCTTCGCGTAGGTATACTTCACTGCAATGCAGCGATTGGATCCGCGTGAACTCTGGGAATACGTGCTTACCCAAGTCGAGCTATCCATATCCCCAGCCAATTTCAACACCTGGTTCCGCGACAGTTCCATCGTAAAAGTGGAGGATGGCATCGTATACGTGGGAGTCCCCAGCCAGTTCTTCCGAGATTGGTATCAAAAGAAATTCCATACTCTTCTCCTAAAAATCATTCGCTCGGTCTCCTACGAATATCGGAACATTGAGTACCTTATTGTTAAGGACGATCGTCGAAAGGCTAAGGAAATACGGCGTTCTTCAGCTCCCCAACAGGCAGCGGAACTCCCGCTTGATGAGTTCTATATCAACAAGAGCGACAATCTAAACCCCCGTTATACCTTCGACACGTTTGTGGTGGGTGCTTTTAATGACCTTGCCTATACAGCTGCGCAGGCTGCTATCCAGCGTCCAGGCATCACCTACAACCCTTTGTTCATTTATGGCGACACAGGACGAGGAAAGACTCACCTTATCCAAGCTATCGGTAATCAGTACAAGAAATTGTATCCGAACCGCAAGGTCTTTTACCTCACGAGTGAAAAATTTGGTACGGACTATACCGATTCCCTGCAGGCAGGCACAGCAAATCGATTTAAGGAGAAGTACCGCCAGTACGACCTTCTCATCATGGACGATGTTCAGTTTCTCTCGAAGAAGGAGAAGATGCAGGAAGAATTATTCCACCTCTTCAACGCGCTATACGACAACAACAAACAGATCATTTTCTCGAGCGATAGGGCTCCCCAGTCAATTCCGGATATCGCGGATCGTCTCCGTGGACGCTTCCAGAGCGGGATGACGGTGGATATTTCAGAGCCTGACACCGAAAGCCGTATGGCTATCGTACGAAAAAAGGCTGCAAGTCATGGAGTTATGCTTTCCGATGATGTTATCGAGCATGTCGCAACCTCTATTTCAGGCTCTATTCGTGAGCTTGAGGGCGTTATTAACTCCATTGTGTGCCACACACAAGTGAAGGGTGTTCCTCCTGATCTTGCGGAGGTTCGCCAATCACTCCGTTCTTTCTCTCGTCCTACAAAATCAGTCTCTGTAAAACACGTTGTGTCTAAAGTCGCTGAATTCTATGGAATTGATGAGGAGAGTATCTATGAAAAGACTCGGAGAAGGGAAGTGGTACGTCCTCGCCAAGTGATTATGTACATTCTTCGAGAGGACTTTAGTGTGTCGTATCCCACTATAGGATCAAAACTTGGCGGTAGAGACCATACAACGGTTATTCACTCCTGCGAGAAGGTGAAGCGTGAGGTCATCGAAGATGCAGAACTGGCAAAGGAGATTCAGGATATCCGCGGACTGTTGGTATAACCGGGGAAAAGAGGTGAATAATGTATGAAGAATCTTATGAAAAAGCTGGGGGTAACGATAGGAAAAGAATGGGTTGTCCCCACCCCAATCTCAACCTTCAATGTTATCCCCGCAAGGAATCCTCTGTTTTCAACAAATTATCCTTTAGTGGACTCTCATCCCGTCCTTCATCCAGGCTTCATTTTTGAGTTTTCCCCTTATCAACACCCCTAATAATAGAAGTAAGTATGGTTATCACTGTAGAAAAGAAGGAGTTCGCCGATGCAGTGAATATCGCATCACGTTTTGCTGAACGACGTAGCGTTACTCTCCCTGTGCTTGCTGGGATTGCAATCATTGCAGGGGATGACGGGATTAAACTCCGTGCAACAAATCTTGAAACAGGGATTGATCTGCGGGTGGAAGGGACAATTACTGATCCGGGAGTAATTGCACTTCCTGCTACCGTACTTAGGGAAATAACTTCTTCTTTTGGAGGAAACGGATCTATGACACTTGAGCATGCTGGGGAGACAGCGGTGATTACCTCTGATAACGGCACCAGTACGCTTAAAACGCTCTCCTACGAAGACTTTCCCATCCTTCCGCTCCCAGAGTCACCTAAAGCCACTTTTACTCTCTCGGGAGAGGCTTTAAGTACTCTTATTGGTTCTGTGGTTGCTTGTGCATCCACTTCAACTGTACGTCCAGAACTGGCGAGTGTACTTATTTCTGCAGAAGGTGGAGTTATTAAAGCGGTAGCTACAGACTCATTCCGTCTTGCAGAAAAGAAATCATCGGTTTCTCAAAAGATTCCTCCATTTAGTATGCTTATACCCGCAAAAAACGCTGTCGATATACTACAAGCACTCCCTGAAGAAGAGATCACTATCTCAATCGACGACCACCAATGTTCTTTCTCTTGGAAAGAAGGAATTCTCACTACACGGCTTGTGGCGAACTCGTATCCTGATTACTCCCAAATCATTCCAAAAAGCTTTGTATCTGAAGCAACAGTGCTTCGTAAGGATATGGAATCGGCACTTCGACGTGTGGCGGTGTTTTCTGACGCCTTTCAGAAGGTACGTCTAGCTTTCTCTACGGGAGAGAAACGACTTGTCCTCTCCGCACGTAACAATGACATTGGAGAGTCGAGTGAGCGTATACCTGCCTCTGTTAGTGGCGAGAGTATCGAACTATCTTTCAATCATCGGTATCTTTCAACACCTCTCACCCTTACCGCCGCGGACAGCATCACTGTTTCTGCAAGCGGTATGGGCCGCGCAGCTATTATTCGTGGTACTGGAGATACAACGTTCCTCTACTTGGTAATGCCCATGAATCAGTAGTTGTTGCTACTGAGAAACTGGTTCGGTTGGAACTATTTGTTGGAAGAAGGGGGAAACAGGAGTGCTAGCGGGCTGGCTGGGTACCGCCACGGAAGAACCAGCACTCCAGGCTTGAACTGGGTATTCCCATCGAGAGAATTGAGGATCATTTCCCGGGTTTGGTGGGGGAGGACCGAGAGGGTTGTCCTTGTTCACCCAGTAGAGAATGTCATGCACACCTTGAGAACCCACGTATGAACCACGAAGGGCAGCAGGAGCTGATTCTGGAATGGGGGGAGGTTCGGGGAAGTAGCTAACCGGATACTTTGCAAGTGCTTCCTGCATGAATGCATGCCACATTGGTGCGACCACGTAGCCAGCAATCTCTTTCACCATAGGCTTGTTGTCGTTATTGCCTGCCCAGGTACCCACAACGATGTCAGGCGAAAAACCAACGGTCCACACGTCACGATAATCGTTAGTCGTACCCGTTTTAGCTGCGACATCAAAGCCTTCAAAGTGCAGTGGGTTATCCGCTGAATATTCAGGGAACCGTGCTTCGTTATTTGAGAGCATCGACGCCATTTCATGAGCGATATCAGGACTGATTACTTGCTCCGGCTCTGCTTTGTATTCCTCAAGAAGTTTCCCAGTGTTGTCACTGACCGAGAGGATGCCGGTGGGAGCGTTACGAACACCATTGTTGGCAAATACACCGTATGCGCTCGTGAGATCAAGAAGGCGTACCTCACCGGCACCAAGTGCTAGAGACAAACCGTAATCTTTTGCATCCCCAAGCGTGGTAATACCCATAGAGGTAGCAAGATTGATCACGTTTTGGATTCCTGCGATATACATCGCTTTAACCGCAGGTACGTTGATGGACTGCGCAAGTGCCGTCGTGAAAGTCATAGGACCACGGAACTTGTCATCGAAGTTCGAAGGTGCGTAGCAAGGAGGGGTGTCGTTGTAGTTGTCCGATGCGGCACAGGCGGTTGAGAACTGGGTGGGGAGGTCAAAGACGATTGTTTGTGGTGTGTAACCCTTTATCAAGTCCGCAGTGTATACGAATGGCTTGAATGCCGAACCGGGCTGACGGAGTGCAAGAGCGTCGTTATAACTTCCCTGAACAGATTCATCGAAGTAGTCGCGCGAGCCAACCATAGAGAGAATTTGTCCCGTCTTCGGATCTATCGCTACAAGCGCTGCGTTGCTTGCATTAAACTTCTGCTGATTAGAAAGCGCATACTGATTCACAATCGTTTCGGCCGAATGCTGAAGATCGGTATCAAGCGTAGTGACTACATTGAGACCCTGGTTCACTGCATCAGGACCATATTTATCTTCCAGATACTGCTCAATATAGAAGACAAAGTGAGGCGCAATGATGGAACCGTTCTGCTGCGGGTTAAAGGTAACAACCTCACTCTTTGCCTGTTCGTATTGTGCATTCGTTATATAACCGAGCTCCTTCATGCGAGACAGCACGAGATTCTTGCGTGTATCAAGAAGGGATCGGTTTTGCCCATACGGAGAATAGCGAGATGGGGCCTGGGGAAGGGCAGCAATATACGCGGCTTCAGCAAGATCGACATCGCGGGCGGATTTACCGAAGAACGCACGACTCGCAGCCTCCACGCCGTAGAGCGTGCCGCCGTAGGGGGTGTCATTTAGGTAGAAGCCCAAGATTTGGTCCTTGGTGTATCGTTGCTCAAGTTTGATGGCCAGAATCCATTCATGAACCTTACGAGAAATACTTTTACGTCCAGAGAGCAGGCTGTTCTTCACCACCTGCTGGGTAATAGTGGAACCGCCCTGGTCAAAGGAACCATGCGTAATGTCCACGACGAACGAACGCATAATACCGGTAATGCTAATTCCACCATGCTGGTAGAAATTAGAATCCTCGATAGCAAGTGTTGCCTGCTTAATGTAGGGAGAAATGTCCTCGAGTGGTACCTGGTTGCGGCGGATGTCACGATTGAGGTCGTATAGCACTGTCTTGCCTGTGCGGTCGTAGATCTTAGTCGACTGGGTGACTTTGCGCGTGTCAAAAGAATCGAGACCAGGAGTCGGTGTAAGTGCTATCCAGAGAATACCAACACTCGCGACAAACAAAACCGTACCGATTCCCATGAATACAGCCCGCATGGTCGGATGAGGATCGCGAAGATGTTTGCGGACGGTGGCCGCGAGGTCGCGGCGAGATCGTTTATGACGGGGCATGGGGCAATCCTAGCACAAAAACGGCCCCGTCCGGGGCCATTTTGATTACATCATCTCGTCCTCCTCTTCCTCTGCGAAGGTGTCATCTTCGTCATCAAGGTCGAGGTCTTCTTCATCGATATCGAGTTCCTCATCATTGAGTTCCTCATCATTCTGCATACCGAGTTCGTCGTCCGTCATCATAGATAAACGTTTTAATAATGTTCTACTATTTGAGCAAAAGCCGGATACTTTGCAAGTTCCCGGTCTTAGGTGTGTGGATAGTTTCCAGCAAGTCCGGCAATGGCGATAGCGATCGCATCCATTTCGTCATCCAAACGCTTCTTGGGCGGGAGGTTTATGAGGCGAGGGACCATTCGAGCGATAGCCGATTTGTCTGCTGCGCCGTGTCCTGTCACTGCCAATTTCACCTGTCCGGGCGAGAATTCACGAACAAAAAGGCCGTGAGCGCCGGCTGCGGCGAGTACCACACCACGCGCTTCAGCCACAGCAATCGCTGTTTTCTTGTTGGTGCTGAAATATAAGGTCTCGAGTGCGAGCGTTGTAGGGTGGTGTGTTTCGATGGCGTCAATCACAGCGCGATACACCACCGCCAGCCGCTCTTGAGCCCCGCCTTTAGGTGGAGTCACACACTCACTCCAGAGATGCACTGGCTTACTTGGATCGCCCTCAATGACGGCAAGACCAAGGCGGTCGAAGCCAGGATCAATGCCAAGTATTCTATTCGTCGCTCGTGGACTCATACCCGCGTGCGTTCGTAGAAACTTCCTGCACATCGTCCTGCTCGTCGAGCAGGGTAAGGAGCTGGCCGAGCCTTTCTTCGTCTTCAGGAGAAATATCCATCAACGGTTCATTGGGGGAGTAGCGACCATCCGGCGATTTAGTAAATGCCCATACCGCACTTCCCGGAGTGCCGAGTTCGTAGCCATTCTTAGTGAGAATCAGCTTCACTTCCTGGGTTGTACGATTGCGACTGTCAGTGAGTGCTGTTGCAATGATGGCGACGCCACCGGGACCGTAGAGTTCGTAGACTACTTGCTCAAGATCACCCGCTTCCTTACTTGTACCCTTTGCGACTGCACGGTCGATGTTGTCTTTGGGCATATTTGCAGCCTTCGCGCGGGAAATGACCGCGGCAAGTTCCGGAGAAGAGGCGTTACCGCCTACTCGCTTTGAAACGACGGTAAGTTCGCGTGCGAATTTCGAGAATGTTCGGCTTTTCGCTGCGTCAGTTACTCCTTTCTGGCGCTTTATCTGCGCCCATTTGCTGTGTCCTGCCATAACCTCACTATATCAAAAGCAACGGTTATGACGTTTCTTCCTCGCGTCGCCAGGCCTTCGATTCTGCAACCCACTCATCCATCTCTTTTTCCGTCGCAATGTCGGTTTGACGCCACAAGTTTTTCACATCCTCTACGTCTTGCGGATGACCATTCGCTACGCTCGTAATGTCGGCATACGCACGGTCTTTGATCTCGGGAATCGAGTTCACCTCTTCTATGCTCATGATGCCCGCCTCATTCCAGCGCTTGCGTTCATTCATGAACTCCACGATGTCAGCGTAGTGACTCTCGGGACCAAGTGAAGAGACAAGTGTCTGGATAGCGGCCTGCTTCATTTCGGGCAGGGCATTTGCTTCTTCTTCAGTGAACGCTCCCTTAGCCACCCACCGATCTCGCACTTCGAGAATTCGGTCGATCGAAAAGTATGGGTGTACTCCATCGTATCGCGTTTCATCGCGTAACTCGGAAAGGGCCTCATGTCGCAGCTCCTTAGACGAGAGCTGCTCTTCCTTTGGTTGTCGGAATACGCGCTCAAACGGATTCATATATTTAAGTATGCCCGTCCCGTCGGGGTAAGTACACGTCCTCGAGACGAACGTTCTATAAACCCGAGGCGCAATAGATACGGTTCGTATACATTTTCTATAGTGTCAGGATCTTCATGCATGGCACTAGCAAGGGCACGAACGCCTGCGGGACCACCCTTAAATCCATTTGCCAGGGTCTCAAGATATCGACGATCATCCTTGGTGAGTCCGAGGGTATCGATACCAAAGAGTTCGCACGCTTCATCACACACATCTGGTGTAAGTCTTTTCTCGTGCACTTCTGCATAGTCACGAATGCGTTTCAAGAGCGCGTTGGCTACGCGTGGGGTAGCGCGACTTCGCGAAGCAATACGCTCCACCACCTCGTCATTCATATCAATACCGAGCTTGTCCGCTGAGCGACGGATGATGTCGCGCATATCCTCATCGGCATAGAAGTCCAACTGGTATACCCCTCCTCCGAAGCGAGAACGCAAGGGACTCGAAAGCTGTGCCATGCGGGTCGTTGCACCGACGAGCATGAACGGAGGGAGGGAAAGCTCGACCGTGCGCGCAGAAGGTCCTTTGCCAAGTACGATATCGAGCGAGCCTGACTCAAGGGCAGGGTAGAGGAGCTCTTCGATCTTGCGGGAAAGCTGATGAATTTCGTCGATGAAGAGTACGGTGCCCGGTTCGAGGTTGGTGAGGATGGCGGCCAGATCACCTGCCCGCTCAATGGCGACGCCAGAGGTCGTCTTCAGAGGTGCATCGAGTGTGAGGGCGACCAGATGTGCAAGTGTCGTCTTGCCGACACCAGGAGGGCCATAGAACAGGACGTGCTCCGGCATGTCGCCGCGCTTCTTCGCAGCCTCGAGCAGCACCTTTATGTTGGCTTTGACGTGCCCCTGACCCATATATTCGTCCCACAAGGTAGGGCGGAGTGCCGAGTCTAGTGCAAGGTCGCGTGCTTTCACTACAATGACGTCATCGTCAGGGGTACTTGACATAAAATCGTACTATGCTAGTATTCTAGCACACGAGGGTTGGCCTTGTGAGGACCTTAACTCACTGGGCCTTTTTCTGTTTATACAGAAGAACCCCATGGATCCTGAATAGTACCCTCTAGGCAAGGCTTGACGGCTTCGGGCGTCTCCCCAAGGACCGGTTGGTACCGCGCTTGTACGCGGCCCGCTGACCTCATCCTCAGGCGTTTCGTCCACCTTTCCTTTCGGAAAGGAGTGCCTGGAGGGTACTGCGCAGGATCGCGCGATTACCGCGCAGGAACAAAAACGCACGCTACGGCGTGCGTTTTTGCGTTCCTAAGTAAATGGCCTTGGTGAGATATGTCCATGCCATACTTCCATCGCTGAGGCGTACCTTGCGGCGATTGTATTTCTCCTCGTATATGTCACCCACCCGGAGATCTTCGCGAGTAACCGGCAGGACAAGTCCTCGCACCTCCGCGCCTTGTTTCTGGTACATCACATAATATTTTCGTCCCCCTATAAGAATCCTATTCCGCTCATGGTCGGGAAGAGTCGCGCGAGATCCTGGAATCACTCGCCCCCAACATTCTTTTTGGAACTTGCCGTACCGAAGGGTGCCGTATACGAACAGCCGCTCCATGTCAGCCGCGCGGTATGTCGACGACGCGGAACACTTCGTCTAGAGATGTTACGCCGTTCAAGGCTTTGATGATGCCATCCTGTGCCATGGTGAGAAATCCTTGCTTCTGTGCGAATTTCGCAATGTCACCTTCGCTTGGATTGTCTCGCAAGAACACACCGAGCTCTTCGTCCATAAAGATAGCCTCGTAAAGACCGACGCGACCTTTGTATCCAGTCTCGTCGGTGGGGACCCACGTCATGTCCAAAGAAGTAGGAAGGAGCGACTTATCCTCAATGGTCGAGAGCATCTTCTCTACCAGTGCGCGCTGCTCACCTTCAAGGGGCACCTGCTTTTTCTTTTCGGGATGAAGGGTGCGCACGAGACGCTGTGCCATCGCAACGGTAACTGCCGATGCAAATGTTTTGGGATCAATACCGAGATCCACCAGGCGGGGGAACGTACCCGCTGCGTTATTTGTATGAAGCGTCGAGAACACGAAGTGGCCGGTGAGCGCCGCCTGCACGGCGGTTTCAGCCACTTCAGCATCACGAATTTCTCCGACCATGATCACGTCCGGGTCCTGACGCAGGATAGAACGAAGACCTGACGCGAAGGTGTATTCCTTACCATCCGTCTGCGTCTGCACGATGCCCGGCAGGTGATATTCAATCGGGTCCTCGATGGTGATGATTTTGATATCAGGCGTGTGAATGTGACGGAGGAAGGTATAGAGGGATGTCGTCTTACCGGATCCGGTAGGACCGGTGGTAAGCAGCATGCCGTTCGGGCGACGAATTTCAGTTTCGAGACGAGCAAGGAGCTTGGGATGAATACCGAGACTACCGAACTCTACTTGGATGGAATGTGGATCGAGAATACGAAGCACGACTGATTCTCCGTAGCCACCTGGGATGAGGGAGGTGCGCATTTCCACTTCACTGCCGCCCAGGTTCACGGTGAAACGTCCATCCTGTGCCCGGTCGGTGATATTGAGCTTCAGTCCCGAGAGAAGTTTGATACGAGAGACAATGCCCTGATAGGTATGGGCATCGAAGGCGTATGCATCCGTAAGGAGGCCATCGAGACGCAAGCGTAGTCGCACTTCGTTTTCTTCCGGTTCGATATGGATATCGCTCGCCTTCATGGCGAATGCTGCCGCGAGTATCTCTTCAAGCAATCGTGAAGTTTGCAGGTGCTTGCGATCAGCTGTCAGCGAATCGAGATGATCCTTAAATGCCTGCACGGTCGTAAGTTTCGATTGAAGCTCATTAAGTTCTTCAGGGGGGAGGGCAAACACTCCTGCCTCGCTACCGCTCGCGAAGGAAAGATCCGCATACCGTTCATAGGCGCGTTCAAGGCTCTTGCGAGAGACCATGTATTTCTTCACCAGGTATCCTTGTGCATCCAGTTCACGTTCTATGTCGCCGAGCAACGGTGCCTCCAGGCTGCGTGCGGCTAAAGAAAGGTGCTTACCATTCTTCTCGAATGCAACAACTTCGGCACCTCGCGCCTTGTCTTCGGGAATAAGGCGAAGCGCATCCATATCAATAGGTACGACGGTGAGATCGGTGTATTCGACGCCGTACTTCTCGGATAGAAGTCGCGCAAGATCCTCTTCCTCGCGCTGGCGAATAGCGGCAAGTTTCTCGTCTTCGGCGTCCGTATTAAAGGGAAGTGACATAGGCGCATCATACCATCGCCTAAACCCGCCATTTCTGCTTACTTGACAATGTAGCTTTATTTACTGTATAGTCCACACTAGGAGTGAACTCGAGTTAAACCGGTAGGGGAGAACCAACCGATGAGATTTTCAGCTTTGACAGCAGCGTGCGTCCTCGCTGGCGCTTCGCTTTCAGTGACCTTCGCGCACGCCGCGGAACTGCGTCCTGCACCACCGGCCGGCATTGATCCGTCCAGCTGGGGCTGTATGCCTCTGGCGTCGAACGGCATCAAGGAGTGCCAGGGGTACGAGCGGAGAGGTAACACCTTTACGCCGAACACCCCGGTCTACCGATATCAACTGGTGCAGACGCCGAACGGCTACGGCTACCAGCTGGTGTCAGGACCGCAATCGGCACCACAACCGCAAGCCCAGCCGCAGGCGAGCTTCAACGAGGTGCTTACCGCTCACAACTACGACGACATGCACCACGGCGGATGCGACCACGACGCGGACTTCGAAGAGGTCTACCAGGCGGAAGCCGGTGGCCTCGGTCCGAACGACCGGGAGGGCATGTACCACGCCGTGTGCGTAAAGAAGCCCTCATTCGGCAGTCGTGCGGCTGACCGGGCTCTTGATATCGTCACGGTGGCGGCGTACGCGGGGATCGTCAAACAGCTCGACGATGGTGACGGCTACTACGATGGTCGTGACTATCACCCGAGCGGTCCCTACATCCGGGGCGGTTCGCGAGGCGGCTTGCCACGCGTCGGCAACTAGTCGTTCTTGGCCCCTGACCGGACAGCGCTCGTCTTTTACGTGAATCACGTAGGAGGCGGGCGCTTTTCTTTTGGGAAGGTACAATCAGAGGGTGGAAATGCGGATAACAAATCTTGAAGCGCTCAAGAAGGAGGCTGAAAAACTAATCCAGCAGCTTCATCCAGGAGACCGAGCAACACTCATAACGCTCTCCGGTGAGCTCGGAGCAGGAAAGACGACCTTCACTCAAGCCCTCGCCGAGGTGCTTGGTATTGATGAAACAGTGACGAGCCCCACGTTCGTGCTAGAGAAAATATACGCACTACCTACCGAGAGCAGCTTTCATCACCTCGTTCACATCGATGCGTATCGTCTGAATGGCGGAAGTGAACTCTCTGCTCTCGGGTTCATCGCTCTTATGGAGGATCCTGGTAACCTTATTGTGCTTGAGTGGCCAGAACGAGTGGCGGACGCACTCCCGCAGGCGACTGTTGCGGTAACGCTTGTATCGGAGACGGACGGCTCGCGCCTCATTTCATATGCGTAAAACCTCGGAGAAGAAACGACTCGTTATTCTCGACTCGCACGCAATCATCCATCGTGCCTATCACGCGCTGCCGGATTTCACGGGACCGGACGGTCAGCCGACCGGGGCGCTCTATGGACTCGCCTCAATGCTTCTGCGCATCTTCGGAGACTTGAAGCCCGATTACATAGCAGCTGCGTATGATTTGGCCGGTCCTACCGTTCGTCATGAAGCGTACGAAGAGTACAAGGGAAGTCGTACAAAGACTGACGACGCACTGATTGCGCAACTCACTACTTCACGCGATGTCTTTGCGGCATTCTCGGTACCTATATATGAACGCTCGGGTTTCGAAGCAGACGATGTCATCGGCACCATCGTGAAGATGCTGGCTAAAGAGAAGGATATCGAGATCGTTATCGCTTCCGGTGACATGGACACCATGCAGCTTATTGATGGGGATCGGGTGCAGGTATACACGCTTAAAAAAGGTCTGAACGACACTATTCTCTACGACGAGAAGGCAGTTATCGAGCGGTATGGATTCGCTCCCGAGCTCATACCCGACTACAAAGGGCTCCGTGGAGACCCGTCAGACAACATCAAAGGGGTGCCGGGTATCGGAGAAAAAACAGCCACCGAACTTATCACCAAGTTTGGAACGGTTGAGGAATTGTATAAAACCCTCAAGAAGAATGAACAGAGTGTGCTCGATGCGGGTATAAAGCCGCGCATCGTGAATCTGCTTAAAGAACATGAGGAAGATGCGTTCTTCTCCAAAACACTTGCCACCATCCGTGACGACGCACCAATTGCTTTTAAGCTTCCGAAGGGTGAGTGGCATGAGGAGGTGAACCTGACACGCGTAATCAAACTGTTTGATGAGTTGGGGTTCCGGTCGCTCCGTAGTCGCGCGCAGTCGCTTATTGGTGGGGAAGAGGAGCTCGATGAGGAAGAGGTTGGAGAGGAAGTAGTTGATCTAGCACGCCTCGAGGAAGCGAAGGTCATGCTGTGGCTTCTCTGTTCTGATTTCACGAACCCGACGCTTGAGGATGTTCTCGGGTACACCGCGAAGCATTCTTTTGATGAGGCATACCAAGAACTAGTGTCCTTAATTGAAAAGACCGGACGGTTGCAGCAGGTCTATACCGATATAGAAAAGCCTCTCATTCCTATCATCGCGGCGATGAAGGAGCACGGCGTGCTCATAGATCGTGCTGCACTTGAGAAACTTTCCAAGGAATATCATGCAGAGCTTACCGCGATAGAAAAGCGTATCTATAAAGCAGCCGGGCATGAGTTCAACATTGCGTCCCCAAAACAGCTCGGCGACGTGCTGTTTGATGAGCTCGATCTTAAAGTCCCCGGTGCCAAATCGCAGAAGAAAACTGCAACAGGACAGCGCTCCACCAAAGAGTCTGAACTAGAAAAGCTTCGCGATCTGCATCCTATTATTGAGGACATTCTCGAATACCGCGGTCTTTCGAAACTGCTCTCTTCCTATATCGACAGCCTTCCACCTCTGCTCGATGAGCAGAACCGCTTGCATGCACAATTCCTCCAGTACGGGGCAGTGACCGGTCGCATGGCGAGTGTGAACCCGGGCCTTCAAAACATTCCGATTCGGACAGAGCGAGGTCGCGCCATTCGTCACGCATTCATCGCTCCCGAGAAATCAGTACTGCTCGCGCTCGACTATTCGCAGATTGAACTTCGCCTCGCCGCTATTCTCTCTGGTGATGAGAAGCTTATCGACATCTTCCGCTCCGGTCGTGATGTGCACCGGGAAGTTGCTGCAGCTGTGTTCAATGTGGCGCCCGAGAATGTCGATCCTGAAATGCGCCGGCGCGCCAAGATCATCAACTTCGGCATTCTCTACGGCATGGGTGTGAATGCGCTTAAGACGCAGCTTGGTACTTCACAGGCGGAAGCGCACGCTTTTTATGACGACTACTTCGCCACGTTCACTACACTCGCTAGTTATTTGGAATCCACTAAGGGCTTTGCACGCAAGAATGGCTTCACTGAAACCTTGTTTGGCCGTCGGCGTCAGTTCCCAGAAATGAAGTCACCACTGCCATACGTACGTGCCCAGGCAGAACGTATGGCGATTAACGCGCCCATTCAAGGAACTCAATCAGATATCATCAAGCTCGCAATGGTGGCGATTGATGAGTTACTCGCTAAAGAAGGAGTACGGCATCGCATACATCTTCTGCTCCAAGTGCATGACGAACTAGTGTATGAGATTCCTGAAGAGCTCCTCAAGGAATACTGCACTAAGATACGCGACATTATGGAATCAGTGCTCCCCGAAGAAGAGCGACACGGCGTGCCGATCATTGCAGAAATGAAATCAGGTCGCAGTTGGGGAGACGCGCAGCCACTTGTACTCGAATGATATCGGGAGCATACTCCCTCCAGGCGCCGTTTGAGTGCGCGGAGGAGTACGCCAATGGAACGCTCGGAATTCCACGAGGTCCGGAATCACACACCTGTGCATCAGGAAGAAGTTGAAGAACCTTCTCTCCTCTACCTGCTACTGGTGGTCGTGTGTGTGGCGGGGATAACGCTTGGAGCGATATGGGGACTTTCGAAGATAGTTCCCGTCGCCTCGCCCGCTGTGGGTCAAGCGATGAACGGATTCAGCAACTCGCTTCTTCCTCCCATGCCGAGATGAAGACCTCTGAGCGCCTCGGACCACCACCGGGGCGCTCTTGCGTAAAGGCGCTACAATATCTCCATGATCTATCTCTTCCACGGTTCGGATACGGAAAAGGTACGCGCGAAAGCATTCGCATGGGTGGCAGCTGCACGCACCAAAGCGCCAGAAGCACCGTATCTCCGTTTTTCTGCCGATGACATATCAGCAGCTGCCCTTGATGAACTCGTGCAATCGCAAGGGCTCTTTTTCTCGAAACTTCTCGTGCTCCTCGATGATCCGTTTGCGCAGGCAGATTCAGCCGAGCTCGTGCTTGAAGCCTTACCGCGACTGGCAGAGTCGCAAAACCCGATTGCCATTCTTGCTCCGAAGCTTCTCGCTGCACGCGTTAAAAAGATAGAAGCGAAAGCGGAGAAAGTATTTAAGATTGACGCGACAGAGAAGAAAACAACGCGAGGTTTTAACGCAGCACTCGTGAATGCGCTTGCTGCCCGCGATCGCGTAACGCTCTGGAGGGAAATTGTGAAGGCCGAGCGGGAAGGAGATGTCCCCGAAATGCTTCACGGCCTTCTGCACTGGAAGGCGCGTGACCTTATGCAAAAAGGGGGACGTGGATGGAGCACGGCAGAGGCGCGTGAATTGTCACTTCGTCTCATTGAACTCCTTTCTGACTCTCGCAGCGGTGATCTTCCGCTCGCGCTCCAGCTTGAGCGCTTCGCACTCTCGATTTAGTCCGCCCACCAGGGCTCGAACCTGGGACCGTCTCCTTAAAAGGGAGCTGCTCTACCAACTGAGCTATGGGCGGAGGCGATAACCTCCACAAACTATCACTTCCTGGGGTGCTTTTCTAGTATGAGAACGAATCTACTACTTTGCCGCTCATATCATAGAGCGTGATGGTGTCATGGGACTTTGCATACATCTCGAGGTTTCGATCAAGAAATATACGCCAGGTGCGCAGCGGGAATGAAGTGTCATTCTGATGTAGAGCGGCGCATCCGCTGTAATTAAGCGTGTGTTCAGCGAATGCACTGCAGCTCGCGCTCGTGTGTGAGGACACCACCACCGCACAGCGAGGGAGATTAGTTCCAGACGCACGGCATTCCTCACTATCGCTGCCGGTATAGGAGGCATCAATTTCAGAGGTGAGGAGGGGGCATTGTTGAGAGAGTTCGGGGGTGAAGGTCTGGTACTGCTCGAGGTACCCGGTGCAGATATTCTCGCGGAACGACGCTCCCACGGGAGAACGTCCCGAGAGCACAATTGCCTTGTCGCCAGGCTTCAAGGTTATGGTGGAAGAAACATTCACACTTCCGGAACGGTATGTTTCTGTTCCCCCGCCAATGTAGGCAGATGCACCTGTAGACTTGCTCGCCAAGTGCCAGCCACTGATGGCAACTGATTGACTCCCGGTATTCATGATAGAGACATACTCCTGATTAGGGTTGCCCGACGCGGGCCCCACGGTTGATCGTTCAAGGTAAATACTGCTGCTGTACGCGGAGCTTCCTGAAATGGTACGTGTGTAGGGGTCAGGGCCACGAGTTATGGTGGGCACTGCGCCACCTATTTGCCGGGGGTAGGAACCAACATCGATGGGATTTGTAGGGGCAAGGAGTCGATAGCCTTGTGATTCTTCGCCCGGACGCGTCACGGGAGTGATATACGGACCGGCAGTAGAGACGGGTCGCGACGGACCGCCCGTTGCGACCCAGGCAACAAAGATGAATATGATGGCCGTTATGATAAACAACCCATCGGCTTTCATGCCTTCAATGATAACAGCTCTTCACGCACGACCTCCGCATCACTCCAGGGTTCTTTCGTACCGTTCGCTCGCATAATGTAGGGATCGGTACCTTTGCCGGTGATGAGGACAGCGTCGCCACTTGTAGCACGGGACAGTGCTTCTCGAATGGCGGCGCGACGATCCATGATGATGGTCGGGGTGCGTTTCATTCCTTTGGCCATGGCATCCACAATGCTTTGAGGATCTTCATCATACGGATCCTCATCGGTCAGGATCACTTCCGCACACTGTTCGTCCGCGATGCGTCCCATTTCAGGACGCTTCCACGTGTCGCGACCTCCGCCGGTGTTACCGAGTACGCAGATTTTGCGACGATCGGTATACGCTTTGTACAAGGCTTCAAGGGAATCGGGCGTGTGTGCGTAGTCGACGACGGCGAGGAAGTCCTGTCCTACCTCAATGCGCTCGGCTCGGCCGGGAATGCGAGAGAGATTCGCAAGCGCCCGTGCAGTCACCTCATGGGGAATTTCCAGAAAGTCCATGGTCTTGATGGTTGCCAGCGCGTTCATTGCACTAAAAGCCCCAGGCTGTGGGAGAGAGAATCGTGTGCCCTCGTACGAAAACGAAATGCCGTTTCCAGATTCGGAAAACTCGCCAGCATCTGCAAGAGCGAACGGAATACAGCGTTCGACCGGCAGTGCGAGGAATCGTACGCCATACGGAGAATCAGCGTTCGCGATGATGGCACGTGGCCGTTTTGGCGAACGCGCAAGCGCTTTTCCTATACGGAATTTTGCTTGGAAATACTTCTCCATCCCTCCGTGTCGTTCGAGGTGCTCTTTCTCAAGATTGGTGAATACGAGCGCATCAAGATCGAGGAAGAGGTGGCGGTACTGGAGGGCCGCCTCACTGGTGATTTCGATAACGGCATGCGTTGCTCCTTTATTCACTGCTTCGCGCAGGAATTTCTGAATGAAGCCGCGGCCTGGCAATGTCATTTTGAACTTGTTCGGACGAACCTCACTGCCGATGGCGAAATGGATGGTGCTGGATACCGCGACCGTGTGACCTGCTTCAGTGAGGGCAGCGCGCACCATTTCACTTACCGATGATTTACCCTTCGTGCCGGTAACACCGATGACGACCAGCTTGCGAGCAGGGAATCCGTAGCGCACAGCGCTTAGGCACGTCCAGGCGAGGTGATAAGGGATGAGGAGCACCCGATATGCTTCGCGAGGGAGAAGTCGTTCGATGAATCGTTTGATTGCTCCCATGATGTTAGCGGGAAGCCGCTGAAAGCGCCGCCTTAAGACGCGCATCTTTGCCTGCAATATTCTTTGGAATGCTCGATACCGACTTGCGTGCCTCGCGTTCGGTGAATCCGAGTGCGACGAGCGTGTCGAACACTTCAGCATCTGCGTCATCGTGTGGCGCGTCGCTGCCCATTTTCTCCGACAGTTCGACCAGTATTTTCTCTGCTGCTTTCTTGCCGAGTCCGGCAACGCGAGTGAGGTATTCAAGATCGCGCGAACCTATGGCGCCAATGAGAGAAGCACGCGGCGCTTTACGCAGGATGGAAAGCGCGGTTTTAGGACCCACACCGGGGACATCGAGGAGACGTTCAAAGAAGGAAAGGTCGTCTGTGCTGGTGAAGCCATAGAGTTCAAGGCCGTCCTGCTTCACGGCAAGGTAGGTGTAGAGGAGAGCTTCAGTCCCTGGCGTGACCTCTTCGGAAGACGCCATCGAGATGTACAGGCCGAAGCCGGCGACCTCGATAACTGCGCCCAAAGGGTCGGTGGAGAGGACGGTGCCGCGTACCTGACGGATCATATATAGGAGTATCGTACCATTCCTTGCGAACTGGCGATTCCTAGCGTACTATGCCCTCACTATGGCAATCACGAAATCGGCCAAGAAAGCGCACCGCGCCTCCCTCCGGAAGCGCGTCTTCAATATTCGCCGCAAGCGCACTCTCACGGACACTACCAAGACCGTGAAGAAGCTTATCGCGACGGATACGAAGGAGGCAGGGAAGTCCCTCGCGGCGGCATACAAGGCGATCGACAAAGCAGCGAAGAACGGCGTCATCAAAAAGAACGCAGCATCTCGCAAAAAGTCCCGTCTCGCCCTCGCCGTAAAGCGCGCTGAAGGCAAATAAACAAAAGACCGCCGAAAGGCGGTTCTTTTGTTAGCTGTGCTCCCAGCAGGAATCGAACCTGCGTTTCCTCCTTCGGAGGGAGGTGTCCTATCCACTGAACGACGGGAGCGTGCGCTCACTCTATCAATTAGTGCTCTCGGTAGGAATCGAACCTACATTACCAGCTCCGCAAGCTAGCGTCCTATCCATTGAACGACGAGAGCGAATGGATTGACTCTACCGTTCCGGACCTCTATTCGCAAGTTTAGAGACGCAGCAGACCGATCAACTGATCGAACACGGATTCGTGATGCTTCCCTTCGGGAAGAATGGGGAGGAAGAATTCGTAAATAGTTACGGGATCATGACCGACGATAGGGATGAGGAGGTGGGGTGCAAGCACGTGCTTGGTTTTTATGGAAAGGGAAGGAGGAAGGGACTCGTCTGCGTACTCAAGTACGGAGAACGAAAGCATACTCTCGTAGGGGTAAAGGTCTCGGTCTATCACAACACCGCGGTCAGTGATGGCGAAATAGTGTTCACGAGGATGGCGCGCCGCTTCAAGACCGAGCGCTGCGGCACCCGCTGCGATCACGAGCGCGAGGATGATATTGCCGAAGAGAATGCTCGCGACGATACCTGCGACCGCCATGATTCCGAGTGCCCAGTACCAATCACTCCCTTTCTCTTCGAAAGAGTATTCGTGGCCCGTCCATTCGAATAGTGGTTCGCGTGCCATAGATATGGCTATGATAGCACCGCACTTTGCTTCATGGCGTTGATATTAACGGGAGCTATACTACTCGCATGATTTTCTACATAACGCTCGGTGCCTTCCTGGCGACTCTCCTTGGCGGTTTATTTGCTCTCCGCCTTCGCGATCGCCTGCATCTTATTCTTGGTTTTTCTGCCGGTGCCATCATGGGCGTTGCGTTCTTTGATCTACTACCCGAGTCTATAGATCTCGCAGGGGGTACATATGACGTCCTGACCATCTTTTCCATAACAGCGCTCGGTTTTCTCGCGTACTTGCTTCTCGATCGCATGTTCTTCATGCATAGCCATGATGTGGATGATGGGCATACCCATCGCGGACAGGTGGGAGCCGGCAGCCTCTCATTCCATAGTCTTTTGGACGGTATCGGGATCGGTCTGGCGTTCAAACTGTCTCCGGCAGTGGGAATCGTCGTTGCTGCTGCGGTCCTCACGCATGATTTCTCTGACGGTATTAATACAGTGAACCTGATCTTGAAGAACGGTGGAAGTCGAGTGCGCGCGTTCCGTTGGCTTCTTATCGATGCGCTCGCACCCGCGATCGGTGTTCTCTCCACGCTCTTCTTCTCCGTTCCGCAGTCTGACTTAGGGCTTCTCCTTGCACTCTTCGCTGGTTTCTTCCTGTATATAGGTGCAAGCGACCTTATTCCGGAGAGTCATCATGCGCACCCCACACGCATCACTACCGTGATGACCGTGCTTGGTGTGTTCGTGATGTACGCGGTTATTCGCGTTGCGGGACTGTAAAGAAAGCGGAGGGGGTGGGATTCGAACCCACGAGGACTTTCGCCCTGGCGGTTTTCAAGACCGCTCGTTTCGACCACTCACGCACCCCTCCAGGGTGGTTATTGTTGCACTTCCGGCGTCGGTGATGATGCCACCGACGCGCGGGAACGACGAGAAAGCCAGAACAAGTAGATAAGCTCAAGTATGCCAAGCGTGTTTACGACTAGGAGAATGATGAACCATGCACGATGGTCGTGACGGGCCGCCTTCCACAGAGCGATACCTTTAATGACGAGGGTCCACACGACCACAAGGATAAGGAGAGGGAAGAGGAGTCCGAAGGGGTGCTGGGAGAAATACGACATCGGCGTGAGTATAGCACGTAGGGCAGAGCGCGTGTAGGATGCAACTATGCGGTATCTCGGCATAGATTACGGATCAAAAAAGGTCGGCCTTGCGCTTTCAGACGAAGCGGGGACGATGGGGTTTCCGTTTGAAGTGGTACCTAACGATGCGCGTCTGCGGGAAGCACTCACGCTCCTTATACAAAGCAAAGGTGTCGATGTGGTAGTCATCGGGGAGTCGAGGGACTTTGCAGGTAACCCCAATCCCATTGCCAATCCAGCGCGCGCGCTCGGCGAAGAGCTTTCCGAGTGTGCAGGCATCCCCGTCCATTATGAACCGGAGATGCTCACCACCCAGGAAGCACGACGAGATTTTGAGGGTAACCGCACCAACTACGGAAACGTGGATGCGTCGGCTGCTGCGCTCATACTTACCAGCTATCTTTCACGTCATGGACAAGGAACGCATTAATATCGACGAGTTCGCAAAGATCGAAGTGAAAGTGGGCACGGTCCAGGTGGCCGAGCGCGTACCTGATACAGACAAGCTCCTACGACTCGAAGTCGATTTCGGAGAAGAGAGTGGCCCTCGCCAGATTGTTTCAGGCATCGCCGCCTACGTTTCCGAACCCGAGACGTTGGTGGGACGTCAACTTGCGTTCGTGACGAACCTTGCGCCGCGCATGCTGCGTGGTCTTGAGAGTAACGGCATGTTGTTTGCGGTGGGCGAGGATGAATCGTTTGCATTCCTCACTCCCGATCGACCGGTGCCACCCGGTACTGCTGCGCACTAACGCGATATCCCACGCACCCGCACTGGTGCGGGTGCGTCGCGTTATACTGCTAGCAAATGATGGGAGCGTTGAAACATTTCTTGCGCATCGAGTTTGCTCCTCCGCGCTACCTCTCGATGCCGACCGCTGGTATCGACATTTCTGCGAGCGGCATCAAGGTCGCCTGTCTTGCTGAACGTACGCATGGACTTGAGATGGTTGGGTATGGCGAAGAACCACTTCCTGAAGGAGCGATCGTGCGCGGTGAGATTGTGGACCCGAAACCGGTGATCGCTGCTCTTACTGCAATTGCAAAAAAACACGGGGTCGTGAATGCAAACATCACCCTCCCGGAAGCGCGTAGCTATTTGTTTGAGACGGATGTTGAGGGGAAAGATCATCGTCAGTGGCGCACGGCAGTGGAGCAACATCTTGATGAATTTGTGCCGCTTCCTCCCGCCGACGTCATTTACGACATTGTTCCGGTCGTGGAGATAGAAGGAAAGACACACGTGGCCGGTGTGGGTGTTGCACGCCGTATCGTCGAGCTCGGTCTTTCGGTGTTTGATGATGCAAAAATCCGGGTACGGGCCGTCGAAGGGGAGACGTTTGGAGTGCCGCGCGCGCTTCTCCCTCATGGTAACGGCGAGACCGTGCTCATCATCGATATTGGCAGAACGACCACAAAGCTCATCATTGTTGCGCGACGCATTCCTATTTTCGCAACGACCCTCGATATTGGTGGCCATGCGCTCACTATTGCGGTGCAGAAGTATTTCGGAGTGAGCGAAGAGGAGGCGAAGCGGGTGAAGGCCGAGCGCGGCATTGTGGGGAGCGATGAGAATGCCGAGTACCTCGCCGCCATGCTCTCGACGGTTTCGGTCATCCGCGAAGAGATCGTGAAGCGTCTCGAATACTGGCAGACTCGAGCAGCGGCGGGAACCGTTCATGAACCGGTGACGCGCGTTATTTTGGTCGGCGGTAACGCGACGGTGCGCGGCCTCCCCGAATACCTTGAGAGTGCGCTCAAGGTTCCGGTTGAGCTCGGTGACGTATTTGCGAACCTCGCGAAAAAAGATGACTGGCTGCCGCCGATTGATTACACCGAATCGCTTGCGTATGGCACCGCCATTGGGCTCGCGCTCCGCGATTTCGTACCTTAATTATGAGCTCCGAACTTACCAACCTGCTTCCTCCCGAGCGCCTCAAGGCGCAGCGTCAGGAATATTTCATACGACTCGCAACCGTGAGCATATTCATGCTCTCATTTGTGTTGATTGCGAGCGGTGTGTTGCTTGCCCCGAGCTATCTTTTCTTGCACCAGGAGATGCAGGGGAGGGAAGCACACATCCAAGAACTTGATGCTCGATTGAATGCCATTGGCGGTGAGGCTGCCACGAAGCGCCTTGCAGCTGTGGCAACAAATGCGATGTACATTGCACGCCTCGCCAGTACCACGACATCGACTGCGGCCATACGAACCGTACTCGATATTCCGCGACCGGGCATAACGATCTCTGGGTTTACCTTCACGGCTCCCATCCAGGATGGAAAGACGACGATGATGATCACGGGAACCGCTGCTACTCGCGAAAGCCTCCGGTCCTATGCGCTCACGCTAGGCCAGCAACCGTTTATAAGCGGTGTGGACCTTCCCATCAGCGCCTATGCAAAAGAGGCGGACATTCCGTTTTCAATAACGCTTACGGGCACATTTAAACCATGAATTGGAAACCCTTCATTTCACTTGGGATTGCGCTCCTCGTCTTGCTCGGTTGTGCAGGCTTGTACGGGTTTGGATATTACACGCTTGTGAACTGGAAAGAGCGTGCAGCATCTCTTGCAACAGATGCGGCCACGAAAGCCGAGAACATCGATCGTATTACCAAGGCGCACGCGGCCCTCTCCTCACTCGCAAGTGATGAAGCGACGCTTGATACCTATAGCGTGGGCAAGGAAGACGTCGCGCCGTTCCTTGAGACGCTCCAGCAAAGCGGTCGTTCCCAAGGTGCGCATGTCGATATCGTGTCGGTTACGGACCAAGCGGACAAGAAGACCGGACATAACCGCATTGGTATTACGCTTTCGATACGGGGTTCCTTTGATGCGGTCATGCGCACCCTTGGCGCCATTGAGTACGCTCCCTATGACGGGGTAGTCACCAATCTTACGCTCGGCACCGGCGTGGAAGACGCCTCTTCAACGCCGGCGGGATGGAAAGCGACCGCTACCTATTCAGTAAGTGCTGTGTCACCCAAGCCATGAAACTCACCCTTCCTTCCAACCTTACTCACTACATGAAGATGTTCCGGTACGGCGAGCGCGCTCGTCCCTATCGTGACTGGATGGTAGTCATAAGTGTGGCAGCACTCCTGTTCCTCGCGAGCGGGGTCTGGAGCTATTTCTTGTTCCGAGAGGTAAGTGCTGGAGCGAACCTGCAAGCGTCTCCAGAAACCAATGCACTCGTAAATGTCGCAAGCATAGAAACGGTGCGGACCATGTTCGACATGCGTGCTGCCGAGCAAGCTCACTACCGTACCGACTATCACTTCGTTGACCCAGCGAAGTAGCGGCGCTAGGGTACTAAGGCCCCCGTAGTTCAATGGATAGAACTCCGGACTTCTAAGCCGGCTATGTAGGTTCGATTCCTGCCGGGGGCACAGAGTGGTATGCTCTCTTCCACGCGCATGTGGCGGAATTGGTATACGCGTACGCCTCAGAAGCGTATGGAGCAATCCTTGGAGGTTCGAGTCCTCTCATGCGCACAAATGGGAAATGGGGTATAGTCTTCCTGCGCGCGATTAGCTCAGTTGGTAGAGCAATCCGTTTACACCGGAAAGGTCGGGGGTTCGAGTCCCTCATCGCGCACTGAAATATGGAACGTCTCGAAGCTATCGTGTCGGGCCGTGTCCAAATGGTGATGTTCCGGGATTTTACACAACGCAAAGCAAGCGGTCTCAAGCTCACTGGCTGGGTGAAGAATCTTCCGGAGGGGACCGTGCACGTCGTGGCGGAAGGGCCGCGCACAAAGCTTGAGAAGCTGCTTGAGAAACTTCATCACGGACCCTTGCTCGCGCGGGTGGATGCTGTGGAGGTGCGCTGGCTTCCCTCGACAGGCGAGTTCAATAAGTTCCGCATCGCCTACGAGTGATGCTAGGGTATCTCTGCATGGAACTCCCCATTCTCTATGAAGACGCGGACCTGGTGGCGGTGAACAAACCGTCCGGACTAATGACGCATCCAGACGGGCGGAGCACAGGAGAAACCGCGAGTGACTGGTTTGCGGCACAGTACCCTGCATCCAAGGAGGTGGGAGAGACCCAGAAGCTCCAAGATGGAACGGAAATTAGGCGGCCCGGTGTCGTCCATCGACTCGATCGTGAGACTTCCGGCGTGCTGGTCTTTGCGAAGACGCCTGAAGCGCATGCGCTTCTCAAAGCGGCGTTCCAGGGGAGGGAAGCACACAAAACGTATCTTGCCTTCGTGTACGGTGTACCCAAGGAGAAACGTGGCACGATAGATTTTCCAATCGGCCGTTCAAAGCAGGACTTTCGACTACGGAGTGCACAGCCCAAAGCGCGCGGCATGCTGCGCGAAGCAGTTACTCGGTGGGAGGCCGTATCCGATATAGGAACCCACACGCTTATGAAGGCGATGCCGGAAACGGGTCGCACGCATCAGATCCGCGTGCATTTCAAGGCTATCCATCATCCGCTCGTTTGTGATCCACTCTATGCGCCAAAACATCCATGCGATCTAGGGTTCAACCGTTTAGGTCTGCACGCGTACGAACTCGATCTCCCTCTTCCGTCAGGAGAGCGGCTCTCCCTTGTTGCTCCTGTGCCCGCCGATCTTGCTCCTGCTCTCGCCCGGTTTCCGGATTCTGACCTGTTTCGGACCGCCTAGGGCGGGGCCATTTTGCATTTCCGGACCGCTAATGATACAGTTCTGACCACTATGCAAGCCGTTATTACTCCCGTCGCGACCGAAGAGCGCGCAAAGCTCGGCATTCGTCCGGGCGACACTGTTCGTGTCCACCAGAAAGTTATTGAAAAGGGCAAGACTCGTATCCAGGTTTACGAAGGTCTCGTTATTGCCGTAAAGCATGGCACGGAGGCAGGCGGTACCTTTACCGTACGCGCCCAGATGTCCGGCATTGGCGTTGAAAAGATCTTCCCGCTTTACTCCCCGGTCATAGACAAGATCGAGATCGTCCGTCGCTCCAAGGTGCGCCGCGCCAAGCTCTACTTCATCCGCGAGAAGGTTGCTCGTGAGGTGCGCCGCCAGCTCCGCAACATGCGCATGATGAACGTCTCGACCGATGACTTCAAGGCGGAAGAAGTCCCGGCAGAAGAGGTCGCTCCTGAAGCAGCCGAAAACGAAGCACCGATCGAAGCTGGTGCTCCAGAGACCCCGGAAGAGGTCGTTGCAGCTGAAGCTGCAGAAGCCGAAGAGACTTCGACCGAAGCTCCTCGAGAGGAGACTTCAGAAGAGAAGACCGAGGAGGCGGCCTAGCCGCTTTCTTTGTTTTCACTCGTGCGCTATAGTGCGCACACACCTGCCCAGGTGGTGAAATTGGTATACACGCTACCTTGAGGTGGTAGTCCCGATTACGGGGTGGAGGTTCGAGTCCTCTCCTGGGCACCTGGATTGCGGCAGACCCGCGATTCGAAACGATGGCGGCCTTAGCTCAGTTGGTAGAGCTCCTGGTTGTGGTCCAGGCGGTCGTGGGTTCGAGCCCCACAGGTCGCCCCATATGAAAGCTTTCTTCGAAGAATTCAAGAAATTCGCACTTCGTGGCAACGTGCTTGATTTGGCTGTCGGTATCGTCATTGGTACGGCGTTCAGCAACATCACTAACTCCCTCGTCACGAATGTTATTACGCCACCTATTGGTCTTGCGCTCGGCAAGATCGATTTCAAAGATCTAGCAGTCAATCTTGGTGGAACGGTAGAAATAAAGTACGGCCTTTTTCTACAGGCAGTGATTGATTTCGTCATCATTGCATTCGTGCTCTTCCTATTTGTTCGATTCATCAACCGCCTCGTTCACAAAGAACGCGAAAAGGAACCGCAGCCACAGGACAACAAGAGCCCTGAAGTGGTGATCCTGGAAGAAATCCGGGACGAACTTCGCAAGAAGTAGCTGAAGTCTTCAGAAAGAATTCACGTCCCTGGCCGTCACCATGGACGTGCTACCATCCACGCCATATGAAGCAACTCATCGCAGGCATTGTTCTCATCCTTGTCATCGGTATCGGGGGTTTTATGTATAGGAACGCGCTCACGTACGGGCATCAGCCGGCATCTAATCAGCCGGTGGCCTGCACGATGGAAGCGAAGGTGTGTCCTGACGGCTCCTCGGTGGGCCGGACGGGTCCCAACTGTACATTCGCCGCGTGTCCTTTCCCGAACGTAGAGTTTCCACAACTCTCACTTTCGTTTGCAGTTCCGAATGGATATGCAGAGAACAAAGCAGCACTGGGAAGCGACCAGACCTTGATCGCCGCATTCGAAAAACCGTCTAAGACCGATCACCATGCGATCGTGCTGCGCGACTACACAATCCCAACAGGGAAGACGGCAACGAGTACGATACTTGAGAACACGATGTACGAATCGTCCGGCAACCAGCCTGCGTCCTTGAACGAGTTCGCTACGAAACTGATCCAGGGACGGACGTTCTATTGCGCCACTGTCGAACGCTTCGAAGGCCAGGTGCACACGGTGTGCTATCTGCCACGTGCCACTGATGTACTTCGGTTCGAGGTCCTCGAGAAGGATGTCGACTGGACGAACCCGGCGCTTGTCGTCGACAAGCTGCCGGAACATCAGGCGTTCTACGCCATGCTCGCGACCGTACAGACGCCGTAACGGTTATAGTTACTACATACCCATAATTCATCACCATGGATATCAATCCTCCGCACATGCATCTTTCCGCGCATCGGGGCGTCAAATACGGCATCGTTGCCGTGCTCGCTCTTCTTGCGCTGTTCCTCTTCGCCAAGAGTTGGCAAACCTTCGATCAGATAGGACGTATCCAGGGAACCGTCCCCACCATTACGGTCTCCGGTACTGGCAAAGCATCAGCTGCCCCGACCATCGCAACCATCAGCTTCACCGTTGAAGAGAATGCTTCTACAGTCGCCGCTGCGCAGGACGCAGCTACGAAGCGTACGAATGACGCACTCGCAGCCATCAAGAAGCTTGGTGTCGAAGACAAAGACGTCCAGGCAAGCGGATACAGCGTGACGCCGCAGTACGAATCGCGTCCGTGCCCGGCTGGTTCCTACTGCCCACAGGACACGAGCAAGATCACGGGCTACAAGGTATACCAGTCCATCACGGTAAAGGTGCGTGACACCGCCAAGGCAGGAGACGTACTTGCTGCGCTCGGTCAGGCGGGTGTCCAGAATGTCTCTGGTCCCAACTTCGCGGTTGATGACGACACTGCGGTGCAAGCAGAAGCACGCGGCAAGGCGATTGACGATGCGCGAGCGAAAGCAGAGACGCTCGCGAAGCAACTCCATGTGCATCTCGGAAAGGTCATTAACTTCTCCGAGAGTGGCGGCACCATGCCGTACTACGCATACGGAAAGGGAGGCGCAGCCGACTCGTTGGTTGCTCCGCAGGCAGCACCAACGCTTCCTCCGGGACAGAACGAGACGAGTGTCACGGTCTCGGTTACGTACGAGATTCGTTAATACCAGTAGCTATTCGAACCAGAACGCCCGCACCTGCGGGCGTTCTGCTATGTTTGACAGGTCAGTTGAGCCGTACTATCATCCTGATACGTAAAGGCCTGCGGGCCTTTTTTAATAGAGCGCCTATCGAGCTATGAACGCATTCTTCACTTATCTCAAGAACGTGCGCGCGGAGATGGCCCACGTCGTGTGGCCGGATCGCCGTCAGGCCGTCGCCCACACCATCATCATTGTGGTGATATCAGCGGTGCTCGCTCTTGCCATTGCTGGGCTCGATACCGTGTTCACGGGAATCGTCAGTCACTTGGTCGCATACTAGTCCAACCATTTTCATCTATGGATATTAAGACTGCACCCCAGTTCAACGAGGACGCCGCAAATCAGGAGCCGCGCTGGTACACCATTCACACGTACGCTGGCTACGAGAACGCCGTGGAGCGTAACTTAAAGCAGCGCATCGAGTCGCTCGGCATGGAAAACAAGATCTTCGAGGTGGTCGTGCCGACCGAGAAGAAGATTCGCGTGAAGGGTGGCAAGCGCATTGTCGAAGAAGAGAAGATCTATCCGGGCTACATCCTCGTGCGCATGATCGTCGATGAGGACTCGTGGTTTGTGGTGCGCAACACGCCCCGCGTGACCGGCTTCGTCGGTTCGGGCACCACGCCGGTCCCGATGGAGGAGAGCGAAGTCGCCACCCTCATGAAGCGCATGGGCGCGGAGGCTCCGAAGCACCGCATCGACCTCATGAAGGATGACCCGGTGGTTATTGCTGACGGTCCATTCAAGGATCTTGAGGGTAAGGTGGGTGAGATTGATGAGGAGCGCGGCAAGGTGAAGGTGCTCGTCTCGATGTTCGGACGCGAGACGCCGGTCGAGCTCGATTTCTTGCAGATTCGTAAGCTCTAGAGTAGGGTAAAGCAACTAGATATGGCAAAAGTAGTTAAAAAGATTAAGCTCCAGATCCCGGCAGGTAAAGCAACTGCTGCTCCTCCGGTGGGTACCGTACTCGGTCCGGCCGGTGTGAACATCGGTGATTTCGTGAGCAAGTTCAACGAGGCAACGAAGGACCGCGCAGGTCAGATCGTTCCGGTTGAGCTTTCCGTGTACGAGGACCGCTCGTTCACCTTCATCCTTAAGGTGTCCCCAATGTCTCGCCTCATCCTCGCCGCGCTCGGCGTCGAGAAGGGTTCGGGCAAGACTCCGAATGCGAAGGTGGGTACGCTCTCTCGCGATCAGATTCGTCAGATCGCAGAAACCAAGATGCCGGACCTTTCGGCCGCTTCGATTGAGGCAGCTGAGAAGACCGTCGAAGGTACTGCACGCTCGATGGGCGTCGGTATCGCGAAGTAATATTTCAGAATAAGAAAAGCCCCGGCACT
>JBLNCF010000008.1:0-6818 GCA_050260455.1 Bacillota bacterium
GACGGAAGCGTAATGTGGTACTCCATAACTCAATCGTAATTACCTGGATTAATTAATGAAACTAGCGGCTGTAGAACGAGAGCACGGCTGCAAGATCGCCCGCGACATCTGCCGACTCCATGGTCGGAAGCTCGGCGAGTCCGCCCTCCATGGCCTTCGGATTCCACGTAAGCCATGACGGGAGCGGGCGCTCCATGAACTTCTCAGCGAATCCCTCGAAGAGGACGCGGCTCTTGCTGCCCTCACGCACCGCAATACGATCCCCAATCTTAATGGCGCGAGACGGAATGGTCGTCTTTACACCATTCACCGTGATGTGACCATGAGAAACCATCTGGCGAGCTGCACGTCGCGTCGGCGCAAGACCCAAGCGATACACTACGTTATCAAGACGGGTCTCAAGCTGGCGATGAAGCACCTCTGCAGGATTCACTCCGTGCGATCCCATAGCGATGCGCACGTATGCGCCAAACTGGCTCTCCGAAAGGCCGTAGGTGATGCGCACCTTCTGCTTTTCGAGAAGCTGTTTGCCGTACTCGGTCGGGCCACGACCGCGGCCTTTTTTCATCGCCGAACGCTCTTGAGCGATGGCGAACTTCTGGCCCATGGTCTTCTCGAAGATCGAGGGGCCAAGGCGCTTAGCAAGTTTGTACTTAGGTCCGATTTTCATATGGATTAGACGCGACGGGGCTTAGGGGGACGCGGGCCATTGTGCGGCACCGGGGTAGCATCCTTGATAGAACGAAGTGCAATTCCCTTGCTTGAGAAGGCGCGGAGTGCCGACTCGCGACCGGCCCCTACGCCACGAATGACAACCGATGCTTCCTTCACACCAATCTGGAGTGCACGATCACCGAGAAGCTCACCCACCTTAGCAGCAGCATATGGTGTGGACTTGCGAGCACCGGAGAAGCCGAGTGCGCCCGCGGAGCTTGCCATGATGGCGTTGCCCTTTTCGTCGGTAAGGACAGCCTTCGTATTGTTGAAGGTGGCCTCCACATGAAGCACCCCGCGCTCGAGGCGCTTCTTGACGGCCTTGCCGAGGGCGCGCTCCTTGCGTCCCTGGTCCATGCCGCGACCCGACTTCTTGATGATTCGTTTCTTTCCCATAGGTAATTACAGTAGTAAAAATCTGCAAACTAGGTCTTCTCCAGCGTGCGGCGACCGCTACCCATCGTCTTGCGGGTGTTGCCACGAACAGTGCGAGAGTTGGTCTTGGTACGCTGGGCACGGACCGGGAGACGGCGCTCATGGCGTATGCCACGTGCAGAACGGATGTCCTTCAGACGCTTGATGTTCTGACCTACCTCACGCTTGAGTTCGCCTTCGATCGTGTATGCCTCGGCAAGCGTACGAATTTTTTGTTCCTCATCTGCAGAAAGCTCGCTGCCCTTCTTGGTTTCAGGAATGCCGGCCTCCTTGAGGATAATGCGCGCACGAGTGAATCCGATGCCATAGATAAGAGGCAGCGCGTATACGAGCTGCTTGTCATCGGGAAGAGTTACACCGGCGATACGCATGGTTGTACGGAAATAAAAAGATTAACCCTGACGAGCCTTACGGCGTGGGTTGCGCTTGTTGATGCGGTACAGGCGGCCACGGCGACGTACGAGGATGTCACCAGGCTGCTGTTTCTTGATGGATGCGCGGACTTTCATAATAAATGGTTTTGCTTTACGAAGGTTAAGACAAACGACGGACGATACGCGCGCGACCACCGTACGGATCGAGGACCAATTCAACCGAATCCCCTACCAATACGCGAATGCGGTGCAAACGCATCTTCCCAGCAAGATAGGCGAGCACAAGCTCACCCGACGGCATCCGCACGCGGAATAGCGAATTTGGAAGCACCTCTTCTACGGTGCCTGTTGCCGCATCGCTTGCCTTATCCTCCATGTGAAGCTCTGTTATCTTACCAGGCCTAGGAAATACCGCAAGTAGGCTACTTGCTGGACTCCTGTCCCGAGACGGTCACCTTGATTTTAGCCGGGTCACCGGGGAAATGGCTCGCCCAGAAGGGACGCAAAACCAGGGTCGCGCGGGCCACTTCGGGGAAGCTTTTAAGCGCCATTTCGGCCGAAGAACGGGTCTTTCCTGCCACCGTACCGGCTATTTTCGAAGGATCAACCTGCCACACAATCGTAGTGCTGCCCGAGAGGTGGAAATCGAAGGTGGTGGCGTCTGGAGCAATACTTGGAGTCTTCGGAGCAACCGTAAGACCCTTCACATCCGAGAGTGTGACTGGCTGACCCCCGTAAGTACCAACCGACTTGAACGCTATCACGCGAGCAAGTGCATCTGCTGGGAAGACCACAGCCGTTATGGTCCCCTGCTCCGAGAGGGTCACGTTGTTTGAAGGACCGGCTGCATCTGGTTGCGGTGCGTAGGTGGTGACACTTGCTCCCGGTACAAGCACATAGCCCACCGGGACCTTTCCGGAAAGTTCAGTTAAGAGATCAGTGGAGAGTTTCGACTGGATTTGGGTGTACTGGGCATCTTTGGTTGCCTGGCCAACGGAAGCACGGGTACCCGAGAATCCGCCTGACATAGGAGCATCAGACTTTGCCGTTACGAGATCGTAGGCCTTACTGCCCTTCAAACCAGGTACTGTGAATGTTGTGGGACCGATATTGTACTTGTCGCCTGCTTCGTCTGCGTACACGGTGGCAGATATGCTGCCGCCTGCCGGAATAGAGATGGAGTCATGGATACGGAAGATGAGTCCGTTCGGTGTCTCAAATCGAGTGTTCTTGATTAGAGACTGTGCAACCGTCTGACGGTTGGTGATGGTGACCTTCCCGGATGCTGGATCAGTAGCCGTTACCGTACCTTCCGAAGGTACATTTGCGGTAGCGGTCTTTTGCACCGTGACTATCTGGAACGGGAGATCTCCTTGACCGGCCGTGGCAGATAGATCGGTATCTATTGAGGCAGCGTTAGTGACGGGAACAATCGAGACCTTGGCGCCTGCGAATGCATACAGGATGCCGCCACAGACAAGCACCACAATAAGTGCAATAAGAGCTGTACCGTAAGGAAAGCGTCCTCCACCACCACGAACCCGACGACGAGGCGGCTCTGCCATGGGCGGAACCGGCTCTTCCTCTACGAAACGGGGCTGTTGGGGTGCTGCTGGACGCATGTCCATGGCCGGGCCTCGCTCTGCCTCAAGCGCGCGCCGCTTGGAGGGAGGAATGATGTCATTAAGGTCTCGGTACATAGGGTATGGGAAGGTTGCTAAGGTATGCGAATCAGTATACCAGCGTAGACGGCCCGCACTACCGTACCTGGGTATTATGAAATGCGCCTGACCGCCGCAAGCGCCAGAAGTGCAAGAGCGGGATCGGCACCTTCCTTTTCTGCTCCATCAAGGAAAGGAATGAATTGAGTGGGCAGTACCGGAAGAATAGCGAGCGACTCGTCCGATACCCAGAGACTACGAAGTGTGGGCGCATCAAGAAGAGCACGTAAAAAGTCACGAGCGTGTTCTTCGGCAAGCAACAGGACGGTTCGTGGTAGTGGTTCGTGCTTAGCAATCTCGGCGAGGGCTTCCCGGACATGTCCGAGCCAGACATCCTCCGTTGTTAGGGCTGTACCGCTCACCGCGTCGGCGCGAGTCATATCGACTGCAGGGACTGTGGGAGATGAGATACCTGCCGAGCGCGCGGCTCGGACCATTTCATTTACCCCATGATCCATACATGCGGCAGAGATCAGAAGTCCATGCTTTACCAAAAGAATGTCAGCAGCGTCACCGCCAATATCGAGCACAAGAAAGTCTGGTTGATGCGGATACACTTCCCGCATAGGCATAAATACTTCCGGCAAGAAGGCATTAAAATCGATGCGCCCCTGATGCAGTGCTCGTCTGATCTGACGCGTTGTCATATCCATCATTTCAGCATCGATGGATGAAGACATCAGGATAAGCTCTGCGCGGTTTACTCGCTTCCCGAAGGGTTTTTCTACTTCGTAACCATTCAGGAGCGTTGCAATGATCATATTGCTGACCTGACGTCGCCCCTTTGCTGCCGTACCCTTCCTCATGGACTCCATGAGGAGCTCTTTCGTGAATACAAACGGCCGGTCGCGTTCAATGACCTTGCTGAATACTTCCGAGCACTGCCAGGGTGCCGTACAGGTGACCAGGACCCGATCTACCCTGCCCGATCCAGACGCGCTTCGGAGAAGAGGTGAACCCTCGCGTACCAATTGGGCGAGTACAGTCTCCAGCGCTCGCGGAAGCGCTTCGGCAAGTGGTTCGGTCGCGTGAGGGTCTATGGGAATACGTGTGCTGTACACCAAGCGGGGTTTGGCACCTGGAGGAATGACTGCATACGCCGCGCCGATGGACGACGAGCGAATGTCGACGACCGCGATATTGGTTGCGGCCTTTTTAAACAAGCTCATGCGGCTAGTATAGCAGCGCCTGTTCGCCCTATTCGACCACTGCCTTGATACGACGAATACCTTGCGCAACTGCCTCTTCCTTCAGAATCTTGAAACGTTTGCCGCCCTCATGAATTTCTTTGGTGTTAGTCACATGAGGACCGCCGCAAAATTCAAGTGAAAAGGCATTCGGGATATCAGGATTCTCTTCGGTCGCATGTAGTGGACCCACCGAATACACCGAGACCATATCAGGATACTTCACCCCGAATTCCATCTCGGCACCTAGCTTCTCGGCTTCTTCGCGAGGCATAACCGTTCGGGTAACCGGAAGATCTTGATAAATAATATCGTTCACAGTGTTTTCTACTTCTTCTTTCTGCTCGGGAGTAAGTTTTCCTGGAGAGGAGAAGTCGATGCGCAGTCGCTCGGAGGTGATGTTCGATCCACGCTGGTGCACCTCTGCACCAAGCACCATCTGAAGCGCTTTGAGAAGAATATGATGCGTCGTGTGGTATCGCACGGTCTGCTCGGAATGATCAGCAAGACCACCTGCAAATTTCTGTGCTGCGCCCGCACGACTTTCCTCTTGATGCTTCTTCATTGCATCGAGAAATTCCTGCTCATCGATCGTCATGCCGAGCTCGGCAGCGCGCTCTGCCGTGAGTTCAAATGGGAATCCGTAGGTCGAGAAGAGAATAAAGGCGTCTTCTCCACTCAAATGTCCGGCTTTTTGTAGCTTATCGAACTCGCGCAGACCCTGGGTAAGGGTTTTTCGGAACTGCTCCTCCTCCTTGGCTAGTTCATCGCGAATCTTGTCGGCTGCAGCAAGAACTTGCGGATACTGGTCCTGATATATCTCGCCGTATCCGTGAGCCACTTCGGCGAGAACCGCATCTTTAATACCGAGACGATCAGCTTCACGGATGGAGCGTCGAATAAGGCGACGCAGCACATAGCCGGCTTCTGTGTTGGAGGGTGTTACACCCTCGGCAAGCATGAACGAAGCAGCACGCATATGGTCAAGAATGATGCGCATTGAACGCGTCACTGTTTCGTTTGAGCCATATTGCTTTCCTGACTTAGTTTCAAGAACAGTCCGTGCCTCCTTGAACACATCAATGGCAAACATGTCGGGGATACCCAACTGTGCGAACGCAAGACGTTCGAGGCCGCCACCGAAATCAACGTTCTGTTTTGGAAGATTGGAGAATGAGCCATCCTCATTCTTAACGAACTGCATGAACACCGAGTTACCAATCTCAACGAATCGGCCACAGTCACAGTTCGGATGACACTTAGGACCCCATGTCTCTACAGCATCAGAAGTAGCATGCCCCCCTGGAAGACCGGAGTCGGGCATAAAGTCATAGAATACTTCAGAATCGGGACCGCCCGGTTCTCCTGCCGGCATGTTCGCTGGCACACCCGAACGACTCCACCAATTCTTCTTAGCGTCATAGGCAAAAATGCGCTCATTTCCATTAATGCCGTGCTCGTAGCCCTGCGCTTCGCTTCCAACGACGGCCAGTTCTGCTTCTATGCCAACGGTTTTAAAGAGTTCCTTCCAGATGTCGGCAGCTTCAGTATCTACACCCATGCCAGTGGATTCATCTCCGGCAAACACAGTCACATACAGGCGTCGAGGATCGAGTCCAAGACCCTCTGTCTCACTCGTGAGAAATTCGAAGAACCAAGGGAGTTGCTCGTGCTTGAAATAATCACCGAGCGACCAGTTGCCGAGCATCTCAAAGAAGGTGGTATGACGATTGTCACCCACTTCCTCGATGTCACCAGCACGGAAGGAAAGCTGTGAATCGGCGATTCGCTTGCCTTCTGGATGATCCTTGCCGAGCAGGTACGGGATGAGGGGCTGCATGCCCGAAGAGGTGAAAAGTGTAGTCGGATCGTTCCCTGGCACGATCGGAGCTGACGGAATGATGGCGTGGCCGCGCGCTTTGAAGAATTCGAGATAACGACGACGGATTTCAGAGAGAGTCATGAATATGAAGATATCATCTCGGCGCTAGGCGGAGAAGGTGCCCGCAGCTGCCAGAGAAAGGCTCGAAAGTGGGATAAGATCACGTACTGCCAGCAGTTCGTCGAGCGTAACAGCCTCAAGGAGGGTGAGGTAATCATCGATATACGAAAGACCTTGGTGACGGCGACCAATCTGGTGAAGTGCAGCAGCCAGCCCACGAGTCGTTGAAAGCCCGACCGCATAGAGTCCGGTCATTTCTTCCTTGCGTGCTGCAAGCCTTTCTGCAGTAAGACCGGATTCGAAGAACGTAGCGATCTCACGACGAAGCACCTCCACGCTTTGTGAGAAAAGTGGAGGACTGAAACTGGCGTATACCCGAAAGGCACCATCCGCTCCACCCGTAAAGCCAGTGGGGCGCGCCCTCACGTCATACGTGAGGCCGTCA
>JBLNCF010000009.1:0-7981 GCA_050260455.1 Bacillota bacterium
ATCCGCTTCCCATTCGATCGCATCAGTAAGCAGATGCTTCGGCATGATAGCGAAATAGTTCGTGCGGTCGAAGAACGTCGTGGCGTTTATAAGCGACCCACGTGCTTCTAGGAAGAATTTAGGATCCTTTCCCTTCTCTGCTGAGAAATTCTCGGATTCCTTGAACATAAGGTGTTCGAGGAGATGGGTAGCTCCGGTATACCCGATCGCTTCGTTACGGGAACCCACGTGGTAGGTGACCATACATCCGACTACCGGTATGGAGTGATCCGCGGCAAGCAAAATGGTAAGGCCGTTTTTCTCGAGCCGATACTCACGAATGCCGCCCACCTCGCGGACAAAGGTCGTGCCGGACTTTGCCGGCGTTCTTTTAGCTGACGTACGAGCCATGATGCCTAACGATACCAACCCGATTATGAAGAATCAAAGCGGTACCTTATCGCCAGTCGATAGGAGTCTTCCCGTGTGCCTCTAGATAGGCATTCGCCTTGCTGAACGGCTTGCTGCCGAAGAAACCATTTGCGGCGCTAAACGGTGAGGGGTGCGTAGATTCGATGACACAGTGCTTTGTGCTGTCGATAAGGGATTTCTTTCCTCGAGCGTAATTACCCCACAGGATAAATACGAGATGTTCTCGCTCATCAGAAAGCGTTTTGATAACCGCGTCAGTGAACTGTTCCCATCCACGTCCCTGATGCGAGCCAGCCTTTCCTGCCTGCACCGTAAGTGTCGCGTTCAAAAGCAGGACACCTTGCTCCGCCCATCGTGACAGATCGCCGTTTTCACTATGAGGTGTCACTCTGATATCTGATGCAATTTCCTTAAAAATATTCTGAAGCGAAGGGGGATTGCGTACCCCTTCGGTTACGGAAAAGGACAATCCGTGTGCTTGGCGAGGACCATGGTAGGGATCTTGACCAAGGATAACGACCTTTACTGCGTCAAAAGGTGTCAGGTCAAACGCTCTAAAGATATTCTTGGGGTGCGGATAGACAGTGCTATTGGTGTACTCCTCCTTTATGAAAGCAGCGAGTTCTTTGAAGTACGGCTCATCGAACTCATGAGCCAGATGCTTCTTCCAAGAAGGCTCGATAGCTACATCTTTCATTCCTTAACCAGATGCTTCTGCGCCCGACTGATTTCGAGGAGTTTTTTACCTGCATGCTCGCGATACGGACAGTACTGACATGCGCGTCCTACAGGAGGAATTTTTTCATTATCAAGACATGCTCGGAGATCATGGAGAGCGCCCTCAACCCAGGAATCATTGCCGGTATAGGGCAATAACGTCACTTCAAACTCCAGCTTTCCATCAAAGGCCTCCCGGTCATTTTGGCCGTTGGCATATACGAAGTACGCCGTATCTGAAACCGCAAAGCCATTCTGGCGGAAAAGCCATTGATACATCTCCACTTGGCGCTTATATCCATCCTTCCATTCGTCATCAAGTGTCACCGTGTCCTTTCCAGCGGTAGCTTTGTAGTCAACGATATAGAGCTCTTTGGTATCACAGTCCTCCCACACGTCGTCCACGCCACCTCGGAAGATGAGGTTCGTTGGTTCGTGATGATACTTAATGCCGCGTTTCAAAGCATCGCGCCATTCGTCCATCTTCTCGTGCTGGAATGGTACGGCATTCACCCCGTACTGATCGCACAAAGGGTGCTTCTTCCCTTGTGCGCGATGCATATCAAACTCTCGTTTAAAGAGTTCATCCACCGCGTTATTCAACGTAAACGGGAACGAATCGGGACGGCCGATACCGTAACGAGCCTCAAGCCAGAAACATCGTGCGCATTCCTGGAAGCGTTCAACTTTGGATCGCGAAATCGTATAGGGTTCGGAAGATTTCGGATTAAAACGTCCCTTTTCCCACTTGAGCTTGTATTCGAAGGCCATAGCCCCACTATACTACGCGTACGCGTTGCAAAGGGTATTGGCCTCAGCGAGGATAGCGCCTACTCGTTCAGGAGGGATCGAAAGAGCTCGCAAAAGATCCCGATTCTCACGAATCTGGTCGCAGGTCACGACTCCTTGATCGATAAGGAGCTTCTTTTCGGTCTTCTTGAGCATGGTAAGTGCGGTCACCGGATAAAGGCCTGTGGCGATAATCCGATCATAGAGACTTCCCTCCAATGGATAGCTCCAGCCGAGAAGCTTTATGCCTGAACAGTTGGCGAACTGGACGGCATCACGCGTGAACTTTGTGTTGGTGATGAGGAAGCCATGGTCAACCGGACAGGTGTTTTCCGTCTTTGGATCGCATTGCCATATATCATCGAAACGGGCCTTAACGTAGAGCGCGACCTTCACATCCGTCTTATAACTCGGATCATTGTGATACTTCAGTTCAGCAGCAAGGAATTCACCTTCGCGCTTCGCGTACACATCCACTTCGTGCGACACACATTTGCCCGGTATAACGCGACGGTATTCAACGTCCCATCCTTCTTTTTTGAAGAGTTCCGCAACATAGTTTTCAAACGGGTGACCAGAGGGACCAAACTCAAAAAGTGCTCGACGGAGGCTATATCGGGCGGCGGCAGGACGCGCATCCCGCCGAAGCATCTGGAATGCACGTTTATATATTTCTTGTGTTTGCGCACCAGGCGCAATAGAGGCCTCAATAGTGTGACGGATGCGTTCGGCTGCATGCGTGGAAGCGCCGGCACGGCGTAGTGACCACTCAAGCTTCATACCGTCGAAGGGCTCGACGGTACCATCGGTCTTCACAATCTCAACGGGCATTACCTGATGATACCACCGCCCACCACCTCGTTGCCGCTATATATCACCAACGATTGCCCGCTCGCCACCGGTTCAGAAAGCAGTGCAGAAGGAGTGAATACATTCTTTTCTATATCAAGAACACCCTCAATGCGCGGTCCGTGGTACCGGTATTGTGCAGTACTCACCGTTCCTTCTTTGGGTCTCGAAAACCAGTTACTGGAATCCAGCTGGATAGCGGCAGCTGGCACATGCTGATCCCGTTCCTTAGAAACTACGAGTATGTTCCCTGAAATGTCCTTGCGGACAACAAACCAGGGGCCAGGAAGCGCATTAGTGAGACCGGCTCGTTCTCCGAGAGTATAGAGAAGAACTCCATCGTGACGTCCCACCTCCTTCCCCTCTTCGTTACATGCAATTCCTGGCTGTACGGGGAGTTCAGCACGAAGAAAGTCGTCCATTGAAACCGGCCCCAGGAAGCAGATACCCTGACTGTCCTTCTTTTCAGCGTTGGGTAATCCAAAACGTTCAGCAAGCAAACGAACTTCGCTCTTTTTCTTGTCACCAAGCGGAAAGAGCGTCATGGAAAGTGACTCGGGCGAGATAGCCCAGAGGAAATAGCTTTGGTCTTTATCACTATCGACACCACGTAGAAGAGAGTCGCCCTCATGCTGTGCATAGTGACCAGTTGCAATGAAATCGGCTCCGCGACGCTTTGCAAAGTCATAGAACACCCCGAATTTCACGTCGCGGTTGCACATAATGTCCGGGTTAGGTGTCCGGCCCGCTCCGTATTCGCGGATAAGATAATCAATAACTGACTGCTTGTACTCCTGCGAAGCGTCGAGGGTATGGAATGGAATACCAAGATGAGCCGCAACCCGCATAGCATCACGACGATCTTCTGCCCACGTACACGGCAGTTCAGGCGGGTACCAGCCTTTAATGAACACGCCGTAGACATCAGCACCTGCTTCTTTAAGGAGTGCAGCGGTGACCGCGGAGTCGACTCCGCCCGAGAGACCTACGAACACACGCTTACCATGGAGCTGCTTCATATTTTTTATATAACACTCTTGACAAACTATGCAAAGTTGTAATACTGTAATGAGGGCACATCTGTCCTCATTCCTTGAAAGGAGGTGAGTTCCTTGGCAGGCAATCGCGTACCCAAGCGAGTACTAGTGGAGGTGCAGTACCATCGCACCTTGCCGATTTTTGATCCCCAGACCGGATCCTCCGTACCGGTATTCATCGTACCGGGCCGGACCACTATCGAAGGAAGGATGCGAAGGTATCACGGCACAGTATGGGTGGAATTCCCTGCTGTCCGAGGTGGCCTCCCTCTCACCGTCCTCGAACATGCCCAACAAAAAGGTGACGTATCGATAACAGACACGCGCCACATTAGGGAGAATCGTCATGAGTACGCGGGTTGAGCGCTTCCGGATCGCGAGCCCCTGCTTCAAGCATGCTCGCGATTCTACTTTAAATACTTTCGCTGATTCTCCACGTGCTCGGCAAGTGTTTTTGCATAATGCATTGTCCCATCAGTGCCGGTGAGATAGTAGAGGTATTCGGTTTGGATGGGAGTCACCGCCGCGCGAATAGCTTCTTCCCCAGGATTGTTAATGGGTGCCGGGGGCAGACCTTTATATAGATACGTGTTGTATGCACTCTTCTCTTTCAAGTCACTTGCGGTAGGTGCATATCCTGAAACACCATGGACGTATCCGAAGGTGGCATCCACCTGGAGCGGCATGCCAAGTGCAAGACGGTGCCAAAGAATACCAGCGATAGTGCGGCGATCATCCGTCGTCTTACCTTCAGCTTCAAGCAACGAAGCCATGATGATCACCTCGCGCTCAGGCTTTCCAAACGCAGTGATGGCATCACCAAGATCCTGTGCATGCGCATCGTAATTAGCACGCATGATATCCATTGCTGCAGCTTCTGTGGTATCAGGCAGAAAGAAATAGGTATCTGGAAAAAGATATCCTTCTGCGGGTAGTGCAATCTCATCAAATCGCTCCTCACTGAAGCCGGGTATCCGTTCCCCGAGAATCTTTCCCATCTGTCGCACCGTCGTACCTTCCGGAAAAGTGACGCGAATAGTCGGGATGCCTGATATACCGTGCGTCAGATTCCAGGCAATCCGGATCGCATTCACCGGTTTATTAAATGCGTATTTACCACTCTGCACTCCATGACTGCCTCCCATGAGTCGTGCAGCTATCTTAAATACAAGCGGAGAACGTACGATATTTTGACTTTGGAGCTCATATGAAGCTTTCGAAACACTCTGGCCACGCGGAATATCTATAACCGTATTAATCGGGAAAGCGGATGGCGCTGAAACAAATAAAAGCCAACCGGATCCGAGAATGAGAACCACGGCCAGAAGGATCACATACAGGTATCCGAGACGCGCCAAATGAAGGCGTAGCGCGTCAATAATGAACCGGCACCACGAGATAAACAGCATGCTGAAGCGCGTTATACCGGCAGATTATGCGGCGCATTAGTAGTTGCCGACTGGATACGCGGAAGACTGGGCGTGGTGACGCCTGCAGCCGGAATGTGGAAAAGAGTCGCCAATTCTTCAGAGTTCATAAGCATCCATTCCATCTTGTATGGCTCATTGAAATACGAGCGGCGGCGGTACGCATCCACGAGACCGTGGCCCACATGGGCATGATGAATACCTTTCGGATCTTCCCAAGGCCAGTCATCGAAGTTTGCAAACCAACGGGTAATACCAAGTGAATTATTTTGCTCACCCGAGAAGGGTTTCCAGAGGGCAATAAGGTGACTGATCACGCCGCCACCCTGGTATGCCTCTTCGGGAGCTGTGTAGAGGGCACGAATACCCACATCAAAGAGCGGCTTGGAAAGCTTTCGCTCAAGAGCCTCCATAGCAAACTGTTCCCCTTTCGTCGGCGGTGTGTAGCTCCATTCCTTATACCGATTACCTGTGGATGGATCGACCTTCTCAACTTCACGTTTAGACGCCTCACGCATCGCATTCACCGCGTCTTGTTTGGCGTCCTTGATGGTGTACTTTCCACCGCTCTTCGTCTTCTTTCCTGCAAACTTCTCATCCTTGCTCACGCGCACCATGATCTGAATCCAGAATTGCTCCTTCGGAGAAAGTGAGCCGAGAAACTCGAATATCTGCGCAAGCGGGTCCACCTGCTCCTCGGGCTTGGCCAGTGGTGCAGTTGGATTCATGAACTCTGCATAGGTACGGATCGGCCAGACATCAGGTGCAGAGAACTTGTACTCGCAGCCCCACATCTGGTTCGGAGCATGTGCCGGATCGGTTAGAAGGCTATAGTCGGTTGCTTCAACGAGTTCGATACCGGGATACTGTGCGTAGAAAGCACTCTCCAGCGATCGCCGGTACGTTGTGCGAGTACGTACATATAAATGAACTCGACCGCCGAGAGAAACAATTTCAAACGACCAGGATGGACGCACCGCACCATTAACAATACGCTTCCACCACGTAGACTCTCCTGGCGAGAGATGCATGGTGGAGAAAACCGCTTCCATGGCAAGGGGTGTCTTACGAATGTCGCGCGGTGGACGTACTTCAAGCAGAACATATTGCTGTCGAGCAATGAATGCCAGACGATTGGAAGTGATCCACTGTAGAATGGCAAACCGGCCGATAACGAGAGGAAGCCAGACAGGAGAGATGAGCATGAGGAACTCAAAATTGCGGAGGGTCTGCAGGGGCGCAATAGATAGGAATGCGACATTGGCAGCGATAAAACAGTAGACGAACGGACGCCAACTTAGGAAGATACCCTTGTCGTGCGCTGCGTGCAGGAGATCGAAACCGCCGCCAGAAGACATACCGGAAGTATAGCAAAGGAGCCGCGGACTACGCGGCTCCTTTGTTGGTAAACAGAAAGGTTAGACGATAGAGTACTTACCGTCCTTACCCTTCTTGAAGTAGCGTGGGTCGTTCAGGTTCACGAGGATCGTGTTGTCCTTCACGTAACGCACCTTTTTGACGGCTGCGATAACCTCATCACGCGTAAGCGGCTTCTTCCTAAGAACGTCGCGAATCACATCGCGAACCACACCCGGCTGATATCCCCACTCGGCAAGTGCATACAGACCACGGCCCACGAGCACAAAACGCGAATCCTTGATGAGTTCGTTGTGGGTGGTGGCTACATGAGCCTTCTTGGAGAACACTTCGGTAATAGACTTTGCGACATCAGAGAAGTGCATGGGGTCACCCTTCTGTTTGATCACCAGATAGGCATAGTCGCGAATACCCTTCGTACGAATAGCAGGTGCATGCGCCTTACCCCATTCAGAAAGCGGATTGCTACCGATATTCTTGGAGAGAGAAAGCCAACGCTTCAGAACCTCTTCGTTGCGGTACGCTGCATTCACTTCCTTAAGCTCATCGAGGAACCGGTTGATGATCTCGCTCTCGGGGAGAACCTCCGCATCATCAAGTGTGGCGTAGAGACGAGTAAGAGCACTGTGCACTATTTCTGCGGTACGGTGATCGACATGCCAGCGTGCATAGAAATCATCCGTTTCTCGCTCGCGGAAGAAGCTGCTACCTACCACGAGGAGGAAGCGGATGCGGTTGCGACTCTTTTCATCAGAGGCAAGTCCTGCAAGGAGAGTATCTTCAGCGACGACAGCACCTTCCGATTCAATATGAGAACGAAGCTCCTCAAAGGCCGCCTCGGCGTCACGAAACGCACGGGAGTGGCGAATGGCTTCGATACCGGATGCTTCGATCTGACGGACACGCTCGCGAGTGATACCCCAGCGCTCGCCAATGGCTTCAAGTGTTTCGCGGTCGCTTGAGGTACCAAGACCAAAGCGGTAGACCAGTACTTCACGAGCACGTTCGGGAACCTCCGAGAGGAGCTTCTTCACGAGCGCCGTGCTATCGAAAGAAAGCCGTGCAACGGGCTTTTTCGCAGCAACCTTCTTAACAGCTTTTTTCGCCATAAATCGAATCAATAATGTGGTATAGTTATATCAAATAGGTCAATATCCGTCAAATCCTGGTTATGCCACCAAGTTCAGGATGCGACCCGGCACGTATATCACCTTGCTCGGAGCAGCCCCTGCAAGCGCACGTTCCACTCCCGGCTCCTGCAGAGCAACCGCAAGTGCACTTTCCTGATCTGCGTCGGGTGCGATACGGATCTCACCCCGTTTTTTTCCATTCACCTGAACCGCGAGGGTTACTTCAGACGCTGTCAGGAGTGAC
>JBLNCF010000010.1:0-102777 GCA_050260455.1 Bacillota bacterium
GCTTCCGTCTAAGCCACGCATCGTTTCAGAGGAGGGTCTTCAGGGCGTGTACGAAATTGATTCGCTCTACCCAGGCTACGGTCACACGCTTGGTAACAGTCTTCGCCGCATCATTCTTTCCTCGCTTTCCGGTGCAGCCGTAACCTCGGTGAAGATCGAGGGTGTGCAGCATGAGTTTGCCACTATCGAAGGTGTTCGCGAGTCGGTTATGGAGATTCTTCTCAACCTTAAGCGTGTTCACTTTGCGCTTCAGGGTGATGAACCGCAGGTTATTCGTCTTTCCGTAAAAGGTCCGAAGGCTGTGACGGCCGCTGACCTTACGCTTCCAAGCCAGGTCACCATTACCAACCCGGAGCAGCACATCTGCGACGTTGCTGGAAAGGTGTCCCTTGAGCTTGAAGCGACCATCGAACGCGGACTCGGCTACGTGCCGCGCGAGGTACTTACCAAGGAGAAGGTGGACATTGGTACCATCGCCCTTGATGCAACCTTCACACCGATTCGTCGTGTGAACTACGAAGTAGAGAACATGCGTGTCGGTGACCGCACTGATTTCAATCGCCTCCGCATTCTTATCGAGACCAACGGCACCCTCATGCCGCGCGAAGCGCTTGAGAAGTCGATCGAGATTATGATCCACCAGCTGAAGTCGATTATCGGCTTCCAGGAAGAGGCCGCTCCGAGCGTTTCTGACGACATGGGTATGGGTCCGGTAGCTGCCGATGGCGCAAAGGATCCTGCAAAGGTAAAAGTTGAGGACCTCGGTCTTTCCACCCGCGTTGCCGGTGCACTTGCCGATGGCGGCATCAAGACTGCCGCTGGCCTTGCCCGCAAGACCCCGAGCGCTCTTAAGGAGCTCGATGGTATTGGCGACAAGGCTATCGATGAAATCGAGGCAGCACTTGGTGGACTCGGTCTCACGCTCAGGGGCGAGTAATAATTGAGGAAATACGCGACTCGTGATAGGGTACGGAAACTAAACATATGCGACATCAGCACAAAGGACGATCATTTGGACGCTCGCACAACCAGCGCGAGGCGCTCCTTCGCGGTCTCGCGAAGTCGCTCATCATGCATGAGCGAATTTCGACGACCGAGGCGAAGGCCAAGGAACTCCGTCCTATCATCGAGAAGCTGGTGACCGCAAGCCGTACCAACACGGTCGCAAACCGCCGTCTCGTGGCAGCTCGCCTCGGTAACGACGAGGAGGCTGTGAAGAAGCTCTTCTCGGCTATTGCTCCGCGTTACGCAGAGCGTGCTGGAGGGTACACTCGTATTACCAAGCGTGCTGCGACGGCAACTGACGGCCGCAAGACCGCGTATATTTCTTTCGTATAGCGTATGGCCGTTACTCCGATCACAACTAAGAAGGGTGGCCCGGTACAGGGCGGTGAGCGCAAGCTCTACACCATCGACGCCGCGGGCCGTTCTCTCGGCCGCGTTGCGAGCGAGGCTGCCTCAATCATCCTCGGCAAGAAGTCTGCAAACTACGTGCAGAACGAGGTGCTTCCGGTTGAAGTGCGCATTGAGAATGCTTCCAAGATGAAGATGACCGAGAAGCGCATTGACCAGAAAGAATACTTGAGCTTCTCCGGCTACCCGGGCGGCCTCCGTGCTACGTCTATGGAACTCATGATCCAGAAGAAGGGTATCGGTGAAGTGCTTCGCCGTGCCGTAGACGGCATGATCCCGCGCAACAAGCTCCGCAAGGAGCGCATGAAGCGCCTTACCATCGTTGATTAATATGGCAGATACCCGATACACCACGGCCGTTGGCCGCCGCAAGACCGCAAGCGCTCGCGTGAAGCTCACGCCGGCAGCAAAGAACTCGATTACCGTGAACGGCAAACCGGCACGTGAGTATTTTGCAACCGCAGAGCGCGAGTCCATCACGATGGATGTTTTCAAGACTCTCGAAACCAAGCAGAACTATGCGGTTGAGGCTCGTGTTACCGGTGGCGGCAAGAGCGCACAGGCAGAGGCAGTTCGCCACGCTATTGCCCGTGCCATCACCATTGAAGGTGCTGAAGGTCCTGTGGTTCGCACCACTCTTAAGCAGGCAGGCCTTCTGAAGCGCGATCCGCGTTCCGTGGAGCGCAAGAAGCCAGGTCTCCGCAAGGCACGCAAGCGCCCACAGTGGAGCAAGCGTTAAAGACTACGAAAGCCGCCGCAAGGCGGTTTTTGTTTTGATACTATAAGCAAATGGAGAAGCTAACTCATCATAGTCCCGAAAGCCGGGAGAGCCGGGAGCACCGGTTCGAACTGGAGCTTGATGGGAAAACGATAGGGTATGCGTATATGGAGTATTACTCTCGTCCGCTTCCGTTTTATTTCGGAAAACAAATAGATATCGATAAGGAATACCGAGGAGAAGGGTACGGTTCAAAGATAATGGACTCTATTGAACAGCATTTGCGTGAGCGAGGCGCAGCAGGCCTGCTCTTCGATGGAATTCCACAAGAAGCAGGTGCCGCAGGTATGTATGAGCGAAGAGGATGGATACCGGTTGGTTCAGTGAAAGGACGTGGGTCCCAGGCCTATGCCTTTAATCTGCCTGCCGGGTTTGATCCCGCACGCATGGATATGGCAATCAATCTCGTCCGAGAGTGAGTTTCTACCCGACCTGCGTAATACGTCGTATACTTCTACATATGAAAATCTGGCAACGCTATCTCATTGTTCTTATTACCTTTCTCGTGGCAGCAGGCGGATCCTACTGGTACTACCAGTACAATCGCGAGCACTCTTCGCTCTCCGACGTGTTCCAGGTCCGTACGACCGTGTCAGGCTTCGGTGACGAGCTTCGTCAAGTGTCGCTGCTCGCTCCTGCAGCGGATGTTGCCAAAGCAATGGACTCGCACTACTCCTACTACGTGCATCCGGATCTTCTTGCTAAGTGGAAGGCAGATCCTATACATGCTCCCGGTCGTCTGACCTCCAGTCCATGGCCTGATTTTATCGAGATAACCTCGGCTACCAAGAACCCGGACGGTAGCTATACCGTAGATGGAATGATTGCAGAACGTACGTCTAGTGATGTTCATCCGTCCAACTTCATCCGTGTTCGCTTCATCGTCACTAAGGGTCCTGACGGCTGGCAGATCACTGACTACCAGAAGCTCTAGACACTTCCCGGGGTTTCGGACATATTCTATCCATGAAATTTGAACGAATTAAGTCGATCCCGTTCGCGCAGGGGTCGCCCGTGCCTGAGAAGGCACCCACACCGGGGCCGACGCTTGCGGAGCAGCTGGAAAACCTGAAACAGACCATCGTCAGGTTCGAGAAGCGGATTGCTGACAATCGTCCCGCGAACGGCGACGCTATGTACGAAAAAGCCATGGGCGACCAGTTGGCGGCGATGCGCCAGGAGGCCGCAGAGCTTGAGAAGCGCCTCACAGAGGCTGACAACGACGAGACCAAGATCGCTGCATAGCTATGGATGACGAAGTAATCATCGAATCTGACGGTTCCGAAGAGCGTGGTGGCAGCGAGGAGGAGCTCGTGGCCATGGAAAGCAAGATCGATGCCAAAGTAACAAAGCTCCGGGCCGAGCTCGATCAAGTAAAGAAAGAGAAGCAGGAATACTTAGACGGCTGGCAGCGAGCCAAGGCCGACTATGTGAACGCCTTGAAGCGATTCGAGGATGAGAAAGTACGTGCGCAGGCTAAGGGAGTTGCCAAGGCGGCCCGCGCATTCATCGGAGTCATAGATACGCTTGAGCGTGCTGAGGCGGCAGGAGAAGTCCCCGACGCCTTCAAGGCGGTCGCCAAGCAACTCCATGATGCCGCTACCTCGCTTGGTCTCGTGCAGTTCGGCTCGGCAGGGGAGACGTTCGACCCGGTCCTTCATGAGGCGCTGGGGCAGGACCCGGTAGATTCAGCGGATAAGGATGACGTGGTGACGATGGTGCTCGAGAGCGGTTGGAAGACGGACGGGGAAGTCATTCGCCCTGCCAAAGTACGGGTGGGACATTTCGAAGTCTGAACTTGAAGCCTTCATTTAGGAGGCGTAAAATAGGAGTAATCAGGGCGATTTGGGCGTTTCTATTAACCAATAAGAAGCATTTGATATGGCAAAGATACTTGGTATCGATTTGGGTACGACCAACTCCGCGATGGCTATCATGGAGGGTGGTGAGCCGCGCGTCCTTGAGAATGCTGAAGGGGCACGCACCACTCCTTCCATTGTCGCTATCGCCAAGAACGGCGAACGGCTCGTTGGCACGCTCGCCAAACGTCAGGCAGTTACGAACCCCAAGAACACGATTTACGGTATTAAGCGCTTCATGGGCCACCGTTTCAAGGATGAGGCGGTGCAGCGTGATAAGGACATTATTCCGTACGAAGTGAAAGAAGGTCCGGATGGCGGTGTACAGGTTCATCTTGGTGACAAGGACTACCGTCCGGAGGAGATCTCCGCGATGATCCTCGGCAAACTCAAGGCTGACGCTGAAGCTAAGCTTGGTGAGAAGATCACCGAAGCCGTTATTACCGTGCCAGCGTACTTTGACGATTCACAGCGCGCAGCAACCAAGGCAGCCGGTGAAGTTGCTGGTCTTGATGTGAAGCGCATCATCAACGAGCCGACCGCAGCAGCACTTGCATACGGTTTCAACAAGAAGAAGGACGAAAAGATTGCCGTGTATGACTTCGGCGGCGGTACGTTCGATGTTTCTATCCTCGAAGTGGGCGATGATGTCATCGAAGTAAAGTCTACCGATGGCGATAGCCATATGGGCGGCCGGGATATCGATCAGAAGATCGTCCGTTGGCTCGGAGAGGAATTCAAGAAGGAGTCTGGTCTCGACATCACCAAAGACCCACTCGCACTTCAACGCCTCGACGAGGCCGCCGAGAAGGCAAAGCATGAGCTCTCAAGCGCATCCGAAACGGAAGTGAACATTCCGTTCATTACGGTAGGTCAGGACGGTACGCCGCAGCATCTTTTGATCAAGATGACGCGTGCTACTCTCGAATCGCTGGCAGATGAGTATGTGACTCGGTCTGTTGAGATTACCAAGCGTGCACTTGAGGCAGCTGGCATGAAGCCCTCTGAAATCAATGAGATCGTCATGGTGGGTGGTCAGACCCGTATGCCACTTATCCAGCAGCGCGTGAAGGAGCTCTTCGGCAAAGACCCACACATGGGTGTGAACCCGGATGAGGTGGTCGCTGTGGGTGCCGCTATTCAGGCAGGTATTCTCCAGGGTGATGTGAAAGACATTCTCCTTGTGGATGTCATTCCGCTTTCGCTGTCTATTGAGACGATGGGTGGTGTCGCTACCAAGCTCATCGAGCGCAACACAGCTATTCCGACCTCACGTTCACAGACCTTCTCGACGGCAAGTGACAACCAGACTTCCGTCGAAGTTCATGTGACACAGGGCGAACGTGCTATGGCTATTGATAACAAATCACTGGGTCGCTTTATGCTTGATGGTATTCCGCCAGCACCGCGCGGCATGCCGCAGGTGGAAGTCACTTTTGATGTGGACTCGAACGGCATTCTAACAGTGAAGGCCAAGGAGAAGACTACCGGCAAGGAGCAGTCTATTCGTATTGAGGGCTCGACGGGTCTTTCCCAGGAAGATATCGATAAAATGAAGGCAGATGCAGAGGCCCACGCTGCTGATGATCAGAAGCGCAAAGAAGTGGTCGAGGCAAAAAATATTGCCGAGCAACTCGCGTACACCGCCGAGAAGGCCCTCAAGGACGCGGGCGACAAAGTGCCAGAGGATGTGAAGATGGAAGTGAACGAGAAGATTACCGCCCTCAAGACAGCGCAGGCTGGGGAGGATCTGGATGCCATCAAGTCTGCTTCAGAAGCCCTCTCCACCTCCATGTCAAAGATTGGTGAGGCTATGGCCAGCGCGCAGCCTGAAGGCGGTGCCACAAATGCAGAGGGCACCCCAGAAGGCGGCCCCACCGAAGCCGAGTACACGGAAAAGCCAGCCGACGAACAAGCATAGGTGAATAAATCGCTTGAAAGTCACCAGGTTTATGGCCTGGTGACTTTCCGTCTCCCTAGTGCTATGCTTCCGCTAGCCACGGTTCCAGGGAGGAAACCATGTGGAAGTGGAGAAGTCGGCTCGAGCAGGAACTAGAACCAATACTGCGAGAGCACCCTAACGGCGGCCGGAGCCTCCGGAGCGAACGACTCCGAGTCATGGTCATCAGCCGTCTGAAGGCACGCGAGGAGCGGCGACATCCAAACCTGATTCGATTCCTTGATCCGAAGTACCAACAGTTCGGGAAGATCCTGTACCTCTACCGCACACCCAGCGTCGGAGATGTGCAGCGGGCTCGTCGACGCGTCGAGAGGCGCATCGGCATAGACCGTTCACATCGGTATCAGGAATTTACACCCCGGTCCTACCGTCAGGTTCCTCACCGCGCATAGCGCTGGCCGCAATCAAATAGGCGGACGTCCTCTGGGCGTCCGCTTTTGATACCCCTAACGAAGCAGTGTATAGTGACCCAGTTATGGCGAAAAACTACTACGAAGTTCTCGGCGTCGATAAGAAGGCAAGTAAGGACGATATCAAGAAGGCTTTTCGCAAGCTCGCCCAGACCCACCATCCTGATAAGGGGGGCGATGAAGCTAAATTCAAGGAAATCACCGAGGCATACTCGGTGCTTGGTGATGACCGCAAGCGCCGCGAATACGATTCGTATGGACAGACATTCGGAGGTGGAGGTCCGGATATGGGCGGCTTCGGATTCGATCCGTCACAGTTTGGCGGTTTCGGTGGTGTTGAGTTCGATCTAAACGATCTCTTTGAAGGATTCGGTGACATCTTTGGAGGTGGGCGAGGACGCGGACGCACCAAACGTGGTCGAGATATTTCTATTGATATTGAGGTTACATTCAAAGAATCCATCTTGGGTGGCAAACGCTCCGTATTAATCTCCAAGATTGATACCTGCGAGATATGTAAGGGAAGTGGTGCGAAACCTGGCACTGAACTTGATACCTGTCCGACCTGTAACGGTGCTGGTCGCATCCATGAGACCCGTCAGACCATCATGGGTACCATCCAGACCCAAGCCCTCTGTGCCACCTGTGAGGGCACCGGAAAAGTACCGAAAGAGAAGTGCGCTAACTGTTCTGGACATGGGGTCCTCAAGAAAGAGGTCGAACTCAACATCGATATTCCGAAAGGTATTGAGGGTGGGGAGATGATCCGCATGCCGGGCATGGGTGAAGCGGTGAAAGGTGGCGTGTCAGGTGATCTGTATGTCAAAGTCCATGTGAAGCCACATCCTGTCTTTCGTAAGGATGGACCGCATCTCATTATGGATTTGCCGGTGAAGCTCACTGATGCCCTTCTGGGTACCTCTGTTTCTGTTACGACCATTGACGATAAGGTGCTTGAGGTAAAAGTCCCACCCATGACAAAGACCGAAGAAGTGCTTCGCATTCGCGGTCGTGGCGTACAGCATGGTGATACTGCCGGAGATCTCCTTATCCGCGTTTCTACCATCCTCCCTAAGAAGCTTTCTTCCAAGGCAAAGAAAGCAATTGAAGAATTGAAGTCCGAAGGACTCTAAGAAAATCGGCCGTCGGCCGAATCCCGTCAGGTATACTAAAACCTCATGCCTCCGCTCGAAATCCGGAAGAATACGTCGGCGCTCCCTGTACTCAAGAATTATCTAGCCGCGCTCAAGAATTACCCACTCATGCTGAGCGGGCTTTTCCTCATACTTCTCGGCGTGCAAGCTGCTGAAATCGCAAGTCCACTCCTCCTGAAGCACTTTATTGACCTCGTAGCTGGAAATAATGTTACGCACTTAATCACTTCTGGTGTCGCGTGGAGTCTCACATTCTATGCACTCGCGCTCTTCGTATCGTGGGTTTTTTATCGTTTTCTGATGCTCTTCCAGAATCAGATCGAAGCTAGAGTTCAGCGCGATCTCTTGAACAAAGCATTCGCATACCTCGTCTATCACGACTACGACTTCTTCATCAATAACTTTGCTGGTACGCTCACCCGACGCATTACTCGATATGCTCGAGCGTTCCAGCAGGTGTTCCAGAGTATTGCTATTAATATCATCCCGACCGCCATCTTCACTGTTGGGGTCATAGTGGTGCTTTCACTGCGTAATGCATGGCTGGGTATCGGTCTGTTGATCTGGACCATTTTCTTCGTTCTGCTCCAATTCTTCATGACTCGGTGGCGCTATCAATACAAATTGGAACGGTCGGCGCAGGATAGTCGGTTAACCGGTGCGCTCTCCGACTCAATCGGGAACCATACCGCTGCACTGTTCTTTGCTGCCGAACGGCATGAGATGGGAAGGATTGCTGGTGTACTAGCCGACTGGTATGACGCGACCGTTCGCGCCTGGACGGCAGACATGTGGAATTATGCAGTTCAAGGTTTGGTCACTCGCATAGCCCAGATCGTGCTCCTGGTTGTCGCTTTGTACCTTTGGCAACAGGGCCAGTTCACCATCGGTGACATTATTCTCATTCAGGTATACATGCTGTCACTTATGGATCGGGTGGGTGTTATCGGCAGTACCATGCGTCAGCTATACGACGCGTATGCGGAAGCAAATGAGATGATCGAGATCTTCAATGAGCCGCATGGAATAACCGATCTTCCTGGCGCCACTCCACTCATGGTCTCAAAGGGAGAGATCGTATTCGATTCCGTCCGATTCTCATTTATGACAGATCGCTCAATACTGGAAAACTTCAATCTCTCGATAGCACACAATGAGAAGGTTGCTCTCGTGGGTCCTTCCGGCGCAGGTAAATCGACAATAACAAAACTCCTGCTACGCCTCTACGACGTAGACTCGGGAGCAATCACCATAGATGGCACGAAGATACGAGGGGTAACACAGGAGAGTTTGCGACAAGCCATTGCGTTCGTTCCTCAAGAACCGGTTCTCTTTCATCGAACTCTCCGCGAGAACATTGCGTATGGTCGCCAGGACGCCTCGCTTGAAGAGGTTATTGAAGCGGCCAAGAAGGCTCATTGTCACGAATTCATTTCGCAGCTTCCGTATGGCTATGATACTTATGTCGGCGAACGTGGAGTGAAGCTTTCAGGGGGTGAACGCCAGCGTGTGGCCATTGCCCGTGCGATTCTCAAGAACGCACCCATTCTCGTTCTCGACGAAGCAACCTCCTCACTCGATTCCGAAAGCGAACACTACATTCAGGAAGCGCTCGACACACTCATGGAAGGGAAGACGGTTATTGTCATAGCCCACCGCCTTTCGACCATCATGAAAATGGATCGTATCATTGTGATGGAGCACGGCAGTATCGTGGCCGAGGGCACACATCAGCAACTCCTTACTGAAGACGGTCTCTATGCCAAACTCTGGAGCATTCAGGCGGGTGGATTCCTTGGTGGTCAGGAGGAAAACCATGAGGAATCTATTGACGAAGAGGTGCCGGAATAGGGATGTGAGTAGCGTCTCTGGTACCTGCCGAGGGCGCTATACTTAAGACATATGGATCAGGTCGCCCTACAGATTTCTAACTTCGCCACGACTGCCGCCGCTAATTCCTGGACACTGGTAGGGAACTTTCTAATCCTCCTCATCCTTACCGTCGCCCTGATTCTTTTCTCGTACCGCTCGCGAGGCGGTATTCTTTCGCTTCTCGTATCGTTTTATGTCGGGTATGCGCTGTACATCGTGTTCCCATATACCAACGACATTGTGGCGTCCGGCGGCTCCGCGCCCGTGAAGGCGACGATAAGTATCGTTATTTATGCCATCGCCTGTATCGTACCGTTCCTCTTCATCGAGCGTCTCGCAAGCGGAGGGTTCGGTATCCTTTCCGTATTCCCGCGCTTCGGCCTCTCGTTCCTGGGGGCGACCTTCCTCATGGCGCTCGCGTACCACGTCTTCCACGTGAGCAATATCTACACCTTTCCGGAGCCGATGAATACCCTGTTCGCTCCTGACCAATACTTCTTCTGGTGGTTTGCAGCTCCGCTTATTGGATTGATGCTCCTCGTGCACTAGGATTCCTCACGGGCGAGAATGAACGCGTCGTATCCTACGGGAGCGGCCGGCCGCGGAAAAAGGATACAGTCTCCTGCTGCAGCCGTGTATTCCGTTTCACCGGCACGTGCGAACACTTCACCTGCGGTAAGTGCTTCGAAATCGGCGTACTCTCGGGAGAATCGGATAGGCGTTTCGGTTTGATCAACCGAGCGATATACCCGCATCAAGCGCTGAGAGATGCAAGGCTGCGATACCGTCGATTTACGAATACCCATAGTTTCAAGGAATACCTCAATGGCTTCACACGCAAATGGTAGACCTGCAGATGTGTCGTATATGGAACCGCATTCGATGCCTATACCAGTCTTTCCCCGACGGTTAAGGAACGCATCGGTCGAATTCGGATCAAGCGCATCCCATCCGAGGGTCACGATGGGGAAGTTTAGTTTCTTAGCCAGATCAAGGCCGTTCTCCTCGCATATCACAAATGGTGTTGCATTCAGAGAGAAGCTCGCGTGAATATCGAGTAGTCCATCACACTCTTCGAATATTGTGGCTAGCTGCTGTGCTCGAGATTCTTCGTAATTCGTCGCTGGACCAGGCAGGTCAAAGCATGCATTAAGGTCTCGATCGAGATATCGACTGTTTGTTGCGACTGCGGGGGGATTTCCGATGATGTAGAAGATTCTCCCAACCTCCGGTAGGAATTCTCTTATACCCCGATCGACTGCCTCGACGCCAACGCGTTCAGTGCCATGTACACCACCGACAATGGCTACTGACGGTCCAGGCAGACCCGAATCCACAAGTGTTATGCTATCACTCATATGCATTCGATGAGCTCACGTGCTTTTTGGAGCGCGTCTTCGAGATATCTCTCATCAAGAAGATCACAGGTATCCAGCTCGCTTTGATATACCTCCATCATCCGTTCAATATCTCCTCCTAGACTCACAACATCTCCGCGTACACCATCCGTATCAACCGGAAACGCGAGCCGCAAAATAGTGGGATCCCTGATTTCCTGAACGGGGCCATTGCCTACCGAATCGACGATAAGTATGCGTGCTGCCTGCTTGAAGACATCTGCATAGGTCGTCGCAAAAGCGCGATATCCATGTCCCCAGTAGGTCGGGTAGTCGTAGGAAACCTCTTCATTAGGGTCAAAGACAAATAGTGTCTCCCCCAGAAGCGCTGGATATCGCAGACAGAGGGCAAGACACACCGCCGTACCCGAAGCGTTATCAATGGCTCCTGGTCCACCAATTGAATCATAGTGGGTGAACACAATTACCTTCGGATCCTTTAGATTTCCAACAAGGATTTGCGGAATGCGCGCTGATTCCTTTCTGACCTCAACTGTTCCGCGTATCTCTTTAGCCTTGAGTATCCGATCCACGTCTCCCGGTCTCACCGCGAGCGCCGGAGCAAAGTACATGTTCGTGACCGAAGGGGCAGAGCACTTCGGATTAAAATTGATATTCGCTACGTCTATCAGATAACGCGAAGGAATGAGAGAACTGGTAAGAGCGGAGGCATCAGTAATGCTTCCACTTATCATGCTAGTAGGGAGCGACTCTACCAACTGCCCGTCTACACGCAGAGTCGAAGTACCACGGGGAATGCTCGTATCGAGCATATCTATCTGTAGCGACAGACCAGCTCTTCTGAGCTCCTTCTCAAGGTATGCGCCTGCTCGGCATGCAGCATCACCTTGTCGTTCACCGAACGAGGTCAAAGTCTGGGCAATAGTGAGTAGTGATGTGGATGTCATAATTATTGGATTAATTGAGACTGACCCTTAAGAGCCCGAAAGAAAGTTCGCTTCTATGACCCCTGATAGGGACCATAGAAGCGAACGAGTCAACGGAATGCGATAGCCGCTTCCGCGATAGTTCTGAAGAACGTGACCGTATCGTCCATGCATGTGCCACTCGTGACTTCCTCCAGACGCTCCCATGCGTTCGCGCAACCCAGTAGATGGCGATTGCAGTACAGCATGTCCTTGGAGAGAGGTGGCACCTTTACCACTAGCGGCGAGTAGCCGGTGGCGATCGTAACGTCCTGCATCGTCCGTTCGAAGAGGCTCTTTGCGTGAGCAACGTCTCCGAGTGGATTGTCGTAGGTCTCGAACAGCACCAACGTGCCATCGAGAAACCACGACAGATAGTACGGGTAGTACCACGATGCGGGAGGGCGATCCCGATTCTCGAGCGGGTCCGTTGCTGAGACGGATATGCGCCGTTCTCGCTCCTCGATCTCCCGGTACACAAACTCCGGGCGGTTGGTTGCACGGTGCAGCATGGTGGAGGTAAGAGGGAAGACATCCTTCACTTCTCCCCGCATACCTGCAGCCGCTCGCAGAGCAAGGTGATGCTCGGGCAGACTGACAGCAGTGACCGTGCCAATACGATCGAGTGGTATTGCCTCGAGTTGGTCATTGGAACAGGGTGACAGCCGTTCGAATTCGAGCACCAGGTTACCTTTCTTGGACCACTCAATCCAGGGAACCTTCACCCGATGCAACTTGTCGTGGTTATTCTTCGTGAACGAGTCTCGGGTGAAGGTGAGTACCAGCGGCGCACATGCGAGACGTCGGGCTCCAAGCTCAAAGGCTACGTCCTCGGCACAGACTGAGGCTATCTGCCTTGCAAGTACCGCCGCGGGGAAGCCATCTTCCTGAAAAGGGATGTGGCGCGCGACGAGCGAGTGCATATCGCGTACCCCATACCTGGCTTTAGCAAATGCATTCATGGAGGCTCGTATCTCCTCCCTATGCTCTCGCCGATGATCGATTTCGCGAGCAAGCTCGTCATACGATGTGACGTACATGGAACGATCCTTTCTATCGGTATCTCAAGGAACAAGATTCCTCGGGCGCCATGAGCGCCCGGTTGACGGGTTCTAGACCCCGTCAACAGGTCGCCCATGAATACCCTGGAACGAAAGAGCCCCGCGGTTGCGGGGCTCTTTGGTGCGCAGGACGGTGGAGATTATATCGTCACCATGCACGAAAGAGACCCGCATGTCTGCGGAGCGAAATGGGCCCAAGCCCAAACATTCGTGCTGATTCGGCGATATGCCATACGTGCAGCATAGATGGACAGGTTGCGAAGTGTCAAGTCTATGTGTCCACGCTATTTTCATTAGATGTATGGAAAGGTGAGGCATGCTTCTGGCCCTACCACGCATTGGGATATTCCTCTTTGGTCTTGGCATGATGATTTATATAGGTACCCACAGCTTCTGGGGTACCCTTGCTATCCTCGCCATAGCTTATGCCGTGTATATAGTCGGTATGGTCATTTGGTCCATTGATGACCCCGGAGACGCATCGTTCTCATAAGCAGTGATAGGATGGGGAAATGCCGGAGAACCTATTCTTTGTAAATGTAGAAGCAGCTATCTACCGAGACGATACATGGCTCATGATAATTCGTGGGAGCGGCGTATCTCATGCTGCTAACACACTCTCGATGCCTGGTGGTACGGTTGAAGTGTCCGATTCTAACCAGAATGTTCTTGAGGAGGCACTTCGTAGAGAAGTGCGTGAAGAGGTAGGTGTTGAGATTGATGACCTGCAGTATCTTGAGAGCAAGCATTTCGTCACTGATAAAGGGGAGCGGGTCTTGGATGTGGTTTTCCTGTGCCAATACGATAGCGGGGAGGCTACCGCCGCATCTCCTGAAGAGGTGGTTGATGTTGCATGGATGAGCATCGATGAGATCCGAACTCATCCCAAAGTCCCGCTCTGGATCATCCAGAGCATGGAGGCTGCTGAGAAAAGACGTATCTAGGCTGTGGAATAGCGGCGTACAAACTTGCATTTTTCATATATTGTGATATAGTGCACCGAGGCTGGGCATGGGCCCTGCTGATCCTTTTAGGAGGTGCAGATGCACGACACCGTCTCGCTTGCGGCCGGCGTCGTCTCGGCCGCGCTCGTACTTGTTGCCTTCCTGGTCTACAACCGGGACGACAGCAAGATTAATACTGGGACGTGGCTGATCCTTGCCCTTGGTGATTCATTCGATTTCTGGTCCTACTTCCAGATGACAGATGAGAACTGGCTCAAGAATGCGGTTCCCATCGCGTTTGCTGGCGGCAGTGTGATTACTTTTGGTATTGCACTCGCTCGTCGGCGATTCTCGTGGCCAGACCCGCACGACTGGGTCATCATAGGCTTGGACATCCTCATCACCATCTGGTGGCGTGTTTCTTCGGACAACGCAGCCGCCAACTTGCTCTACCAGGCAACAGCCATACTCGCTTTTTTGCCGATGTACCGAGGCCTCATCGAGGGGAAGGAACGGGAAACCTTTCTCCCCTGGATACTTTGGACGGCAGCGTTTGGCACATTCTTTGTCACCGCAGTCATGCATATGACGCAGTGGCAGGAACTGGTCTATCCCATCGTGGGTACACTTACTCACGGATTGGTGATCGGCTTCGTCCTGAGAGCCAGAGGGGTTCGGCGTACATAACGTCGGACCCCTTTTCCCATTTATATTTAGTTTTCACATCCTGCAAAAAGGTGAGTTGTGCCTTTGATATAATGAGTTCTATGAAATCCAAGATTTTGTTTCTTCTTTTGGCGATAGTAGTCGGCGTATCCATTTATCTCACTTACGAACGTACGATTATCAGGAAGGATTTTGAAACATACAATTCTGAAGAAACTACGGACGAAGGAGCATCCGATGAGGCAGGTGATGGTTCGAGTACGGATGAGTCTAACGATACAGCAACTACCACCGCAACCACGACCGAGACCGGCTCATGACCTCTCCTGACATCCTCCATACCCCTTCTGTCGCAGCTGCGGGCAAATCAATGACTTCTCCGGTATGGTCCTGCAATGAGTGGGATCCGCTTGAAGAAGTTATTGTCGGAATCGTTGATGATGCGACCGTTCCCAAATGGGATGAGGCGGTTGAAGCCATAACTCCTGACCACGCAGTGTGGTTCTTCAAGAAGTACGGAGGCAAGCGATTTCCCGGGAAAATGATTGAGAAAGCTGCATACGAACTTAATAACCTAGCGAAGGTACTTACTGATTTGGGTATTACGGTTCGACGTCCGGAGCCCATGAATTTCTCCAAAGAGTACCGAACGCCTTGGTGGAAAAGCAAAGGACTGTATGCGGCAATGCCACGGGATGTCTACATGGTCTTTGGTGACACACTCATAGAGGCTCCTATGGCCTGGCGCTCTCGCTACTTCGAGAATTTTGCCTATCACAAACTCATGAACGAGTATTTTGAGGAAGGAGCAAAGTGGCTCGTTGCGCCGAAATCAACCATGGCAAAGGAAGTGTTTTACGATGGAAACTACGACCCAGATGTACCTTATAAAGATGGTGCGAAGCAGTTTGTAATCACCGATAACGAGATTGCATTTGATGCCGCCGATTTCATCCGCTGCGGAAGAGATATCTTTGTCCAGAAAAGCCATGTAACCAACACGCGGGGCATAGAATGGGTCAAGCGTCATGTGGGACCTGAATTCACCATCCATGAAGTGGAGTTTGGTGATTCGCATCCCATGCACATCGATACCACTATCGTTCCACTAGCTCCGGGGAAGGTTCTTATCAATCCTTCCTGGGTGAAGGAACTGCCTCCAATCTTCGATTCATGGGAAGTGCTTGTAGCGCCGGAACCGCTTCACATGGATGACCAGGCACTCTATTTCTCAAGCGACTGGCTCACAGTCAATATGTTGAGTATCGATGAAAAACGCGTTGTGGTCGAAGAGCAGGAGGCACCACTAATCGAAGCGCTTAAGAAGTGGGGTTTCGATCCCATACCGATACCATTCCGTAATTTTTATCCATTTGGAGGATCGGTCCACTGCGCGACTCTTGATGTCCGTCGCCGCGGGGCACTCGAATCTTATTTCTAAATTCGAGATCATGGCGTGCTATGGTGAGCATATTCGCACTTAATCGCTGATACTAGATTTGAGACCATGAGTATAGACCTGGATGAGACGTTTAGTTCAATCGATCTCGTTACGCAGTGCATGACCGACGAGCGAAGAACGATTAAATTCCAAGAAGCTATAGAGAAGGTTGTGAAGCCGGGTGATGTGGTCCTCGATTCGGGTACCGGTTCTGCAGTTCTTGCACTCATGGCTGCTCGTGCGGGTGCGAAGAAGGTGATAGCGGTTGAATACGATCCGTTTGTCGCCAACATTGCCATTCAGAATATCGCTGCCAATGGCTACACCGATGTTATTGATGTCATCGTGGGGGATATGCGAAATCTTGATTTCGGCGACACGATCTTTGATGTTGTCATCATGGAGATGCTCACCACCGGCATGATTGATGAGTTCCAGGTATGGACAATGAATAACCTTCATCAAAAGGGTTGGGTAAATGCGAAGACACGGTTTATTCCGCAACGTCAGGATACTTTCGTGGCCCCGGCCTATGCCGATTTTGAAATCTATGGCCTGAACATGCGCATGGTGCGACACCTCTGGGAGCCGTATGCCACCATGAAATTCCAGACACTCGCCGAGAACGCAGTTCTTAACTCCATTCCGTTTGATCGTATCAATCCCATTACTTTCTCCGGCTCTGTCACACTGCCGATCACGAAGACCGGCATCATCAATAGTGTTTACATTACAAGCGAGACTATCCTTGCTGACAGTCTGTCAGTGGGCGACACCGCCGCGCTTAATGCACCCGTTGTATTTCCACTTAATGAGGACATTTCAGTCACGGAAGGAGATACTGTGGAAATCTCTATCGAGTACCGTTTTGGGGGCGGTTTCCGTAATTTCTCCGCCAACGCACGCAAGTTATAACTAGCCAGGTGCTATATTTTTTGACATATGGACCTACTTTGCCCTTGGGAATCCCCGCAAGCACTTATCTTCTCAAGTAACGTCCCGACGCTACTCTATTATTCGCACTTCGTATCCATTCTTGCCGCCGGAATCTTTGCGATAGCACTCATTCCTCATATAAAGGAATCCCTCTCGGTGCGCCTCTTCTTGGCGCTTATCACGTTTTTCTCGATATGGACCATTCTGGATGTCCTGCTCTGGGCCTCGAATCGTCCTGATATCGTGCTGTTCCAGTGGAGTCTACAAATCCTTCTGGAAATGCTGCTTTACGCGGCCGCACTGTATCTCTCCTACACTTTTGTCTTTAAGAAGGACCTTGCCTTTGGTTGGAAACTCCTCATTACAGCTCTTCTCCTTCCAATTGTGGGGCTGATGCCGACCCATTATCTTCTCCCGGCCATAGATATCGCATACTGCGATGCTACCGAAAGCTCATTCGTGATCTTCTATACCTACGGATTCGAGATTCTGATGAGCTTCGCCATCCTGTTCCTTGGATTCGCTGGAATGCACTCACAGAAGGAACGTCGTAAGGAGATCTCCTTCTTTATCGCAGGAATTATCGTATTTCTTCTGGCGTTCTCATCGGGCAATATTATCGGAAGCGTTACGGAAGACTGGGCACTCGCACAAGCAGGACTCTTCGGCATGCCGATCTTCATCGCCGTACTCGCATACACTTCTGTACGGTTCAAGACCTTCAACCTTAAGCTGTTCGGCGCACAAGCCCTGGTTGTTGTTCTATGGGTGCTGACTCTATCGCAGCTCTTCATCCGCACACTGCAGAACATCCGTATCATCGTGGGTGTAAACCTGCTGCTCTTCATGATTATTGGATTCTTCCTTATCCGAAGCGTGAGGCGGGAAATCGAGCAGCGCGAACATATTGAGCAGCTCGCCAAGGATCTCCAGGTGGCAAACGAAAACCAAGTAACTCTTATCCACTTCATCACCCATCAGATCAAGGGCTTCGTTACTAAGTCACGCAATATCTTCTCAATGGCGCTTGAAGGCGACTTCGGTCCACTGCCTGAGCAGATGAAGCCCATGATCGAGGAAGGATTGCGTTCTGACACTCAGGGTGTGAACACCATCCAGGAAATCTTGAATGCCTCAAACATCAAGACTGGCAAGGTCACCTACGATATGAAGCCGTTTGATCTAAAGGCTCTTATCGACGAAACTGCAGGCACACTTAAGCCTAATGCTGACGCAAAGGGTCTTGCACTCAACCTCAACACCGGCAACGAGCCTCTCACCATAACTGGTGACCGCGGACAGCTGGTAAACGCCTTCAAGAACCTTATCGACAACTCCATCAAGTACACCCAACAGGGACATGTGGACGTAAGCCTAAAGAAAGAGAATGGCAAGGCCGTGTTCAAAGTAGAGGACAGTGGCGTGGGAATCACACCTGACGATATGAAGAACCTCTTCACTGAAGGAGGTCACGGAAAAGAATCAACCAAAGTGAATGTCGAGTCCACTGGCTTTGGCCTGTACATCGTCAAGAACATCATTGAAGCGCACAAGGGCAAGGTTTGGGCGGAATCCGAAGGTGCCGGAAAGGGCAGCCACTTCATCGTCGAGCTTCCGGCATAGTTCGGGTATAGTGGGAGGATGCGGGAATTCGCTCGTCTTCCCAAACTACAGCCCGGAGATAAGGTGGCTGTCGTGTCACCATCCTTTGCCGCACCCGGTAAATGGCCACACATATACGAACTTGGCCTCTCCCGACTAAAGGAGGTCTTCGGGCTCGAACCGGTAGGCTTCCCTGCAACCGCTAAACTAGGAGCCAGCGGGGAAGAGCGAGCAGCAGACCTTATCGCCGCATTCTCCGATCCTGACATCAAGGCAGTGATTGCATCAATTGGCGGAGATGATCAGGTCACGTATATAAAGCATCTTCCTCCAGAACCGTTCGTTTCCAACCCAAAGCCGTTCTTCGGATATAGCGACAATACCCATTTCGCTAACTTTCTTTGGAACCTCGGTATCCCGTCTTTCTATGGAGGTTCACTCTTCACTCAGTACGCGATGCAGCAGCGTATGGACGACTTCACGGTCGAATACCTGCGTTATGCATTCTTCGATGAAGGTGAATTTGCACTTCACGCGAGCGACACATTTAACGAAAAGGGTCTCGATTGGAGCGACCCTTCGAACCTCGAGCGTTCTCGAACGTACGAAACTAATGCGGGATGGCTATGGCGCGGTGACGATGGAACTGCGGAAGGAGTTATCTGGGGTGGCTGTCTTGAATCTATCGATGAACTGCTCCGTCACAACATCCAAATACCAACACTCGATGAGTTCGAAAACATTATTCTCATTACGGAGACATCCGAGGAGATGCCCAGTGCGGAGTACGTGCGCCGGGTATACCGTGCGCTCGGCGAACGAGGCATTCTAGGTCGGATTCGCGGCGTTCTTGTGGGTCGTCCGAAAGCATGGGAGTTCGATCACCCTTTTACTGATGAGGAACGAAATACGTTCAGGGCAGCTCAGCAGGAGGCTATCGAGTCGGTAATGCGAACCTATAACCCTGATATTCCACTGGTGTTCAACATAGACTTTGGCCATACAGATCCTCAAGTACCTATGCCATACGGAAGAAAAGCGACCATAGTGCCACATGACGGGGGTATCAAAGTAAAGTTCTAAATTCCCATGTACGAGATTCCGCTAAGGTACACTTGACATTGTCGGCCTTTCAGGGAATGCTGTGTCGTGGAGACAGTAGGGTCTCCAGAAAGCAAAGGAGAAAGCCAGTGCGCGAATCCAAAACGGCGGAAGAAGGGGTCATCACCCTCTGTGGCGCCCAGGGCTGCTGCCCGACGGTGGACTTCACCGAGCAGGGCAAGGTCGTCCTCCGTGACGACCACGGCGGCATGGTCCAGCTCACCCAGACCGAATGGGACGAGCTGAAGGCCCGCTTCGCCTAATCTTCGGCGGCCATCGGGTCGCTATCACAGGGAGCCCCGCCACTGCGTGAGGGCTCCTTTTCCTAACTGGAGTTCATTGAAAATGCGGAATCTTCACCTCTCTCGATTTCTGAGAACAAGGCAAAAAGGGGACAGGGTTGCGCTTTTTCATGCGCTACATCCTGAACCCGTTTACCTTTCCACCTCGTGCTGGAAGGAAGCGGAGAACAATCTCGATCTGCTTGCAGAGACCGTTACCGCTGACCTGACCGCCAAAGGCCTTCTTGTCCGGCCCGGAGAAGATGAAAAGGTGCTGACAGAGACAAAACAACTAATCAGCGAGAAGCATGATCGGCCGATTATTCTTTATCTGATGTTGGCACAACACTGCACACGTGCATGTGTGTACTGTCCTATCCCTGAGTTGGAACGACAGTTTGGTCAGCAACTTCTGTCAGAGGAAGACGCGCTCGCTGCTGTTGGGTTATGGGAACGTCACATCGCAACACTCCCTAAAGTCCCTGAGCACTATCTGATCTTCTACGGCGGTGAGCCGCTCCTCAACCGGTCACTCATTCCTCGTGTTATCGCACACGTCCGTGACCGTCAGGCAGAAGGTGCTTTACCTGAAACTGTACGTTTTCTTGTGCCAACAAATGGTGACTTGGTTGATACCGAGTTCGCCAGGTTTTGCTCAGAACACGACATTACCGTGGCTGTTGGTCTTGACGGTCGGCTTCCTGAAGAGGATTCGTATCGTGTTGGTCGTAAGGGCGAAAACCTGCACGACCAAACCGTGCGCGCGATTGAGCTGCTTCGTGCCACTGGAACGACCACGCATGCCTCTGTGAGTATTACGCCTAAAAATGTGGAGATGCTTTCAGAGATCTCGCGTTTTCTGACCCGTCTTGGCGTTGAACGCTTCGGGTTCAACCTCATGAAGAGCAGCTGGTTAAAAGAGCAATTCCCCGGTGAGGCGTTGGAGCCTTTCTATCGGAAGGCTGCTCGGGCGATCCTTCGTAACGCCCGGGAGAATTCTGATGGTGCAACTGAATACCAATGGGAGAAGAAATTTGACGCCTTTCAGGGTCAATTCTTTCCTGTCGATTGCACCTGCTATGGAAATCAGATTGTGGTCCAACCGAACGGGACTCTCTCAAATTGTCCTTTCCGACACGCGAATCTTGGTCATGTGCGTCAGGTTCAGACTGAGTTCCGAATCGCAAATGCGACAGTGGTCCAGAACCTGCGAACACGTCTCTTGCCGCATCCCGACGACCCGAGTTGGGCCAGTGCTTTATACGGCGGCGGGTGTGCCTGGGGCACAAATGATCTACTCCACGATGAAGGCGCGCTTGATCTAGGTGCCATGATCTTAGCTGAGGAGGCTCTCGATGAGTTCCTTTGGAGAGACTAAGCCACTGGGCATTATTGGTGGTTCAGGACTGGAGACGCTACCGGACATTGAAATCCGAGAGCGCCTACCCATATCCACTCGTTACGGTGCCCCTTCCGCACCCGTTACTCTTGGGAAGATTGGACCCACTCCGGTCGCGTTCATTCCTCGACACGGGGACAAACACCATCTCGCACCTCACAAAGTGCCGTACAGAGCAAACCTAGAAGCGCTCCGCCAGCTCGGTGTCACCCAGGTTATTGGCACCTGTATAGCCGGGAGCCTCAGGGAAGAAATCAGGCCTAGTAGTCTTGTGTGTCCTGATCAGTTCGTAAATCTCACCTGGGGCAGGGACGACATTGTGGAGGCAGATGGTGGTTCCTTTAGCCATCTGCCTATGGCTACCCCTTATTGTGACTGCATGCGTTCATGGGTGCTTTCATCCAGTGCAAGCATTCACAATCAGGGTACTGTTGTGGTGATCCAAGGTCCTCGCTTCTCAACCGTAGCCGAGAGTTCATGGTTCATTCGCAACGGCTGGGATCTAGTCAACATGACTCAATATCCTGAGTGTTACTTCGCCCGCGATCTTGGTTTGTGTTACGCCGCAATAGCGGGAATCACGGACTATGATGTCGGTACCGAAAGAACTCTCTCGATGGAGAGCGATAACATGGGACGTGTGCTCGATCATTTTAAGGAAGTGGTCGCAAAAACACGCCACGTACTCGTCTCTCTTTGTTCATCAGATGCCCCGCTCTTTAACTGCGGATGTGCCAAGATGGGGGAGCCATATTACGTTCAGGCAAAATAGTTCTTGCCTTTTAGCGGCCTGCATCCATGGATGCAGGCCGTTCACGTTCACGGTATAACGTACGTATGATGCCTGATTCAGCACCCATGGAACAGCTAAGAAGTCACATTACTCAATGGAGACAAAATCCACGCGCAATAATTGGTATAGAAGGTTACAGTGGTGCAGGGAAAACTACCCTGGTGGATCAGTTTGCCTCAGTAGATGCTTCCATTCTCCCAATTCACTTGGATGATTTCATTCGTCCCTGGAGTGAGCGTGAAAAGCTTTTAATCCAACCCCATGTTAACCAATCGGAGGTATTCCAAACTAAATGGTATCAATATGACCTCTTATATAAACTTTTGGATACCTACAAGAAGGGTGCGCATTCCACTTTCACCGCAACCCTATACGACTTCAACACACACACTTTGTCGCGTACATGCATTTTTGATTTGACCAAGGACATGATCCTACTCGAAGGTATTTTCCTTTTCCAACACAAACTTGCACTTAACAGTAAGATTGATAAACGAGTCTTTTTAAAGATTGACCACTCAATAGGAGATGCACGGAGGATAAACCGCGAACGAGAACGCTGGGGTAATGACTATCTCGGTGAAGATCATCCTGATTCATATGTTCATATTTATAAGAAAGCCTATGCGGAGTACCTCTTGGCAGAGAATCCTGAACGCCAAGCCGACCTCGTCATCTCGGTTAACTGACCTGGTATACTCCGGCTATGAAGTTGGTTGAAGAATTGAAGAACCGAGGGCTGGTCGAACACCATTCTGCGGAACTAGAGAAGATATTCGAAAAGAAGCGCCGTGTTTATCTCGGCGTCGACCCGTCCGCAGACTCCATGCAGGTGGGCAATCTTGCTGTAGTCCTTCTCTTGAAGCGACTCGCCAATGCAGGAAACAGCATCGTGCTTTTGGTGGGTGGAGGGACCGCCATGATAGGAGACCCTCGCGAATCTGGAGAACGCGTTCTCTCGGACAAGAAAACGGTCGCGGCGAACGCGAAAGCGATGCGGGCGCAGATGCAGAAGATAGTAGGCGGCCGCGTCACACTTGTGAATAATGCCGATTGGCTGCTCAAGGTGAAGCTCGTCGACTTCCTCCGAGATATCGGCAAGCACTTCACCGTGAATGAACTCGTGAAGCGCGATATTATTCGTCGTCGCCTCGAAACGCCCGACGAGAGCATTTCCTACACGGAATTCGCGTATTCGCTATTGCAGGGCTATGACTACCTCCTGCTGTACCAGAAACATGGCGTAGATCTCCAGATCGGCGGTTCCGACCAGTGGACGAACATCCTCTCCGGCGTAGAACTAATACGTCGCAAGCTCGGCAAGGAAGCGTATGCGCTCACCATCCCTCTTGTTACCGATTCGAACGGTAAGAAGTTCGGCAAGTCAGAAGGAAATGCGGTCTGGCTTGATCCCAAGAAGACCTCTCCGTTCGCTTTCTACCAGTTCTGGCTGTCGCAGCCGGACGATTCCGTTGAGAAGTACCTGAAGTTCTACACGCTCCTACCACTTCCCGAGATCAACGCGCTTGTCGAACTTCACGGCCGCAATCCCGAACGCCGCGTGGCGCAGCGCAAGCTCGCGCACGAAGTCACCAAGCTCGTGCACGGGGAGACTGAGGCAAAGCGGGCAGAGAAATTCACGGATGTCCTATTCGGCGTGACTCAATTCGATTCCCTCACCAAACTTGAGCGCGATGCACTGTTCGCTGCCGTCCCTTCGGCTACGCTACCAGTCGGTACCAGCATCGTGGAGGCTCTCACCACTAACGGATTCATCCCCTCCAAGGCAGAAGCGCGACGCCTCATGTCTGCCAAGGGAATCAGATTGAACGGGGAGACGATCGCCGAGGATCGCGAGCTCGCTTATACCGATTTCCATAATGAGCTGGCCATCCTCCAGAAGGGGAAGTCGGACAAGCTCCTCGTGCGCTTCAAATAGCCATGCATACCGAATGGGAAGCGACGTTCTGGCCAGTAGATAAGGAGGACGTCCGGGCGCGGTTGAAGGCCGCAGGTGCGACGCTTATATATCCCGAACGTCTCATGCGTCGCGTACCATTTCACCTGCATCCTGACGCGCCTCTAAAGAAGGCCTGGGCACGTGTCCGTGATGAGGGCGACAAGATCACCATGAGCATCAAGCAGTCGGGTGATTCTATCGAGGAACAGAAGGAGCTCGAGATTGAAGTCAGCAGCTTTGATGATGCCGTACAGATGTTGCGTGACCTTGGCTGCATTGAACGTGGATACCAGGAAACCCGACGTGAACTGTGGCGGCTCCAGGGCACTGACGTGACCATAGACGAGTGGCCACACATAGAGCCCTTGATTGAGATAGAGGGTGTCTCGGAAGAGATGGTGCGCAATGCCGCAGAAACTCTCGGCTTCGATTGGAACAATGCAGTATTTGACTCAGTAGATCTCTTCTACAGCCGTAAATATGGAGTCGAGCGGCACGCTCTGACTCTGACGTCCAACCCCCTTACTTTCCACGATCCGCTCCCGTTTTAAAAACGAGCCTGACCTGCTATACTCGGCCTAACGCGTCGGTGGCAGAGTGGTCAATTGCACTTGGCTGTAAACCAAGCGGATTTATCCTACGGGGGTTCGAATCCCTCCCGGCGCACCATGAAAGAGCTCCTGGCTCGCATGGGTAATGAACGTACCTGTCCCGTCGCCGTCATGGAGCGGCATGGGAATATCCTGACCGGGCAACGCAATTACACCAAAGATAAGTGGCAGGATATCTCGGTATGGACCATACCGGGCGGCCGTTGTGATAGCGGGGAAACTCTTGAACAGGCTTTGAGACGAGAGGTTCAGGAAGAAGTCGGGATTGCCGACTTCGATATCGTTGATTTCATCGGAGAGGCACCGGGTGCCAAGGAAGGCGATATCGTTCCAATGTTCTTCTGCACCACCACTCAAGATGCTGTGCTTATGGAACCGGAGAAATTCTCTGAGTGGCGTTGGATCTCGAAAGACGAGTATATTGGTGACGAGAGATATTCTGGATTCAACCCAAGGGCCCGACAAATGATCGTCGATTATCTTCTTTCTAGGAATTCTTAAGTTCTTTCTCCAAGCACACTAATGCTGCCTTCAGGTCCACACCTTTTCCGAGCACGGGCTTAAATACATCACCCTTGGCTTTCAGTCTCTTCTCAACAGTCTTGATGGTGAACTTTGTGGGATCAAGACCTTTTCGTACTTCCTTCCACTCAAGAGGGGTAGAGACTGTCGCGCACGAAGCAGGACGCAAGGAATAGGGAGCCGCGAGTGTTTGGCCGTAGCGATTCTGCAACCAGTCGAGATAAATCTTGTCTTTTCGTTTTGCGGGACTGCGTTCAAGACTCGTGATATCCGGGATGCGCTTATGCACGAGTCTGACAACAAGCTCTGCAAATTGACGCACTTGATCGTAGTCGTACTTGCCACCGAGCGGAACGTATATGTGCAGGCCAGTCTTGCCAGATGTCTTCACATAGCTTTCCTCACAGGACATGTCGAGCACCTCGCGACACACCTTCGCCACTTCAATTACCTGATTGAATGTATTGTCACCCGGGTCAAGATCGAGGACATACCAATCTGGTCGATCGAGGTTGCTGGCTCGCGAATTCCAAGGATTCATTTCTATGCACCCAAGATTCGCAAGATACAAGAGCGTTTCTTTGTTCTCACAAACGATGTAGTTAATATCTTTCCCGTTGCTCTCCGAATAAATAGCTTTTGTAGAAACAAAATCGGGCAATGGATCAGGATCAACATCCTTTTGGTAGAAGTTGGGTTTATCAATTCCATTGGGGTGGCGATTGAGCACCATGGGACGTCCTTTGAGGTAGGGGAGAATAACGTCAGCCATACGTTCGTAGTACGCGAGCATCTCGCCCTTGGTGATGCCGTCCTCCGGCCAATAGAGTTTGTCTGGATTACTGAACTCAAATGTCTTTTTCTTCTTATGTTTGGCACGCATGGGTTTCTTGAGTTCCTCCTCGATCGGCTTCGCTTCTTCGATCGTGACTTCCTCCGGTCGTTTATCCGTGCGCAGCCCTATGAATACCGGATGGCGCATGTGTCCGCCCTCCGTCCATTCTGTGAATTTCACTTCGCAGACAAGCTTGGGCGAGAGCCAGGTGGGCGCTTGATTCACCGGGATCTTTTCATCCACGACGCTTGTCTTGCGGATGAGCGGTTGCATCTTCCGGTACATCTCCTCAATCCCGACTCCTCCGAAACCCGTACCCGTATGTCCAACATATTTCCATCGTTCGCCATCCCGCACCGCAAGGATGAGTGCGCCAAATCCTTTACGGGATCCCCGCGGCTCGGTGTAGCCGACAATGACCGCTTCCTGTCGCATATCTACCTTTACTTTGAGCCAGTCGTCACTCCTTGTCCCCGACTGGTAGGTACTATCAGCACGCTTACCCATGATCCCTTCAAGGCCTTGTGCTCGAGCAGCCCTAAAGAAACTCTTACCTTTGCCCTCGATATGACTGCTGTACCGAATGAATGAGCTGCCCGATGAGAGAATATGTTCGAGCTGTCGTTTACGCTCAATAAGAGGCTCTTGCCGCAGATCCTTGCCATCAAGAAACAGGAGGTCGAATGCGCAGTAGATAAGGGCGACAGGTTCTTTAGATGCCTGCTGCATGAGCTGGAAGCGGGGGCGTCCTTCTTCATCGAGCGCCACCAGTTCGCCATCAATGACTGCATTGTGCTGCTCTGCGATCGTTTCAAGCGCACCCGCAACAGTGGGATACTTCTTCGTCATATCAATCTGCCCACGAGAACAAAGTGTGACCGTGCCGGCATCCAGTTGTGCGAGCATCCGGTATCCGTCCCATTTCACTTCAAATATCCAGTCGGGATCGTCAAAGCACTCATCAGTGAGAGTAGCGAGCATGGGACGCAGGTCATCTGAATGCACGTCATTTCGGGGCGGGGGAGTGCCACCATTCTTCTTCTGATACTTCTTGCGCTTCGGGCCGGTGAACGAGGTTCCTCCGTCCCGCGAAAGCATCTTGTTTGAGAGTACCGAGCGAGCATCAGCTGTGATGTCTTTCGCAGTCGCATATTCATCCTTATCCTTTTTGAGGATCCACTGTGAACGACCTTCTTCATCGGTACGCGTACGGATGAGAGAAAATTCTCCCTTCAACTTCGTTCCGAGAAGCACGAACGTGAGTTTGCCTTCACGTAGACCCCGCAGGAGCTTCTGCACTCCACCTTCGGCTGCATATACGCCGGTATCCCACACAATGACCTCTCCTGCACCATATTCACCTTCAGGTATTACTCCTTCGAAATCGCCGTAGCTGTACGGATGGTCTTCCACCTCCATGGCAAGTCGCTTAATGGATGGATCCATAGATGGTCCCTTGGGGACCGCCCAGGACTTGAGAACACCTTCCATCTCAAGTCGGAAGTCATAGTGCAAGTGGGAAGCATCGTGCTTCTGCACTACGAACTTGAGGGTTTTGCCCGGCTTATGCTTTACCCCCTTTGGCTCGGGTGTTTTCTTGAAGTCCCGCTTTCGCTTGTAGACTTCGAGCGCCATACACTATTTTGCCTCTGCGAGGCTCTTTTGGAGCATCTCCATGATGTCAGCCACAGGGGTAGGTTCCGGTCCGCGTTCTGGCGTGCCGATGGTCGTAAGCTTGCCCTTTGCTTTAGCCTCAATGATCTTCTTTAACTCTTCCGTGTACTCATCCTTGAAGGCTTCAAGATCGCATTTCTTCTCGGCCAGACTCTTGATAAGCGACAGAGCCAGGTTCATTTCTTTTTGGGTGTACTTTGCGGTCTTGGGGAGGAAGAGATCCTCCGGCTTACGCAACTCGTCAGCAAAGCGCAATTGAATGAGAAGGAGTGCATCACCTTCGGGTTTAATCATGCCGATGTGTCCCTTATCCCGCATGGCGTATTCTGCGATAGCTACCTGCCCAGATTCCGCGAGGGCGTCACGTAACAGTACATACGCTTTTGCCGCCTTCTTGGCCGGCTCCAGGTAGTATGGTTTCTCATAGTATTTCGCCTCGATCTCTTCAAGTTTTACGAACGCGACGATATCGATGAGATCAGACTTCGCCGTTTTGGCCCGATTGAAGTCCTCGGGTGTAAGTACTACGAATTCACCTTTTTCGTATTCATATCCTTTCACAATGTCTTTTTGGGAGACTACCTTATCGTCCTCGCGACAGACTTTCTGGTAGCTCACCGGGCAGAGATCGTCCTTGGCCAAAAGCCTGAACGAAAGCGCGCGTTCTTCAGAAGCGCTGTAGAGCTTGATGGGAATGTTTACGAGTCCGAAGGAGAGGGAACCAGTCCAGAGTGAGCGCATATGAACCCAGTATGGCGAGACAGGGTGAAGCCAACGTGTAGGCTGTGCTATCTTTTCCGTATGGCTAAACCTATCTTTCTTTCGGGCATGAAGCCTACCGGCACACCACACATCGGTAACTATTTCGGCGCGCTCAAGCAGTGGGTGGACCTCCAGGACAAGGGCGAGTACGACTGCTTCTGCATGGTCGCGGACTATCACGCACTCAACTTTGTACAGGACGCAAAGCAGATGCAGGAACTTACGATTGAGCTCACGCGTACCCTCCTTGCCATCGGTCTTGATCCACGAAAGGTAACTATCTTCAAGCAATCAGACGTGCCGTCTCACACCGAACTTGCGTGGGTATTCGATACCATCACGACGATGCCGTACCTCGAACGCGCACATGCGTACAAAGATGCGGAAGCGAAGAGCAAAGAAATAAGCGTGGGCACATTCAACTACCCGATGCTTATGGCTGCCGACATCCTTCTCTACGATGCTGCGGTTGTGCCCGTCGGCCAGGATCAGAAGCAGCACATCGAGTACGCGCGTGACACTGCAGAGAAGTTCAATCGCATCTATGGAGAAACATTCACCCTCCCAAAGGAGTACATTATGCCGGAGGTAGCGATCGTGCCAGGTACGGACGGCCAGAAGATGAGTAAGAGCTATGGCAACACCATTCCACTCTTCGCTAGCCGCGAGGAGATCGAGAAGGCGGTCATGAGCATCGTCACAGATTCCTCCGGCGAGCGGCCCGAGAATGTCTACGCCATCCACAAACTCGTAAAGAATGAGAAGGAACTCATGCCGCTCTACGAAACTAACAAAGGGAAGTACAAGGTGCTCAAAGAGGCCCTTATCGAGGACCTGGACGCGTTCATCGCCCCCATGCGTGCGCGATACCTGAAGACCAGTCCAGCACAGGTAAAGCGAATCCTCGAAAAGGGAGGCAAGGTTGCGCGCAAACGTGCCGATACAAAGATGGGACAGGTGCGAAAGGCCATCGGCGTCGCGTAACGTATCTATTGAAATATCAGTGATTCGTTGTATGCTGCCGCCAGGCAGCATCATTCCGATGCCGCGAATTGGGGAGAAGATCATGGGCACCCTGGCCGAGCACCGTAAGACCGAACAGCGGCGTTGCGTCGAGAAGGTTATGGACGACCTCCATCGAAAGGCGCCGAAGGATGAGGACTTCGCCGGCCTCATGCGGGACCTGGCAATCTGCCTCACGTACGAGCTCGATCGGCGGCACTCGCTCCAGGTCGAGTATGACGAGGCTGATCTTTACGGTGGTGTGGTCAAGCCGGCACTCACCGCCTTCGCCCGAGACGAAATCGAGCGAAAAGCGGTCATGTGCCAGCTACTCGACAAGGTGGTCGGAGTGGCCACCAGCTCTTACCGCGTCGCGGACAAGAACCGCCAAGCTATCGCCGCCTAAGCGGCACGGGCTCGGGACTCCAGTCGGAGTTCCGAGCCCACGCCTTTTTATGCTACTTTATAGCTATATGCAGGGCCGAATACTGATAGGCGAGCTTGCTCGCCATGTGGGAGAGACCGTTACTATCGCGGGCTGGGTAGATGTGCGCCGTGACCAGGGGAAGCTGGTGTTTTTCGATTTCCGTGATCGGACAGGCACGGTCCAAGGCGTCGTACTTCCTGGTTCAGAAGCCATGGATACTGCCAAGGAGACTCGACAGGAATATGTGGTGTCAGTCGAAGGTATCGTGAATAAGCGACCGGAGAAGAATGTGCAGGAAGGGAAACCGAACGGTGATATCGAATTGGAAATTAAAGGCATTGCAGTGCTTGCCGCAGCCGAACCGCTGCCATTTGATACCGATGCTGATATCAATATCGACACCCTGCTCGACTATCGTCCACTTACCATCCGCCGCAAGCGCGAAGAAGCTATCTTCAAGGTTCAGGCCGAACTTATTACTGCCTTCCGCGAATTCTTGAACGATCAAGGCTTCACGGAGTTCCAGGCACCTAAACTCGTCGGTGACGATGCAGAAGGAGGCGCAGGCGTTTTCAAGGTCGAATACTTTAAAGACAAGAACGCATACCTTGCAACGAGCCCGCAGCTCTACAAGCAAATGATGGTTGGCGCATTCGAACGCGTGTATGCAGCTGGCCCACAGTTCCGCGCCGAGAAGCACGCAACCACACGTCACCTGAATGAAATTTCTATGCTCGACTTCGAGATGGGATTCATTGATGACCACACGGATGTTATGAACATGGTCGCTGATCTCCTTCGATTTGCGACGAAGCGTCTTGAAGAGCGTGCGGCCGACGCATTTATAGCGGCAGACGCAACGCTTCCTCTTGCACCAAATCCATTCCCGGTTATGAAGCTTCGCGAAGCACAGGAGCTTATCAAGAAAGAGACCGGTATCGATAAAACCAATGAGCCAGACCTCGAACCGGAAGATGAGCGCTGGCTCTGCGAATATGCAGCACGCGAGCTCGGCAGTGATTTTATCTTCATCACGCATTATCCGGTGTCGAAGCGACCGTTCTACACCATGGAAGATCCTGAAGATCCGGGCTTCACCAAGAGCTTCGATCTTCTGTTCCGCGGTGTCGAAATTCTTTCTGGCAGCCAGCGTGTGCACGACTACGACACGCTTGTTGAGAAGATCCGTAGTAAGGGTCTCGATCCCGAGAAGTTCTCCTTCTACCTTATGGCCTTCAAGTATGGACTCCCTCCGCACGGTGGTATCGGCATGGGTCTCGAGCGTCTCACGCAGAAATACCTTGGTATTGATAACGTGAAAGAAGCCACACTCTTCCCCCGCGACATGAACCGAATCGACGTGCTCCTTTCCGCAACAGAAACAGAAGAAGAGAAAGCAATATGAAAATCACATTCACTCCCAAATCAGTCGATCAAGCTCCCGCAGGATACGTCCCCATCCGGCTTACAGAAGACGACAAGGGCGTGAAGCGATTGGTGCGAGAAGGGAAGACAGACATTCTTGAAATGGGTATCGGTAAACGAGGCGATATCAGTCGCCGCAAGTTTATTATTCTCTGTCGCAGCATCATCACCACGGCGAAACAGCAGAAGGTGAGGAAGATTGCCGTGCAGTTTGATCCTGCCTGGTTTCCACAGATGAAGAAGGTCCCGCTTGCTGAAACTGCACAGCTCGTTGCAGAGAACTTTGAAATGGCGAATTTCGAGTTCACGAAGTTTAAGACCAAACCAAAGAACGGCTGGAATGTAGTGGAGGAGATCCTTATATGCGGCAACACCGCCAAAGAGATCCAGGCCGGTTTCAAGCGTGGCCAGATCATTGGCGAAGAAGTAAACAAAGCTCGTGCGCTCGCTAACACGCCAGGCGGCGACATGACGCCACAGGGTCTTGCGAAAGCTGCTAAAGACGCAGCGAAGAGTGTGCCCATCACCGTTACCATGCTTTCCAAAGCACAAATGGAAAAGCTCGGTATGGGTGCTCTCCTCGGCGTCGGTAAGGGGTCTACCTATCCGCCCACGTTTACGGTCATGGAATATAAAGGTGGTACGGGTAAACCCATCGTTCTGGCGGGCAAAGGCATCACGTTCGATTCGGGTGGCCTCAATCTAAAGCCCTCAAACGCCATCTACGAGATGCACATGGACATGTCCGGTGCCGCTGCTGTCATCCATACCATCACTCTGGCTGCACGTCTGAAGGTTAAGAAGAACATCGTCGCGCTCATTCCTGCCGCAGAGAATATGCCTGGCAACGAAGCGTACCGACCTGGCGATATTCTCCGTTCCATGTCAGGTAAGTCTATCGAGGTTCTTAACACCGACGCTGAAGGTCGTCTCGTTCTTGCCGACGCAATTACTTACGCAAAGAAGCTGAACCCGTCCATCCTGATCGATGCAGCTACTTTGACGGGTGCGGCGCTGGCAGCGCTTGGCCTCTATGCAAGTGGTGTGATGAGCCGAGACGAGAAGCTAGCCCAACATTTCCGCGAACTTGGCGAAGAAGCGGGTGACTATGCATGGCCACTTCCGCTCTGGGATGAGTACGAGCCAGCACTTCAGGGCACCTTCGCTGATATCACGAATATCGGCAACGGGGCATCCGCACGGTACGGAGGTGCTATTGAAGGAGGCATGTTCCTCTGGCAGTTTGCCAAGGAACTCGACTGTCCGTGGGTGCACCTCGATATCGCACCGCGCATGACCTCTGCACCGGGAGATGAGTTGTCCAAGGGGGCAGCCGGCGCACCCATCCGTCTCCTGCTACGATTCATAGAGTCATGGGACCCCAAGACGCAAAAGTAATACACGTCACTGAATCCGGACTGCATCTCCGGACCGATTCCTACCAGGGTCCATTCGAGCTGGTGCTCGAACTCATAGACAAACGCAAACTCTCGGTCAACGAGATATCGCTCTCGCAGATAACTGACGAGTACATCGAACATGTCCGTTCCCAGGCAAAGTTTCCGATGGAGGATGCAGCGCAGTTCATCGGCGTTGCCGCCACACTTCTTCTTATAAAATCCAAATCCCTTATTCCTGACCTTGAGTTGTCGGAAGAGGAAGAAAGCGACGTGGATGAACTCAAGCGTCGTCTCATGGAATATGAGCGCGTACGCGAGATGACACGCGAGCTTTCTCGCATATTTGGCCGCTCGGTCATGGTTTCGGCAGGAGAACGGGCGCCAGAACCTATGTTCGCTCCGAGTACAGACCTCACACTTCAGAATCTTTCCTCCGCGCTGGCAGATGCTCTCGCTGCCCTCGAGAAGGAAGAGAAACTGCCCGAAGCACGCGTGCGCACTATGGTTACCATCGAGGAAATGATGGACCGTCTTGTGGACCGCATCCAGAAGAAGCTCAATATGTCCTTCAAAGAATTCGCTGCAGAAGCGAAGGAGCGCACCGAGGTTATTGTGTCCTTCCTTGCTCTTCTCGAACTCGTGAAGCAGGGGACGGTGGAGGCTGCCCAGCACGACACCTTCGCCGATATCCGGATTTCAAACTCTGCTGCCGCGCTCCCACGCTACGAATAGCAGTACCGTGGACATACGGGGTTTTCTGGGTGCCTCTTGCGCGGTATCCTGTAAGCACTATGGCGCTTCCTGCTTCCGCCCTGCTTGAGGCTGTACTCTTCGCTTCCGGAGAGCCTATTGCTAAGAAACGTCTTGCGACGCTCCTTTCACTTTCTCCCGCCGATCTTGATGGTGCCGCTGCCACTCTCCGCGAAGCCTTACAGGATCGTGGTCTTGTGCTGATAGAAACAGAAGACGAGCTCGAGCTTCGTACCGCAGCTGAAGCTGCAGAAACCGTGAAGGCACTGCGAGAAAGCGAGCTATCGCGCGATCTAGGAAAGGCAAGCCTTGAAACGCTCGCGGTGATTCTTTATCGCGGCAGCGCCACGCGTGGTGAGATCGATTGGGTACGCGGTGTTAATTCCGCTGCAGCAGTCCGTTCACTCACACTTCGTGGACTCATAGAACGTACTGAAGATGCTGCCGACAAGCGCCGTGCACGGTACAAACCCACTGTGGACGCACTGGCGCATCTCGGCGTCGGTCGAAAAGAAGACCTTCCGCGTTACGAAGAGTTCACCAAGACGATAGCGGCGGAGGAAGCCAAGGCTGCAGCTAGCGAAGAAAGCGTATGAAGGGAGCCGAACACCGAGACCTGAAGAGGGCAATTGCGCAGCTGGAGCAGCGGCGCAAGCGGCAGCGTGCGGGTACCACCGCCATGGCGGTATTTGGTCTTATCGGTTTCGGCATCATGATTGTTCCGATTCTTTTTGATCGGACGCCCTCGCCGGTAGCTACAACCCAACAATCACCTACAGCGACCACCACGGTCGATTCGTATGAACACATGCCGATCATTGCGCAGGCTGCTATCGTGTACGACCTCACAACAGGGCAGACCCTCTATGAGAAGAATGCGCAGTCTCAACTCCCGCTCGCGTCACTCACCAAACTGCTCACGATGTACGCAGCAGTATCTACGCTCAATCCGACTACCCCGGTAACCATGAGTCCGGAGGCGATTGCGCAGGACGGTGATAGTGGCCTTACTACCGGGGACACTTTTGCATTCAAAGACATAGCTCGATTGGCACTCGTAGCATCGTCGAACGATGCAGCAGCTGCCATCGCCGAGACCGCAGCAAAAAAGCAGGCGGTTTCCAATCGAAGCCTTCTCGCCAGTGCGGCTGCAGCAGCAGGACTCGCACAGACCTACGCACTTAACGGCACCGGTCTCGATATTGATGTGAACGCAAAGGTTTCGGGTGGCTACGGATCGGCAGCTGACATCGCTATGCTCGCAGGTGCACTTCTCAAGAAGGCACCCGATATTGCGCACGCAACCATCGAACCCTCGATTACCGTCCGCGACGCGAGCGGCAAACTGCACACGCTTCCCAACACCAATCAGGACATTGTGCATGTTCCTAATCCACTCCTTTCAAAGACCGGATACACCGATCTTGCGGGGGGTAATCTCGCAGTCGTATTTGATGCAGGCATCAATCACCCGGTCGCGGTCGTAGTGCTCGGCTCTACTCATGAAGGGCGCTTTACTGATGTGGATCGCCTAGTTGCACGCACCATTGACCACTTCGCAGGCATCTCGCACTAACACTCATGATTTTTAACGCCGCCCGAGTCCTCATTCCTTTCGTTGCCGCCTTCGTGATCGGCATTGCGCTCGCACCAGTCGTTACGCACTACCTCTACCAATACAAGGCGTGGAAGAAGAAGGGTGGAAAAGGGAAGGGCATGGGCGATGATACTGGCACCCCACTTTTTGATTCGCTTCATAGCGAACGTGAAGTATCGACTCCCCGTATGGGAGGTATTGTGGTGTGGGCAGCGACCCTCATTACTGCCGCCTTGGCACTTCTTCTTGGCAGCTGGTTCGGCGAGCCATTCGCCAGCCTTGATTTCGTGAATCGTGGACAGACATGGCTGCCGCTCGTGGCGCTCATGGTAGGCGCGCTGGTGGGCCTCATCGACGATGTGCTCGAGGTCACACAATCGTCAGGCGGGCTTTCGCTTCGATGGCGGCTTCTGGTGGTTGCACTGCTGGCTGCCTTTTCGGGGTGGTGGTTCTACGCTAAGCTCGGCGTCTCATCAGTAGGTCTGCCATTTGTCGGCCCGATTGAACTAGGCCTTCTTTTCATTCCATTTTTCGTATTGGTCGCACTCGCACTCTATGCAGGTGGCATTATCGACGGGATCGACGGGCTGGCTGGAGGGATCTTCGCATTTATTTTCATGGCGTATGCTGCCATCGCGTTTGCCCAGAACCAAATCGCGCTCGCAGGGTTTGCGGCAACAGTTGCAGGAGCCCTGTTTGCCTTCCTATGGTTCAACATTCCCCCCGCGCGGTTCTATCTATCTGAAACCGGTACTATGGCGCTTACGGTGGCGCTGTGTATCACAGCCTTCTCCGCTGACGTTCTTGGCGATGGCGTAGGGGTTTCCGTACTTCCTGTCATTGCACTCCCACTCACCGTCACGGTCGCAACCAGTGCACTCCAGGTGGTATCGAAGAAAGTATTCAAGAAGAAACTATTCCGCATCGCTCCCATTCATCATCACTTCGAGGCACTTGGGTGGCCTGCATACAAGGTGACCATGCGGTACTGGGTCATCACCATCATCGCTAGTATCTTCGGTATCGCGCTCGCACTTCTTAAGTAGCATGAAATCGCTCGCTGGCGACCGTACCTTCTTCCTTATCGTGACCATGCTGGTGGTCGGCGGTACCGCTATGTTCCTCTCGGCCGCGCTCGGTCTTCTTGCACGACAGAACGGGGATTTGGGGCACATCGCCGTGACCCAGCTCGTGCTTGGTCTTATCCCGGGCATTATCGCGCTCGTCTTCCTGCGTTTTCTGCCACCCACCTGGCTCATGCGTTCGGTCATTCCGTTCTACATCTTCGCACTCCTAGCCACTGCTCTCGTCTTTGTTCCGGGTGTCGGTGTTCATACCAACGGCGCGACCCGCTGGATAGATATCGGTCCAGTCACCATCCAGCCCGCCGAGTTCCTGAAGATCGCCGTCGTGCTCATGTTTGCCGCCTATCTAGCCAAGATGCGTGCCAAACTTTCAAATATCCGGTATGGACTGCTCGGCTTCATGGTCATTGTCGGTGTTCCCGCGTTACTTCTCATCGCGCAACCAAATACATCGACCACTCTGGTGATTGGGGCGACGACCGCTGCCATGTACTTCATTGCAGGGGCTCCATGGCGCGACTTTATTATCCTCGGACTTATCGCCCTTATCGGACTGTCGGGTCTCGTCATGATGCGACCCTATCTCTTGAAGCGCATCAATACGTTCATCCATCCTGCCAATGATTCGCTCTCAAGTGGTTATCAGATTCAGCAGTCCCTGATCGCTGTTGGATCGGGAGGACTCTTGGGACGCGGCTTCGGTCAGAGCGTGCAGAAGTTTAATTACTTGCCCGAGCCGGTGGGGGATTCCATTTTCGCGGTGTATAGCGAGGAGTTTGGATTTCTTGGCGCAGCGTTCCTTGTTCTTCTCTTCACTGCGTTTGCAGCGCGTGGCTTCATGATCGCCGCAGAAGCCTCCACCGCATTCGGAACGTTTGCTGCTGCTGGCCTCACCCTCATCATCGCCATCTCTGCCTTCCTCAATATCGGTGCGATGCTTTCCATATTTCCTCTCACCGGTCTTCCGCTCCCGTTCATTAGTCACGGAGGTACCGCACTCCTCGCAGCACTCGCATCAGTGGGTATCATTCTCAACATCGCCGCACACCGAGTTAAGAAACGCCATTAGCATGCGGAAACGAACACTAAGGTTTCGAAAGGTCGACAAGAATAATTTCGAGGATGTTCGGTTAGGCAAGAAATCCATCGAGACTCGTGCAGCAACCATGAAATACCGGAGCATAGCAGAGGGCGATACGCTGATATTCGTATGCGGAACGGATCGTATCGAGAAGCGGGTGGCAGCCGTACATCATTTTAGTTCTATCGATGCCATGCTACGGAAGCTTCCACGAGAAGCAATTATGCCCGATCTTGATTCCGTTGCAGATATAAAGCGTCGATATGCCTCGTATCCAGGGTACGAAGAGAAGATACGTGAACATGGGATATTGGCATTTGAGCTTGCGTGAGCTCACCCGAACGGAACGGTAGCGTGCTACAATCCTGTATATAGGCTATGAAAATCGTTTTTACCGGAGGCGGCACAGGCGGTCATTTCTATCCCATCATCGCCATTGCGGAGGCGGTCCATGAGCTTGTAACAGAACGCCGTCTTCTTGCTCCGCGTCTCTATTTCATGGCACCGAAGCCGTACGACATGGACGCACTGTTTGCCAATCAGATCACGTTCATCCCGTGTCCGGCAGGGAAGATGCGTCGCTACAAGAGTTTTCTTAACTTCACAGATCTCTTTGTGACCATAACCGGTGTGGTGCGCGCACTCATCATGTTGTTCACCATCTACCCGGATGTGGTGGTCTCCAAAGGCGGCTACACGAGTGTACCCGTGACCATCGCAGCAGGAATCCTCCGTATTCCGGTCATCATTCATGAGTCGGATGCGCATCCCGGTCGCGCAAATCTCCTCGCAGCCAAGCATGCGGCCCGTATCGCAGTTGCGTTCGACTCATCGCGCGAATATTTCCCTAAGAAAGTCCAGGATCGTATTGCCCGTATCGGTATACCCATTCGTCGTGAACTTATGCTCGTTGATGCAGAGGGTGCAGCAGAGGAGCTTGGCCTCGATCGCTCCATCCCCACCATTCTTATCCTCGGTGGTTCGTCCGGCTCCGCGCGTATCAATGAGATGGTGCTCGGTTCACTTCCTGAATTGGTTTCGTTTGCCAATGTTATCCATCAGACGGGACGTGATTTGTTCAAGGGTGTGGAGGAGACGAGCAAGATCGTCCTCGAGGGCTCCGAACACAAGGAGCGCTATCATGTCTTTCCGTACTTGAATACGCTTTCTATGCGCCGTGCTGCAGGTGCCGCGACGCTCGTCATCTCACGCGCAGGATCGACCACCATCACCGAGATCTCACTCTGGCGCAAACCCGCCATCCTCATTCCCATTCCAGAGGCAGTTAGCCACGACCAGCGCATGAACGCATACGCATACGCACACACGGGGGCAGCTATTGTGCTCGAGGAGGAGAACATGACGCCGCACCTCTTTGCGAACGAAGCGCGCCGCATCGCAACTGACACAACCCTTGCCTCATCAATGAGTCAAAAGGGAGCTGACTTCGCTAATCCCGAAGCTGCTCGCATGATCGCAGAGGAAGTCCTCTCGATCGCGCTTTCGCACGAAGAACCAACTACAACCGTATGAGCGTCCGCACCCGATTCGCCCCCAGTCCCACCGGCTTCCTCCATGTCGGTGGCCTGCGCACCGCGCTCTTTGCGTGGCTGTTCGCTAAACAAAACGGTGGGGAGTTTATTCTGCGCATTGAAGACACGGACCAAGCACGTGAGGTAGAAGGCTCGGCTCTCCACATCATCGAGTGTCTCAAATGGCTTGGGCTTGATTACTCCGAAGGCCCAGATATCGGTGGCCCGCATGCACCGTACTATCAGTCCGAGCGTCTGTCGGTATACAAGCGATATGCTGACCAACTCGTAGCGGCTGGCTTTGCATATCCAGATCCCTATTCAGAGGAAGAAGTGGAAGAACTCCGCAAAAAAGCTGAAGAGGAGAAGCGTCCCTTCTTATACCGCGAGCATCGGCCCGAAGTTATAGAAGAGTGGGACGGCAGCAAGCCGCTTCGATTCCGGGTGCCTGAAGTAAAACGCTATACCTGGACTGATTTAGTTCGTGGCGAACTCACTGCAGGAGAAGAAGCGCTTGATGATTTTGTGCTCATTAAGTCCGACGGGTTCCCCACATACAACTTCGCGCACATTGTGGATGATATTGAGATGGGGATCACGCACGTGATGCGTGGCGAGGAATTCATTTCTTCAACTCCAAAGTTCCTTTCGCTCTACGAAGCGCTTGAGGTTGCTCCACCTGCCATCGCTACCATGCCCGTTATTCTCGGTCCCGATGGAAAGAAGAAACTCTCCAAGCGTGATGGTGCCAAGGATGTTCTCGAGTATCGCGAGGAAGGGTATCTCCCGCAGGCGATGCGCAATTTCATGGCACTCATTGGATGGAATCCAGGTACCGATCAGGAAATACTCTCTGACGAAGAGCTCATCGCAGCATTCGATCTCTCACGAGTGCAGAAGGGTGGCGGTGCGTTTGATGAGCAGAAACTCCTACACATCAATCGAGAATGGATGCGTCGTCTTTCTGACGAAGAGTACCTTCGAGCAGGGAAGCTGGAGGGTGGCAACCACGAGAGACTCCTCTTAGCCGTGCCTCTCATGAAAGAACGCGCTTCCACATTCAAGGAGGCTCGTGAACTTCTTGCTGGCGAGCTTTCCTGCCTCTTTTCCGCTCCGCTACTCGATACCGAGCTCCTGGTGTCCAAAGCCTCGCCGGAAGCCACTAAGACCCATCTGGAGGCATTCACGCGCCTTATAGAGGGCATTCCGGCATCGCTTGATATCGAAGGAATCAAAGAATCCCTTATGCCGTATGCCGACGCCATCCCGAAAGAGGAGGGTGGCCGTGGTGCTGCGCTCTGGCCTCTGCGGTATGCACTTTCCGGTCAGGAGCGTTCCCCGGATCCATTCACACTCATCCATATCCTGGGGAAAGATGAAGCGCTCACGCGCATCCGTACGGCGCTTTCGGCACTGTAAGACTTAGCCGCGTCACGCGGCTTCATGCATGTGTTTCGCAAACCGCACGCGCCCGGTATACTGAATGCAATGCAGGGACGTTCTCTTGTTTTCGTATCCATCCTGCTCGCCTTATCCATCTTCGTTGTAGGACCATTCGCGTCCGGAGTGCATGCGCAGACGACAGCGGAGATCCAGCAGCAGATAGCCGAGCACAACAAGAAGATCGCTGATCTCGATGCCGAGATCGCACAGTATCAGAAGCAGCTCGACGCGCTCGGGTCGCAGCATGCGACGCTTGCCACCTCCATTAAGTCTTTAGACACCCAACGCAAAGCGCTCACTACCAAGATTCAGTCGCTCCAGCAGCAAATAGGTAAATTGAATCTTGAAATACGCCAGCTCGGTGGACAAATTGCAGACAAAGAGCAGTCGATCAGTCTCAATAAACGGACGATTGCCCAGTCTTTACGCGATATAGATCAGACCGATACTCGCTCCATGATTGAGCAGGTGTTCTCTTCAAGAGATCTGGGTGAGCTCTGGGTGGCCGTAGACACTTCCATGACGCTCAATGAGGCCCTTCGTGATCACACCACTGAACTAGCACAGGTGAAGCAACAACTTGCCGATCAGCAGCAGCAGGTATCGCAGACCCAGCAGAAGTTGGTCTCGGTAACTACCGATCTCGGCACCCAAAAGAAAGCCGTGGATGTCACGGTCTCGCAAAAGAATGCGCTTCTTACCCAGACCAAGAATCAGGAGGCTTCCTATCAGAAGCTCATCGCACAGAAGCGTGCCGAACAAGCATCGTTCGAGGCTGCACTCTACCAGCTTTCTCTCAAACTCAAGGCAGCTGACAACACTAAGATTCCTGCGAAGGGGAAGGGTGTCCTTGCCTGGCCGCTCGACCACATCACGATCACCCAGTACTTCGGTAAGACCACTGATTCAGGCCGACTCTATGCGAACGGTACCCACAACGGTGTGGACTTTGCCGCCGCCATCGGTACGCCGGTCCATGCCGCTCTTGCCGGAACCGTGGTTGAGATCAATCAGGGTGCGGTCCAGAACTGTCAGTACGGTAAGTGGGTGCTGGTCAAACACGCTAACGGGTTAAGTACCCTCTACGCCCATCTCTCCCAGATATCGGTAGCCAAAGGCCAGACGGTCTCAACAGGGCAGGTCCTGGGGTACTCCGGCATGACCGGCTACGCCACCGGTCCACACCTCCATCTCACCGTCTACAACTCAAGCTCGGTGAGCTTCACTAATTACCAATGTAAGAGCGGATATACCGTCTACATTCCGATTGCACCGCCGAACGGATATCTCGATCCGCTAGCGTACTTGTAACGAGTGCTGCGGGGAAGATGAAGTCTTCACCTCCGCTTCATGTGAGCTTCATTGTTTCTGCTATTTAATACACCTGGTATATCCATCTACATCGGAACCGTTATAGGCGGCGCGCTTGGGAAACTACGATGAAGGAAAGGCCACACTCCTATCACTGTCCAGTCGGATGAGGAATTCGCGGGTTCTTTTGCCTCGCGTGCATTATTACTCCCATTTCCGCTTGCCTAACTTAATACGTATGTATAAGCCTACTCTCGTGCACGCTCGCACGCTCGTGAGCATGGTTGCTGTAGTGGCTCTGTTGGCTTCCTTCACCACAGGTTCCATTTCGGCGCCCCGTGTCCATGCGGACGAATTAGCCACCTCAACACCAGTAACCGATACGGCTACCTCGACCGATTCTCCTCTTGCTACTGACCCGACCGCGACCACAACGGAGATCGGATCTTCGACCCCCGCTGTCGCTAGTTCGACAGACGTATCGGTAGTACCGGCCATCGAGTCCACTTCGTCTTCTTCCGGTTCGACCGACACGATTCAACCTGTGGCGACCGCTACACTATCGACCGATCAGGACAACTACCATCCCGGCTCGGTTGCCACCATCTTCGGGAATGCATTCACGCCGCTTCAGGAATTCCTGGTAAAGGTATTCGGAAGCGATGAAAATGATCAGCAGTACACGGAATCCGTGACTCATGTCACTAGCGATTCATCAGGTGCGTTTTCGACGACCTATAGTCTCGATTCCATCTACCGACCCTTCTATGACGTGGTCGCATCGACCCTGAATGGAGAAACCCTGGCTCATACGCTATTCAGGGATTCCAGCGTTGGAACCTATGACCAGTGCGCCAATGATGACGGGGACGGCTATGCTTCGGGTGACACCGGTTGTCGTTGGACTAATGGAAATCTACAGAGCAATAACTCGACATATCACGAAGGGGATTCGACGGTACAGCGCGTATGGATCAAAGGTTATGCACCGGGAAGCACGCACACGCTAACCTTCCAGTACGACACGACCAAAGGGGGAAAGCATGCCTATGACTTCCTCACCTCATGGAATGCATCGGAGTCCTGGATTACCGAGGCAGATCTCTGCCAGGCCATTACCGGCTGCGTAGGGAAGGCGGAGACAACGACGCCGGTCCCGCATGATCCGAATGGTTCCGGTGCGTATGAGTCTGGTACGCGCAACTTCGTTATGCGCGGCGGAACCCTTACCGGTGCATCAAGTCCGACCGTGAGCGGCTCGTACGCAGGCGATAGTGACACCTCGATCACCGTCACGTTCACCGTCGATCCTTCTGGCTCCATGTGTTCCACCAAGAGCGGAGTGACCAGCTGTGACGTAGCACTCTTCTTCGGTGCACATATCTCAAAGAGCAGCGACTGGGGAGCGGGCACCACAGCCGTGAGTATTTCCGGTTCCCCGTACCACGTGGCGCTTGCGGCAGAGGACGGCGCCTCCATTGGGCAGCGTGATAACCAGATGCAGGCAAACGCCATCGTGCTTCCCAACACCATCACCATTCACAAGATCATGGTGGGCGGTACGGACACCTTCACCTTCACCGGTACGCCAAGTGGCACCATAAGCACCAGCACTGGCACCCTCACAGCTTCACCGGCAAGTGGTGCAGGGTCGGTCACTGAATCCACACTTTCTGGGTGGAACCTCACGGGCCTTACATGCGCAACCTCGACTGGAGGTGCAACTGCCACACCTAACCTAGGAACCCGAACAGTGAATTACTCCATGCCAGCAGCAGGAGGAGGTGTCGTGGATTGTACGTTCACGAATACCCGGCAGCAGGCACATCTGACTCTCGTAAAAGCTGTGGTGAACGATAACGGGGGTACGGCAAGCACCACCGACTGGACACTGGCAGCGGTCGGACCTACTTCCCTTAGTGGATCGAGTGGTACTACAGCCGTAACCAACGCTGCAGTTGATGCAGGCACGTACTCTCTTTCGGAGAGTGGAGGTCCCACCGGCTACGCATCTTCCACCTGGAGCTGTGTTACGAACGGTGGGGCAGCGGTACCCGGCTCATCTCTAACGCTCGGTGCAGGCGATACCGCGACCTGTACGATCACCAACGATGATATCGCGCCCTCGCTCACGCTCGTAAAGCAGGTAAGTAACACGCATGGAGGTACGGCAAGCACCACCGACTGGACACTCTCCGCCACTGGTTCCTCAACCATTTCCGGCGCAGGTGGCGCTACAAGTTCTTCTACCTTCCAAGCAGGCACTTACACGCTTGCCGAGTCGACGGGACCTGCCCACTACACCCCAGGTGATTGGGTATGTGCGGGTGACGTAACGAATAGTGGCACGTCTATCACTCTCGGTGTGGGACAGAGTGCAATCTGCACTATCACGAACTCGGATGAGCCGGCTCACCTCACGGTTATCAAACATGTAGTGAACGATAACGGAGGTACCCTGGGCGCTTCTGACTTCACCATGCAGGTGACTGGCACCGGAGTCTCATCCGCTTCATTCCCTGGCGCAGAAGCATCCGGTACCGCCATTACGCTTGACGCCGGCAGTTACAACGTAGACGAAGCTTCGACCACCGGATACGCGAAGACGATAGGGACGGACTGTTCTGGCACGATAGCTATGGGTGAGAGCAAGACCTGCACTATTACGAACAACGACATCGCTCCTTCGCTTACGCTCAATAAGATCACCTCGTACACGCATGGCGGTACGGCACCCGAGTCCTCATGGACGCTCACAGCCGACGGGGGTAGCGCAGGCACCTTATCGGGGCCAGGTGCGACCGGAAGTACAGATGTAGTCAGCACCACAACCTTCAAAGCAGGGACCTATAGCCTCTCCGAGAGTGCGGCACCAACCGGATACGCAAACGGCGCGTCCTTCAGCTGTATCAAGAATGGCGCAGCACCAGTCTTGGGCAACAGCATCACGCTTGCGGTCGGGGACATGGCAACATGTTCGATCACGAACACGGATATTGCACCCAGCCTGACCGTGATAAAGCACGTGATAAATGATGACGGAGACACTGCGGTCGCAAGCGACTTCACCATGCACGTGACGGGCACCAACGTATCGACCACTTCCTTCACAGGGAGTGAGAGTGGTGTAACCGTATCGCTGAATGCGGGTTCCTACACCGTAGACGAGGTGTCAAACGCAGGATACGCGAAGACATTGAGTGCCGACTGTTCGGGAACAATAGCGGTAGGTGAGAGTAAGACCTGCACCATCACCAATAATGATCTTCCGCACGCGACACGTACGCTGGGCTTCTGGCAAACGCACACTGCGTACACCACGACGACCTTTGGTTCGAACGACTGGTTACTCGGCACTAAGCATGTAGATTCCGTATCTAAGCTTCTGGCCGGGTTCTACGCCAGCATCCCAAAGACTACGACAAATACGAAGCGTTCGGCTCTGGATCAAGCTCGCATGCAGATGCTGCAGCAGTGGCTCGCGGCGAAGCTTAACTGCACCGCATTCGGGTGCAGCATAGCTACCCAGACCCTACTCACAAACGCAGCAACAGCATGGAGCGGCACGAGTGCAAGCACCATCCTCTCGTACGCTTCCCAGCTCGACGCGTATAACAACAGTAATGATGCACTCCCCATCAGTGCCCAGGGGAAGGCAACTCCGTCTAGTTCACAGACGACAGCTGCGGCAAGCTTGAGCTACTGGAACGTGCTTCCATAACCTGAAGTGAAGACTTCACAAAAGACCCTGTATTTACAGGGTCTTTTTGTTACTATGACGGGGATAGTAGTCCCGTTTGTGGGATTAAAATGAGGATATAATGAAGCGCAAGCTCACGGTTAAGAATCCATCTCTTGTGCTCGCGGGAGAGTTCGCTGCATTCGGTGCTGGAGCGGTCATTCTTCTCGTGTTTATCGCTTCAACACTCGACGCCTCATTAGTCCAAAACGGCCAGCAGGCAGCCGTGGTTACTTCCGTCCTTGCCGATCTCACGAATTCCGATCGTGAACTCAACCACGTTCCAGACCTGAAGGTGAGTCCGACGCTTACGCAAATCGCCCAGATGAAGGCGAACGACATGGCGGCAAAAGGGTACTTCTCGCACGATACGCCTGACGGAAAGACTCCCTGGTACTGGTTCAAACTTGGCGGATACGCATTCCGATATGCGGGAGAGAACCTCGCAGTGGATTTTAGTGATTCCGCGGATGTGGAGCGCGCCTGGATGAAATCACCGACCCACCGAGAGAACATTCTCAACGGGAACTATACCGAGATTGGCATCGCAACTGCTGTAGGCATGTACCAAGGCCACCGCACTATCTTTGTCGTCCAGGAATTCGGTACTCCGGTACATACTTCAACAGTGACGGGCACCACACCTCCAGCACGAGTAGCAACAGCACCAAAACCATTCCAAACGACTTCCACACCCACCAAGACCGTACCCACCAACCCCAAGAAATCACCAGTCCACTCCACTACGGCAATCAAACCTGCAGCAACCACCACCCTGGCTGTTACGGAACCTACTCCAACCTCCACCGTACTAGGCAGCACAGCAGATGAACTCCCGCTCGCTGAGACTGCGCCCTATGCATCGAGTCGGTTCGATGCACTATTAAACGTATTTGCAGCATCGCCACGCACCACAATGCAGTACGCCTACTACCTATTCGCGTTCCTGATCATGATCGCGATCTTGGTTGAGACCGGATTCGAGGTTCACAAACGACACGTGAAGCATGTGGTATTCGCGGTCACGCTTATGGTCCTCATGGGCACCCTCTTCTTTGCGGCGGAGGGTCTGGTGTTCGGGAAGCCAGTGATTGTCGACAGTGGGGGAGTCGTTGCCGGTGCCTCATAGGGTATACTGACCCTATATGGTCCGATTCCTCATCATCCTCGCCATTCTGGTGCTCGCCCTCTCGTTCTTCGGCATCTCCATCCGTACTATCGTCGAATCACCGACCGGAAGGGACAATTTTGCCTTCATTTGGCAGATCGTGAAGACCGGATGGGGTATCTTGGTCGGCTGGTTTTATATCCTGGTTGGTCTCATCCAAGCAGCGATTCCGGGGTAGGGAAGGACGACCACATTCTTGCCGGGTTTGTCCAATATATGGCTTTATAAAGCCATATATCTCGTATAAGGCCAGAGGAAAACAGGGGTTGACGGGCCTGAAAATCGGGTGAGGAGATTGTATGGTCCGGCTTCATCAGATATTGACAAAAGGGAGCAAACCTGCTAATATGGCCTTACGAGGCCGTTTTACGGTCTCCCCTATGAATTTACTTGCAACAGCCCTAGTAATGGGGATTCTTTTTTTGCCAGGTAGCACAGGACAAGTTGCTCACGTGGAAGCCTCCACGACCCAGAGCACCTCGTCCAGCGCCGCCGGTGAAGAACCTTCCCCTAGGAAGGTGGCTACTGCCCGCGAAGTAGCCACCGCCTCCTACCAGGTGACGCTCACCGCATATAATGCCGTCCCTTCGCAAACGGATAATAACCCCTCCGTTACTGCAAGTGGCGCCCGTTCTAACTCGGAAGTTATCGCAGCTCGATCGCAAGATCTTGCCCAGGAACTTCCGTTCGGAACGGTGGTGAAGCTCACACGTGTCGCTGATGACTCGCCTTCATGTCGCTTCCATCAAGTGGAAGAGCTCATTGGGTATCGCGTTATCGCCGACACGATGAATGCTCGCTTCACTAAACGCGTGGACGTCGAGCTCGACACTTCTGACAAAGTTACTGTCGAAGGTCGCGCCGTAAATCCTGCCGTCGCGGTTGGTGTGTGTGGCCACGTGAAGGTGACCGTCGTCGGTCAGCTTCCGGTCTCACGCATCCCGAAGACACAGACCGAACTCGCAAGTCTGTTTGCTCCGAAGGAGCTCGCAATCAATAGGTAAGAAAGCGACGTACAGAACGTCTTCATGAAGCCGGAGTCATACTCCGGCTTCGGACGTTTTATATTTTGATATACTGACCTCGATATGCACTTTTACCCCCGCCACCTTCTCGTTATTGCAGAGCTCGCTGTTATCTTCGCCTGCGCAAGCATGCTCTTTAACGTAGCGCCGCATACCGCGCACGCTGCCACGACCGCACCTTCCACGACGGTCTTCACCAAGAAACCGTTCGAGGTGTCTGGCTGGATTCCGTACTGGCGCACCGCAACCGGTACCGCCGATGTACTTCCGCACCTCTCGCAGATGACGGAGGTGAATCCCTTCGGCTACACCGTGAAGCAGGACGGCTCACTCTATGACGCAGCAGGTTTTGCGAAAGGAGACTGGGCAACTATTCAGGCTGCTGCAAAGGCCAAGAAGGTTCGTTTCATCCCCACCGTGATGTGGAGCGATACCGCCTCCATCCACAATGTGCTCTCGAATCCCAAGCTTCGTTCGCAGCATGTGCAAGCGATCGTGGACATGGTGAATCAGAATGGATTTGATGGTGTCGACATCGACTATGAAGGCAAGCTCGCAGATGATCGCGACAACTATTCTGCCTTCCTGAAAGAGCTCTACAAGAAGATCGGCAATAAATGGGTGATGTGCACCATCGAGGCACGCACACCGCCCGATTCGCTCTACAAGGCCATTCCGGCTGACCTTGAGTATGCGAACGACTACAAGGCTATCAACAAGTATTGTGATCGGGTGAAGCTCATGACGTACGACCAGGAGTCGGCCGACTTGAAGCTGAACGATGCCTCCAAAGGTCTCTACACACCTATTGCAGATCCCGCATGGGTGACCAAGGTGGTAAACCTCACCGCTAAGGACATTACCAAATCGAAGATTGAAATCGGTGTTGCTACCTACGGCTATATCTACCAAGTCATGCCGTATGCAGATGGTAGTGGCTACCGCTATGATCTTCTCGAGGCGTTCAATCCGACGTACGCCACCGATCTGGCTAAGTCGCTTGGGATCACACCGTCTCGTAATGCAGCCGGGGAACTCTCGTTCAGCTATGTGCCGACCACGCTTTCAAAGGCGGGGCTTCCGAGCCAGTCCAAGCTCGCCTCCTATGCGCCTGCAGGAACCCCTTCGAGCCTCCTCGCGGCCGTAGGATCGCTCCAGGTGGCAAAGGCGGAGTCCAAGCAGTCGCCCTTCTATCTCCTCTGGTGGAGCGACAGCAAGGCCATTGCGGACAAGGTCGCCCTTGCGAAGAAGCTCGGTGTTCGCGGTGTCGCCGTCTTCAAGATGGATGGGGGAGAGGACCAGGCCATGTGGTCGGTTCTTAGATAAGACTTTCGGAAGCGGGATTCGTCTGGTATAGGAAAGTTATGAAGCGTACATGGCTCACTCGAGCCGGCCTCATCGTCGGCGGCATATTCGCACTCGTCGGCATCGCCTTCACGGCGGTGTTCGTCGGCATGCAGTTTGGAGCCTTCAACGTGCGTGGTTCTATTGCCGAGCGCAACGCATTCTTTACGGGCGGCAAGAAAGTCGATGCTGTAGTCACGCCCACGCAACCGTGTGTCGATGTCTCTAAGACAACTTGTAATTGGAATGAGACTCCCGAATGGAAAGTAGTTGAAGGCGGTCTCACAAAGGATGCCCCTGTTATCGAGCGTGTGGCAGGGGAGACGGGGGTATCGGCTCGCATGATCGCAGCAGTGGTCGTTCCCGAGCAGATACGATTCTTCACGGCCGAGCGCGAGGTCTTCAAGAGGTACTTCGAGCCGCTGAAGATTCTTGGATCACTCTCACAATTCTCCCTCGGTGTTTCGGGCATCAAACAGGACACCGCGGTTCAAATTGAACAGTACGCGAATGATCCGACTTCGCCATTCTATCCAGGTGATGGCTATGCGGCTCTCATCGCATACGCACCCGGAGTAGATCACGACAAAGAGCTCTACAATCGTCTTACCGACTCCAAGAATCATTACTATTCCTATCTCTATACGGCACTTGCCATAAAGGAGGTTGAGGCACAGTGGGAGCACGCTGGTTTCCCCATAGACGACAAGCCAGAAGTCGTAGCGACACTCTTCAATATTGGCTTTGAGGCCTCAAGTCCGAAGGCGAATCCACAGACTGCAGGTGCGTCCATCTCGACCGGAGGAACGGGATATCCGTTCGGACAACTCGGTGCTGATTTCTATAACTCTTCCGAGCTCCGCGACATTCTCCCCTTATAAAACAGAAAACCGCCCAACGGACGATTCTCCGTTATGCGGTTGAGAAAAGATCAGTGGAAAAGCACCGAGGCGACTCCGTGAGGAGTGGTGACCAGCCCAGTCCACACTTCGCCGTCCATGATCATCGTGCCCGGCTTCACGAAATCGTTTTCGTCCAGCAGCTGACTTGTCCGACCCCCCAGCGGGATGTGGTACGGAAGCGTGCGAACGAATATCACCTCCGAACGACAGAGCTTGTGCCGACGGAGATAACTGACGTTTTCGTTCTCCTCATACTGGGCAAAGACGGCACCGCAGTCACTGTGCATGCATGCTGCAACCGTGCGGTGTTCCTCGGAATTGTACCCAGGTACCTCACACACCAGCTTACGGTCCTTGACCGAGACTCCTTCCCGAAAGCACTTCAGGCAATGTTTGGGTAGCGAACTGATGAACGCATCACGCGTCCATTTGACTTCATTCGGGTTGTCAAACGGCATGATTGTTGACCCTCCTTTCCTAAAGAAACGCTATCACGCCCCGTTGAATCCTCCAATTTCGTGCCTTCATCCCAGGACCACGGAGACCGGATATACTTAGCTACATAGTAATGTAGCCACATGGGTATGAATCCAGTCGTGCATTTCGAGATGGGATACTTTGATCGCGACCGTATGAAGAAGTTCTATGAGTCTGCGTTCGGATGGAATATGCAGCAGATGGGGGAAGACATGGGCAACTATGTGGTCGCCCAGACTGCAGAGACCGATGAGAAAGGCATGATACAAAGGCCGGGCGCGATAAATGGCGGGTTCTATCAAAAGACGGATGATCCGTCCTCGTTCCCGCCCTCGATCGTCATTTCAGTGAAGGACATCAAGGCAGCTATGCAAGCTGTTGAAGCGGGTGGTGGCAAGATTCTGGGCGGCATGACACCGGACGGTGGTCACACTATGGAGCCGACCATGATACCGGGGGTCGGTCTCTGGATCTCGTTTGAGGACACGGAAAAGAACCGCGTCAGCCTTCTGCAGCCAGTGAGTTAAAAGAAAACCGCCCGACCAAAGAGAGCCGGGGGCTTTCTCTGTGTCAGGCGGAGCTGGAATCAGTCAGCGCCGGTCCATCTGGCCCCTTTAGCGGGGGTTCCGCGTAGAGGGCATTCGATCGACCAGGGAGGCGAGAAGCAAATCTCGCCTCCAAGATTCTTGCAGGGATGGACGACCTCGCAGTGCGGGCAATCGGCTTCATAGTAGGAAGGTTCGTCGTCATCCCCCACAGGAGACTCCACTTCCTCCGGTTCAGCCACAGCGAGCGCGGACATGGCACTAAAATCCTCTGTTCTTGTTATCCCATTCGCAATCTACAACTAAGAATGCGAGTTGGGAAGGGGAGAGGCCTCTGTTACGTGATCTGAATCGGGCTCTGAATACCACCCTCGGCTCCCGACACGTCTATCGGTCCGTATTTGCTCTCGTATTCCTTAATCTTATCCGGCAGTCCGTCTGCAAAAGCCTTCATGAGCTCGGGCGGCATAGCGAACGCTACGACACTTTCCCCGGACGCGAGCGCGATGAGGAAATGATGCTGATTGTAATTAATGGATACCGTGTCGCAGAGCGATTTCTGTAGGCGAGAAAAGTCGATGTTCATATTCCTCGAGTATACCCTCCAGCACGCATGGAGGAGATGAAGCTTCTCCAGATGAGACCCTTTACAATATACAGGCTTTGTGATATAGTGGATTCAGACGAGACCATAAGGAGCACAGCAATGCGACGTCTCATGTTTGCTTTGGGTCTGCTCGCTTCGGCATGCAGCCCGGCCGTTCAAGAGCCTCGCAATGCGGGCTTCGAGCGGGTCACTGTTGACTATTCACACGAACTGTCGCAGTTTTATGACCCCACCGACGGGTACCCGCAACCACTCCCCGCCATCGCCAAAGCTCTGAGAGGCTTCCGTCATCGGAAACCCCAGCAGCATTGGGTCGGTGTGGTGCCGGAATACGAGGCGAGCGATTACCTTTCTAAGGGTCATTTGCGTGAAGCTACGGCTCACGAAATGCTCGCAGCGGACGAACAGACCGATCTTCTCTACAACAAGAACTACGTCTGCGCTCGGGGCACACCAGTCCCGAATGGTTTCTTCGACGCCGACTACAAGCCCGACGGAGTGCACTGGGACTACCCCCAGATCAGTCGTGGACCCCAGTATTTCGGCGAACACGTCGGAAGGGGACCTCGCTACGGGCGTGGCGACCGAAGCTGCCGGTGGGTAGTTCTGGTCGAGAGATAGAAAAGGAGATAAAACGACCACACCAAGAAAGCCATGCCGGCACTAGGGTGTGGTTTTCTGTTTCCGTTCCAATCCTACCCAAGGCACATTGAGGTATAAGGCTGAATACGATAGGGTGAATATACGTGCCGCAAAAACCCCAGAACACGCCTGCGCCCCAGCGCGACGTGATCGTGCGATTCGAGGAAGCCTCGTTCGAATACGGTCACAACTATCCCATCTTGGACGAGGTGGATTTTTCGTTACGCCGAGGCATGAAAGTAACCCTTATGGGTCAGAATGGTGCCGGCAAGTCGACCATCTTTAAATTGATAGCTGGGCAGTTGTCTCTCGACCACGGCAAGATACAGATTCCGAATGGGGTGACCATCGCCATGTCTGCACAGGTGGTTCCTCCCGCACTCCGCGACCGCACGGTGCGTGAGTTCTTCGAAGCAAGCTTTACCAAGAAGGTCTATGACATTGATCCGAAGATTGATGCGGTGCTTGAGGTGGTGAACCTCCACGCGCCAAAGGATCGTATCGTGAGCTCCTTCTCGGGCGGCCAGCAGGCCCGCCTCCTCCTTGCGAGCGCACTCATCCAGGACCCGGACCTGCTCCTGCTCGATGAGCCGACCAACAACCTCGACACCGCGGGTATCGAACATCTCACTGACTTCCTGAAGTCGTACCAGAAGAGCTGCATGGTCATCTCGCATGATGCAGAGTTCCTTAACTCGTTCACCGACGGCGTCCTGTACCTGGACGTACACACCCGAAAGATCGAACAGTATGTTGGTAACTACTACGACCTCCTTAAGGAGATTACGGCTCGTATTGAGCGCGAGAACCGCAAGAACGCGCAGCTCGCAAAGAAGATCCAGGACAATAAAGATAAGGCGAACTTCTTCGCGCAGAAGGGAGGCAAGATGCGTCTCGTCGCGAAGAAGATGCGCGAAGAGATCGAGGAGATGGAAGAAGAGAAAGTTGATGTGCGCAAAGAGGACAAGACCATCCGACCATTCACGATACCTGCCCAGCCCGAACTCATCGGCGAACTCCTTACCCTCACATCCGTTACCACCATCGACCCGAAGAAGCACACCCCGAAGACGAAGAAGATCGACATCGTTTTGAAGCGCCGTGACCACCTGCAGCTCACGGGACCAAATGGGATAGGGAAGACTACCCTGCTTGAATCCCTGGCGCGCGGTACGGCCGAGGGAGCTCGCATAGCCGATGGGGTTCGCGTCGGCTACTACCGCCAGGACTTCTCCACCCTTAACTTCGAGCACACCGTCTACGAGTCGCTCCTCTCGGCCATGGAGAAACCGGATGAAGAACGCATGCGCGCGGTCGCTGCCGGCTTCCTCATTACACGTGAGCAGATTGGGAAGAAGATCGGTGTGCTCTCCGAAGGTCAGAAAGGTCTTGTAGCATTTGCTCGTCTCGTACTCGAGCGTCCCGGTCTCCTTATCCTCGACGAGCCAACCAACCATATCAACTTTCGTCACTTGCCGGTCATTGCGAAAGCTTTGGATGAATACGAAGGCGCGATGATTCTGGTGTCGCACGTGCCGGAGTTTGTGGGACAAATACGGATAGATAGAGTTCTTAATCTGGCAGTGTAGATGCGTTATCTTTTATGAAACGGAATAAGCGTTCACTAAGATTTCTCGCGGAAAGTTATCGACTGGATGCAGAGGAAAGTTTAATAGTCCTTTGGTATAACTCAGCGACTCGGTTCGAATATCTAAAGAATCCTGCGAGCATTATAAAGAATAAAGACTATCAGTTTGTCCGGAAACTCTTTGCTCAGAGAGCCATCAATATAAAAGCGGGCTTGAATGTTGAGGAAAAGATCAGACCTGTAACGGTCGTGGTTAGAGATCACGACTTTTCTCAAATAGGCAGAACTGCCGATTCCCATCACTATTTAACTACTGACGAGATAATTAACATATACGAAGAGCTTGTTCGAGACTTTGCTCATAACGAAGACCCGATAAATCCGGCCGGTGTGAAGGATATGAAAGTTCTGGAATCTGCTGTCTTTCATCCGCAAACTTCATACAGAGGCATTCTCAAGTATCCCACCATTGAAACTGCTGCAGCTGCGCTGATGTATGCAGTAACCCATAACCATCCCTTTTTTAATGGAAATAAGCGAACATCTATGGTGGCCATGCTGGTTTTTCTTGATCGTCACAATATCTCAGTTACGTGCAGTGAGGATGATTTGTTCCGAATATCGATCGAATTAGCCAAACATAGATTAGTCTCACCGGAAAGGTTATATCCAGATTCAGAAATTGATGCGCTTGCTCATTGGTTACATTCAAATTCAAAATACATTCAAAAAGGAGAGCGTCCAATATCGGTGCGTAAGTTTAAACAGATCCTGGCCCATTTCAATTGTGAAATCCTGCCAGATGGCAGAGTTCAGAGATCTATACCCACCAAAGATATCCTTGGTTTCTCGAGCGTAAAAATCCTCACCACGAGGCTCGCACGAATCGAGCCAGGAACTGAAGGTCGTCAAATGAATAGACTCTTGATCAAAAGTATCAGAGAAGAATTGAGGATGACGCACCAATATGGAATTGATAGTGAACAATTCTATGAAATGGCAAACCCAACGGTCGCCGATTTTATTCACGAATATAAAAAAGTATTGGGTCGTCTGGCTAAGATCTAACATAGCTATAAAATGGCCCACCGAAGCCATATCTCGGATAGAAGAGCGGGGAAGTCCCCTGCTGAGATTCTTGTTTTTTGGAGAAGTGCTCCTCGCAGATTCCTCCACAGAGATTGAATCTAGGCCATAATTCATCTCGGATGGGGAGTGACGTGATGATAGATAAGAGAGTAATGAGTAGCTCTGTAGAGCCACGATAGAGAGCAGAGGGTGAGTAGTATAGACAGAATCAGAATAGCCAGCGTACGACCCAGCCCTCAGGCTTTAGTGCGTAAAAGGTATATTGTGCGCACTTTATATATTTCTAAAGCCAGACATTAAAGCTCATGAAACTTTGGGTGCTCTCTTCCCTGTTTGACCACCAGCTACTGTTGGTCGAGCTGCAGGTCCACGGAATGCAAGTATGGAGAAAATATGGAAAAGATTTTGCATAATTGACCCCTTCCCCGAGAGGCGAGCGGGAGAGTGCAGGGGACCGGGGGGAGAAAAGAAATGAGATCCGTTTCCGGACCCCACTCCAACTCCCCTGCTCTTCCCTGCCCACTAGCACTTAACGACCTTCTGTATATACTCGAACGCTTCGTCCACCGAATCAACAACATGGAAGAGATCCATGTCCTCCGGACTGATTGCCTCATACGTATCGAGGAGCTGGGTCTTGAAGAACACTACGAGCGGGTCCCAGTAGTCTTTGCCGTAGAGCACGATGGGCACTTTGCGGATCTTCTTGGTCTGCACAAGCGTAAGGATCTCGGTGAACTCATCGAGCGTGCCGAAACCACCCGGGAAATAGATGTAGACCTCGGACGCAAACGCGAGCATGACCTTACGCACGAAGAAGTGATCGAAGGTCACTGAGTCGGTGAGGTAACCGTTCAGACCTGGATTGTCCTCAAGGCGGATGTTGAGGCCGATGGATGCACCGCCCGCTTCATAGGCACCCTTATTGGCTGCCTGCATGACGCCATTATTGCCGCCCGTGAAGACGGCAAAGCCCGCCTTGGCGAGTTTGCCAGCGAGCACCGTCGCGTCATCGTAGAAACGATGCGGGAACGTTGCCCGAGCTGTCCCAAAGAATGTGGCGGCAAGGCCGTACTTACGAAGGACTTCAAAACCTTCGACGAACTCGCTCATGATCTTGAACACGCGCCAGCTCTCTATCTGCTGTGGCTTGCAGACGAGTGGTTCGGGAGTATCAGGAACCTCCGTCTTCCCTGTTTGAATGGCACGCTCGAGTGTAGTGCCCATCTCTCGATGTTTCTCTCCCATCGGAGAGGTCGGCGGCACAGTGGTTGCAGGCGGAGCGTTCGTGATGATAGGTTCGTCAGCCATGATTAGAAAGGAATCGGAAATGTACTAAATTCAGGAATGATATTCCGATTATACGCTATGCGTGCGATTACTTCTGCGTGACAAAGTGCACCCGTGAGTGCGTTATGCGGCTTCGGTTCCTCAGGAATGCCGCAGTACCGGAGTGCTGCATCCAGATTGATTGCAGAGTGACGATTCTCATTCAGAGGAGGTTCAATTCCCCGTTCCGTCATATGGAGCCACACAAGCGTATGAGTATCAATGGTGCGTTTACCGAACGGACATTCGAAACCTGCTCTCTTGCAGGCTTCCTGCACGTACTCCAGATCGAAGGAAACGTTCTGAGCGGCAAGGATGCGATTCTTGGGCCTATCTGTTGCCCAGGCAATAAATGCGCCAACGAGCTCAGCTTCAGATTTGCGTTCGGGACTTGTAATCTCTTCCCTACTGAATCCGTTTATGGCGAGTGCCTCATCGGTCACGTGCGCCCCGTCCCAGATTCGGCACTCGTCATAGAACTGATTGTTGGGTTCATCTGTGTCGATGGCCCCCAGAGAGAGAATGGAGCCCGTCACGGGATCGAGGCTCGTGGATTCAACGTCAATAGCAATCATAGGCCTGGGCAATTCGAGGCAGGAGTACGTCCAGAAGCTTCAGCATCCTCGACAGTCGCAAACCAGACGCGATTCTCGGGCTTAATGCGATTCGCACTACTACAAGACGGTAGGTAGTATTTGGTTCCATTTTTAGACGCCACATACTTCCCTGTCGTAGGGGTAACCGTAGTGCCAGCTGGAACAACAGGAATCTTGGGCGCCGTCGCTTCAGCGACCGCAGGGGCGCTCGCAACCGCAGCCGGGAGTGAGGCCGTGGTGGTAGCGTCCTCTATCCATATGCCTCGGTCCCCCTGCCCCGCCTCCCTACCCGCAAGTACCCCCAGACCAAACGAGGCTGTGGAAGCGAGCAGCACGACCAGAAGCACCAGAACGTCCTTAGGAATCCCAGAAAGGGCCTGGTTGCTTCGTTCTCGGAGTTCTGCTATAGTCATGAAGTCAATTAAGTATAGCGTATGGCACATACAAAAGCCGGTGGTTCCGCGCGAAACCTAAACACTTCCAATCCGAAATACCTCGGCGTTAAGCTCGCTGACGGCCAGGCTGCACGTCCAGGTATGGTCATCGTCCGCCAGCGCGGCACGAAGATCGAGGCTGGTAAGAACGTGAAGGTGGGTCGCGATCACACCCTCTACTCCATGGTCACGGGCAAGGTCGCCTTCCGCGACATGCGCAAGACTAACTTCGACGGCAAAGTCCGCCGCAAGAAGGTCGTGGACGTCGTCCCGGCATAACAACGAGCCGCCTTCGGGCGGCTTTCGTTTTATATTTTTCCTGGTATAATGCAGATAGCTCGGCGGTCATAGGGACCGCCGTTACCAGTTCTTCCGGGGGGAAAGATGCGTCACATCGCGATACTGTTTGCGGCTCTGGTTTGCGCCTGCGTCACCACCTCGGCTCGTGCCGAGGAAGCATGGTCGGTGCAGAAATGCACGGACGAATTAACTGCTACCTATGGGCCACCTGAGCAGGTCGCGATCGATTCCATTGCCACCTACGATGGCTGGGATTACCGCTTCTTCTCGGGTATGAGTTACGACTATATCTGCCATCAGGCTGAGCTTCACCGCACCGAGCGCGCTGAATTCACCAAACGGCTACAAGCTGAGCAGGATCTCTCTTCCACCAAGGACGGGACGATTATCCAACTCAAAGACGAGCTCACCGAGAAGAAGAAGTATATTAGCTACCTTGAACGAGCCGAATCACTCTCGATACTGGGCGGATTGATGGGATCACTCATCATACTTCTTGGGGGCGGATACCTGGCACTCCGTATCATGATGGCTATCTACCGCATCTTCGTCCCCCGCAAACATGGGAGACTCTGCCGAGGGAAATAACTGCACCCTCGACTACAAACGAAAGAGGCGCGCCCTACCGGACGCGCCTCTTCTTGTTTTCCGTAAGATTATTCCGCGACGACTTCGACGATAATCTTGCCGAAATCCTCCCCTACCGCTACCGGCACTTCAAATGTACCGAGTTCTTTAATGGACTTCTCAAGACGAACCGCGTCCTCGGGAAGCTGAGCTGCGGAAGCGATTTCTGCTGCATCGACACCATCATAGAGATGACCCTGCTCGTTCGCCTTTTTTGTAATGGTCACCTTCTCTTCAGCCAGAGCGGCAAGGCGCTCGGAGACAAGCTTTGCATCAAGCCCACGACGCTCTGCCATTTGCTTCTGCTTCCCTTCAGCAAGCTTCAGGTTAGCGGCAGTCGCCGGAACGGCGAGCTTACGAGGAATAAGGAAATTGATGGCGTGACCATCGGAGACTTCAATCACCGAGTGTGCACGGCCGGTATCACGGATATCTTTCAGAAGTACGACTTTCATAGTTCAAGCATCGTACCTCTCGCGTCATTTTGAGGCAAATTGACAGCCTCACTCGGTGCTGGTTACATGCGGACAGGTCTCTTAGGGAGAAATAGAGATATGGCACTTTCCCATCATGTTGAGCAACGCGTGACCACGAGCGCGCAGTCCGCCATCGCCCGCATTACCGCTCTGTCCACCGAGAGAATTCGAGCTTCCCGGCGCGAAAGCCGGCGTGCACGGGCTCACCGCGAAGCTGAAGAAGGGCGCAGGGCCCGAGAGCAAGCCGCGGCGGCTCTCGAACTACGCAAGCGAATCGAACGGGCGGTCGGTGGGGTGAAGCATCTTCTCGCTTTGGCCGATCGTCCTGAAATCTACAAGCTGCTGAAGGTCGGCGCGTCAACGGTATCATCCGATCAATTCGGTTTGCCTAGTAACGGCTTCCTTTATTACTCAGCCCTAGATGAGCAGGAATGGGTTGCCATCGTTCTCTATCGGCGGAGAGTAGTTGTTATCTATGGTGGTCCAGACGCACAGTACGAAGGACACCTTGAATTTGCCGCGTCCGATTCGAAGCAGGCTGTACGCGAGAAACTCGCTTCGATCGCATCGAACACCAAATACCTGCCGTTCGAAGTCGCGAGACTATTCGACCGGCCGGGCGACAACGGCGAGCTTCCTGTAATTGCATTCCAAGTACTTGTGGAAGCGAATAGTCAGAACAGTCTTCTGCGGTACTTCAAGGACGCGATTGGCTATATTTCCACTCCTCACTAGTTCTGTCCTCAGCATGTTTTAGAAAAGGGTCTGTCCTCTTTGGACAGACCCTTTGTCGTTATTTTCCTGTCGTCAGGAACTGTATCGCGCGATCCTTCTGCGGATCACGATCGGCAGCCGCATCATCCTGAGTGCGGTCAACTTTGATATCCGGTGTGAGACCACCATCAGAGATGGAGCGGCCTGCAGGAGTAAGCCAACGCGCAACGGTGATCTTGAGCGAGCCACCATCAACATCGATGAGCTCCTGCACCGAACCCTTGCCGAATGAGCGTGTACCAATGAGCGTCGCCGCATGTTCATCCTGGAGTGCTCCGGCAAGAATTTCTGATGCCGATGCAGAGCCCTGATCGATAAGGACTGCAATCTTCGTACCTGCCGGCAGACCACCCTGCCCCGGACTCTTATGCACGATATTGTCCTGCTTACCCTCGTAGTCTTCTGTCACCACGACCTGACCCTTTGGAAGGAAGAAGCCAGCGATATAGGTTGCCTGATCGAGGTAGCCACCCGGATCACCACGAAGATCAACAATGAGCTTGGTTGCTCCGCTCGCACGGAACGCATTGAAAGCTTTCCTGAACTGTGCGCCGCTAGTTTCCGTGAACTGATAGAGCGCAATGTAGTACACGCCAGTCTTTGCGTCATAGGAGTTCTCGATAGTGGGAACTTCAATCGTGTCACGCGTCACGGAGATTTCCTGCGTTTTCTTGTCGCGGCCGATGGTGAATGTCACGGTTGTACCCTTCGGCCCACGAATGCGCTTCACCGCCTCATCAGTAGAAAGGCCGTCGGTCGATTTACCGTCGATAGCAAGGATGAGATCTCCTGCCCGAATGCCAGCCCGTTCTGCAGGCGTACCCTTCAAAGGTGCAATGACGGTAAGAACGTCGTCGTCGCTAATACCTATCTCCATGCCAACTCCGCTGAAGTTACCCGTGATGTCCTCCTGGAATGCCTTTGCTTCCTGCGGCGGGAAGAACACCGTGTACGGGTCACCATAGGATGCGGTGAGACCTTGGATCGCTCCCCATAGCTTTCCCTTCGTATCTGGAATGGTGCTCGACGCATGCGTTTGAACGAACTGGTTATTGAGTACGTTCCATACCTTCCAGAAATCGGAAAGATCCGCGTCTGCAGGAGTAGGGTCAAGTCCGTCACCAATCAAGGGAACATGTGCGAAGACTTTGGCGCCGCCAGCGGCACTCACCGTGTAGCCACCCAGAAATCCGACCACCAGGACGAAAGCAAACGCGACCGCAAGCTTCGCACTTCGTCCGAACGCAAGTTTGCGCAGCGGGTAGTCAGGCATGTTGTTGCGCTCGTCGTGCTCCATAGTCGCACCAGTATATCACGCAGGTTCTATCCACTTATTTGCGCTTCATGCGCAACGATGACGCACATTCATTTGTATACTGAACGCATGATCACTCGGCACCTTCGTGGCAAAGTCACCTGGATCGATCTCGAGAATCCTTCTCATCAGGAACTCGACGGGGTCATGCGCGAGTTTGGTGTCGATGAGAGCATTGAAGAAGAGATCATCGCTCCTACTCCCTACCCCATCACTATTTCGTTCCCGAAGTACCAGTACCTCATCCTCCACTTCCCTACCACCTCGCCTGAAACCGGCGCCCGGGCGCAGGAAATCGATTTCATTGTAGGCAAGAACTTCATCATCACGGTTAGATACGAAGTTATCGAGACCCTCCATAACCTCCATCGCGTGTTTGAGGCCGAGGAGCTTCTTGGTCTTCCCCATCGGGCTGTTCGTGCCGACGAATTACTTGAGCGCATCATGCGTCGTTTGTATGGCGCCATTCGAGAAGATATGGAACACGCTGCGCGCATCATGGAGCGTATTGAGCATGACATGTTCAATGGACGTGAGCGCACGGTCGTGCGTGAGATATCTGATATCGGCCGTGTCCTCCTCCGGTTCGAGACCACCCTCGTTCGCCATGAAGAGCCGCTCTCGTCATTCCTTACGAATCTTTCGCAATCGGCTTTCTTCGGAAAGAATTTCAAGGAAGCAGCCTCCCACATTGAGGCAGAGCGCGAGCATGTGGCAGTGATCGTCGCTTCCTACCGAGCCGCTGCCACCGAACTACGTTCCACCAACGACTCCATACTTTCGGCGGCACAAAACGAGGTTATGAAGACGCTCACTATCATGGCGTTCGTCACCTTCCCGCTGACCCTTTTGAGCAGTATCTTCGGTATGAATACCCATTATCTTCCTATTGTGGGCGCTCCCGGCGACTTCTGGGTGATCATTGCGCTCATGGTCTCGGTTGCGGCCGCCCTCTTCCTCTTCTTCCGTTACAAGAAATGGCTGTAGTACAGTAATCGGCATATGTGGCCGTTCCGCAAAACGACATCGGCAGCGAGCGCAGCACCGATTTTCTTCACCAATACCCTTACGGATAAGAAGGAATTGTTTGCGCCCCATAAGCCGGGAGTCGTATCCATGTATTCCTGCGGCCCCACCGTCTATGGCCCCCAGCACATCGGGAATCTCCGTGCTGCTCTCTTTGCTGACACGGTGGCGCGTGTACTCATTGCTGCTGGCTATCATGTCCGGCGTGTCATTAACATCACTGATGTCGGCCACTTGGTTGGCGACTCTGACGAAGGAGCCGAGGACAAGATGGCGGTAGGAGCTACCCGAGAACATACGACACCGGAGGTGATCGCGGAACGCTATACGAAGCAATACCTCACTGACATACAGGCACTTAACATCGACACTGCGCACATACTTTTCCCGCGCGCCACCGAATACATCACCGAGCAGATCGCGATGGTGAAAGCACTCGAGGAGAAGGGATATGCCTACCGAGCCGATGATGGGGTTTATTTCGATACCTCTCGCTTCCCCGACTATGGCAAGTTAGGCGGCGTGGCTGAAGTGAAGCTCATGGGCGGTGCTCGCGTGAAAATGGAAGGGGGAAAGCGTAACCTTCATGACTTCGCACTGTGGCGCAAAGCGAAGCCCGGCGACCTCCAGCAGTGGCAGTCTCCCTGGGGACCGGGTAATCCTGGATGGCATATCGAATGTTCCGCTATGATCCGCACCCTTCTTGGCCCGGAGATCGATATTCATACCGGCGGCATGGATCACATCCCGGTCCATCACAACAACGAGATCGCACAGTCAGAAGCAGCAAATGGTAAACCGCTTGCACGCTACTGGCTCCATGAGGCATTCATCACCATCGATGGCGAGAAGATATCCAAGTCGCTTCAGAATGAAGTGCTCCTCTCTGACATCGTTGAACGTGGCTATCATCCTCTCTCGCTCCGCTACTTCTATTACCAAGCGAACTTCCGTACACCCATTACCTTCACCTGGGAGGCAATCGCAGGTGCTCATGAAGCTCTGATGCGTCTCTGGCGATTGGCCTCCGAGGTTATTGAGGAATCAAAAGGGAAAACCGCCTCATCGGATGCAGAGCGCCGCATGATCGCTATCCTGCGAGACGATCTCGCGACCCCTGCGGCCATAGCTCTTCTTTGGGAAACGCTTCGGGACGAGGATCTCTCATTTTCCCAGAAGCATGGCGTGCTCACAGCAGCAGATGCAGTGCTCGGTCTTTCGCTTCTCACCCCACCCGCCATACAAGGTCCCGTAGCTACCGAAGACCTGCCTACAGAGATCCAGGAGCTTATTCTGCGCCGTGATGAGGCACGTGCCGCACGCGAATACGCAGCTGCTGACGAATTACGCAACGAGCTCGAATTCCGGGGATATCGTGTGGACGACGGGCCTCACGGGACGGTAGTCACGCCCCTCCCCTAGTTGGTACAATTGGCCTTATGGCCGACTCCATAGATCGCGTACCGCCGCAGAGCCTCGAATCCGAGCGCGCTCTTCTCGGCGCCCTCCTCCTCAAACCAGAAGCGATTCACGATGTCGCTGACACCATTAAGCCCGAATCGTTTTATGCAGAGAAGCACCGCATCATCTACGAAGGTATGCGTGAGCTCTCGGATCGCGGCGAACCTATCGATATCCTTACCCTTTCGGAACGTCTGACCGCCAACGGTACCTTGGAGCGCATCGGCGGTCGCGCATACATCGCCGAACTCGCTGGCTCGGCACCGGCACCGGGTAACTACGCCCACTACGCTGACCTGGTCGCGCGCAAACATATCATGCGGGCACTCATTGATGCGTCATATGACATTACCGAGTCTGCATACGACGAATCGAATGACGTCACGCATCTTTTGGACGAAGCTGAAAAGAAGATCATGGCGATCGGAAACGCATCGGCCTCGCACAAGTTCCAGCCGCTCAAAGATGCGTTCGGTGATGTAGTGGACTTCATCGACTCCCTATCGAATAAGGAGGATGCGACCCGCGGAGTGCCCACCGGTTTTAAAGAGCTCGACAATCTCCTGTCTGGCCTCCACCCGTCAGATCTCATCATTCTCGCCGCTCGCCCGTCGGTCGGTAAGACATCCCTTGCGCTTAACATCGCCCGGCATGCGGCGGTAGATAAGGGCATCCCGGTCGGTATCTTCTCGCTCGAAATGAGCGCCGAGCAGCTGCGCGACCGTCTCCTCTCTTCCGAGGCAGGTATCGATTCTTGGAACCTACGTACCAAGCGCATCAAGGATTCCGATGATTACAGCCGTATTCGTGATGCAGTGGATCGTCTCTCCAAGGCTCCTATCTATATCGATGACAAGCCGGCCAATAACATCCTTTCCATGCGCGCAGTCGCACGCCGTTTGAAACGTGAAGCAGGAGTTGGTCTCATTATCGTCGACTACCTCCAGCTCATGGCTCCGACGAATACAAAGGCATCAGACTCCATGGTGCAACAGGTTACCGAGATCTCTCGCTCATTGAAATCGCTTGCGCGCGAACTTGATGTCCCCGTGCTCGCCCTCTCGCAGCTCTCGCGCGCCGTCGAACAACGTGGCGGTAAGCCTCGTCTCTCTGACCTTCGTGACTCGGGCTCCATCGAGCAGGACGCGGACGTAGTGATGTTCATCCACCGCGACGATAAGGCAGCGGAGAACGGCCAGCCCAACATCACGGAGATCCTTATCGAGAAGCATCGTAATGGTCCTACCGGCAAGGCCACGCTCTTCTTCCAGAAGAATCAGACCGCCTTCCAGTCGATGGATACGTCAGGCTATGGCGATCTTGCCGAGGAGTTCGTATGAAGCGAGCGGTAATCGAGTGGCTGGGGTGGTACGGCGTGGTGGCCACCATTCTTGCGTATGCTCTCCTTAGCTTCGGTGCATTAAGTGGCACGAGTCTCTGGTATCAGGGCCTTAACTTCACCGGCGCAGTCGGTGTCACGATTGAGACCTGGGTACGCCGTGACTACCAGCCCTTCTGGCTGAATCTAGTATGGGCAGCTATCGCACTTATTGCGATCGCAAACATACTGCTCCACCTTTCCGTATGAACGATCGCATTGAGGAGCTCACGCGCGCCTTCGAGCGTTTTCCAGGAATTGGCCCGCGCCAGGCCCGTCGCTTTGTGTACTACCTTCTTGCCGTGCCACCCGCAGAACGTTCGCGCCTTTCGGATCTCATCGTGAAGCTGGGCAACGATATCCGCCAGTGTTCCCTCTGCATGCGCTTTGCACCCACCAACAGTGATGGGTTGTGTAATTACTGCGCTGATCCCTCACGTGACGATAGCCTTCTCATGCTGGTGGAGAAAGATCAGGACTTGGCTGCGGTAGAACGTGCAAACGCCTACAAGGGCCGCTACTTCGTGCTCGGCGGTGTACTCACTCTCACCGGCAAGGGTGCCATCCGTGAACGAGATCTTGTGCGAGTGGTTGAAGCGCGTGCCAAGCAAGGACTCTCTGAAATCGTGCTCGCACTCTCGGCGACAAACGAAGGAGAGCACACGGCGGACCGGGTGCGAGAGCTTCTGCGTCCACTCCGTGGCGCCTTGCGAATCACCCAGCTTGGTCGTGGACTTGCGACTGGTTCCGAGCTTGAATATTCGGATCCGCAGACACTCTCGAGCGCGCTTCAGAATCGTAAAGAAACATAAGTATGGCTATCAAACCCACCTGCGATGCGTGCAAGAAGGAATTGAAAGAATTCGGTGGCATTCTGCTTTCCCCTCCTGATAAGACTGGCAAGGTTCGGAAATTCCACCTGTGTGTTCCGTGCTACACACACATCGCCAAGGAAATAAGGAAATGAAAGCACCCGGGACCTTCGTCCCGGGCTTCCATGTGGAATTAGTGGTGTGCCTTGCTCCATCCCGCTTGCTGCAGGTCGTCGGCTGTCACGTCCTGCGGCAGGCGGAATTCGATGACGTTGTTCGTCGTATCGACCGTTTCAATCTGTAGCCAGATCACCTTCCCTTTCAAGTCGAAGCGGAGCTGTTGCCGCGGCACTGGCACGCTAAGCCGCTTGGTCTTGGTTTCGTAGATGTCATAGCCGTGCGAGTGCGGGACGCGAGCACGGCAGTCAAATACCTTCACGCGCATGCGACCCTCCCGTTGTGGCCCCGGGTAGAGGCTACGCTTCCTACCAGGAATGTCAAAACCCGCCGGAGGGCGGGTTTTGGAGCTTAGGCGATCTTGTCGATCTTGACCTTTACGTACGGCTGGCGATGTCCGCGACGCTTCAAGTAGTTGCTCTTGGCCTTGTACTTCACCACCTCCACCTTCTGGGCACGGCCGACCGAGTAGACGGTGGCGGTCACCTTAGCACCCTTCACGAGCGGAGTGCCGATGTTAGTGGTCGAGCCATCGTCCGTGAGGAGTACCTCCTCAAACGTAACCGCATCGCCCTTCTTAAGGTCTTTAGTAGCAGCACCGCGGCCAAGCTTCTCGATGGTAACGAGATCGCCCGGAGCGACCACGTACTGCTTCCCGCCGGTCTTTATGACGGCATATTCCATATAGGCCATATAGTACGGGTTTAGGCCCTAAAAAGCAAGCGGGCCGCTCGGAATGATCCGGGCGGCCCAATGAGACTGCTGGCCCAAGGTTTGACCTAGGCTTTCCGAGACGCCCAGGGCGGCAGGAATAGATCCGCGACGATGAGCGCTATGCTCCCCAGGAATAGGGGCCAAAGAAGCGTGTCGTCCACGGTTCCCGTACTGGTGGGTTCGGCTATAAAGGAGACGTTGTACCCCGCCACGACGAGAGCGACTATTATCCCAGCCAGGACCAACGAGAGACCTCGTCTGGGTCGTCCATCAAACGCCAGGACAGCTCCGTAGCCAATCCCAGCAAGCAGCCAGGCCAGCGCCATGAGGCCGCCGAAGATCATAAGAACGGACTGACCCACAGTTAGAGGACCGTCCACCCCGAGTTCCGACCCTCCTGCGGAGGTGCTGGCGTTGACGACAGAGTGCCCCAGACCTGTTACCAGAAAGATGATCAAACTGATCGAGATGGCTAAACCACCTAGGCGGCGGATGTACTCGGACATGCGCGTGATGATACTCACGATACCCTCCCAGGGTTGTGGATTCCTGACGGGTTATAGCACGCCCTCCGCCAGAACGGAATCTTATTCGATTTCAAGCGTACCTGGTTTCTCCAGAAGCTCTTGCTCGATACCAATGCGGGATTCCGCGATGCGGTAGACATCCTTATCAATCTTCCCCAGCTCCTTATAGCCGCTGTTGTAGTGAGAGACTGCCGTTCCAAGCGCTGTACCGAGCTTGCGGTAGTACTCCTCATAACTACCGAGATGCTTCCCGAGCTCCCCTACTCGCTTCTGGATCTCTTCAGCGCGCTGTTCTATTTGAAGTGCCTTTAAGCCTTGAAGGACCGTTTGGAGATATGCGAGGAAAGAGGTTGGTGAAACGATGATCACTTTGTGCTTACTTGCTGCACGTTGAATAAGGTTGTCGTCCTCTCCGGCACCCACCTGGTTGGTAAGCAGGTCGTAGTAGATACCCTCCGAAGGAATGAACATGAATGCGAAATCCATGGTGCCCTCCTCCGGTCGGATGTACTTGGCAGTTTCCTGGATGCGGAGTTTCAAATCGTTCACAAATGTCTTCTCGTATGCAGCACGTTCGGACGGATCGCATTCCATGAGCCGGTTGTAGTTCTCAAGTGAGAACTTCGAGTCCACCGGTACGATCTTGTCGTTCACAAACACCACAGCATCTACAATTTCACCGTTCTTAAACGGATACTGCATCTGATACATGCCGGGTGGCAACACATTCTTGAGCACGGTCTCCAAATAGTATTCGCCGAGGATGCCGCGCTGCTTCGGATTCTTCAGAATGTCCTGAAGGCTCTTCAACTGTTCTGCAAACTTACTGGTCTCGCGGCCAATCTCTTTCACCGAGGTAATCTCTTCGGTGATTTCCTTGATGAGGCGAGAGGATTCTCCGAGCTGGGTGCGTACCGTCTCATGCATCTGACGCGATGATTCCGACATGCGAGAATCGAGGGCGCGCTCAAGGCCTTCCAGGCGCTGCATCAGAAGCGGTGCAGAATCATCCTTTGCGTTCTCCCTGCGTCGCATCATGAGGTATAGCCCAATCCCCTGCATAAGGATGAGGAACCCTACAACAAAAGCCAGAAGCGCTATTTCCATAGGGTCAGTATACCGCGAGCCCTGGGCACGGTGATATAGTGGATTCATGAGCAAAGAACATCACTTCTGGCCCTCCTATGAGCGTATGCCAGACACATCCATCCATCCTGAACGGCTGCAGGAATTGCAGTTTCATCTCGAGTCGGGCGATTATTTCCCTCTCCTTTCGACCATTCTTGGTTTCCTCGAGGAAGGTATGCGTCAGTGTGAACAGGGCGTGCTCGCGCTCGCACCCGTGGAGGCGGAGGTCCTCGAGAATCTCCGTATGGACCTCATTTACTTGCACAAACACTACGAGATCAGTCCTAAGTCCTAAACCGTATGACCATCCACGAGACCATCAAGGCAACCATCCCTGTGGCCATGAAGGCCAAGGACGAAGTGAAGCTCCGCACGTACCGTTCCCTTTCCGCCGCCATGACCAACGAAGTCGTTGCTAAGAAACGAAAGCCCGATGAACTCCTCACGGACGACGAAGCGCTTGCAGTAATCAAGCGTGCTGTGAATCAGCGCAAGGATTCAATCGAACAGTACACCAACGCAGGACGTCTTGATCTCGCTATGCCCGAACAGGAAGAGCTCGCATTTATCGAAGAACTCCTTCCGCCCCAGATGAGCCGAGAGGACATCGAATCCATTGCCCGCGCCAAAATGGCGGAGCTTGGCGTAACTGATAAAAAGGACATGGGTCGCTTCATGGGAGCGGTTATGCAGGAGGTGAAGGGTCGTGCAGATGGGGGCGACGTGAAAGCTGTCGTCGAGAGTCTCTTCGCATAAATTCTATGGAGGGGTTCTCTTTTAATCGCAAACCAAACCCCGTCAGAAAGGCTCAGCTTACCGGTGATACCCCTGCCCTACAACGTATGGCACGTGCTGCAGCTGAAGCTCGAGCTCGTCACCGTGAAGCCATCCGTACCGAAGAAGAAATGCTGCGCATTGCTCAAGAACGGGATCGACTACAAGGTGAACATGAGCGTGTCGAGCAGGCCAACGAGCACATTATTCCCCCTACGGAATACGATTAGCGCTTCATATTTCGTAAATGAGCCGCTGTGCTATACTCACCGCGGCTGAAAAGAAGTCTGGTGTGGTGGGCCCTTTCCTCTCTTCCTGTATTGGGGCACAACCATGACTCAACCGAACCTTGTCGGTGACATAACCTACCAACGCGACGATAGAGCAAGTAAAGGATGGTACTTTCGCTTACAAGCGAGATTCCCTCCCGAAGCGGCCAAGAACATATCCCGTAGGAAGGCTTCCGGACTGAAGAGGAAGTACCGCGGGCAACTCAAACTAGAATGGTCGTCAGAAGGCTCTCTGGACTCCATAACCATGCGGGTCCTTGCCCACGGCGGCGAAAGTGCCTGGCTCCAAGCACAGCAGCTCGGCATCGATATATATCGTGCCTTCGGCGTGTTGTTGGGTATCAAACCGACATAAGTACTTACAGCACCTTACCTAATGACCCCGTGCGAGCTTCGGCTCGTGCGGGGCATGGTATTTGCATGCCGCCTCATGCGCGCTATGCTGCCGGAGGCGCCGCGTAAGCGGCTTGAACCATACAGGGGGCGTACATGCGCATACTGCTGATAGACAGTGACCCTGCAGAAGCGCAGGGGTTCGAGCTCGCGCTCAAAAGCGAGGGGTTCAGCGTTACCACCACAGATCTCGGCGAAGAAGGAATTGAGTTCGCTCGAAACTACGAGTATGAACTGATTCTTATCGCGCTTGAGTTAACGGACATGATAGCCAGCGATATCATTCGCACCCTCCGGAATACGAAGGTGAGGACACCTATAGTGATATTCTCCCTCACTGCTGGACCAGAAACCCGGATTAAATGCCTGGATCTGGGGGCCGATGATTTCCTCTTTCACCAGTTCCAACCACCAGAACTGGCTACTCGTATTCGTTCGATCGTGCGTAGAGCACACGGACATATGGAATCAGTAATTACGGTTGGGAATCTGGTGATCAGCCTAAATTCCAGAGAATTCAGCGTGGACGGGAAACGAACTCCTCTTCCACCACTTGAGCACCGGCTGTTGATCCTTCTTGGTTTGCGCAAAGGCCGCATGGTGTCGCGGGAATCGCTGTTCGCAACCCTTTTTGGGGAAGACGGTGACCAGCCACCCCGAATGGTTGACTCAGTCATCGCTAGGCTTCGCAGGAAAATAGCCAAGGCTAACGGAGGGGTTAATTACATCCAGACCGAATACAAAACTGGATATGGGTTATTCGAACCCGATACCGAACCAGGAACCCTTCTCTTCTTTCGTGCAAGACGCACCGCGTGATCTTACTTTGTGCCCGTTATTGAACTGCACCGCCTCGCGCGGTGCTCTTCTTTTTTGAATGAGTACCGTACTATGCATCCAATGCTGCGTAGGGTTCAAATAGAAAAACGTGTCGGAGAAACACCACTTCAAGCCATTGAGCGATGGAAGGCAAAGCATCCGTCATATAAAGATATTCCGGCAACCTATGCGGGCCGGCTTGATCCCATGGCTTCAGGAAAGCTTCTCATTCTTTTGGGGGACGAATGCAAACGGAAGGAAGAATACAGTAGTCTTGATAAGACATACGACATCGAGGTGCTGCTGGATGTAGGGAGTGATACAGGCGATGTGCTCGGCATAACCAATCCAAGCGAGATCTGTTCCGAACTGACACCTAATCGCATCAAGGAAGCTCTCGCTGCAGAACTCGGTACACACAGCCATCCCTACCCAGCCTTCTCTTCTAAGCCCGTGAACGGAAAGCCTCTCTTCCTCCATGCACTTGAGGGAACACTCGACACCATAGAGATTCCCGTCCATGACGAAACTATTTATCGCATCCGCTATCGTGGCTCGTACTCTCTTACCAACGACGAATTAAAGACTCGCATAGCCTCCCTGCTCGCGCTTGCGCCTTCAACTGACGAGCCGTCGAAACGGGTGGGTGCGGACTTTCGTATCGATCAGGTGCGAGAGAGCTGGAATGAAATCCTAAAAACGGAACGGTCATATCATGTATTAAGACTTTCCGTTTCCTGTAGTGCTGGAACCTATATGCGTTCGCTCGCCGGTCGCATCGGAGAAGCTTTGGAAACGAAGGCTCTCGCATTATCCATACACCGCACACACATCAAGGTCCCGTTCAGATTTGCCCTACGATAAACGAAAACCGCCGCAGGTAATCCCCCGCGGCGGTCTGAGTCGTGACCGATGGTCATCAAAGCTGCTTGCCGAACCACAACATATTCTCGCCCCTCCTGCAGCCAAAGCGTTCATAGAAACGCAGTGCAGTATCGTTGTTGGCTTTAACCTCCAAGTGAAGATAGGTGCCTCCGGCGGTCATTAAACGTACTAGTGTTTTAGCGAGCAGATGGGTTCCCACTCCTCGTCCTCGGTAGTCCGCTCGAATAAAGTGATTCTCGAGTGTCACCTTGCCGGTCGGGCGATGGTGAGCAGTCAGAGTAAAGCCGATAAGCTTACCGTCCATCTCCATAGCTAGCAACACGTCGTCTTCGGAACGGATCCAGCACTCAAGCTGTTTCCGTGTCCAGAAACCTTCGCCTCCGTCTACCTGGAAAGCTGGTTCAGCCTTGGCCATCTCAAGGAGGGCCGGAATGTCTTCCACTGTCAGGTCACGTATGTGCATCTCGGACCCTCCTTTCTAGATTAAGGAGAACATATCGATTGCTTGATGTCAAATAATGGTAAAACAGAGTGTATAATCGAGACCATGAAGAGCAACGAATTCTTCGACATAAACAAATTTCCTAGAGATTGGGGCATTATTGTCCTTCCTATTTCAATGAGCCGCATCGGGAATGCACAATCCGCACAGGCCTGTATCGATGCACTTGATTTCTTCCTCGAAAAGATTGATGTGAATCGCGTTGGTGCAAATTTCCTCTATTCTGAGGGTCTCTACATGAACTTTGAAAAGGATGCTCATGAGACTAAGAATCGTTTTGCTAATTCGGCGGTCAGTCACATGGGAGCGGTCAGGAACCTTGTTGCTAAGAATCACAGGCGGTTTCAAATCGATCATGCATTCAGTTTTGAATCATGGTTCCAGATGTATCTATCTCATAAGGATTTCTTTAGCATCCTTAAATCAGTTCGTAAGCTCTATGATGCAGATCCTGAATTCCAGAAATGGGTTGCAAAAGATGCGGAAGAACATGGTAAGGAACTCACGGAGCAACAGTTGAGCTTCTATCTGGAAGAACACACGTGGGAGTATCTCCTTATAAACCGTGAGCTAACGATTCGAAACGATTTTGTGAATGGACGCGAGCAATGGGTTATGTGCGCGTACCCAGGGAGACCAGCTCGAGGTCAGATATACCTCGTGCAGCAAGATCCTTTGAAACTGAACTGCGATTCAAATCCTTACAAAGGCCAGTACGATCTGTCGGAACGGAAATTCATCGATTATCTAAAGGTTGACCTCGAAACGTTCTGACTTTCCTGATTGTGTTAAACGAAAACCGCCGCAGGTAACCCCGCGGCGGCTGTCCGTATTAGTCCCGCTACCCTGTTACTGGAGCATGCGCACAAGATGTTCACGATCGGCAGCTAGGGCCGAGTCTTCTGCACACAGCTCGTCTATCCGACGAATCGCGTGCAGCACAGTGGTATGGTCGCGACCACCGAATCTTCTTCCAATCGTAGGTAACGATTGATTGGTGAATTGTCGAGCAAGCCACATGGCCAACTGCCGAGGACGCGTGATTTTGCGTTTGCGACGGTCGGTGATCATGTCATCGGATGCGAGCTGATAGTGGCCGATCACCAGATCCTGGATTTCTTTCACTGTAATTCGTCTACCTACAGGATTGAAGGTCTGCCCGGATATCGCCGGAGCAGCCGTACCAGACTCCATAGCGTCGAGCATTGTCGACCTCCCTAAAATGCTAGCGGACGTAAGCGGATATCGCTTCGCCATAGCAGGAAAGGTCCGTAAGACACTTCCTGCTATGGCGAAGTACTTCAAGGAACGGCACTGAAAATACGATACGGTCTGTCGCCTGGCCGCGCAAATACTTCCCGTGTGCAATATTTCGTGCTATAAAAATCGCACTTGGCCCTATCGTCTAATGGTTAGGACACCGCCCTCTCACGGCGGTAATCGGGGTTCGAATCCCCGTAGGGTCACACGTAGAAATACCCGGCAGCAGCCGGGATTTCTATTTCTTCCTCTTCCACTGTCTGTCCTGACGGACAAGCTTATCTGTGTCCGCAGGATTCGCGAGTAGTGCTTCAACGATGCGCTCCATGCGCATGGATTGCGAGCCCTTCACCATTACAGCATCTCCCTCCCCCACTATGGTGAGCAGATACTCTGCAGCCTCGTTTGAGGTCTCGAAGCACTTGATAGCGTCCTCTGTCATTCCCCTTTCTGATGCCGGCGCACACATCGCGGCAGAACGCGAACCTACCGCAATGAGCATGTCCGCATATTCCGCTGCGGCAGCACCGATGCGTGCATGTTCTTCTTTCGAATATCGTCCGAGCTCAAGCATGTCACCAATCACCGCAATACGTCGAGATTTTGATGTGAGGAGCGCAAGTGCACGAAGGGCTTCCTGTACAGCGGCGGGTGATGCGTTATACGACTCATCGATAAGCACCGAACCGTTCTTCCCTGCAAGAAGACGACCACGAGCAGCTGGAGGGACATAGGTGTCGAGACTGGTAAGTGCCTCGGAGAGTGGTATGGAAAGAGCGTACGCGGTCGCGAGCGCCGCAGCCGGAGCAAGTATCTGGGGACGCCCAAGAGCATGAGCTGCCTTGAGCGTATAGTGCTTTCCATTGACTGTCGCGACGGCTTGCATTCCCACCGGGATGCCGTTGTCATACACAACCGTGGGTTCCTCCACACGAATATCGGCTTCATCACTGAAGCCGAATAGCGTCACTTTGGCCTCCGTATTCTTTGCCATCGTGCGTGCGTGCGTATCAAGTGCTGCGAGAATGAGCGGCGCACCGGAAGGAAGTGCATACGCAGGAGCAAACTCCTCTTCACGTACTGCTTGAGGTGTCGCATATGCTTCCACATGCACCGGTACTTCAGGAAGGCGCGTTACCACAACCGCGTCCGGAGTGGCGATCTTAAGAATACGTGCGAGGTCACCTGGACGGTCAGCACCCACTTCAAGCACCAGCGTCTCGGGATAGGAGGATGGGAAGAGAATAAGTTCGATCGCACGAACGAAGACCGCGATCCAGGCAACGGGGTTGGTCCACGGATTCTCGACACCAATGATAGTGAGCGGTACGCCGAACTCGCTGTTGTAGCTTTTTTCGCTCGCGCGCACCGAGCCCTGACCGGATAGGGCTGCAGCCACTGCGTCCTTGGTACTGGTCTTCCCTACGCTACCCGTGATCATGATGATCTTGGGTCGGTATTTGGAAAGGATACGGCGCGATAGAAAAGCCAGGAGCGAAGCGATGGGCGACTTAAATATCCGTTTCATATCTACTGGGTTACCGCGCGATCAGGGGGCACATCGTAATAGTTTATCAAAAAGTGCGTAAGGTCCATGAAGGGATGGGTGAGGGTCTCCGAGGCATACTGCACACCCTTCGGTTCCTTCGTATAGAGAAGGATGATGTATTTCGGATCCGATGCCGGGAAATAGCCAAAGAACGAGTGGAAGTAGAGTCCGGGTGCATACTTCCCTCCCGGCCCCGCCACCTGCGCGGTACCAGTCTTTGCAGCAACGCTCATCTCCGGAATCTTAACCGTGCCGTTAGCCAGCTTCGTATCAACCACCTTTACCAGCATAGTTGTCGTCTCATCGACAGATTTCGGAGAGAATACCTGTTCTGACTTGCCCCAGGAAAGGGTCTTCACAATGCCGTTCTCAAGGCGCACTCCGCGCACGACATGTGGTGTCACCACTTCCCCATGATTGGCGAGTGCACCAAGTGCCTTGATCATCTGTACGGGCGTTTCCGCAATACCCTGTCCGAACGATGCCGTATCGTACTCGATGTCACGGGGACTCGTCTTAATGTTGTTGATATTGCCCGCCACTTCACTCGGCAAATCGATGCCAGTCTCGGTACCAAAACCCAGGTGCTCGAAATAAGTACGGAAGCGTTCATGCCCCACCCGAGTGGCAATCCACGCAGCTCCCACATTGAGTGACTGCGAGAGCACTTCCTGCATAGGCGTGTTGGGCCCACGCGGCTTCAAGTCATAGTTACAGAACGTACTCTTATTTACCGTCGTACAACCCGTATCGTTATACGTCGAATCAGGAGTGATGACACCCGAATCGAGACCGGCCGTCATAGTAAGGGGTTTCATAATGGAACCGAACTCGTACTGGTGCTGAACGAGCGGGTTGCCGAAATACGCCGCATCCGCATGAGCGAAGTCATTCGGGTCAAAGGACGGATACGTATCGAGTGCGATGATCTCGCCGGTCTTCGGATCCATGATGATGCCGCCGGTCTCCTGACTCGAGTACTCTCGATTTGTAGCCGCGAGCACCTGATCGAGTTTTTCCTGCACGATCGGATCAATGCTGGTCACCAGATCTCCTTGACGCGATGCACGAGCATCCACCACTACGTTATCAAGATTCGCGAACAGCTCCGCAAAGAAGTTGCCAAAAAGACCCGTTCCATCACGCTCCAAAACATCGTCGTAATAACGTTCAAGTCCAAAGCGTCCGGCAAGGCTGTTATCGTTATCGTACGCGACGAATCCCACCGATTGTGCAGCTTCACTCCCTGCAGGATAGGAGCGCCAACGTTCCCTCGTCACGGTGACGCCCGGAAGCTTGGCAGAACTAATAGCGGCACCTGCCGTTTCAGGCACATGCTGTGCGATTACCTCATAGGGATCGTCCTGCTTGGTTGCTGATGTTATGAAGGCATCGTGGTCGATAGGAACGATGGCATTCAGCTTGGCATAGGTCCCCTCTGCGTCTTTCACGAGGGATGGATTGATGGAAACAATGAAGCCGGTCGCAAGCGTGGCTGCTGAAAGAAGTGTTCCGTCTTTGCGCGTGAAATAGATACTCCCCCGGTCATACAACTCCTGGCTTGAATTCAGGTATTGCCGATCAGCACGCAACGCGAAATCACGCCCGTGTACGATCTGTACGAAATAGAGGCGAAGGATGAGAAGAAGCGCAATGAGGAGAATCCCGGCGGAGAGTATGCGTAATCGGCCTCTCACCGCCTTCTTCATATCCTCGATTAGTTGCCGGCGAACGTAAGGCCCTGTGCTGGTTTAGCGACTGCGTACTGTACGACAGCCGGGTGTACGAGGCCGACACTTGCGGGCGAGGTTTCGTTCTGCTTTGCGATAGCGGCGTAATAGTCACGCTCGAGTTGCGCGATCGCTCCTTCGCGGGAGCGTACCTGTGCAGCCAGAGATGTCTGCATCGTTGCAAGACTGATTGTGACGATGACCAGCACGATGTATATCGCGAATATCGCTCCGGCGAGGTACATGAGCGTCGCGATGGTCTGGTCTGGCATGGAGGGAATGACGAGAGCCTGCGAGCGTCCGCGAGAATGAGTACGATTAGACATAAAGATGCATGCTAGTTGGTTTGGTAATGCAGACGCCTTCGCCGTTGCAGCGTTCGAACACTCGCAGCTTCGCGCTTCGGGCCCGCGGATTGGCTGCAAGTTCTTCCGTCGAGGGCACGACCGGCTTACGAGTCACGACGGTTCCTCGTCCCGCATATGCCGCATCCTTCATGAGGCCTTTCACGATGCGGTCTTCAATGCTATGGAACGTGATGACTGAAATGCGACCGCCTTCGGTCAAACGGGATAGTGCAGCTTCCATGCCGTCACGCAACGCACCAAACTCATCGTTGGTGGCGATGCGAAGTGCCTGGAAGGTTTTCGTGGCCGGATGAAGGCGGCGATGTTGGTACCAAGCAGGAGTACCCCGCGTTACCGCGTCAGCGAGTTGAAGTGTGGTGAGAATACGTTCTTTCTTGCGGATTTCCACGATGGAACGAGCAATGCCGCGAGAGAACCGTTCTTCGCCGTAGGTGTAGATGAGGTCAGCGAGTTCCTCTTCCGGAAGGCCGTTCACGAGATCGGCAGCGGTCTTCCCTTCTTCAGGATCTCCGTAGGTCATAAGGAGCGGCTCATCCACCCGGAATGAGAAACCGCGTCCAGCAGAAAGCTGGAAGGCGTTCCATCCGAGATCGAAGAGTGCTCCGTCGATGCAGGAGATACCGAGATCGTCGAGAATACGTCCGAGGTTGCGGAAGTTGTCCCGCACGAGGTGCATGGAAGGACCCTTCCCCGCCATTTCAGCGACCACCTGCTCCCCCCGCTCTATGGACGCCTGATCGGCATCAATACCAATAAGTGTTCCGGAGGGACCAAGCGCGATGGCGAGTTCACGGAAATGCCCTGCCGCGCCCAAGGTTCCATCAACGATCGTGTCACCAGGAGCCGCATGGAGCGCCTCGACGGCTTCGTGAAGGAGAACGGTGTCGTGGCGCTGCTCCATAGGATTAGAGAGCTCCCGTAGAGCCGAGACGCTCTGCAAACTCGTCCGCATCGCGCTCGATGGCCTTGGTGTATGCAGCCCAGGCCTTTTCGTCCCACACTTCGACCCGATCATTAACGCCCGCAACCACACTCTTTTCCTTCAAGGTGGCGAAGGAACGGAGGTAGTCAGGAATAAGGATGCGTCCTGCGCTGTCGACGTCTGCTTCGACGGCGCCTGCAAGCATAAGGCGGGAGAGACCGCGTCCCGCACTCGAACCGGTGGAGTGCACAGCAATTCGCTCTGCTTGCTTCTTCCAGGCAGCTTTGGGATACACGAACAGACATCGGTCGAGACCGCGCGTCACGATGACACTCGAACCGAGCTCCTTACGGAACTTTGAGGGTAGCGATATGCGGTTCTTGCTGTCGAACGTATGACGGTATTCGCCGATGAACATAGGTATCGTGAGGGGTGCGGAATGCGCCGGAAAGAAGAAGAAAACGGCATATCCCACTTCATCCCACTAGTATGGAATTATATGCCACTTTCTCCCACCGAACGGCACGTTATCCCCACGCCCGTGAAGGCACAGTGAAGGGTGTTGTGCACCTTTCCGTACGGTCCCGCTTTGACAGAAATTCATGCGGGCATATACTGAGCCAGTAATGACTCACGCGAACAACAATCTCCGCCGCTGGATCCTCGCGATCTTCGTCTACATCGGTCTTCTTCGACCGGTCGGAGTTTCGCTTGAGGTCTCCCAGTAAGCAGGAAAACAGAGACTTGAATCGAGCCCCCGACCAATCGGGGGCTCGATTCGTTTGTTCTTTCCCATTAACCAGCGCAACAAGGGAGAAATGCGCATGACTACCAACGTACGATCCGACTGCCTCTCGGCACCGGTGCTCGACACTGAATACATCAGCACGGACGAGCAGCGTGCATACGAGGATCTGGTCACGTCGGAAGTGATCGAACGGCATGCGTCATGGTCCTCTTCCACGCTGCGTGCCAACTGCCTCTTCCGTCACCTCTTCGGCCTACCCTCTCCAGTCATCGTCGTGGAGTTCCTGTCGAAACAGCCTGAAGCCCGCGACATGGTCGGGTGCAGGATGGACGCACGCGGCCTGGGCCTCGCTGAGCATCTCGGGATCCCTGTGCTCACACGGGTCGCTGAGGAGCTCGTCCGGCAGAATGTCCGTAGCGTGGCTCTCTGCCTTGCACCGAACCGGACGGCTACACGGGAGCATGACATCGCACGGGGCGTATTCCTCAAGACCGGCGTCGAGTTCAAGATCATCCAGTCCCCTCGGGAACTCCCGAGCGACTGCTACGCCTGGATGCACGGCAAACAGAACGAATTCGGCGAACTGGACAACTTCGTGGCTACTGCATTCGAACGCTCCATCTTCGGACCGTTCGAATACGCCCAGAATCGGCGATTTCTCATCGGCATCAACGGCGTAACACTCGCTCATCTGGGCTCGCCCGAGCAGGCGTACCTCAAGTACCCGGACGGCTTCCTTGCGGTCCATCTGCGTACCGGCAGGATCATGGAACGATACCGACCTGAACCTGATGTCCAGGCCATCCGCGCCTACGAGGACTGGTACCAAGCCCGCGAACGGCTCCTGAGACTGACTCAATCGTCAGCCGCAATGGAGTGCCTCGTGCAGGAACGGCGCCCGGTAACGAGCTTCAAGCACGGTGGGGTCACCCATCACGAGCACCGCCATCTGTGCTTCGTGGTCAGCGAGAAGAAATTCAAGCTGGTCGGCGGGTATGCGCTTGCGGGTCCACGCGGTACGCCACTGCGATTCGATGGTACCGCGCTGGTACGTCCCCTCAAACTTGCCGCATGACGCTCTCGGGAGCAGAATCGGCGAAGGCGGTCCGTGAGGACCGCCTTCTTCTTTTTTCAATTCTCGTTAGGAAACTTTCTCTATCGAATAGGTTTGTTTGCCGTTAGGCGTCTCGAAGGTGAAGACCTCCCCTTTCTTCTTGCCCATGATGGCTGCACCGAGCGGCGAGACGTGGGAGAGCTTGCGTGCGCGCATGTCCGCTTCTTCAGAACCGACGATGGTGTATTCGTGCGACTCGCCTCCTCCCTCTTTCTTAATGACCACCGTGGAGCCGAAGCCGACGACGTCCTTCTTCTTGCCGTCAGTCATGATATGCGCACGCTTCACGAGCTCCTCGAGCTTCCTGATGCGCTCCTCGGTCGCAGCCTGAAGCTCGCGTGCTTCCTGATACTCTGCATTTTCCGAGAGATCTCCGAGCGAACGCGCGTACTCGAGATTCTTTGCAATCTCGGTGCGGCGCACGGTCTTCAAGTTCTCGAGCTCTGCGAGCATCTCATCGAACTTCTCCTGGCTTACGATCGTGTCCTGGTCGGTCATTGTAAATCTGCTGTCTGCTAATGGTAGGGATATTCTACGGGAGCGCTGGGGGGCGTCAATGACCGGCTACCTGAAGTATTCAGGTGCGCTCTGATGGAGCTCCGACAAGGCCTGATGCGTGGCGTAAATACCACCTAATGAGTTCCCTGCCGGGCCTTTTTCCATCACCACGACATAGACGTATTTCGGGTGCTCATACGGGAAAAATCCCACTGCCCAGGAGTTGTAGTACTCGTTATGGAAGCCGAGCTGCGCGGTACCCGTCTTGCCCGCCACATGGACGAATGAAAGGTCAGAAATACCGATGGAGGTACCTTCGGTGGCGCCCTGCCGCATACCCTCGCGTACCACCTGCAGCTGTTGTGGAGACACGGCAATCGACTCGCCTTGCGGCATTTGGCCTGCAAGGATGGTGGGCTTCATGAGTTTTCCTCCGTTGGCCACCGCGGCGATGGCACGAGCCGCCTCAAGGGGTGTGACCTGCATGGAGTACTGACCGATAGCCACGTGGTACGTATCACCGATATTCCACGCCTCATTAAATCGCTTCTGCTTCCATGCCGGATCCGGAACAAATCCCGATGCTTCGCGTGGCAGTTCAATACCCGTCGGTTTAGTAAAGCCGAACGTCTCATACCAATACTTCAATCGGTCGATGCCGAGACCCTTTTGCGTACCATAGCCGCCACCCACCCGATAGAAATACACGTCCGAAGAAAAGGCGATGGCCTTACGCAGATCCTCTACACCAATGGCTTTCCAGTCCTTGAAGATGTTGGGGTGGGACGGGTCGTACGGATTCGGTATGGAAAGATAGCCAGGGTCATCAATCGTGAAGTCGGGCGTGACGACACCATCTGTGAGCGCGCCGGCAGCCTCGATAGGCTTCACGATGGAACCAGGGGTGTAGAGACCAGAAACGGCACGATCGAGATAAGGCTGGCGAGAATCGGTCGAATAGCCGGCAATGACATCAGCTGGCCCACCAGCAGACAGTACGTTCGGATTGTATTCGGGATAGGACACCAGCGCGTGTATCTCACCCGTGTTTACGTCCATAAGAATTGCCGAGCCGCCCTGGAACGGGATCTTATCTGCCAACTGCGACACCGCATCGTAGAAGGCTGTTTGTGCGCGTGCATCAATGGCTAGCGTGAGGTTCTCTCCATTTACAGGAGGCGCCACCGTACCTTCAGAGTGAGTAGCACCGAGTGCATCCTCTTCCACTAGGAGTGTTCCGTTCTTTCCTGCGAGCGAATCATTGAATGCCGCTTCAATACCGGCGAGTCCGGTGATGTCGGTATCGTAATAATGTCCAGACTTGTCCTTCTTCGGATACGAGACGTATCCGAGCAGGTGTGCGAATCCGGGACTCTTGTAGAGGCGAACGATAGAGCCATCATCCTTCTCATCGTTGGTGACAAGCGCAACTCCATTCCTGTCGAGAATGGCACCGCGCTGGGCGAATATGATGCTCGGTCGCAAACGATTCTTCTCACTCTGCTCCGCATAGGTCTTCCCTTTCACAACCTCGAGATTCGCTGCTTGTGCAACGAGCGCACAAAACAGAAGTCCAAGTACAAGAAAGATTCCCGCAAACGCACGTTCCGAGATGGGTCGCTCCAGACGACCTTCGAGGCGGCCGCGGTCGAAGTCAGGGAGATTAGAAGAGTCGAGGAATATCTCGTCTGGTGCTAGCTCCAAATTGCGCCGCATGCGCCTTCGCCACCACTTCATGCGCCCATGATACGCGTTTCGATGAAGCGATGCACGACGTATCCGATCACGCTTGCAGCACTACCCGCGAGCGTGGCATACGGGAGCGGTATCGAAGGCACGTGATAGAGGCCATCCGCGATCACCCCGGCTAGCAGGCCCGCAGGCGGCACGATGACACTCGCCCCAAGCACAAGGAGGAACGCCAGGGCTGCCGGAAAAAGGAGTGGCGAGAGGATAGCGACTAAGAGTGCGAGAGCCGTACGCATATTACCGACCGATGGTAACCCACGTGAGGGAGAAGAGATTCGTATACGGGGCAATACGGAGAGCCATCGACGGAGAAGAAGGATCAGCGTCCACGCGTACCACCGTACCGATGGGAAGTGCACCCGGTCCCGGCACGTACACCACATCGTTCACCGCCACTTGGCTTTCCCGCGGCATGGTAGCAATGAACGCACCCGCACCTTTACCCGTGAGCGTTACGGGGATGCGCTTTTCCCCTACCCAACCGTCAATTGTCCTGCCGCCCGCAGAAAACAGGAAGATGCGCGACGATCGCTCGGATACACTATCGACCGTGCCAAGGGGTGTTCCTCCAGGCCCGTACGCATACGCACCCTGCGTGACCCCCCGAGACGATCCAGCATCAACTACCAGCGTGTCGTAGGAAGAAACGGGTGGACGAGCAAGCACACCCGCAAGGATGCTTTCCGGAGCTGCCGCGCGCCCTCCAAGCAAACGTTCAAGGTCAGTGGTCTTTGCACGAAGCATACGATTCTCTTCGTTTGCCGCCATATTTTCAGCAATGAGACGATCGCGATCTCGGGCGAGTGCAACGGCGTTACCAAATGGAGCGGTCGCATGCTCAATACCACTTGAGAGTGCATCTCCTACTTTCCATGCGGGAGTAGCTATGAGCGTAAGCGCATCGGGTGCAAAGAAATGGAGTAGAGCAACAAGAAGAGCAACAACGCCGACAATCATACCAACGAGAATGCCCCTCGATGGAATGAGGACGTTGCGGTGACGGTACGAATTAGCGTTCCGAGATGATCGCATCTTCATGCATGAAAGCTTCGGCCCACGGGCGCGGATCCTCGGTCACAATACCGGCACCACGCACCACGGCCGTAAGAGGATCAGGAGCAACGTGCACGGGCACTCCGAGCATCTTTGCGAGAAGCTCCGGAAGACCGCGCAACAAAGCACCGCCACCAAATACGGTCACTCCGTGCTGGAGCACATCAGAAAGAAGTTCAGGCGGTGTGTTCTCGATGACCTCCTTCATGGTCTCCATCAAACTGTCGAGTGAGGGCGCAAGTGCCTCGCGAACATGCGAGTCGGTGAGGGTAATCTCCCGTGGCAGGCCCGTGGCAAGATCGCGACCGCGTAGTGCACGCTCGAGCGGCTCTTCGAGCGGCAGGACCGCACCAATAGCAATCTTGGTGTCCTCCGCCGTCTTTTCTCCAATAGCGAGCTGAAATTCACTCCGCACGAAATCGATAATGTTCTCATTGAAACGATCGCCAGCGACCTGCGACGACTTGCCCGAGACTGAACCGCCGAGTGCAAGCACCGCAATATCGGTGGTGCCTCCACCAATATCGAGCACCATAGTGCCGACTGGTTCAGTAATAGGAAGCTTTGCGCCGATAGCTCCTGCCATGGGCTCTTCCATGATATAGACCTCGCGCGCGCCCGCCGTGAGCGCCGCATCGCGCACTGCACGACTCTCCACGTTGGTGACCCCTGTGGGCACCCCAATGACCACACGCGGTCCGAGAAGACGAGAACGGCCACCCTGTGCCTTATTGATGAGATACGCGAGAAGTTCCTCCGTGACTTCGAAGTCCGAGATCACCCCATGTGACAGCGGACGCACGGCACGAATGTGCGACGGGGTCTTGCCGAGCATCACCTTCGCCTCCTTCCCCACCGCGACCACCTGGCCGGTCTTGTCGTTAAGTGCAACTACCGATGGCTCGTCGATGACAATGCCGCGACCACGCACATACACAAGCGTGTTAGCAGTACCGAGGTCGATGCCGATATCGCTCGAGAAGAGCGAGTTGCGTGAGAAGCGTTTCTTAGCCATGGCGATGTGCTTTCTGTGCGCCCGTGGAAAACGCGATGAGCTCCTCCCGAGAAACGAGGCCGGTCTGCCCAGTGCGTCGGTATGTCGACTCGATCTTTCCTGTTTCAAGCGTCTGCTTGCCGATGACCACGCGCGCAGGAATACCAATCAGGTCCGCGTCCGCGAGCTTCTCACCCGCACGAGCATCGCGGTCGTCGTACAGCACCTCCACCCCTGCGGCCGTGAGGTCGTTATAGAGCTCATCCGCGTACTTCATGACCTCGGGATCAGGCACGACCGGGACGAGGTGCACGAGGAACGGCGCAACCGACTCTGGCCATACCATGCCCTTATCGTCGGAAAGCGTCTCGACGATGACGCCCATGAGACGGGTCGTGCCGATACCGTAGCAGCCCTCGATTGGATACTGATCCTTCCCGTCCTGATCTTTGTACGTGAAATTGAAATCCTTGGTGTACTTACGGCCGAGATCGAAGACGTTCCCTACCTCGGAAGCCTTCGCGGTCGCAAGCGTCCCCTTCCCGCACTTCTCGCAGATATCGCCTTCTTTCTGCTTCGCCACTTCCACGTTCGCGCAGTGGGTGCAATCGGAGCAGTACACGATGTCGTCCTCACCCGCATCGGTAAGCACCATGAACTCGTACGAAAGCTTCTCGGTGAAGCTGCCGCCGGACGCTTCCGTCACTTTAGCGGTGAGACCGCACTTCTCGTATATCTCAAGGTACTTCGCCTTTACGGTCTCGTAGAAGCGATCGAAGTCTTCTTGCGTTTCGTGGAAGCTGTACATGTCCTTCATGCCGAATTCGCGGCCGCGCATGATGCCGGACTTGGCGCGCAGCTCGTCGCGGTACTTCTGCCCTATCTGATAGAGCGCGATGGGGAGATCACGGTACGAGGAAACGTATTCCTGCGCGATGGGCGTCACGATCTCCTCTTCGCTCTGGCCGAGCGCGTACTCGCGCTCGGTGCGACTCCGTATCTTGAAGAGTACGTCTACCTTGTCCCAGCCACCCGTCTGCTTCCAGGGCTCTGCCGGGTGGAGCGTCGCCATGCGGAGCTCCTGTCCGCCCACTTCGTTCATAGCGCGGCGCACGATGTTCTCGATCCGAGCGAGCGTGCGCTGCCCGAGCGGGAGATACGAATAGACGCCGGCCATCTCCTTGTGCACGAATCCGCCGCGAATGAGGAGCTGCGCGTTCTTGGACTCTTCGTCCTTCGGTGCCTCGCGGCGTGTCCTCGTGAATAGCTGGCTCTGGCGCATAGTTCCCCTAGTATACGGCCCTCGTTTATGAAGGGCAAAAGAGTGCCGCCCGGTCCGTGGGACCGGGCGGTTACGCGAAGGTACGTGCATGGGTTCGGCAGACTATCCCTGCGGGAGCACGCCGGGCGTTCCTTGCGGAAAGGTCGCCAACATGCGGGAGAAGCGTTCAGCGAGGCGCCGGAGGGCCGCTGCCATCGCCTGCTGGTCCGGACGCGCGATGATGCTGTTGGCGTGCCCGGCAGCGAGGTGGAGACGCTCGAGCACCATGCCGCTGTAGAGCGCGAAGTCCGGAAGATACAGGCCGAACGAATTATGTTCGAACGGCCCATCGATTCTCTTTCCCACCTGCACGACTCCCACGAACGGTCTCGGCTCGAGCCATGGCCGCATCGCTTCGTCTCGCGCGGCCTGTTTGAGCCAGTCCGCGGCGAGCGCGAGATAGGCAGGTTCGTACTCAGGTTCGAATCGAAGGACGCGGTGCGAGTGGGACGATATGCCGGTGAGTGTCCGATAGATCTCCGTCCGCACATGCAGCAGGTGTTCCGGCAGCTTGTCTTTCGTGCCTGGAGACGAAACGATTTCGGCGACGAAATGCTCGTCGGGACTGTCCTTCACCCTGGTGAGCGCGTAGCGCACCAGGATATTATCCGGCAAAAGAGACGCTAGGTCGTCTTGCCTGGCCTGCGGTCTCTCGACCGTGTCCGTATGCATGAGGTGATCTCCCCTATCATCGACGGAACCCCCGTCTGCGCGGATAATGCAATACATCCGCGAGATACGCAAATTAACCGAGTATTTTGAAAACGTCGTGAGCGGTCACTACTACCATGAGCAGTATGAGCGCCGCAAAGCCCACCATGTTCACGGCACGTGCAGCGGCAGCCGGAAGTGGTCTACGAATAACCGCCTCCATGAGAACGAATAGAAGCCGTCCTCCATCAAGGGCCGGAACCGGGATCAGATTGATGAGGGCCAGGTTGATAGAAATAATAGCGGTGATGGTGAGGAGTGCGGCGATTCCGTGAGAGGACGCTTGCCCCACTGCTCCCGCAATACCTACGGGTCCTGCTACCTGCGAGAGATCAGCAGTGAACGTGACAATGCCATGGAAGAAATGCCAGAGGCCAGCAGCCGTCTGTTTCGTAACTTCCCAGGTTATGACGGCACCCTCTGCAGGAGCCTTCCACCATGACACCGGAACGACACCCGTGACCGCAACCGCAACACCCAGTGCCGCGCGATCCGGTGCATCAGGAATGATGCCCGTACGGGTGGTGACCTCTACGTCATGTTCATCGCCAGAAAGGGGTGCCACATGAAGTGTGAGTGGGGTGCCGGCTTTCGTACTATCAACGAATGCAGTGAACGCATCCGGACTGTTTCCGGTGTATGCACCTCCTGGGCTTCGCACCGAAACGATTCGATCGCCGGGCGCAATTCCCGCTTCTGCGGCCGGTGAACCGGGCAGTACCCGCGCCACCGTAAGCGCTACATCCTTGGCAACCGGAATCTGTTCATCAGTGAGTGCGCGTGGCGTTCCGATAGCAAGCGTTGCTGAAAGAAGCACCCATGCGAAGAGAAGGTTCATCGCAATACCCGCAAGCAGCACCAATGCCTGGAGAATACGAGGGCGCGCGCCGAATGCACGATCGGCTTCGGGACCAGGCGGGACATGGTCCTGTTCATCCTCGCCATAGATGCGGACGAAGCCACCGAACGGCAACCAGTTGAGCGTATAGTCAGTTTCTCCAAACTTCTTTCCCCACGCGCGCGGGGGATAACCCAAACCGAACTCCTCCACTTTCATTCCCGACAGCTTCGCCACAACGAAGTGTCCAAACTCGTGCACCACAATGAGTGCAACGAGAACGAGAATGAAGAGAAGAATCGTCATGCGCTACTGTGCAATCTCTGTTTCTTTTTTCTTGGCGAGCGCTTCGAGCGCGTCGTTGCCGGAATCAATAAGCTTCTGGAGTTCCTCCTTGTATCGCTTCAGGTCGTCCTGACTCATACCACCTTCCTTTTCCGCAGCCTCAAGTTCCTTGAGTCCGTCGGTGCGATGACCACGGAGTGTCACACGTGCCTGCTCAAGCTTGTCTTTGGCGAGCTTCACGAGCATAGTGCGCCGCTCGGCGGTGAGTTCCGGAAAGGTCACGCGCGCACCCATCTCATCGGCGCCGACACCCACACCCAAATCGGCATCAGTGATGGCCTTCTCGATATTCTTGGTAAGACTCTTGTCCCACGGCATGATGCGCAGAGTACGTGCATCCTCCACGGTGATACTTGCGAGCTGCGTAAGCGGCGTCGCAACGCCGTATGCTTCTGCTTTCACATTATCGAGGAGTGCAGGAGCGGCGCGGCCGGTACGGATACCCGTGAATTCGCGCTGGAGCCATTCTTCGGTCTCCTTAATGTGGGTTTTCAGTTTTGAAAAGTCGTATGCCATGGGCCCTAGTGTAGCAAATCAGGACTTTATTATCGAAATGCCGGCATGGTGATGAGGATGTGCTCAAAGATGAGTTTCAGAGGTGCGGACCGTTCGTGAAGAATGGGAATAAAACGATCGAGATCGCGTGCAAAGAGTGTGAGATCCTCTGATGGTTTTTGGTTGAGCGATGCATACGTCGCAGCCAGTAGTCCCTCAAGAAGACGGAGTGCTTCCCCACGCGCAGCCTGCTTCTCCTCATCCTTGTCGGACTTCGCACGATCGAGAAGCTTCCCTACGAGCTTCTCCCGCTCATCAGAAGACGCGGCGATGAACGCCTGTGCTTCAGGAGCGATTGCTGTTTCAGCAGAAGCGAGTTCAACCATGCGTGAACGGAGTGTCGGCAGGATGACACCCATCGAAGGAATGACGAGCACAAGCGTAGTACCAGCAGGCGGTTCTTCAAAGAGTTTCAGGAGGGCGTTCTGTGCTTCATGAAAAAGTCGCTCAACAGCGATGATGATGAGCTTCTTCTCGCCCACTGCCGCCTGCTCCCCCAGGCGAATGACTCGCCGAGCATCATCGACCGAGAAGAGACCGTAGCGGAACACTATGACATCAGGGTTATTAACAGAGACGAGATTGAGCTCACGCTCGCCATACGACAATGCGGCAGCGATGCCTTGCTCGCGATCTCCTGCGAAATAATAGGCGTGATGAGCCATGCATCAGTAGTATACGTTGTCCCCCTCCCTCCTTTGCAAAGCGTACGAACGGGAGTGTAATGGAAGGAGTGAGGCCATTCCGGCTCTCCAGTGCCCTAAGGAGGGGTAACCCCAATGCGCCGTGTACTTTTTGCTTGCGCTATCTGGGCTCTCGTGTCTCCCGCGCTGGCCCAAACGTCCGATTTCGCCCGCCTCTCCCCGCTTGATGCCGCCGTGTTCGCTAAACCCTTGGCTGCGCGACTGTCGGTGAATCCGGATTACGCTCCGCTGCGGCCTGCGGGCCACATGCAGTTCATTCCGGTTTCGGAGAGTTACGTGTCGCCCAACATCCTCGAGCGTTTCCGTGAGGTACGTCGATATGGCGGTCGGCTCAGCGTCACGTTCCTCGATACTGGGCTACTGCTCGAAGGTGAAGGAGCGCGCGACTACGGGCCAGCTGCGAAGAAACTCGACATCGGCCGCCTCCGGCTCTCGAAGGAACTCAAGAACGGCTACAGTGCAGGACTTGAGGTGGGTGCCTACCGCGGATATCCAGAAGACATCCACTTCCATCACGAGCATGTGGATCGGGACTACACGGTCGGCTTCCATGTGACCCGGTCCTGGTAGCGAAAGCTCTATAGAGGACGAGGAGGTCCGCGTTTCTGCGCGGGCCTTTTCTCTTTTTACTCCACCCTACTTCTTCGAGATGATGCTCTTCTTGTAGGTATCGAGGTGACGAAGCGCCACACCCGTACCACGCGCGACGCAGTAGTAGGCGTCGTCCGCGAGCTCGGCGCGCACGCCGGTGCGGCGCAGCACCAGCTCCGGCAAGTGGCGGAGCTGCGAGGTGCCGCCCGTGAGGATGATGCCGTTGTCGATGATGTCGGAGGCGAGCTCGGGCGGGGTCTCCTGCAGCACTTTGCGGACTGCCCCCATCATCTCGCGAAGTTCGCGATTCATCGCCTGCACGATTTCGTTGGTTTTCAGCTCTATCGTACGTGGGAGCCCCGTGACCAGGTCGCGTCCTTTCACCGGCATGCCGATCTCTTCGGAGAGCGGCACGGCCGCACCGATCTGGATTTTGATTTCCTCCGCGGTCTTATCGCCGATAGCGAGGTTGTACTGCTTCTTCACATGATCAACGATGGCGCGATCAAGACGATTGCCAGCGCACTTCACTGACGTGGACGCAACGATACCGCCGAGCGAAATCACGGCGACATCGATGGTGCCGCCACCAAGGTCTGCGACCATACGGCCCATCGGTTCCTGAATCGGAATACCTGCACCAATAGCAGCGAGGATAGGTTCCTTCACCACGTACGCATCCTTTGCTCCTGCCTTCACGGCCGCTTCGATCACCGCACGCTTCTCGGTAGAGGTCACACCCGCAGGCACCGACACGAGCACAGTCGGCTTAAACATGTTGTACCGGCCGAGCGCCTTTCTCATGAAGTAGCGCAGCATTGCTTCGGTCACGCGATAGTCGGCGATGACGCCGTCCTTCATGGGGCGGTAGGCAGTGATGCCGTCCGGGGTGCGCCCGATCATCTGCTTGGCTTCGCTCCCGATGGCAAGCACCTTGTTATTGTCGGCTGAAACGGCGACCACCGAGGGTTCGTTCAGCACCACACCCTTCTCCGGCAGGAACACAAGTACGTTAGTGGTACCGAGATCAATGCCGAGTTTGGGGGAGAGCATGGCCATGTCCCGCGTATCATACCGCGTCCATTTCTCGATGGGCAACTTTTCGCCTTTGGGGATACAGCGCGCATCAGATACAATGCCCGCATGCCCGGAGAGGAAATGAACTTCAAGGTGGAAGGCGGCCATCCGCTTTCCGGTTCCATCCTCACCAACCGCTCCAAGAACGGCGCTGTTGCACTACTTGCCGCTTCGCTCCTCAACAGCGGCACCACAACCCTCAAGAAGGTACCCAAGATCGAGGAAGTGAACCGCCTCGTCGAGGTGCTCGAATCCATCGGTGTCACTATCGAACGCGATGGACACACCATGCGACTGACACCTCCGGCAGAGATCACACTCGATACCATCGACCGCGCGGCTGCAGTGCGTACCCGAAGCATCCTGATGTTCATCGGTCCCCTCCTCCATCGATTCAAATCCTTTGATCTCCCGCAGTCAGGAGGCTGCAACTTCGGTACACGAAGCGTGCGCCCGCACCTCTGGGCTCTTGAGAAATTCGGTGTGGGCATTGAGGCACTCACCGACAGTTTCCATATAACGCACGATGGTCTCTCGCCTGCTACCGTCGTTCTCTACGAATCGAGCGACACCGGCACCATCAATTCCCTCTTTGCTGCAGCCGGCATTCCTGGCACCTCCATCATCAAATACGCTTCCGCCAACTACCAGGTACAGGAAGTTTGCGGCTACCTGAAGGCGCTCGGCGTCGAGATTTCTGGCATCGGCACCACCACCCTTACCGTTACCGGAAAGGCCAACATTGCCATGGATGTGGAGTACACGGTCGCCGAGGATCCGACCGATGCGATGTTCTTCCTCGCAAGCGGTATCGTCACTCGTTCGTCGCTCACCATCGAAAAAGCTCCCATCGAGTTTCTTGAGATAGAACTCGCCGTGCTTGAGAAAATGGGTCTCTCCTTCACCGTGACCGACGCCGGTATCTCGGAGAACGGCATCACGAAACTTGCCGATATCCATATCGAGCCGTCAGAGCTGGCTGCGTTCCCCGAAAAGATACATGCGCGTCCGTACCCCGGACTCAACATTGATAACCTACCTTTCTTTGCAGTCATTGCGACCCAGGCCGCAGGCACCACGCTCATCCACGACTGGACCTTCGAGAAACGCGCCATCTACTACACCGAGCTCGATCGTCTGGGTGCAGAGACCGTGCTCTTCGACCCACACCGCATTGAGATCCTCGGTCCGCGTCATTTACGCGGCGCTGAACTGGTGTGCCCACCTGCACTTCGTCCTGCAACCATTCTCCTCATCGGTATGCTGGCCGCAACCGGTTCATCCATCCTGCGCAACGTATACAGCATCAATCGCGGATACGAGGATTTGGTCAATCGTCTCCAGTCCATCGGCGGCAGAATCGAACACGCCTAGCTGATAGAATGGAGGCATGAAGCCCATCGGCGATTTCCTCCCTAAGGACCTCAATAACCTCGACAAGAAATCAAAGAAAACCGAGCGCGGTGAGCTCATGCGCTTCTTCCAGCGCCACCTCAACTACGGACGCGCACGTGATGGTCTCCCGCTCATTACTATGAGCCGCATGGGCAAGATCCTCGAAGGCATTCCCACAGACGATCTCTACTACCTGAAGAGCGTCTGCAGTCGCTCCAAGAATTTCAGTAAGAAATTCTGGTGGGAAATAGACCCCAAGAAGCACCAGGACGAGAACCCGTTCTAGGGTTTACACTCTCATATACTCGTTGTACAATCAGGTTGGGTCGCTGTATAGCTTGCACCTGGGAGCGCGCGGGGGGCGGTTCTTGCTCCCCCAGGACCGGATGCTCCGCGCGCCTCTCCCTTCCCCACGTCGGTCAGTACGGCCGGCGTTTTTTCTTTTCTTTGCTATAGTCCCGGTATGGTACCCATAGTCCAAGAAGGTGACCCGGTCCTGCGAAATGTCGCGGAGGCAGTACCTGCTGCCATGTTCGGTACCCCCGAACTCGCACAGATGCTTTCGGACATGACCGAAGCGCTTGATGCACAGCCTGATGGCGTGGCGCTCGCAGCCCCCCAGATCGCGATTCCCTACCGCATCTTCATCGTGCGGTATGACCGCATGGATCCGCATCATGATCCGGAAAAACGTCTCCCTGCTGATGTGGGCGTATTCATTAATCCAGAGATTGTGAAGTCCTCCCGCGCTCGCGAAGAGATGCAGGAAGGCTGCCTGTCGGTACGCGGGATCTATGGCACCACCGTACGCCACTCACGGGCGACCGTGCGTGCGCAAGATGAAATAGGTCGTACCTTCACGCGTGGCGCGAGCGGCATTTTGGCCCAGGCATTCCAGCACGAGATAGATCATTTGGACGGCATGCTGTTTATCGACCACGCGATTGAGACGCATGACCAGTCGCATGACGACCATGCAGCCGAGTAACCCACGCTTTGCGTTCTTCGGAACACCCTACGTCGCAAAAGACACACTCGCGGCGCTTGTCGATGCTGGTTACATCCCCGCAGTTGTTATCACCTCCCCAGACAAGCATCAGGGTCGCGGTCTGACACTTACTCCTTGTCCTACCAAAGCGTGGGCGCTTGAGCACCATCTCCCCGTCATCACTCCCGAGAAACTCACGCACGAAGCCATCTCTGATATTAAGGAATATGGATGCGAGTACGCGCTCGTAGTTGCGTACGGCAAGATTCTTCCCGAGTCACTCATCCATTCGTTCCCCAAGGGGGTACTCAATGTGCACTATTCCCTGCTGCCAAAGTATCGTGGTGCCTCACCGGTAGAAGCAGCACTTCTTAACGGTGACACGGTAACGGGTGTCTCCATCCAGAAGATGGTCAAAGAACTCGATGCTGGTGATGTACTCACCTCCCGTGAGGTGGCTATAGACCCTGACGAAACAACGCGTGAGTTACGTCCACGACTTATCGAAGAAGGAGCCCGTCTTCTTATCGATTCTCTCCCGGCATTTATCAGAGGTACCGCATCCTTCACGCCCCAAGATGAATCCCAGGCAACAAAGTGCGGCAAGATAGCCAAGGAATCCGGTGAACTCACCTTCCCGGGTGATCCTCTCGGGAACTGGAACAAGTACCGTGCATACGCGGAATCCCCGGGGACCTATTTCTATATGATCCGTGACGGCAAACGATTCCGCGTGAAGGTAAAGAGTGCGGAATTCAAGCACGGGCATTTCACACCACTGCGCGTCGTGCCCGAAGGAAAGAAAGAGATGGACTACGCGGCACTCACCATGACCGCGCGCCCGCTCTACGAGAACGAACGCGAAGCGCTTTAACCAAACCGCAGCATCTCCTTCACCTTCGCTCCCACGCGTTTGGGGAGCGTGTGTCGTTTCTTGTGGTCGCGGCGCAACTCTTTAGCAAGCTCGGCAGTCATCCGATCAAGCGCATTACGCAATGTTTCTGCCTCGGCTTTGGCGTAATATCGCCTGCCTTCTACATCAAAATTGCAGTCGGCATACCAGACGTTGCCGTTCTGGTGCGCTTCTGTGAGCCGACCCATGTCCAGGTACGCCATGGGTTCCTGGTCGGATTGTGCACAATATTTCTCGAGTCCTTCGATCTTGCGAGTGGCAAGATCGGTCACGTCCGGCGTAAGCTCATAATTGGTTCCCTTGAATTGTATTTGCATAGCATCAAGGTTAGCTAATCAAGATCTACGCTAAGTAGTTTAGAACGGGAGTGATGGCCGCTCAGGATACGAACCGATGCGAGCGAGATCGAAAGTTCTCGCGCCACAAGGACGCGGATCCGTTCATTAGCGAGATTGTGCTGTGCGGGTTCCCGCACAGTGATACGCCACGCGTCGTCCTTCTCTTTCGTGATCTCCTCCCGTTTACCGCCGGGCGTGGCCGTTATCCTGATATACATTACGGATGGCCGCCGAACTTCTGGTGAAGATACCGCATGATGTCTTCCGACTCATACATGGAAACATCACTTTCGTCGTCCACCATGAACGGCATCTGGCGTTTGCCGCCGATACGAATGAGCTCTTCTTCTACCGCTGGGTCATGGATGTCCTTTAAGGTAAGCGGTGCACCGACTTCTTGGGCTACCTCAACGGTCTTTTTACAAAACGGACAGTTCGGGTTGATGTAGAGCGTGATCATTGATTTCGAGTATAGCAGCCGTTCTCCACGTTGCTGATTGGCGATTTTCCGCTAGAATAGCCCTGCGGCGCTTCGGCGCCGCACCTATTCCGCGGTAGCTCAGTGGTAGAGCGGTCGGCTGTTAACCGATTGGTCGTAGGTTCGAATCCTACCCGCGGAGCAAATATTGACACTGAGGAGATTCATCCCATTCTCACTCGAATCGTGCCATGCTAGGTGTTAATGACTTCGCCACATATCACCTTTGAAACGTCCCCTCCGTTGGGTGGTATCTGGAAACGGCGATTCAGTTGGATGCCTCTAAGAATGGGTATTGGCAGTAATAATAAAAATCTATGGGAATGGTTCCGGCATTATGAATACATGCCGCTTTCGGAAGACCGGATGGCACGAGGCAGGCGACACTTCCAGCGACGTTCCCTAACGTCTACAGAGACGAACCCCTTCTACACCGACCACCAGTATTACTCTCCGGGCGGCACTAGGTGATACTCATTCTGATATAACCTGAGTGCTGTACAAATGTTAGGTACTCGCCCGCGACGGTCTCCCTCACTTTCTCCACTACCTTTGAAACAGCAGCATCCATCTCATTGAGCATCTGCGGAGAGGAATCGTCTGCATCTAATCTTGAGAATGTATTTTTATAGGTCCGCTCCGTTGCCTGCTGAAGTGGAAGAAAACCTGTTTTGTGACCATTAAATGGACTGAACAGGGATTGCACAAGCTTGAACTCCACTGAGTCAATACGTCCAATGCACATAGCTACACCTCCTTCGAATCGTTGAAGGTAACCTATCATTTCTCTTCTTTCCTCTCCCCTTTTTTGAATAAGACGCGGATGCAGAATGGTGGCAGTCATGCACCACTGTATCACTCTCTTCATGAGGAAAGACTATGCAGCTCACATGATTTTATTCCCGTGAGATTACCTCACAATTTGGTGCTTCTTTTAGTAGATATGGGTTCGAACATCCTCCACCCAACGGAGCAGAGTGAGCGAAATGAAAACGTCCACGGGAGTGGACGTATATACGGGGGTTTTACGTGAGATAGCTTGACATATGTATCGTATAGTGTCATTATATATTCACGTTCTTTCCGTTAACCCCTTGGGATTCCTTCCCGATACTTCGAGGTCACAGATGAATCTGCTCGGTATGAAATGCGATGATCGAATCATTACCCGCGTGTTCGACCTTTGCACTGGCACCTACCCACCACACACCGTACTGGCGTCAGTCCAATACGCCGATAAGCGGTTCGGAGTAGTGGTCGTCAATGTGGCTACCCGAACCGCGACTCCGCTTACGGCCACTGGTCGGCATGCGATGCTCCTCAATGAGGCAGCGCAACCGCCGATCTTTGAAGTGAACACCGACGGCGGACACTACGACATCCACATCTACACGCTTCGCGAACGAGGAATCGTCGTCCGAGAGGAATACCTCGACCTGAGCCACGATCACGAAACCGAGTGGAGGGTCATCGGCGAAACCTCCTCAGGTGCTACTGCCCTGAAGGAATTCGACAAACATGAGGTCACCTTAGAAGCTGACTGATGACCCCACCAGTCGTCCCCTCGTCCTGCAGCCACCCGCAAAGTGGCTGTTTCTTTTATATAGGTGCAGATCCATGACTTGACATATATCTACTTTGTGTGGCAAAATGTCTATCGGCTGCAGAACGATTCTGCCGCACCTTCAATCATGGGGATATGAATGGACTCGGCTTATCTGATCCACGGCTGCCACCTACAGGCAGACAACTGGGAGCATATTGTGTGGGGTTCTCCTGAAAAGGATGAGTGGGGACGCGCTTCCCATGCCCTGCGGCTCGCTGCTCGTAATCGAAAGGCGCTCCTGATCTGGGGCACGGGCGCGTCATCGCAAGACGGCGCTCTCGAGTGCGACTACACCTTTCGCTACGCAGTCGCTCACGCAACCCAGCTTCCCGACTATGAAGGCTTCGATGCCTACGAAGTCGAGGCGCTGCTCAAGCATCGTTCGCACTTCGATCGTGAAGCACAGAACACGCAAGAAGAAATCACGAACGCACTACGTGTCTGCCGCGAACGCGGTATCGGCACGCTCTACCTCGTTTCCTCTCCAACCCACATCTCTCGGTGTCTTCTGGATGCCGAGAAAGTGCGTCGGATGAGCAACGACCCTCACGGAGTCATGATCTACGCTACGGCGTCGGACACCTGCTTTGAGGATTCCGTCCCAGACGACGTGATCATCGTAGAACCTCCGCACCGCGGGGATATGCCGCTCTGGCAGACCTTCCGCTACGTGCGCGCCATGTTCTCGATAATGCGCCAGGGAGAAACGGTATTTCAAGGATTCCTCCAGAAGTTCGGAGAACTACTTGAAAGCTACGGGGTGCCCGTCGACTGGAGCCCTGTTCGCCAGCGACTCCATTAACCCGTCCGACACTCCCCATGAGACCGCAGACGCGAGGTCCTATCCCTCCGTCTGCGGTTTTCTCATTTCAGGCGCATCTCATGACAAACTCATGAGAATGTGGTACATTTATCAAATCAAACGCAGCGCTGCACGCAGAGAGATTGAGTCGAATTTCTTATACAGCTCCTGTACTTGATGGTTATCAAGTGTTTCAGACTCAAAAGAGCTATGCAGCAAGGAACTATCGCCCGCCTCACGGATAAGGGCTTCGGGTTCATCAAGGCCGATGGTATGGAGAAGGACCTCTTCTTCCATTCCAAAGAGGTCGTTGGTGCGTACTTCGACGACCTTCGCGAAGGCGATAAGGTGCAGTTCGAGGTCGGCGAAGGTCCGAAGGGACCGAACGCCACCCAGGTATCGAAGATGTAACGGGACGAGAAGCGCCTTGCGGCGCTTCCGTCATTTATCAGTCTTAGGCTCACGCATATGGAAACAGGAAAAATCGTTCAGCTACTCGATCGCGAATTCGGTTTCATTAAACGCATCGGTATTAAAGACCACCTCTTCTTTCATGCAGATGACCTCACCGGTCTTAAATTCCGGGATCTGCACGAAGGCGACCGAGTCCAGTTCTCCATCACCGAGAGCCTCAAGGGTCCCTACGCGACCCATATCACTAAGGCAGCATAACCATGGTTAAGAATAGCCACGGCGTGAGCTCGAACAACAATCCTCACAAGACCCGCAAGACCAAGAAGCGTCTTGCTGCAAAGAAGGAGATGCTCGCACGCAAAACTACCAAGAAGCGATCGTAACGCTTCGGTCGGAATCTAGGCAGCGATTTTCTTCGCTGCCTTTTTTCGTTTTACGGGAGCCTCTTCTGGAGGAAGATGCTTTTTCACTTCCTCTGCAAGTGCCTCCTTGCGATTTGAGGCTTCGAGCGTAGAACTGAGTTTCTCCAATGTTCGCTCCATGGAATCGAGGCGGCGCAAGATCTCATCAATGCGCGAATCCTTGGGCATAACGAGCGGTTCGCTGCGAGGAGCCGACGGACGGCGCTCAAAGCGAGAGGAACGCTGCGCGTCTGTATCAGGAACGAAACATTCCTTGCAGTACACCGGCTTCTTACCATTCGGTCGGAACGGTACCTGGGTAGGTTTGTGACACTTATTACACTCGACATCATATAGTTCTTTCTTCTCGAACGAGCGACCTCGCTGGCCGAAGGACTGACCACCGGAGAAAGAACGGCGATCGTTTCCGGAACGGAAATTCTTTTTGAAATCAGGCATGGATGCGTATGTTAGGGGCTGTTCGGGATTCGATAAGGTGAGTTATGTACGGCTTAGTTGTAAAAGATGCAGCACGGATGCTGGATAAGCCGCACATAACTAACCTCATGGAGTGGAGAGCAGTGATTTGAAAATACTATATCGAGGTATATTTGTCAATTCCCCCACCAGGCAGAAGCATGCTGATCAGTGACAAATAAATAAAGTGAGTCATAATGTAGACTGATCCACACGGGAGGCGTACATGAATTCCATTCTCCGCGCTGCATACCTCCAGGTATGCGAGTGCAATACGCACGCGAGCATCGTCATGGATAATGACACGCTGTGCAATCCGTTCTTCTCGAAAACTACGGGGCTGGAAGTGGCCGAAACACTTGAAAAGCTGGGCAAGATAAGCACTGAAGAGTGCAAGCTCATCTGCGACAGTATCCGTCGTTCCGCTCTTCCTCACTGCGTGCCCGCGACAATCGGAGTATTGATAGCGCACCCGACCGAGCACACGGCACCAGTGACGTCCAACGAGAAAACGGTTCACTGACCTCTACCCATCAATCTTTCAACTGCCGCCTCACCAAGGCGGCATTATTTTTACTCTGTCCTTCCGGTTTTATTGCGGTGTGGACACCCGGGCCAACAACATGGACGACGCTTTCCTTCCTTGAGTTCCGTGCATGTTCGCTCAATGTGATTGAGCCTGGTCTCGGGTTTCTTTACAGACTCAACCCAACAGATCCACTCATTGCGTGCAAGCGGCGTGATGTCCTCCCACGCAGACACAGCTGCCTTATCAGACATGAGTGCTTTTCGTAAGTCCGCAGGCATTTTATGAACAACGCCTTCACTCAACGTCTTGGTCATACGTGCATTCTATCAAACCCCCCTCTTTTGATTCGGTATTGAACGAGACGATTCAAGAAAGTGTCGGAAGACCGCTCAATTGCAGAAGTTTCTGCATAGTCCGTCGTATCTTCCGAGCCTTCAATGAGCGTATGAACGCTTCTTGATTCGTCTTCTCTTTCGCATATGCCTTGACCCACGTTCGGTTGGTGACCTCAAGACCTCCCTCCTGCTCAAGGAAAAGTGCCAGCCAGTAATCGTCAGGGTTGTAGGCCAAGGCGAGCTGCCTTGAGAGTTGCTCCCCTTTTTCTAATGCCTTAATGATCAGACCTCGTTTTTCTCCCCGAACACCTGTACTTGCTCCCCATAAATAATCGGTAGCTCGGTGTCCTTTACTCGGACAGAGGAGATACCAGTAATAGGAGCTCAACCAGGCATACATGGTGCCCGACATGCGTATCCATGAACCCACCATTACATTCCCTTGATCTAGCAGCCGAGAAAGGGTCTCAATCCAATTCGAAGCCGCGACAGAGTCTCCATCGATACAAAGAATGTGTTCTCCCTTTGCTTCTTCGAATCCACGTATCCGCGCAAAGACAGGTCCAGCAGGACCTGCGTAGTCGATCACTCGCACCTCCGAATATGCGCGCCCAAGAGCTCCGGTCGTATCAGTCGAATTGTGATTGATGAGCAGTATCTCGTCGGGACTCCGTGTCTGGTGGAGCAGCGACTTGATGCACGCATCGATATGCCGCTCCTCGTTATGAGCAATGATGACGACCGATATCTTCATGGGATCAGCATACCGTAGGAGTAACCCAGATTTTGACAAGACCAAGAATCAATTGTATTGATAATCTGGATCGATGCCGCTTGGCGTCGCTGCACCACTCGTAATTGGGGGTCCTCATGCCGCTGTATCAACGCTCCTTCCTGAAAAGGAAGAATCTTTCCACGCTGTTAGAGCGCGGATTCACGACTGCTTATAAAACTGCAGTGCTTCTCATGCTGCCGCTTCTAGCAGTGCTGGTCGCCTGCCCCGCCTGGTACCTGTTCTACAGAACCGGCTGGCATCTTCCCGAAAAGTTGAGCGACGCGCTCATGACACTTTGTCTCACGTTCGGCGTCATCTACGCGCTTATCGCAGGTGCCGTCATCAATCGTGTGTTCGATGAGTACAAAGACATGCGGACGGCGGTGAAGAACTGTGATATCGACACGTTCATGACGCTGCGCGATGAGGAGGTGTCACCCGTGATCCACGCGGTCATGGCCCTGTTCGCTCTCAACGTCATCGCCTGTATCGGATTGGTCAATTACCCTGCCCCTATCTATGGCCTCATCGCCGTCGGGGTAACCACCTATCTGTTCTCGCTCGTATACTGGGTCATCACCGAAATAGACGATCCATGCACGGGCGTGTGGTTCATCGTGAACATCCACCAAGAGTGGTTGGCGATCGAGCCAAAAGAATGGAGGAAGATCAAGTACGACACATGCAGGCAGGACTGGGACAAGTATCTGCCCCGAGAAGCCATAGTGGAGGAGCTCCGCAACACGGCGTAACCTTCCACCCCCGCTCGAACTTTCAACCGCCCGGTATCTTTTACCCGGGCGGTTCCTTTGTTCTTGTCGGAAGAACAGCCTTCGTGCATAGTAGATGCATGACATACGCAACCCACATGACGCTCCTAGTCGTCCTTCGCAGCCCGCGAGGTGGGTTGTGTTTTGGATAACTCGACAGAGATACCCAAAACGGAGTCCGCCTCACCGCGGGCTCCGTTCGTTCAAGGAAGGAGAAGATAATGACCCAGTACCTTACACCCTGTCGCGGGGGTAAATGGGCAGTCAGCGGATTCATCAAGGAACGACAGGTCTGCCTTATCGAGCGCTCCAAGCTCGATAACGGAATCGACCCACGTTGGCTCCTTGCTTCCATCGGCATCAGCCCATCGGATGAAGAGCTCGCTCGATATTTCCCTGCGCACCCCATCCATGGACCATGCCCCACACTCGACCTGCTCGAACTCTTTGTTCATAGAGCAAAGACTGAAATAAAGCGGGAGTGTGGCGTGTGATCCCGGTATCCAAACACGGTATAGTCGGCGTCCTTGTGGCGCCGGCTTTTTACTGCTCCGTTCAGGTGTTGTTGTATATAATGCCCGGACATGGCCTCGAAACGTCCCGATACTGCAATCACGCTTACGACCCTCACCTTAGGATTGCTTGGTATTGCGTTTATTGCGTGGGGACTAACAAAGACTCCAGCGCCCTCGGCTCCTTCAGTCGAAACTCCTTCAGCAACATCCACAACAAGCGTTTCGACTTCAACACCCACAGCTCCCGTCCCGATGTATACCTATATCGAAGTCCAAGACAGTTGTGGACCGTACTACCAAGGCACGTGCGTGAACATGCGTTCTGGTCCCGGAACAAACTTTCCCGTCGTATTGCGACTGCGCAACGGAATCGTTCTTAAGGTGGACGGTAGCGTAGAGCGCGATGGGCGCACGTGGTACAAGCTCAAACCTGACGATACCGTTAGATACCCAGAGCGGGTCACCTCGGACTGGTACGTGGCTGCCGATCTCGTGCGCACCTTTACGGACGACGGCAACCATCGTCTGGCACCCGGTCAGGCTCCAACAACCTCCAAGCGTATCCTCGTCGATCTATCTGAACAGATGCTGTACGCCTACGACGGCGATACTCTGTTCATGCAGCAGCCCATCTCGACCGGTCTCAATCTGACCCCCACCCCCACCGGCACTTTTACGGTGTACGCCATGACACCGAGTCGCTACATGCAGGGACCCTTGCCGGACGTGAGCGATCAGTATTACGACCTGCCAGGCGTGCCGTGGAATCTCTACTTCACCAAGGACGGCGCTGTTATACATGGAACGTACTGGCACGATCATTTTGGGCAACCCTGGTCGCACGGATGTGTGAATCTCCCTCCTGACAAGGCAAAGGAGCTGTACGACTGGGCAGTCATTGGCATGAAAGTAACCGTTCGACCCTAATCTGAAGGCTTCATGAGAGCTACTTGCGTTCCGGCACAGGTTCTGGGAACATGGTCCCGATGACGTTCATCGTCACTCTCGTTCTATCGCTGTTCGCTTTCGTCTCGACTCCCCCGCCTGCGCTCGCAGCGCCAACCGCGATATCTCAATCGACGCAGCCACCGGCTGCGCCTATCGCTATACCCGCACCGACCAAGAAGGTTGCGGTAGCACCTATTCAGAAGACGGCGGCAGTCGTGCCCTTTTATTCTCAGTTCAAAGACATATCATCGCCCAAATGGCAGAAACAAGGATGTGGTATTGCAAGCCTCGCGATGGTAATTAATTACTACAAACCGCATGCCGTAGGTGTTGATGCACTCTTGAAGCAAGGCATCGCCGCAGGAGCATACGATACGAACGCTGGATGGATCCACAGTGGACTTATCTCTCTTGGAAAACGCTACGGCCTTTCTGGCTCTACCAATGACCTTTCGAAGCTTTCCTCGAAAGCAGCCCTGGCAGAATTAGAGAAGACCGTCGCCAAGGGCCCGGTCATCGCCTCCGTGCATTACAAATTCGAGCCGACGAATCCCATTCCCCACCTCGTGGTAGTTACCGCTGTGAAAAACGGTATGGTCTATTTCAATGACCCGGCTGCGAAAACCGGGCAGCAGCAGATTTCGGTAGCAAAGTTCCTCGGTGCCTGGAAGAAACGATTCATTGTTATCCGTCCGGCAGCAGCGGTGTAATACTCCTTATATAGGCCGTATTTTAAGAGCTGGGGAAAAGGGTGACATAACCCTATCCCAGGCGTACCATTAGGAGTACCAGAGCGTCTCGCTGGTCTCCTTATGACCTTCAACGACCTAACCCTGGTGCTCTCTGCGCTTGTTAGCGCCGGGTTAGTAGTTATGACCTTTAGACTCGACCGTGACCGGTTGTACTCGGTCATCGTCATCTTTCTCATCCTCAATGTACTTATTGGCAGCAAGACTGCCATCCTGTTCGGACATATGGGCAACATCGGCAGCGTCATATATGCCGCAGTATTCCTTGCGACGTATTTCATCATCGAACGCAATGGTCACATCCAAGCAATACGTTCAGTAGTGACAGGAATCTTTGCCATCATCTTCTTCGGCGTGCTGCTACAACTAGCGGTGTTGCTACAAGGAACACCGGGCACCGAATCCCTGAACACTGCCCTTTCTACTGCCTTTCAGCCGGCGTCGCGCGGCACCTTCGCACTCCTGCTTGCGTATCTCTTCAGCCAGACCTTCAATCTTATTCTCTACTTCGAATTGCGGCGTCGTTTCGAACACCGCCACCTGTGGCTGCGCGCGAATATCGCAAACGCGTGCGCCCAAGCTATCGCTGGTTTCGTGTTCTTCACCGTTGCGTTCTGGAATACACCTTTACCAGCTCATCTCCTTGAGATCATGCTCACGGGCTATGTCATCAAGGTAGTCTTTATGATGCTCGCCGCTCCGCTTCTGTATCTAAATCGTGTGGAAGAGGATTACGACAAGAGCTACGCCACACTCGTCCTACGCTAGCTAAGGAGAGACGACATCCACCGGCACCGAAGGTGGGTCATGGTGCATAAAGAGACGACCGAGACCGAGAATCGCATAGATGATGAGAAAGATCGCTAGACCCTTGGAAAGCGTATCCATACCCCTAGTATAGCGAAGCGGGGGGGCGGGACGGCGCGCCCGGCCGCCGAAGTTTA
>JBLNCF010000011.1:0-6343 GCA_050260455.1 Bacillota bacterium
CTGCGTCAGGAATATTACATCCAAACCGGCGGTAAGGGCAATGCTTCTGGGAAAATCTCCGCCCGGGCAGAGCGAGTTTGCCAGTGGGTGGGTATCAGCCGGGCACAGTTCTTCCGCTTGATGCAGCCAGCGCGCATGGTAACGAGACCCTTCTTGAAGAGGGTTGCTGGCGTAACCGTGTCCCCTGCCGAGAATGCCGACTCAAGAGCCGCGAGGTTGACCGGAACGTAGATAACGCGATCTGCACGTACGGTGCGAGCGCGATTCTTACCATGACCACGGCGCTTCGGGAGCTTCTTGATGATGTCACGCATCTCTGGGCGCATGCGGTGACCGGAACGAGCCTTCTGGCCTTTAGTACCGCGACCCGAGGTCTTACCACGCTTACCACCACGTCCGATACGGACGCTCGTAATTCGCTTGGTCTTTGCTTTGAGAGTGTTCGTCTGCATACGCCTACTTGGTATTGAGGGACTTGAGCGCCTGTACGGTTGCACGAGCGATCGTGAGCTTGTTCTTAGTGCGGGTGAGAATCTTTGCCACCACGTTGGTCACACCAGCATACTCAAGAACGGTACGCATTGCGGAACCTGCAACAAGACCGCGACCCGGTGACGGAATGATGGACACTGTGGAGGATGCGTACTTCACCTCGACATTGTGTGGAATTGAGTTGTCGGCGGTAAGCGGTACGTTGATGAGATGCTTCTTGGCATCGCGCACCGCCTTATCAATAGCAAGTGCAGTGTCGGCACCCTTACCAATGCCTACACCCACACGACCCTTCTTGTCACCGATGACAACGGTAACACTGAAGGAGAAGCGGCGGCCGCCGGCCATAACGCGGGCGACGCGGCGCACATCGATGGTTGCCTGATCGAACTCACTGCGCTCGCGCGGAGCACGGTCGCGGCGCGGACCACGAGAACCATCGCGGCCACCACGGCCACGTACTGCATTGCGGCCGCCACGCGGCTGCGTTTCTGCAGCTGCCGGAGCCGCTTCAGAAGCGGCCGGTGTGGTCTCGAGGACCTCGGTATCTGCAGTCATGGTCGTAGTGTCAGTCATAAATATTAGAAATTGAGTCCTGCTTCGCGAGCCGCATCAGCAAGCGCCTTTACCTGGCCGCCGTAGTTATATCCACCGCGATCAAAGACGACGGCACCAATACCCTTCTTCTTTGCTTCTTCAGCTATTGCTTTACCTACCGCCGTTGCCTGTACGGAAAGCGAGCCTGGGAACGAACGACCATGGGAAGCAAGAATAGTGGTTCCTGCCACATCGTCGATAAGCTGTGCGGAAATGAAGCGATTGCTCTTGTAGACCGCAAGGCGAGGGCGCTCCGGCGTGCCGGAGATCTGGGCGCGAACACGGCGATGACGACGATCGCGCTGGTCTTTCTTGGTAAGGATAGTAGTTGCCATATACGTTATGCTGCCTTCTTGCCCTGCTTACGGCGGATGACCTCGTCCTGGTACTTGATGCCCTTACCGAGGTACGGTTCCGGCTTTTTCACAGCGCGGATTTCCGCGGCGAACTGACCCACCTGCTGCTTGTCTGAACCCTCCACTGTAATGACGTTCTTCACGACAGTCACCGTGATGCCCTGCGGAATCTGGAGAACGACCGGATGCGAGAAGCCGACCGCGAGGACGAGCTCATTACCCTTAAGTTCAACCTTGTAGCCGACGCCATTAAGCTCAAGCACCTTCTTGAACGGAGTTTCCACACCGTCCATCATTGCCTTCAAGTGCGCAGCAAAGGTGCCCGTGAGAGCGTGTGCGAGACGGCTGTTGTTAGCAGGTGCGATAACGACGCCCTCGGGAGTAACGTCAATCTTAATTGAAGAATGCACGTTCTTCGTGAGCGTAGCCTTGGAACCCTTTACCGAAAGGACGCCGTCAGTGGACGTGACGGTGACCTTGGCAGGTACGGGAATCGGCTTCTTTGCTAGGCGGGACGGCATACGAAAAGGATTACCAGATCTCGAAGAGGTTCTCACCTCCTACGTGCTGCTTGCGAGCTTCTGCATCCGAGAGAATGCCTTTCGGCGTAGAGAGGAGACGAGCACCAATACCGTTCTTCACGCTATGTGCATCACGTGCCGGAGCGTAGAGACGGCGGCCTGGCTTCGAAACGCGCTTTACGCCATGAATCTTGTGAGCACCACGCTCATCGTATGCGAGAGTAACCTCGAAGTGATATGGGGTCTTAGACTTCTCAACATCAGCGACGTAGCCAAGAGACTTCAACTTGTGTGCAATTTCTTCGACATGCTTCGAGGCCGGCACGACCACCTTGGTCTTGCCGATAGCGCCTGCATTCTTGAGGCGAATGATGAAATCTCCAACGCGATCCGTTACCATGATGCTTTCTTAACGCCAGGAATCTTACCCTCGCGAACGAGCTCGCGGAAGGCGATGCGGGAAATACCGAATGCACGCATGTAGCCACGGCCACGGCCGGAAACGGCGCAGCGGTTCTTCACACGAACCGGGGAGGAGTTTTTCGGAAGCTTCTGGAGGCCCTCCCAATCACCCGCAGCCTTAAGAGCCGCACGCTTTTCTGCGTACTTTTCTGCGAGGCGCGCCTTCTTGGCGTTGCGTGCGAGTTGAGAGGTTTTTGCCATAAAGAAAATAGCTCCCGGAGAGCGTGCAAGTAATGTATCAGTAAGCATTTACGCTGTCAAACAAATGCTCGCCAAGCGAAACGGCCCCGTCGAAACGGAGCCGTTCGGCACGCAAGTACCAGAAAAGAGCTTAATTAGAGGAGTTCTCGGGCGATGAATATCGTACCCGAATTCCACGCCCACCCTGGCTCACTAGGACGTTTGCCAAGATCGTGCCCCTCGTTCCAGTCAAGCTTTACGCGGACTGGCCGGTCGATATCGGTAAACATGGCCAGAACCCCCATCTGGGTACCGTTTGGGAGGGCCTTTCTCAAGGTGGGACCTGGCCACTGCAGTGCCCAGTATAGATGCCACCACGTAAGATGCGGCGCCCACCGATCAGAGATCTTGGCCGGCATAGGCTCGGAAACTGGTTCCAGGCTTTCGTAGAAGCGGAGAATACACCGGGATGGATACTCCACTATCTCGTCTCGGATATTCTCCATTAGCTTTTCGCCCACCCCTTTGATGCCAGGGGCACCGGGATAGATAAACTGGTGTACGCGGAATATGTCAGGGTTCGCAGGAACTTCTATTTGGGCGACCTGTCTCATAGGACTGTCCTCCATTGCCGACCTGCATTACAACACGTGATCCTAAAAAAGAAAAGGCGACCCATCAGGTCGCCTTTTCTTTTTTATGATTCTTAGCTTTTGAACGGAACGCCGAGGTAGCGGAAGAATGCTTCTGCTTCCTCCTTGGACTTGGCGGTGGTCACGATAGTGATTGCCATACCGAACACATCCTTGAGATCTTCATCAGCGGCTTCTGGGAAGATCGTGTTCTCCTTGATGCCGATAGTGAGGTTACCCATATCATCGATAGCGCCCGCGGAAAGGCCGCGGAAGTCACGCGTACGCGGAAGCGCGATATGGATGAGCTTGTCGAAGAAGTCGTACATGCGGGTGCCGCGGAGGGTCACCTGGTAGCCGACGATATCGCCCTGGCGCATCTTGAACTGCGCAATGGACTGCTTGGCGGCGCGCGGAGCGGCCTTCTGACCCGTAATGCGTGCGAGACGGTCCTCTACCACCTGAATGCGGTTCTTGTCCTTCGCGGAACCGACGCCGGACGAGACCACAATCTTCACCATGCGGGGAGCGCGGAGGCGGTTGGTGTACCCGAACTTCTCGGAGAGAGCCTCAAAACTGTTCTGAACTTTTTCTTTAGTAAGCATCATACGCAACTAGTTAGCCGAGCTTTACTTTGCTCTTAACGGCAACGCGCACGAGTTTGCCATCACGCTCCTCGCGGCGAACGCGGGTAGCCTTCTTCTGCTCCGGATCAACAACCATGACGTTGCTGATGTGGATGGCACGCGGCTTCTCGACGATACGGCCGGACTGACCACGCATCGGACTGCGCTGGCTGCGCTTCACCATAGCGATACCCTCAACAACAATCTTGGCCTCCTGGGGCATAACGCTAAGCACTTTGCCCTGCTTGCCCTTGTCCTTGCCAGTGATCACCGTCACCTGGTCGCCCTTCTTGATTTTGAATTTTGCGGTCTGCTTGCCGCTGGTTGCCTTCGACATACGTAAATGGATTACACGACTTCAGGTGCGAGCGATGCAATGTTCTGCCAGCCCTTCTCAACGAGATCACGCGGTACTGGACCGAACACGCGGTTACCCTTCGGACCCATCTCCTTACCCTGCTTCTCGATGAGCACGACGGCATTGTCATCGAAGCGGACGTAAATACCGCTTGCGCGACGGTACGGCTTCCTCTGGCGAACCACCACTGCCTTGTAGATGTCCTTCTTCTTCACAGCCTTGCGCGGCTCTGCCGTCTGGACGGAGACCACGACCACATCGCCGATCTCGGCGTAGCGGCGCTTCGAGCCCCCGAGCACCTTGAAGACGCGCGCAACTTTTGCGCCTGAGTTATCTGCAACGGTGACGATTGTCTGGGGCTGAACCATAGTAGTAAGGATTAGGAAGCGATCTTAAAGCGCTTGAGCTTGGAAATAGGGCGCGTGCCGACGATGGTGACCTGCTGGCCGACCTCAACGGTGTTGCCCGGATCATGCACGAGGTACTTCTTCGTACGCGTCTGGTACTTCTTGTACTTCGGGTGCTTCACGTAGCGTGAGACTGCCACGGTAGCCGTGTCCTTCATCGCCGTCTTCACGACGACGCCAGTGAACTTCTGGGGCTTTGCCTCAACAGGCGTAGCGGCTGCGTTCTTAGTAGTTGCCATAAGTGTTATGCCTTCTTCGCACGATTACCGAGCTCGGTCAATACGCGGGCGATCTCGCGGCGAGTCTTACGAGGGGCGTTGCTGTCCTTCGGACGAGCACCCGCAGCTGCGAAACGAAGACCACGCATTTCCTCGCGCTTCTCCTTGAGGACCTTCGTGAGTTCCTCCGGACTCTTCTCTTTGTAATTAGTTTTCTTAGCCATACGAATTTTATGCGCGAGTCACGACTGTGGTCTTAAGCGGAAGCTTGGCGCCTGCGCGGCGGAGTGCATCGCGAGCCTTTGCCTCATCAACGCCGTCGAGCTCGAAGAGCACGCGACCCGGGCGCACCTCGAATACGAAGTGCTTCGGATCACCCTTACCCTTACCCATGCCCACTTCCGCCGGCTTTGCGGTGATCGGGCGGTCCGGGAAGATGCGGATCCACAGCTTGCCACCCTTACCGGTCACGCGAGTGAGCACTTTACGAGCAGCCTCGATCTGATTCGAGGTCACGCGAGATGCGGTCGTTGCCTTAAGGCCATACGAACCGAAAGCGACGGTAATGCCGCGGGTCTCCGGACGTGCGAGCGTCTCGGGGGACTTGCGTCCGGTCTGCCACTTGCGGTGCTTAACTTTCTTGGGGAACAACATACGCCGTTACTTATTTAGATGCGGTACCGCGCATGTCGCGGACGGCGCCCTGACGCTCGCGCTCGTTAAAGGTCTCTCCGAGGTAGATCCATACCTTGATGCCGATCACACCGTACGGAAGATATGCCTGCTCGGTTGCGTAGTCGATGTTTGCACGGAAGGTCTGCAGCGGGATGCGGCCCTTCTTGATCTGCTCGGTGCGGCTCATATCAGCACCACCGAGACGGCCCGAGATCACGATACGAACACCCACGACCTCACGAACGGCCATAACCTTCTCGACGGTCGATTTAAGCACGCGACGGAACGGCATGCGCTTCTCGAGTCCTTCAGCGACCATGTATGCAACAACCGCTGCATTGGTCTCCGGCTGGCGAATCTCCATAATGTCGAGCTTCACGGCGCGAGTGTTAGAAGGAGCTGCCTTCTTCACGATCTGATTGAGCTCGGTGCGGAGCTTGGTAGCATTCTCGCCCGAACGACCGATGACGAGACCCGGACGTGCCGTGTGTACGATCACGCGGATTTCGCTCTGCGTGCGCTCGATTTCTGCTTCAGAAGCATGCATGCCGCGAAGGCGCTTCTTCAAGAAGCCGCGGATAGCAGCGTCGATCGCGAGATTCTCGCGGAAAGACTTCTTGTCGCCAGCGAACCAGCGGCTCTTCCAATCACGGATGATGCCGAGGCGGTGTGCGTACGGGTGGACAGTGTGAGTCATGGTAAATATTAGGCGGCCTTCTTGGCGGTTTTCTTAGCTTTGGGAGCGGCTGCTGCGAGCTCAACAACGACGCGGCTGCGGCGCTTCCTGATCGGTGCTGCACGGCCCATAGCGCGCGGCAT
>JBLNCF010000012.1:0-123267 GCA_050260455.1 Bacillota bacterium
TGGTTGCTTCCGAAGCCGCTCGCGCAGCCATTGAGAAGGCTGGCGGCTCCCTAATTTCCAATGTTCGCTAACTTCTCACACAAGGTACGACTTGCTCTAAGCGATTCCGCGCTCCGTAACCGCATACTCTTCCTTGCTGGCGCGCTCGTTGTGTTCCGTGCGCTCGCTGCCATCCCTATCTCGGGCATTGACCGCGTTCGTCTCGAGCAATTCTTCCAGAACAATCAGTTCTTCGGACTCCTGAACCTCTTCTCGGGAGGTGGCTTCTCGCATCTTTCTATCGTGATGCTTGGTGTTGGCCCGTATATTACGGCCTCCATCATCATGCAGCTTGCGACGGTCATCTCGCCGAAGGTGAAAGCTATGTATACGGATGAGGGTGAAGCAGGTCGTGCACGGTTTATTATGTGGAGCCGCCTGCTTACTATCCCGCTTGCGCTCATGCAGGGCATCGCCTTCCTCTCGCTCTTGCAGAACCAGGGCATCCTGGCACCGCTCACACCGTTCTACACGATCGTGGACGTTACGCTTGTTGCTGCCGGCTCCATTCTTCTTATGTGGATCGGTGAACTCGTGACTGAGTTCGGTATCGGCAACGGTGTTTCACTTATCATCTTCGCTGGTATCATCGCCCGTATCCCGTCGGGTATTTCCCAGGCTCTCTTCGCTGCTTCGACTGCGAACATTCCCGCCTACGTTGCCTTTGCGGCTATCGCGCTTGTGGCCATCTTCCTCGTGGTGATGGTATCGGAGGCTGAACGCTCGATTCCGATTGCCTACGCTCGTCAGGTGCGCGGCGCTGCCATGCAGGGAGGCGCGGCCACCTATCTTCCAATTCGTCTTCTTCAGGCCGGCGTGGTGCCGATCATTTTCGCACTTTCCCTCATCCTTCTCCCACAGATGGTCATTAACGGCCTCTCGCTTCTGGGAGTAAAGGGACTGGCTTCGGCAAGCGCCTGGTACACGGCATTCTCTAATAATCCGTGGGAGTATGGCGCCGTCTACTTCGTACTCGTGGTGATGTTCACCTACCTCTACACCTCCATTACCTTCGAGCCACATCGTGTTGCTGACAACCTCCAGAAGTCAGGGGCCTTCGTTCCAGGTGTGCGTCCTGGCCGCGAGACCGAGAAGTACATTGGTAGCGTTGTGAACCGCGTGACCTTCCCAGGCGCACTCTTCCTTGGTGTTATCGCCGTGGTTCCGTTCATCGTGAAGGGGGTCACCGGTATCTCAGCTATCCTCGTGGGTGGTACGGCGCTTCTGATCGCTGTGCAGGTGCTCCTCGACCTCATCCGGAAGGTCGATGCGCAGGTCTCGCTGCGCGAATACTAGAACGAAGCCGGCGCTCGCCGGCTTCTCTCGTGATACATTCAAATAATCATGCACCACGGTACATTCATTCTCGTTATTGGTCCTACAGGAAGCGGCAAAAGTACGCTCATGAAGCATGTGATCGCGCTCTACCCGGAGCTCGTGCTTCCGTATTCCTATACGACACGCGCGCGCCGCGCTGATCATATTGAGAATGATCATTACAAGTTCCTCACGCGTGAAGAGTTCGAGCAAAAGATTACCGAAGGTGCATTCCTTGAGTGGGCAGAATACGGCGGTAACTACTACGGCACGCTGAAGGGAGAGGTTGAGGAGGCGCTCGCGGCAGGGAAGACGCTCCTCAAGGAGGTCGAGGTGCAGGGTGCGCGCCAGATACGCGAGCAGCTTCCTCGCGAGCAACTGCGCACCGTATTCATAAATGCCGGAAGTTGGGAGGAGCTCGAGAAGCGTGTACTTGCTCGGGCACATATGGATGAGGCGCAGCTCGCCGAGCGTCGCAAGCGATACGAGGACGAAGTAACCTTCATGCCGGAAGCTGATTGTGTCATCGACAATACGACCGATCGCGAGGCAGCAAAGCAGGCATTTGCGGAACTGATACAATCTGCACTGCAGTCATAATCTATTTTCATGCATTCGAACCCCGTGAACACCGTCATCTTCACCGGCCGACCTGGTTCCGGTAAGGGAACCCAAGGAAAGCTACTGGCCGAGAGTCGCGGCTGGATGCATTTCTCGACCGGCGAGCAATTCAAAATGCTACGCGAAGAGGGTGGTGCGCTCGGGACGCGTGTGCGGGACGTATACGACGCGGGCAAGCTACTGCCGGACTGGTTCGCCACGCATCTTTTCGAAAAAGCTATACTCGCGATCGGACAGGAAGCAGGAATGGTATGTGAAGGGTACCCCCGCTCGGTCTCGCAAGCGCAATCGTTCGTGGACATCGTTTCGTGGCTCGAGCGTCCCTACCTAGTCATTGACCTGGAAGTCTCGGATGAAGAGGTCACCAAACGCATGCTCACCCGCAATCTGACCGAGGATCGTCCAGACAGCGTCACCGAAGAGCAGATAGCGGGACGCCTCAAGACCTATCATGAGCATACGGCACCGGTACTCGCCTTCTTCAAGGAGCAGGGTACGCTTACGGTGGTGGATGGAACGGGTACTCCAGAGGAAATTGCTGGGGCTATTCGAGAAATACTCACATGATCGCCCGAACTTCCAAGGACAAAGAGAAGCTACAGGAGGCAGGGAAGCGCCTTGGAGAAGCGCTCGATGCTCTTGCGGCTATGGTTGCCCCGGGGGTTTCTACTGAAGCGCTTGAAGACAAAGCTCGAGATATCCTCGCGGGATATGGTGATGCTCCTGCGTTCCTTGATTACACCCCTGAAGGAGCACCGCGTCCGTATCCGGCTGCACTCTGCGTATCGGTGAATGACGAGGTGGTGCACGGCATTCCGCAGGAGGATCCTCGTATTCTCCAAGAAGGAGATATCGTTGCGCTCGATTTCGGACTCGTGCATGAGGGGTATGTCGTCGACTCGGCACTCACTGTGCCGGTAGGTAAAACCGACAAGGTCGCGTATGCACTTATGGCCGCGACGAGAGAGTCTTTGGAGCGTGCTATCGATGCAGCACGTCCCGGAAATCGTATCGGTGATATCTCGCATGCCACCGAGGAGGCATTCAAAGGTACGGGCTTTTCGGTGGTACGCGTGCTTGGGGGACATGGGGTAGGCGCACATGTCCATGAGGAGCCCTATATCGCCAATACCGGGCATCCTGGTACCGGAGAAGAGATTGTTCCTGGCATGGTGCTTGCGCTTGAACCAATCGCCAACGAAGGTAAGGCTACGGTCGTGCTTGGAAAAGACGGCTACACCTATCGCACTAAGGACGGGTCGCGTTCAGCGCATTTTGAGCATACGATTCTTGTGACGGACGGGGACCCGATCGTGCTTACGCGTCGTCCTTCCGAACAATGAACCCGATTTTCAAGACCGAAGAGAAACGCCGGGTATGCACTCTTGTCCCGTATTACACGGAGGATGGCTCACACTACTTCTTTGTTCAGAAGCGTTCAGCTGAACAAACACAGCCACACTCGCTTGGGCTTTTCGGGGGCGGGATGGAGGGAGAAGAAACAATCGAGGAAACGATTGAACGAGAGATCCGCGAAGAGTTGGAGATCGCCATTTCTGGGCACCGCTTCTTTAGTACATACGAATTCGCCAAGAATATAAATCATGTATTTGTACTCGAGACGGAGCCTGGTTTCGCCGAGCGGGTGACGGTACGTGAGGGGGAGTGGGGAAGATTCATCTCCGCAAAGGAGATTCTGGAGCATCCAGATGTGCTCGATGGCGCCCGCGTAATCTTCTCCCAGATCAATCGGTTCCTGGGGGCGTAGCATTTTTCCAGTCCTGCCTATATACTGCCCTCATATCAGCGCCCTAGGCGATTTTTTGTTATAGAACATGTCTAATCCGCATCCCAGCACCGAGCGCACGCTCGTTATCGTGAAGCCCGATGGTGTCCAGCGTGGCCTCGTTGGCGAGGTCATTAAGCGCTACGAGCAGGTAGGTCTCAAGCTCGTTGCTATTAAAATTGGCGTCCCGACTGCCGAGAAGATTGAGCAGCACTACACGCTTGATCCGAACTGGCGTCGTGTCACGGGCGAGAAGACCATCGAAAGCTACAAGGCAAAGGGCATGCAACCGCCGTCCGAGGATCCGCTTGAGATCACGGCAGTGATTCTCCAGAACCTGAAGTCCTACATGACCTCGGGCCCGGTCGTGTTCATGGTGTGGCAGGGTGCACACGCCGTGAAGATCATCCGCAAGCTTACTGGCGGTACCGAGCCGCTTACGTCGGATGTCGGTACTATCCGTGGCGATTATGTGCTCGACTCCTACCAAATGGCCGACCTCGATGGTCGTGCTGTACGCAACGTCATTCACGCATCGGGTTCCGTGGATGAAGCAAATGCAGAGATTGCACATTGGTTCGCGCCGAGTGAAGTCGTCGATTATCGCCTCGTACAGGAAGGTATCTTGTACGACGTGAACATGGACGGCATTCTCGACTAACGAGAACCCCCAAACGAAAAGCCGCCCTCGTAGCGGCTTTTTCGTTTCTTCAGAGAGGGGAGGTATACTTATGGTCGGCCATCTCCATACAAGCAACTTGCTCATTTTTCGGGAGTCTTAAATTCACGTGCGTCTGCAAAGCGTTCGCTTTCAATGACCACGATGCGGACACCCACGTGGCACTAGAAAGTTGCCACACGGAGATGGCCACGAGAAAACCCCGCTTCTGCGGGGTTTTCTCGTGCTACAGTTTCGATATGAAACTTACGTTCGTTGGCGGTGCCGGCACTGTCACAGGTTCCAATTTCTTGGTTGAAGGAGAGCACGGAAAGATTCTTGTCGACTGTGGTCTTGAACAGGGGAGGGATTTTGCCGAGGAAGAAATGTACGCACCATTCCCGTACGATGTGCCATCCATCGACGCGCTCGTCATCACCCATGCGCATCTAGATCACATTGGTCGTGCACCTAAGCTCATGCGCGAAGGCTTTAAAGGGAAGGTGTATGCTTCACCGCCTACGAAGGATCTCATGGATGTGATGCTCTACGACAGCGTAAACGTGCTGTCGCAGGAAGCCGCACGTAGAGGTTTGAAGCCCATGTACGATGAGGACGATATTCGTGCTCTCATGTCCCGTGTTATCGCTGTCGAATATCACACCGAGACCGAAGTTGCTCCGGGACTCTCCGTATATCTCCGTCACACTGGCCATATCCTCGGTTCGGCAAGTATCCGCATCAAGGAAATTGCAACCGGCGCTACGCTTGCGCTCACGGGTGACATCGGCAATCCTTCGCCCTATCTTCCCGCATGGGAGCCTATTGATGACGCTGATGTCATCGTCATGGAAAGTGTGTATGGAGATCGTGTCCACCCGAATCTCGCCAATCGTGTACCGGAGCTCCGTGACACTCTGAAGCGGGCTATTGAGCGCGTCGGGGTCATTCTTATGCCGGCGTTCTCGCTTGAGCGCAGCCAGCTCATGCTCTATGAGATCTCTAATCTAATGAGTGCGGGCGAGATTCCGAAGATCCATGTTTTCCTTGATTCGCCCTTGGCTATTGCCGCCACGCGTGTGTACGAGAAGTGGGCAGGCACGTATTTCAATCATGCCGCCCAGGAAGAAACGAAGGCCGAACACAGCATCTTCCGCTTCCCAAACCTTGAAATGACCGAGTCTCGCGATGAATCGCTCTCCATTGCAGATGCGCCTATCCCAAAGATGATTATCGCGGGGGCGGGCATGAGTCACGGTGGTCGTATTGGTCAGTGGGAACAGATGTACCTGCCTGATCCCTCCACTACGCTTCTTATCGTCGGGTACCAGGCTCCCGGCAGCCCCGGACGTATGCTCCAGGATCAGGCACCTACCGTGCGCATAAATGGAGAGGACGTACGGGTACGCGCCAAGGTAGATACGCTTTCTGCGTGGTCAGCACATGCCGATCGCGATGAGCTGGTTAAGTTTGCTGGGAGCTGTCTGCCCCACACGAAAACCTTCTTTACGGCGCTCGGTGAACCCGAGAGCGAGCGTTTCCTCGCGCAGCGCATTAACGGCTTCTTGGGTGCGAAAGCCGTAGTTTCAGGGGCAGGGCAGAGCTGGGAGATAACGAAGCAGGGTGCACGGAAGGCATAAATAAGAGCTAAGCTCTTCCTTATCGTGTCGTTAGGACTCTGTACCAGGGTCGTGTCGTGCGTAGAAGCTCCGCGTCCCCTGCATCAACCCGCATCTTCGTGGATACTATCAGAGGGATAAGACCAAAAAGCTTACGGTTTTCGTCAGACTGGATGTCGTATACGGCCTGATTATTTTGAGTGGTCAGCTCAATGGTTTTTGGGGTTATCGAAAGATTCTCTACGACTTGGCTTGCAGAGACCTCGACCGGGTCGTTGCCGACCTGGAGCCCCTTGGTCGTGATGGTCACCTCGGGTGCCTGTACCTCAAGGCCCGTGTCTTTGATAACTACCGCATGGTCCGTCGGCTCAACACTGATGGATCGGTTTCCGACAGTCAGGATAAGTGCCGTATTGGTGGTCGATGCTTCCATCGTCTCTGTGCGAATAACACCCGGGGCTACCGTGAGTGGTCCGGTCTTAGCCACCAGATTACCTGCATCATACGTTCCTCCTTTCCGGAGCAGTTCTTCTACAGAGTTGCTGTGCACCGCAACCTGACCACTCTGTATGGTGACGGGCAGTGCATTACTCTTAACGCCGGTAGCATTGGTGACGGACATTTGCACGGCTGACGAGATAGACAGGGAAGGTATTGTGAACTCCGCATATCCATCGCTCGTTCCAGTGGTTTTTACGATCTGGGGATTCTTTACCCCAAAGGTGATGGTGAGTGGCCCGGCAAGTCCGGTACCGTGGATCGTAGCTCGTCGCCCCGCATCAACCACACCATCCGGATTCGTTACCGACTGAATGTTAGTTATAACTGCGGGTGAAGTGGGGAGGGGGAGGTTGGGAGCCTTCGGGGTGGCCACAGGAGTTGGGGACACATAGGGCGTTTGGGGAGGCGCATTCTTGGGAACGAATATGATGATGGGGAAATAGTTGCTTCTGATTCCTGAAAGCGTGATGATCGAGACACTGACATCGATAGTCTGGAGACGACTGGGGACCGTGAAGGACACGGAAGTACCATTACCTACCGCGTTTACATACTGCGGTTCGGCATTTCCAATTTGGATGGTCAGTGGCCCTGAAAGGCCGCTACCGTACACCGTCGCGCTCTGATTAGGATAGATCGTTCCCTTCGGGGTATCTGGTGCTTGGATATCGGTAATCACGGGAACATCTGCTTGAGCGGATACGGGAGTCGAGACGCTAAATGCAAGACTGAGTACGAACAGGAGCGCGGCGAGTCTTTTCATGTACGGAGCAAAATGGATATGCGCTCAGTATACCTAGGTTTTATAGACGCAATGGAGTAGGGAAAGGACAAGGAAAAGCCCCGCGAGAGCGGGGCTTTTCTCTGAAGTGGCCGATTAGCCGACTTTCTGTACGATCCGGGTGAAGACTTCCGGGTGCTTGGCTGCGAACTCGGAGAGGACCTTGCGGTCGAGCTCAATGTCCTGCTTCTTCAGACCTGCGATGAACGTGCTGTACGATTTGTAGCCGTTCTCGCGGATAGCCGCATTAAGGCGAACGATCCAGAGCGAGCGGTAATCGCTCTTGCGGTCCTTGCGGTGTGCGAAGGCATTCTTGCCTGCGTGCACCAAAGACTCCTTGGCAAGGCGCACCTTGGTCGAACGACCATGGCGGTAGCCCTTGGCGCGGAGCAAGATGTTGCGGCGGCGCTTTGCGGAATTAACTCCTCCCTTTACTCGTGACATACGTGAATGGTGACTTACTAACTACGAAAATTACACGCCCGAAAGGAAGCGGCGGCGAGAGCGAGCCGACATCTCAATGGAGGAGGCGCGCTTCTTCACACCCTTGGTGCGTCCGCGCTCCTTGGCATTGAAATGATCCTGACCTGCCTTGCGAACGACAAGCTTGCCCTTGCGGGTCACGCGGATCCTCTTGCTGAATGACTTATTGGTTTTCATGGGTAGATTCTGGTTTCTTCGCACCGGCTGCCGCCTTCGGATCACGCTCGAGGATACCGGCGAAGCCCTTAGGGGACCTCGTAACCGGCTCCGCGATGCGATACGCATACGGGATGAGCATGATGAACTTCTCGAGCCGGCTCTTAAGGAATGCTTCTTCCATCCCTTTATACCGACCCTTGAGGAAAAGCTCGACACGCACCCGGTGGCCCTCATCGAGCCACTCGGCGGCCTTTTTGGCCTTCAAACGCATGTCGTTCTCTCCGGTGCCCACCTTGATCTGGACCTCCTTGGTCTCGGAAACCTTGGCTTTAGCACGGGCAGCGCTCTCTTTCTTCTTCTGCTCGTACTGAAATTTACCATAATCCATCACTTTCGCAACGGGCGGGTTGGCTTTGGGCGAGATCTCGATCAGGTCCTGACCGGCAGCTTCGGCAGCCCGGAGAGCTTCAGAAATGGAAATAACGCCCAGGTTTTCCCCCTCGGCGCCTATGACGCGCAACTCCGGCGCGGTGATTTCTCGGTTGATGCGGACTCGTTCAGTAGCCAAAGCGTTTGTATCGTTATTCTACCACGCAAAATCAAGGAAACAAGCTATCTGCTCACGAATGGGTTGTCCTTGATCCAGAACCGCCAGGGGAGTTCAATGCCGTTTCGGATGCCGATGCGGGGACCCGACATGATGGCGGAGGCGGGAAGTTCAGGAGCATCCTCAATGACAAACTCTCCCCCGAGTAGGAGCCCGTTCATCTTCTTGGTGATGCCAAGGGCTTGGGTGAGCTTTGCCGGGCCGTTCGCGAGATTCTTCAGGTCAGAAACACCACGCCTCCGGCGCATGAGCGGAATACCTTCGGTAGGTTCGATCGCACGGATAAGAATGCCTCCTGGACCCTCACCGGCCGTCACGTTTACGCAGTAGTGCATGCCGTACGTGAAGTACACATACCAATGACCATACGTTTCATGCATAAGACGACTGCGTGGAGTAAGGGTCCGGGCATGAGAAGCTGGGTCACCCATATATGCTTCAACTTCGACAATTGTTCCTGCACAGTGTTTATGGCGGAGCGTTTTACCAAGAAGCCGCGGCGCGAGTGCCACGGCTTCTTCTTTAAACCAAGACCGGGGAAGGGGTTTTGCCACTACTTAGAAGTGGCCGGAGCCGGCGGAAGCGTCTTACTGAATGCCGAGAGCATGTCCGAAAGAGTCTGGAGGTCATCAGCACACTTGGCGTGCTCTACCGGATCGCTGCTGGTGCAGTGTTCGCGGATAAGATCGCGCTGGGCCGTGATATTAGCCTGCGCACGCAAGCTCGCGATGGTGGTGTGGTCATGATAAATGACGATGGCCGCGACCACGAGCAATATCACAAGCAGGGCGATAAAGATGCGGGAAAATCGGTTCATAGATCTTCACTATATAGGTATAGAAGGACGTCGCAAGTATGCGGGAGTGCAGGTGAAGGGTTCCTTAATCTGTTCCTCATTTCTCCTTACTTACGATGCAGGTCTACTCATTCATTGAGTTAACCAAAACTATTTATGGCTACTATTGTTAATACGCCGGGCGGCAACGATTCAGGCGGTGCAGCCGGGTGGCTTATCGGCCTCATCGTGCTCATCCTGGTGGTGCTCGCGGCTATCTTCCTGTTGCCGCGACTGGCAGCTAACCAGAATGGCACACTCCAGAACACCCGGCCTACTACTCAGGGGACAGGATCGGGGACTGGTGACACGAATGTTGTGGTTCCACCGACGGTGAATAACACCACCATCAATTCATCGACCACCATTAACACGTCGACTACGACGGCTCCGTAACATCGCCACGGTTTGAATCGTAAAACCGGCGAGGGAAGTCTTCCCTCGCCGGTTCCTATTATGTCGTTGGCTCCAGCTCTACATAAGCGCCGACAGCCAGATTCCGACGCGATGGGGCTCGGGGTCGCCGAGTTTGATAGATGCAACATCTTTCCAGGCAGTTCTCAGTTCTTGAACCGCCGCCTTGGCTTCCGTGAATCCAGCAAAGCCGCATTCCTCGAAATTAATCTTGGAACTGCAGCTGCCGTATGTGTACAGGTTGTCGAGCACCATGCTTTCTGAAAGCCATGGCCTCAGTGCGGCAGGTGCTCTTAAGACCAGATGCTCCTTGGTCTTGGCATCCTGTCGGTCTTGTTCGGCCAGTTTGGCCGTGAGCTCTGCTGCAAGACTTGCTCGGCGGCCCACTGACGCACCGATACAGTGATACAAATGAACGTTTTCCACCGTTGGCTCCCGGATCCGGTTGAATATTGAAGCGAACTCCAATATGAAATATTGTGAGTCGTATGTCAAGTGTAGAGCTGGTTATCAAAACAGATTGCTGTGGAAGATCAGGAACTTCCCTTGAAGAACGTTAATGCCGCATGTATACGAAAGGCCCCGTTTGGGGCCTTTCGTGAAATGAGGTGGAATTGGATTCTTTCAGTTAGAACTTCGCTCATGGTATGTAGTTCCTCATATTTCCTACGAGTGGTAGATGATTGGTATCACCATGAGTACAGCAAAGCCAATATGTGCCGATAACGAATAACAGCTCCCATTGCTTTGACAATGCTGATATGATTGGGACATATGCAAAAAAGCTTCTTTGTGTGGTCTGCAATCGTCTTGCTGGTTATAGTTCTAGTCGCGAGCGCGCTGTTGTATTTCCTAGCTAGACGTCCAGCGTCTCTTAGCGAACGCGTCGCTGCATCACTTACGGAAGCGACTACCCCGAAAGGTACCAGCACTGACAAGGGAGATTCCCTTGTCTTCAGCGGAGCCGTTCTTTCTTACGTGGCGCCGAGCGGTTGGCGGTACATGGGGAAGGAGGGTAAGGAAGCGAATGGGTACGTGCAGGTACGCTCTTGGAGCCCGAACAGCGCTGATAAGAAGCCATACGCGTCCCTAAGCATCATCGTGAGCAAGGTCGACCCAGGAACTACGTTGCAGTACATCGGTAATCAATATGTTTCAGGAGATAATTACTCCGTGAAATCCACAGTATTAGGTGGCAGTAACGGCGAGATCGCCGAATACGACGACTTTGGTAAGCACAACATTACCGCCTACACCATCGCGAATGGGAATACGTACGAGATCTCCGGCGCATACCCCAAAGCGGACGCTGCCATCTATGAACCGGTGGTGCGTAGCCTGATCTCCAGCGTGAAGATTAGCGATTGATCCAAAGATAAGACCCGCTGCTGAATGCAGCTCCACATTACGGCTATCGAACCGACAAAATACCAAGAGCCGCAACGCTCCTCGAGGAGTTTACGGCTCTTAGTTCAGATGATGTGGAGGTGGGGGGAATTGGACCCCCGTCCGAATCTCTCTTTGAGGACGAGTCTACGACGCATAGCTAGCATTGATTGTTCGACAGAAGCATAGGAACGCTAGCGAAAACGCTCCTGCCTAATCCTGAGATTTAAATCCGGCGTCTAGGAAAACGTGGATCGATCCCGCAGGAGATTCCGCCCACACCTATCGCTGCGGAAGCCGATAGGGTAGACGTCGCTTAGGCGAAAGCGCGAAGCTTTTACGCGAGAGCGAACGCACCGTTCCAGTACGGAGACGGTACGCTTGCAACGTTTTTGTTGGCAAGTTTGGTTGTGTACGTTAGTAGGCGGTCAGTACACCTCCGCCGCGTCGCACGTCTCTCAAAGAACGAGACCGTCAAAGCCGGTCACCCCCAGCGAGGGATTGTCCGAAGACCATCCCTCGCTGCGATGGATCTGCTTATTTGCTTCGAAGCACGCGTTCGGCTTCACGCATAGCATCCTGACGTTTCAAGTCTTCACGTCTGTCAGCCTTGCCTTTACCTTTTACGATTGCCACTCGAAGCTTCAAATAGCGACCTGCATTATACATCTCCAAAGGTACTGTTGTCAAACCCTTCTTGGATTCTGCATCAGCGAGTTCAGCAATTTCTTTCTTGGTGAGGAGGAGGCGTCGTGGACGTTCCGGATCGTATCCCTTCGGGGTGTTTAAGGGCTGATAGGGCGGAATGGTGGCGCCTACCAGAAACGCTTCACCGCCACGCACCACAATACGGGAACCTTCAAGGGTCCCCAGTTTAGCGCGCACGGACTTCACCTCAGCACCTGAAAGCTCAAGTCCAGCAGAGAATGTTTCAAGTATGGAGAAGCGCAGACGCGCTTTTTTGTTCTCGACGAGGGTCGACATAGCTAGAGCCTAGCAAGTTTTGAGGTAAAACGCTCGGTCTTATTTAGCGTTTCATCATATTCCATTGTATAGTCTCGTAGTCTTGTAACTACTGCTCGTAACATTGTATGGCTTCACCAACACCTACTCCGAAGAAGGCTCCGAAGGGAGGAAATAAGGGCGGCAAAAAAGGTAAGAAGGGAGGATTCCTTGCTCCCGGAGGTCCTGGGTTCGTGGGCAACCTCTTGTCTACGATCCTCATCCTTCTGCTTCTCGTGAGCGCATATACGCTCATCTCGTCAGGTAGTGAATCCAAAAAGCAGATTCCACTCTCCCAGGTGGCCACTGATGTGCGTGCCGGCACGGTTGAAAGCATCAAGATCGCAGGCAACGATCTCAATCTCACCTACATCGATGGTACGAAGAAGACCTCGGTGAAGGAATCTTCCACCGGACTTTCTGAAACGCTTGCAACCTATGGTGTGACGCCCGATCAGCTCGCGCATGTGGCGATCTCGGTAGAAGGGGAGACCGGCTTTAAGTTCTGGTTCCTCAATCTCGCACCGATCATTCTTCCGATTATCTTCCTTGCCGTCCTCTTCTGGTTCCTCACGCGTCAGGTGCGCGGCGCAGGCATGCAGGCGTTCACCTTCGGTCAGTCGAAGGCGCGCATGATCGATCCAGCTGACACCGCACAGCGCGTCACGTTTGCAGATGTTGCAGGTGCAAAGGAAGCAAAGGAAGAACTCCTGGAAATCGTCGACTTTCTCAAGAATCCAAAGAAGTTCCTCGACATCGGCGCACGCATCCCGAAGGGCATCCTTCTTATGGGTGCTCCGGGTACCGGTAAGACCTTGCTTGCACGTGCTGTTGCAGGTGAGGCAGGTGTGCCGTTCTTCTCCATCTCCGGCTCTGAATTCGTCGAGATGTTCGTTGGTGTCGGTGCCTCGCGTGTGCGCGATCTCTTTCAGATGGCTAAGCGCACCGCACCGTCCATCATCTTCGTGGACGAAATTGATGCGGTGGGACGGGTGCGCGGCACGGGTGTGGGTGGCGGCAATGACGAGCGCGAGCAGACCTTAAACCAGATCCTCGTGGAGATGGATGGATTTGATCCTACCGAGAAGGTGATTGTCATGGCAGCGACCAACCGTCCTGATGTACTTGATCCGGCACTCCTTCGTCCCGGCCGCTTCGACCGCCGAGTGACGATTGATCTTCCAGACCGTAAGGATCGTCTTGAGATCCTTACCGTGCACGCGCGCAAGAAGCCGTTTGGTCCGGATGTGAACCTTGAAGTTATCGCGGAGCGCACCCCGGGCTTCTCGGGTGCCGAACTCTACTCCCTCATGAACGAAGCAGCTATCCTTGCTGCACGTGAGAACCGAAAAGAAATCACCCAGTACGATCTCATTCGTTCTATCGAGAAGGTCATCCTCGGTCCTGAACGTAAGAGCCACCTCTTCAGCAAAAAGGAAAAGGAGCTCACGGCGTATCATGAAGGCGGGCATGCCCTCGTGTCCTCCGTGCTTCCAGACGCAGATCCTGTGCACAAGATTTCCATCATCAGTCGCGGACGTGCAGGTGGCTACACGCTCAAGCTTCCGTTCGAGGATCGCAAGATGCAGACTCGGAGCTCGTTCATCGACGATATTGCGGCAACCCTCGGTGGCTATGTAGCCGAAGAGATCGTATATGGCGACGTGACCACTGGCCCATCCAACGATCTTGCCGTCATCACGGCGCTTGCTCGTGACATGGTGGCTAAGTACGGTATGAGCGATAAGATCGGCCCAGTAGCCTTCGGTGTCGAGCGTGGTAGTTACGGCGAAGCACAGTACTCGCCAGACATTGCGGCAAAGATTGATGAGGAGGTGAAGCGCATCATCGAAGGTGCAAAAGAGAAGGCACGACAGGTCATCATGGATCATCGTCCGGCACTCGACGCAATTGCGAAGACGCTCGTGGAAGTCGAAACGCTCGAGCGCGAGGACTTCGAGAAACTCCTCATTGCCAACGGTATTGCGCCAAAGAAGAAGGAAGAGGAAGGACACGACATCGTGAATGAGATCGTTTCCGAAATCGTGAACCCGGAGGCGTAAACGAATAAAATTAGATCCGGCCGGCACCTCGAGGAGGTGCCGGCCGTTTCGTTGCTGGTTGAGTCAGCAGTCTTCCACTCGAGAAGATTCTTCCTTCCAGGCGCCGCTGAAGAGGAAGAGTATAAACAGTGCGAGCAGGCTAATCACCGTTATCGCCGCTGGTCCGACGAAATACCCCAGGGCCGCCCACAGGAAGTAGTGGGAATCTCCGGTGTCGAGCCAATGCTTCAGGGCGAAGAAGAATCCAGCAAGGAGCCCAAAAAGATACAGGCATTCAACCCACTCGAACTCGGTCCAACGCTTAATGTTACGGCGTTCTTCCCAAAGTTTGAGCACTGTTTTAAAAGTGCCCGTAAGCATGACATCCCATAGGAGCCAGCTGGACCAGTCGAACACCGCGACCACGAAACTGCGCCTGGGTTGCCGTGAGCGCGCCGTGAGTGCAACACCGGGCTTCGCCCGGACAGGTGAATGTGTAGGCATGTGAGCCTCCCTTTCCACTGCGAACTCTACACGTGCCCTCTAACTTGTCCACCCTCTTGGACTCGAACCAAGAACCGCCGAGGTATAAGCTCGGTGCTCTAACCAATTGAGCTAAGGGTGGATGCTTTCCGTACTTTACCCTAGCGAAGAGGAAAGGAAAAAGCCCCGGCACGTGGCCGGGGAGTTCCGAAAGTCTTATGGTTTTTGCCACAGGGCATAACCAGGACTGATTCCATCGAAGTACACATAGCTTGTCCCCCGTGCGAGAGGGTCACCATGGCGATGTACTCGGATGTTATGAGCAATGACTGGGCTCTGGGGAAAGATCCGTGCGGGATGCTCTGGCACCAGTTCTTCGGACAGGGCAGTGGCTTCGTAGATGCCGCGCCACTTGCCGTGGGTAACAAGCTGGAAATCTTGAGTCACGCGACCAAGATCGTAGCGGGGATACGACGAGAAGAACAATCCGCCTGGCTTCAAACAGCGCGCCAACTCAAATGCCAACATCTGGGTAGGTCTGACGCAGAAGGGATGAGGGGCGTTTAAGGTGACGAGATCCAAAGACTCGTCTGCCACTTCAAGCTTTTCGTACTGTGAGGTGATGCGGTGAATGCCAGGTCGCCGCGCCTTGAGCACCTGTGTCAGGCGTTCGGGCGGCAGGGGTTTAAAGAATGGTCCCAATCCCCACTGGGGTTCCCCGCAAAGAATCAGCATCGGCGTCTCGCGGTTGAGACGCTGGAAATCCTTCGCGAATGCCAGCGAGCCGGCACCAATGTCTAAAACGGTGTAGACCATGCGGCCCTCCGGTGTGAATGTCCGAGCGCACTCTACCAGGCTTCTATTCAGGGTGCACGTGTTCCATGGTCTCGCGGGCAAGTCGTGCGAGCACGGGATGGTTCTTGAGTTCGGCGTCTTCTCTAATTAATGTGGCAGCTTCCGTGCGGGCTGCTTCCACTAGTTTCATATTCTTTAGTGCTTCCATGGCAATATCCGAGACGCCCCACTGCCGGCTGCCGGTGAGTTCACCTGCACCGCGAAGTGCGAGGTCATATTCGGCCAGTTCAAAACCGTTCTTAGCTTCCACAAACGCTTTCAATCTATCCTTCGTTGCTTGTCCGTATGATTCAGGAAGTGCAAAGCAATATGCTTGATTGCTCGAACGAATGACGCGGCCGCGCAATTGATGTAACTGGGCGAGCCCGAACCGTTCTGCCCCCTCAATTAAGATGACAGTCGCGTTCGGTACGTTTACTCCCACTTCCACGACCGAAGTTGCGACCAGTATCTGCGTTTCATTCTTCTCGAATCGTTCCATGGCTTCCTCCTTTTCTCGGGGAGTCATCTTACTGTGGAGGATATCGATCTCGATATCAGGAAAGACTTCCGTACGGAGACGCTCCGCCTCGGCTTTCACGGATTTCGCTTGAAGTGCGAGTTCCTTGGTCGGATCAGGTTCGTCGATGCGCGGACAGATGACGTACGCCTGATGTCCTCCTGCGAGTTCATTGCGCACGCGTTCGTATGCAACTTCGCGTTTCTCGGGTCCAAGCACTTCGGTAATGACGGGCTTGCGTCCTCGAGGCATTTCATCAAGGAGTGAAATGTCGAGATCGCCGTAGATGGTGAGGGCGAGCGTGCGGGGAATAGGCGTGGCGGTCATGGAAAGGAGGTGGGGCGACACCCCGTCCTTGCGTACCAGTTTCTGACGATGCGCCTTTCCGAAACGGTGCTGCTCATCGATGATGGCGTACGCAAGGTTTTGGAATTGAAGCGACTTGTACACGAGCGCATGCGTACCGATGACGATGGGAATCTCACCATTTGCTACCCACTTCGCGAACTGCGCACGGGAGATACGCGTCGATTCTTCCCTGCGTATCTTGCTTGGGAACTTACGGCACTCGGTGCCTGTGATGAGTCCGATGGAAATGGGATGATCTTTGAAGTACGAGACAAAGGTGGAGAAGTGCTGCTTGGCGAGAATCTCGGTGGGACACATATACGCGACCTGGAGTGTGCCACTCTTTCTGCCGGGTGGGGTGGAAGTAGCGACAAGGTATGCGGTTGCTGCGGCCACCGCGGTCTTGCCGCTGCCCACATCGCCTTCAAGCAGGCGACGCATCGGATGGTTGCTCTCAAAATTAGAGACGATGGTATCAATCGCGCGTTCCTGTGCCGCCGTCGGAGGAAAAGGGAACGATGCGATGAAGTCCCCGAGTGCATCCCTGTTCGCATGCACAGGAAGCGATTCTTCTCGTGCAGTCATCGCACGCTCCTGCTGCATCGCTACTTGAATCGCAAACACTTCCTGGAACGCGAAACGTTTACGCGCGGCTTCTGCGTCAGCGAGTTTCTTCGGCGTGTGCATCCACACCAGTGCGGTCGCAAGTGTGGGCAGGTTGTACTTCTTCACAAGTTCCGATGGGAGCGGATCGGGAAGCTGGGTGTGCGTATCAGCCTCAAGCGCCTTACGTACTGCATGCGTGAGCCAGAGCGAGGAGATACCTTTGCTCTCCGAGTACACGGGATAGAGCGTATCGCCCTCGGGTAGATTGCCGGCAGCAAAAAGGTTCTCGTGTATTGCCTCCGGTTCGATCGCCGTCTTATCTATTTCTGGATTAGCAAGGTAGCGCGAGGACGCAGAGCCGGTTACCTTGCCCGTTGCCTTCACGACGAGGCCATCGTGAAGCATCTTTGCCATATAGGGCTGCGAGAACCATCGGAGCTTGATGCGACCGGAGGCATCCTCGAGCCAGGCTTCTGCCATAGGTCGTTTCGACTTCCATGCTTTCTTCGCTTCGGGTTTTCGGATGGTGCCATAGAGAGTGACTTCGGTGCCGAGCTGTGCACCTGCAATGGTGCCGGTGGGACCCCCCGATTCATACCGGGCAGGGAAGTGATACAGGAGATCCTTCACCGTTCGGATACCCAGCTTCGCGAGAGCTTTCTTTTGATCGGGCTTCAACCGCGGGAAACGCTCGGTTACGAGATCAGAGGGCTGCATAGAGGCAGTATAGCTCCGTGCCTGCTTCAGGGTACAATCAGGACCTATGGCTTCCTCCAAGACTTCCCAGATACTCTCCGCATTCAAGAAAACCGGTGCACGCATCGAGACCAAAGCGCGTGCGAAGCTGAAGGACAAGGCGGCTTTCTCCCTTTTCTATACACCTGGCGTTGGTATCGCTTCCGAACACCTCGCAAAGCATCCAGAAGATGCACCGAAGCTCTCGGTGAAGAAGAATTCGGTGGCAGTGATCTCTGACGGATCAGCTGTGCTCGGGCTCGGCAACATTGGTCCGTATGGCGCGCTACCGGTTATGGAGGGAAAGGCGCTCATCTTCAAGGAGCTCGCTGGTATTGATGCATGGCCCATTGTGCTTGATACACAGAACCCAGACGAAATTGTGCGTACGGTGCTTGCGATTGCCCCAGGCTGGGGTGGCATCAATCTAGAAGACATTGCCGCGCCGCAGTGTTTTGAAATAGAGAAGCGCATCAATGAAGCGCTCGACATCCCGGTGATGCATGACGATCAGCATGGTACCGCCATCGTTGTGCTCGCTGGCCTTACGAATGCCGCAAAGGTCGTGAAGAAAAAGCTCGCTGATTTGAAAGTGGTTATTTCAGGTGCTGGCGCAGCCGGTGCCGCGACTGCAAAGCTTCTCCATGCTGCGGGGGTCAACGATATTATCGTGCTCGATCGTGGTGGCACGATATATAACGGCCGTCCTGACTTGAATGTTCATAAGCAAGAACTCGCGCATCTTACGAATCCTCGTCGAGTTGCGGGTGATCTTGCGCTCGCTATGCAGGGTGCCGATGCATTTGTGGGATTGTCCGGTAGGGGACTTCTCCATCGTGATCATGTACGGAGCATGGCACCACGCGCCATTGTGTTTGCGCTTGCGAACCCGGTACCGGAAATCATGCCGGACGAAGCGAAGGCTGCCGGTGCCGCAGTCATTGCGACTGGTCGTTCGGATTTCCCGAATCAAATTAACAACGCCCTCGTGTTCCCGGGTGTGTTCCGTGGTGCCCTTGACCATGAAGTGGAAGACATCACCGAGGCAATGAAATTAAAAGCAGCGAAAGCGCTCGCCAGTTTGGTTGCCAAACCTACTACAGCGAAGATTGTTCCCGACATCCTCGACAAGCGCATCGTAAAAGCAATCGCAAAGGTCATCAGATAGCGAAACGGCCCCGAGGGGCCGTTTCTGTTTTCAATCACGTTGAATCGCTTGGCGCACTCGTTCGAATACGGTCGTGAACCATGCACGATCGGCTGCAAACCATGGTTCGTGGGGGCCTACACCGAGTTCCGTAGCGACGCGTGAGAGAGGCATCCAGGTAGTGTCCAGTATCTCGCTACCGTCGCCGCCAGATAATGTTGTGCTGTTTCCAGCAGCAAAGAGATACATATGTATGTCCTTGCCTGCCGTGCCTTCAGCACCCGGTCGGAGGAATGATCCGAGATCATCGAGATACTCCAGGTCATATAGCCCCGTCTCTTCAGCAATCTCTCGACGTGCTGCTTCCTCATCTTCCTCGCCCTGCTCGATACGTCCTTTTGGAAAGAGCCAGGTCTGGCTCCGGGCACTTTTCACAAGCGCGATCGTGCCACTCTCGCCAATTACAATCCCGCCAGCACATCGCTCCGTCATGCTTGAGAAGGAGAACGGAACGCGAGTGCAAGTGCCACAAGCGCAAGTGCTACGTCACGGAAGAGTACCGACAATTGCGCCGTGTTCGCGGCAACGATGGCCAACAATATCACTGCCATGATAAGGGCGGGGATACGCGCGCGCCTGCTGAAGAGCAGCCACAGTGCGAGTGCAATCTCGAGAATACCGAACGTATGCAAGAGGATGAGTTGGTGTGGTGCGACGAGATCAGAGAGTGCGGTGGGGAAGTATCCGACCCAGGAATACGGATCAAAAAGGGCGTCGATGGGCGGGAACAGGAACGAAAGGGTGAGTGCAGCACGAAGCAACAGCTCGGAAAGAGAAAGGCGGGGTAGCTGCATGTTACTTCACGACGATCGTACCCGTATCGTTTGCGAGCACGTGATTGTGGTAGTTGAACGTGCCAGCTTTCGTGAACGTGAAGTCATAGCTCCCACTCTTGCCGGTGGAAGTGCATTCGTCGAAGGAACTGCCATTGCTGCAGTGTTGCTGGAGCGTCGTGCCGTCATATGCCGCGTGGGTAGGGTGGACAGCAGATGCGACCCACATGCCATGCGAAGAATTGTTTACGAAGTGGACCGTGGTACCTACGGTGATATTGAGCGTCTTGGGCGAAAAGCCGGTGTCGGTGTAGGTCACGGTGACGGGGGTGACCACTTGCGAAGTTGCGCCGGTCGAATCGACGGGTGGATTGGGATTCGTAGTCTCAAGCGGTGCGGACGTGTCGCTTCCTTCAAGAGCAGGGTTGGTTACGGGAGCCTGGGTTTTATGAACAAACAGGAGATAGCTACCCCCGATCACGAGGATGGCGATGATAATGGCGAGAGCGATTTTCATACGTGCAGCTAAGCGGCTAATAAGGAAAGTATCCTCTGCAAGCGCTGGAGCGGTCAAGCTATGCACTTCCCGTCCCGGGCGGTACCGTGCCGATGCTATCGTACTCGTATGGACATGAAGATTTACATCTGGGGAGGCATGTTCGCCGGCTCGGGCATCGGCAGTCTCGTTCCGATTCTGTGGGGCGACAGCGCACTCTCCTTTAGTTCCGTCATCCTCACCTTTGTGGGAGGACTCATTGGTATTTGGGCGGGCTACCAGATCGGCAAAGATCTGGGCGCATAACAAAAGGCGGAGACGCAGGGATTCGAACCCTGGAGAGGCTATTAACCCCTACCTCGTTAGCAGTGAGGCGCTTTCGACCACTCAGCCACGTCTCCTATATATGGTGTGTAGCTAACATAGCATTCCTAATGCGCGAGCGCGAGTGAATGGATCCGATGTGCTCCCGCCTTGCGGAGAGCATCTTTTGCCGCCAGAAGTGTGGCTCCGGTGGTAACCACATCATCAAGGAGAATGTAGCTGATGTCAGGGGAAATGGCCCCGTGTACGGAGAATGCGTCGCGTACATTTGTGAGTCGCTCACGGCGTGAGAGAGACGTTTGGGGTCGGGTATCACGTATGCGTACGAGTGCCGGCTGAAGCGGAACGCTCGCTGTCTGGGCCACTGCTTCTACTTGGTTATATCCGCGTTCCCGTTTGCGTGCGGCCCCGAGGGGGACGGGTACGACTACGTACCGCTCTTGTCCCAGTTCCGCTGATTCCTCCTCAATGGAGGCGAGATAATCCTGGAGTACCTGTGCGAGAAATTTGCGAGCGCGTGCATTGTTGTTGAACTTCGCTTCAACTACTGCCGCGCGCACCAGTCGGTGACGGTATGGCAGCAATGCCACGACTCCGGAGCGCGTTACGATAGGGGAGAGGAGGCGTCCAAATTCGATTTCTGACGCTTCGGCAACGATACGGCCGGTGTCTGTTGGTGGGAGTATGAGATCGAGAAGAGCTCGAAATGCGTGTGCGAGCGTACGCATGCGCATAATCATAGCCTGTGCACAGAAGCGAGATGGTACAATCGTCCCATGAGTTTTCTCGCTAAACTCTTCGGCAAGAAAAAGAGCCGGAGCGTCATTGGCGTCGACATCGGCTCCTCTTCGCTCAAGGTCGTACAGTTACGTCGCGAAGGCGGCGTTGCGGTGCTTGAAACGTATGGTGAGCTCGCGCTCGGCCCGTATGCAGGTCTTGAAGTGGGTCAAGCAACCAATCTTCCTGCTGCAAAGATTGCCGAAACGCTCGCTGATCTCCTGCGGGAAGCAAACGTCACTACCACCGACTCCGGTGTTTCCATTCCATTCTCGCGTACACTCCTCACCCTCATTGAACTTCCCCGGCGTGATGATCCAGAAGAGCAGAAGACCATCATCGATCTTGAGGCGCGCAAATATATTCCTGTTCCGGTATCGGAAGTCCAGCTCGACTGGTTCATTCTCCCTGAAGCACTGCCTGAAGGTGCAGCGCCATCAGAAAAAGTGCAGGTCCTCTTGGTCGCAGTTCATAACGACGAACTTCGTTTGCTTGAGAATGTGGTGAAAGGCGCGAATCTGACCGCAAGCTTCTATGAGATAGAGATCTTCAGCACCATTCGCGCGGTAGTTGATGAGCCGGTGAAGCCAGTCCTCGTGCTTGATATCGGCGCGTCAGCCACAAAGGTATACGTCGTTGAACGGGGAGTCGTTGCACTCTCGCACAACATCCCTGAAGGCGGTCAGGACGTAACTCGCACCATCTCAAGCGCTCATGGACTCCCCCTCGCCAAAGCGGAGGAGCTTAAAAAAGAACGCGGTTTCGTGCCGCAGGAGGGTGGATACTCGAAAGCCACCATCGAGCTCGTCTTCTCACGCATTTTTGAAGAAGCGAAGCAAGCATTGAGTCAGTACGAACTGCAGCACGGCAAGAGTGTGGCGGAAATTGTCCTTACGGGTGGTGGTGGTGTGACCAAAGAACTCGCCCAGTACGCACAGTCCTTCTTCTCGATCAATGTGAAGATTGCTGACCCGTTCAGTAAGACGCAGGCGCCTGCGTTCATGACCCCGGTCTTGAAGGAGATTGGTCCCGAGTTTGCAGTTGCGGTCGGGCTTGCGCTGCGGAAGCTCGAAGAGCTCTCTTAAGTGGATGTGCATAAACCGCAGAGCAGTAGCCAAATGCTCGGTATACTAGAGTCGTGGCACTCCCTCCTACCATTCCGACATCGTTCGTGCCGAAACAGCCTGTCACCACGGCTCCGCATAAGCGGGTAAGTGGTGCGAACCCGTTTCTCGCGCTCGCGTACTTCATTCTGGGCGTAACTATCCTCGGTTGCTTTGCAGTGTTTGGATACCAGTTCTACCTTGAGAATGTAGCTAAGAAGAAGGCCGATGCGGTGAATGTGGCCCAGCAGCAAATCGACCAGGCCACCGTGACTGACTTTATTCGGTTGCGAGATCGGTTCTCAGCAGCTAAGGACATTCTCAATGAACACATCGTGCTCTCACAATTCTTTGATGACCTTGAGAAGCTCACGCTCGCGACGGTGCGGTTCAAGTCTCTTACCGTTCAGGTTACGGATGATCGCAAGGCACTCATAGATATGGAGGGTACGGCCCGTACCTTTAATGCGCTTGCTGCGCAGTCCGCGGCATTCGCGAGCGACAAGCGTATTAAGCGTGCCATCTTCAGCAACATTACGGTTAAAGACGGAGGCAGCGTGGAATTCAAACTCTCTGCCGAACTCGATCCCTCGCTCGTGTTGCTCTCGGCGGCGTCGGTACAACCGGCACCTGCTGCACCGGTACCTACCGCTCCAGCGGCCACCACGAGCCCGACTGCAACCACAACACCATGATCGGACGCATACTTCCCATCGTGCTCATCCTGGTCTCCCTCGGCTTGTTCGCGGGGTACATCAGCCCTACCTATAACGGTAAGATTGTGCCGCTCCAACAGCAGATCACCCAGTTTAATCGCACGCTGGTTGCGGCAGCTGATTTCAATCAGAAGGAAGCGCAACTTGCGAGCGATCGCAGCGCCATTCCGAGTGATGCGCTTAAGCGTCTAGAGTCCTATCTTCCGGATGGAGTTGATAATGTGCAACTCATTCTTGATTTGAATGCGCTTGCAGCGCGGTCAGGTGTGCAGCTTTCCAACTTCGACATCGACACGAAGAGCTCTACTGAAGGTACGGATCAGTCCTCGAACGGTCAGTTACCGCTTGAATCGGGTGCCAAGCCCACCGACTCGCTCGATCTCACGGTGAAAGCGACCGGCACGTACGGTGCATTCCGCACCTTCCTCGGTGGGGTAGAGAAGAGTCTGCGCCCTCTCGACCTTGTTCAGATGTCACTTAATGATTCAGAGTCAGGCGTGTACACCTATGAGCTTACCTTCCGTATCTACTGGCTCCATTGATTTATGAACCGAAACACCATCATCGCTATCGTTATCGGCTTGGTACTTGTGGGAGCTGCCGCGTACCTGCTCTTCCTGAAACCGTCTTCGACGGTTGCGCTCGACACGAGCGAAGCAGTAAGTCCAGACGAGATCACTTTTGTAAACCTGACTGCGCAACTCGATCCTCTCGGATTTGATGCGAGTGTTCTTGCTGACCCGCGCTTCATGGCACTGGTCGACATTCACACAGCAATACTGCCAGAAGCGACAGGACGTCGCGATCCGTTCTCTCCGCTCGGCCGGTAATTAGAGGAGTTTATCCCGCATGCATGCATATATGCATGCATGGAGGGAGTATCATACGAATATGAACTTGCTTTCGCTCTTGGTAGAGAAAGGAATCATACAGTCCGGTGATGTCGCTGCCATAACAGCGGAAGCGCAGGCGCAAGAACTTCCGGTAGAGAGCGTGCTCGAGAAACGAGGAATCGCGACTACTGATGTCATGAATGCGCTTTCTGCGCATTACGGTATTCCTGTCCGCGCCATCCCGCAGAATAAAGAAATTGAGCAGGCAGCGCTCGAGTTTATCCCGCAGGAATCTGCAGAGCACTACAAATTCGTGCCGCTCGGTATTGTGGACGGCGCCCTTGAGGTGGGTATCACCGATCCAGATAACATTGAGGCGCGCGATGCGCTGCAATTCATTTCCACGCGTGCGGGCATGCCCTACAAGCTCTTCCTCATTTCACAGGCAGACTTTAAACGTGTCATTGAGGAATACCAGAATCTTTCAGGGGTAGTGGGGGAGGCACTTTCGGAGTTTGAGGGTTCGGTAGTGGAATCCGAGGAGTCTAAGAAACTCGAAGCAAGCGAGGAAGCTGCAGCCAAGGGTGATTCGGTCGAGAACGACATTAAAGCGGACTCACCAGTTACTAAGATCGTAGCAACGGCACTTCGGTACGCCGTCGAAGGCGGTGCGTCTGACATCCATATTGAACCATCTCCAGACAAGACGCGGGTGCGGTTCCGCATGGACGGTGAACTCCACACATCTCTCGAACTTCCGAGCAAGGTGCATGCCGCGGTCGTTGCGCGCATCAAAATCATGTCGCAGTTGCGTCTCGATGAGAAACGCAAACCGCAGGACGGCCGTTTCTCAACGGTGGTCGATAAGCGACGCATCGATTTCCGCGTTTCAACATTCCCCACCCAGTTTGGAGAAAAAGTCGTGATGCGTATTCTCGATCGCACCAAGGCGGTCGCGAACTTGGAAACCATAGGTCTTTCTACGGAACAGCTCGCACTCATGCGGGAGATCGTGAAGGCTCCCTATGGCATCATTCTCATCTGCGGTCCGACGGGTTCCGGTAAATCGACCACCCTCTTTGCAATGCTATCGGAGCTCGACCGTGAGACCCAGAACGTGGTGTCCATCGAGGATCCGGTTGAGTACGAGATCCCTGGTGTCGCCCAGTCACAGGTTCATCCCGAGATTGGCTACGATTTCGCCAACGGCCTACGTTCTATTCTCCGCCAGGACCCGGACGTTATTATGGTGGGCGAGATCCGCGATAAGGAAACAGCACAGCTTGCTATCCAGGCGGCACTTACCGGTCACCTGGTGTTCTCCACCATTCACACGAACAATACTGCTGGTGTCATTCCGCGCCTGATCGATATGGGTGTGGATCCGTATCTCATTGCTCCAACCTTGGTTGCTGCTATCGGGCAACGTCTCGTGCGGAAGCTTTGTGACGGGGCAGGGCAGGAGATGCCCGTCTCCGACAGTATTAAAGGTCTCCTCAAGGAAGAGTTCGCCGATTTGCCGGAAGATGTGCGTAAGAAGATCCCTGAATTCACGCATTTCTATCGCGCGCATGCGACTCCGGATTGTCCGAATGGTACACGAGGCCGCACTGGCGTCTTCGAATTCCTGCGTATGGATAAAGACCTCGAACACGTTGTCCTTACCAATCCGGTCGAAGAGTCAGTGTACAAAGCATCCCGCGACAAGGGCATGCTCACCATGCGTGAGGATGCTATCATTAAGGCACTAGCCGGTGAGATTCCGTTCGAGGAGGTGAATACGCTCGGCGGAACGCTCTTCCCGGAAGACGAAGAACCAACCACTACATAATTTTATGGCTACCTACCGCTTATATCTCGTAGACGATGACCGTTTCTTGCTCGATATGTACGCGGTCAAATTCAAGGCGGCAGGACATGAAGTGACCGCGTTTCAGAATGGTGAGGAGGCGCTTACGGCGCTCCGTGAGAAGCCGGCTCCGGACGCCATGCTGCTCGATATCGTGATGCCAGGCATGGATGGTTTCGAGATTCTCCAAAAGATTCGTGACGAAAAACTCGCCCCGACCACTAAAGTCATTGTGCTCTCCAACCAGGGCCAGGAAGCAGATATCGAGAAAGCCAAGCAGCTCGGTGCGGCAGGGTACATCATCAAAGCGTCGGCGATTCCAAGCGAAGTGTTCTCCGAGACGCTTAAGATCATCGAGACGAAGGCATGAGCCAGAGCATTCGCCCGCTTTTCGACACGGTCATAAAAGAGGGAGGTTCCGATCTCCATCTTTCGGTAGGGAGTCACCCCATCATTCGTGTAGCGGGTTCGCTTGTCCCGTTGGTACAGCAAGATGTGCTCACCGCTGCCGACACGGAGGCGATGCTCAAAGAGATTCTGCCAGAAGGACGATGGGAAGAGTTCCTTCGTGATACCGCTGTAGACTTCTCCTACGCGCATGACGACCAGAATCGTTTCCGCGTGAACGGGTACCGTGTGCAGGGAAACGTTACGGTAGCGATGCGTCTCATCCCGCACCTGATTCGTACCTTTGCTGACCTCAATCTGCCGCCCGTGCTCGAGACATTCACCCAGCGGACCCAGGGATTCTTCCTTGTAGTGGGACCCGTAGGACAGGGTAAATCGACAACGCTTGCGGCAATCATCGATCGTATTAACGAGACTCGTGCCGAACATATCGTTACCATCGAGGATCCGGTGGAATACCTTTTCGAGCAGAAGAAATCCCTCATTCATCAGCGCGAAGTGCACATTGATGCTCCAGATTTCCATGCTGCACTCCAAGCGGCCTTCCGCGAAGACGTGAACGTCATCATGGTGGGTGAAATGCGCGATCAGGAAACCATTTCTTCTGCCGTGACTGCTGCTGAAACGGGCCATCTTGTGCTTTCCACACTTCACACCAATAACGCGGCGCAAACTATCGATCGTATTATCGATATGTTCCCGCCGAGTCAGCAGGGACAGGTGCGAGTGCAGCTTGCTGGTTCCTTGGCCGGCATCTTCTCGCAGCGCCTCGTGCCACGCATTTCAGGCGGTCTCATCCCTGCGTACGAACTCCTGATTAACAACAGCGCTATTGCGAACCTTATTCGCGAAGGACGCACCCATGAGATCACCACCGTCGTACAAACGAGCTCGCAGGACGGTATGATTGATATGGACCGTTCACTTGCTGAACTCGTGCGTCGCGGCGAAGTCACGATCGAGCACGCGTACGAACGCGCGATCGATCCGAAGACCTTCGAACGCTATCTATAAACTGCCATGTTGTTCACCTATCGAGCACTGGATACCGACGGGCACGAACGAGAGGGAACCATTGAGGCGCTGTCGATGGATATAGCCGTCTCTACTCTCCAACGACGCAACCTTATTGTTTCCTCGATTGCACCCTCAACGAAGAAGTCGTTTACCGACAGTCTGTCCTTCATCTCTCCTGTTTCCAATAAGGAGGTGGTTATTTTGTCGCGACAGATTGCGACTCTGTTCGAGGCTCAAGTCTCGGCACTTCGTGTGTTCCGGCTCCTTGCGGCAGAAGTCGAAAACAAACATCTTGCCGATATCCTCACACAGGTTGCTGACGATTTGCAGGGAGGTACTTCCATAAGTAAAGCGCTTTCACGACATCCGAAGGTGTTCGAAGCGTTCTATGTGAACATGGTGCGCGCGGGCGAGGAATCCGGAAAGCTTTCCGAAACCTTTGGTTATCTTGCTGACTATCTCGATCGTTCCTACGAAGTTGCGAACAAGGCACAGAATGCGCTTATTTACCCAGCGTTCGTGATCGCGGTGTTCGTCATCGTGATGGCACTCATGCTCACGCTCGTTATCCCGAAGATTAGTGCCATTCTCCTCGATTCAGGGCAGAAGATACCTATCTATACACAGATAGTGATCGGCATCTCCACCGCAGTCACTAAATATGGAGTGTTCGTACTTATTGCGCTCCTTGCGGGTGGTTTCTTTGCATTTCGCTCGGCACAGACGCCTGCCGGCCAGCTCATGTTTGACAGCATGAAGCTCGATATTCCATTCATTGGCGATCTGTATCAAAAGCTCTATCTTTCACGCATTGCAGACAACTTTGCGACTATGCTTGTCTCGGGCGTGCCGGTCGTTGAAGCGGTCGACATCACCGCTTCGGTGGTGGACAGTCCTATTTATGCAGGCATCCTGCGTCAGGTAGGAGAGGATGTGAAAGGGGGTCTCTCTATATCGGATGCACTTGCTCGTCACGAGGAGATTCCCGGCATCATGAGCGCGATGGTGCGTGTTGGTGAAGAAACGGGCGAACTCGGTAGCATTCTCGCTACGCTCGCGAAGTTCTATCAGCGCGAAGTGTCTACTTCTGTCGACACGCTCGTCGATCTCATTGAGCCACTCATGATCGTCATTCTCGGTCTTGGCGTCGGTATTCTCCTTGCAGCAGTGCTCATCCCGATCTACAACCTCGCAGGTTCGATCTCGTAATTACTTCGTGTTATCCACACGCAACAACGCGTACGTGCGTTTCTCTCGTACAATAGATTACAAGCGGATATTACTCATAACCCGCGCATAATAAATCGATTTATTTATGAACCTTGTATCTTCAATCCGAAAGGGACACGTTCGTAAGGGTCACCTCACCGGTTTCACCCTTATCGAACTTCTCGTCGTGATCGCCATCATCGGCATTCTCTCCTCGGTTGTGCTTGCTTCGCTCAACACTGCACGTGCCAAGGGCGCCGATGCGGCCATCAAGTCGAACATCGACAACGCGCGCGCACAGGCTGAGCTCTACTATGACAATGGTCAGACTTACCTCGGTGTCTGTGCAGCCGCTTCGAGCGCAACTCCAGGCGGTATTGCAACCATGAAGAGCGGTGCAACTGCTGCCGGTGCTTCCCAGGTCTACTGCGCCGACAGCGCTACGTCCTGGATCCTTGCAGCTAACCTCAAGACGGGCGGCTCCTTCTGTGCTGACAATACGGGAACCTCGACCTACAAGTCGATCACGGTTCCGTCTTCGGGAGCTACTGCAACCTCCTGCAACGTCACGAGCTACTAATCAGATAGTTAGAGAAGGAAAACCGCCTCACGAGGGCGGTTTTTCTTTATGGCTATCCACCAGGATGTAATTTCGATGCGGGGGCACACGGTATACTGGAAACCATGACATCCTCTGATTCCCGAGGTTTTACCCTCATTGAGCTTCTCGTTGTGATTGCCATCATCGGCATCCTCTCCTCGGTGGCTATCGGCTCGCTCATGCTTGGCCGCCTGAAGGCAGCTGATGCAGCGATACAGTCTGACCTTCATGCAATTGCGTCGCAGATGGAGATTTACTACACGAGCAATAATAATTTCGGGACTACCTATAACCAAACGTCAGCACTCTCGGTGGTGCCCACAACCGGAACGAGTCTGTACGTTACTGATACGGTCATCAATAACGCGCTCAAGGATGCCATGAAGCAGAGCGGATCGGGACAAAGCGCGTGGGCTGCTACCGGCAAGGTCGCTGGCTCAAGCGGAACCATCGCATCAACGTGGGCTGTTGCTGTACGCCTTAAGAGTGACAGTAGTTCCGCGTGGTGCATCGACTCTGGGGGAACGGGTGAGAAGATCACATTCTCCGCTTCCTCGAATCCTCTTGGTGGCAACACTGCGCCCGCCCAGTGTCCATAGATGCAAACCATCCTCCACATCTTGATTGGAGCGTTGGGTGCAGTGCTCGGCAGCTTCGCAGGGGTGATAAGTGAACGGCTGCATACGGGTGAGTCCTGGATACAAGGAAGATCTAAGTGCAATTCCTGTGCGCGCGTCCTGTCGAGCGTTGATCTAATTCCCGTGCTCTCCTGGGTAAGTACGCGCGGACGGTGTCGTGGGTGTAGGGCGTCGGTGCCGTATCGCTACGCAATCATAGAGGCGCTACTTGCCCTCCTGTTTTACGGAGGTGCTCGTCTCGTTGGGTTTACACCCGAGCTGCCGTTCTTGCTCATTTCTTTCTTTATTTTGGCGATTGTTGTGCTGTATGACTTACGCCACACCATCGTTCCGCTTAACCTCGCACTTCTTCTTATCGCCACAAGTGGTATCTATGCATGGCTTCACGCAGCGAATATACATGCATTCGGGATTGCTGTTTTTACCGCAGGTATCATAGCGTCGGGCTTTGCCTTCCTGCACTTCGTATCGCGGGGAAGGTGGATGGGTCTTGGGGATGCGCCGATTGCACTTGCCCTCTCCCTGCTTGCGGGTGGTAGTGCGATATCAGGACTCCTTTTCTCATTCTGGATAGGTGGTGCGTTCGGGATAATCGTGTTGGTGACCGCTCCGAAAGGGCATAGAATAGGTATTGAAGTACCCTTCGTGCCGTTTCTTGCCGCTGGATACCTCCTTGCTTTATTCACGCAATGGAATCCATTCATCCTGTAGCTCCTGGTGCCGCTCCGCGAGGATTTACGCTCGCAGAAATGATGGTCGTTCTCACCATCATTGTGATCGTGACGATCATCGCCTTGTCGGGGCAGGGTAATTTCAATAAGTCGCTTACCGTTACCGACACGGCATATACCGTGGCCCTGTCCATACGTCAGGCACAGTCATATGGTCTTGCGAGCCGCACGTCGGGTGTCACATCCAATGCGGGCTACGGCATACATTTCGCTACCGCCGCTCCCTCCGCATACCTCATGTTTGTGGATACCAGTAAGGCGGTGTATGGCGTACCGAGTTATTGTCCTGTAGGTACGGTAGGACAGCCGGATGCCAAGCCGGGCAACTGTATGTATGATCCGAACCAGAACGAAGTATCCCAAAACTTCGCCTTTTCTCGAGGGTTCATTGTGAGTCAGCTCTGCGGACACGATACTGGAGGCATTCTTCGCTGTTCGAGCGATTCGACCGCACCGTTGACTGCTATTGATATCCTTTTCATTCGACCGAATACGAACTCCATCGTTACTGGCTTCCGTTCGACCGGCAGTCTCCAGCTTAAGGATGCACAGATTAAGCTCACCGCACCGGTAGGGAATGGTTCGCGCTACATCTGTGTAACGCAGGTAGGTGAGATATCAGTGGCCTCCTCTGCATGTCCATGACGCGCCGTACATTAACCCGGGGTTTCACACTTCTCGAGATGATTGTCGCCATCGCGATATTCTCTCTCGTGATGCTTGTTGCTACGAGCGCGTATTTCAATCTCATTGCGCTCGATCGTCGCGCTCGCGCTACGAACCAGGTGGTGAATAACCTCTCTTTCGCGGTGGATGCCATGGTGCGTGGTATCCGTACGGGCAAGAACTATCAGTGTTTGGACGGAAGTCCGTACGGAGGAGGGAACTCGACGACTGGCTCATGCACTAAATTTACATATACGGACTCGACGCTGGCGGGAAATAATGTGGTGACCTACTTCCTTAAAGCAAACGGTACTATCGGACGATGTGAATCGACCTCAGCGTGTACCGCAGATGCGAGCGCTTCTTCTATCACCGATCCGGCCATTACCATCACCAAGCTCGTGTTCTATGTCCGAGGTGTGGGTACGACACCGGGAGATACGGATGGCGACACACAGCCGCAAGTATTGTTCACGGTAACCGGTACTATGCCAGCGGATTCCTCGGGGAATAAGACCACCTTTGTTATCGAAGAAACGGCCACGCAGCGCCTCATTGACCTATGAACCTGAAAGCCTTCACTCTCGTTGAGACACTTATTGCGGTCGCGGTCATTGCGCTCGCCATCGTGGGCCCGTTTCAGATTGCGCAGGGTGTCCTCGAAACGTCCTACACGGCACGTGATCAACTCACGGCAACCGCCCTTGCCCAGGAGGGCGTGGAGTATGTCCGCAAAGTGCGCGACAACAACTACATATACAACCTACACACCCCCGCAAATCGAGCATGGCTTTACGGACTCGACACTTGCTACACCTATGCGTGTGTAGTTGATCCAGGACAGCAGACGGTGACTTCCTGTGGCAATCAGACCTGCTCAACGAAGCCGCTCTATCTCTCGTCAAGCAATCTTTATACCCAGGTCACGACGAACGGAACACAGACCCGGTTCACACGTGCGGTGAAGCTCACCCAGATAAGTGCGACGGAGACAAAGGTTACGGTTACTGTGAGTTGGAACTATCATGGTGCGCGCTCGGTCGTGCTTACAGAGATAATGGATGACTGGCTATGATGTACCCTCCCTCATCACTTCGCGGAGTCACCCTCCTCATCGCCGTCATTCTTTCGTCGGTGGTGCTCACCGTGGCGCTCGCACTCCTCGACATCTCATACAAGCAGGTCATTCTCGCGTCTTCTGCTAAGCAATCGCATATCGCGTTCTATAGCGCCGATTCGGCCATGGAGTGTGCTCTTTACTGGGATCAGCAGAAGAATGCGTTCAGCTATACGGCTTCCAGTTATGTCACCAGTTCCTCCGGCTTCAGTTGTGCGGATCAGAACGGCAACGAACAGACCATCGTTATCTCACCGCCAAGTTATTCAGGGAATGCCTCCAACGTTTCAGGTTCCACCCGCACCACCATCTTCTCCATTCCATGCACCGGGGGAGGCAATCAGGCCAAAGTACAAGTCAATAAACAAAGCAACGGTACCACCGATATCTTTGCGACCGGATACAGTACCTGCTCTCTGACCGATCCTCGCCGTATCGAACGCGGTCTCAAGATCCATTACGACGGTTCGTAGCGACGCTCCCACCCTCTCCTAAATGCGGTAGGATGGGCGTATGAAGGTGCCCCAGGAAGCACAGGAGCGCGCCCAGATGCTCCGAGAAGCTATCACCAAATATCGAACGCTCCAGCACGAGCGGGATGAATCACCCATCTCTCCGGAAGCGCTTGATTCTTTGAAACACGAACTCGTGGAGCTCGAGGAGAAGTATCCCTCGCTTCGAACTCCTGACTCACCCACGCAAGTAATTGCCGGTAGCGTGCTTCCCGAGCTCAAGAAGGTACCTCATGCGGTACCGCAGTGGTCGCTGAATGACGCGTTCGATGAAGCAGAGCTCCGTGCGTTTGACGATCGAGTACGCCGAGCACTCGAGAAGAGTGGTGAAGCGTCTGCGCAACCTACCTATGATGTCGAACTCAAGATCGACGGTCTTCACGTCGTGCTTACGTACAAAGAAGGAGAGTTAGTTACTGCGGCGACACGTGGCGATGGTGTTATGGGAGAAGATGTCACGCACAATGTTCGTACGATACGGTCATTGCCCCAAACTCTTTCTCGTCCTGTGGATCTTGTGGTTGAAGGTGAGGTCTATATGACCCGCTCGGGTCTGGCGAAGCTTAATAAGGAGCGGGAAGCCGCAGGACAACCACTGTTTGCCAATCCTCGTAACGCAGCCGCTGGTTCACTCCGTCAGTTGGATCCTGCAATAGCAGCATCGCGTCCTCTCGCGCTCTTTCTCTACGATATTGATCAAACGAATGAACCCCTTCCTGATACCCAGACGAGTGCACTTGAGTACTTAAAAGCCTTAGGTTTCCCGGTGAATCCTCATCATATTCATGCAGACACCCTCGAACAGGTCATTACTTACTGGAGGGAGTGGCAAGGAGAGCGTCGGCAGAAAGAGGACTATCAACTGGATGGTGTCGTACTTAAGGTCGACGAACGCCGCTACCAAGAGCTCCTTGGATATACCGGCAAGGGACCGCGCTTTTCCATTGCATTCAAGTTCCCAGCAGAGCAGGTAACGACTATCGTCGAAGACATCGCGCTTCAGATTGGACGCACGGGTGTACTTACGCCCGTGGCGCACCTGTCGCCTGTTGCGGTTGCTGGCACGACTGTTGCGCGCGCGACACTTCACAACGAGGATTTCATCAAAGAGAAGGATATTCGCATTGGCGATACGGTCATTCTCCAGAAAGCAGGTGACATTATCCCTGAAGTAGTAGAGGTGCTTTCTGAATTCCGCACAGGCAAGGAAAAGAAATGGAAGTTCCCCACGCATTCGCCCTTGTGCGGTGGAGACGGCGCCATCGAGCGCGTGCCGGGTATGGCGGCTCATCGCTGCAAGGTAGGAGGTTCGTTCCCGGAACGGATCCGTAAGCTTGCACACTTCACGGGAAAATCTGCCCTCGATATAGACGGGCTCGGCGAGAAAACGGTGCAGCTCCTTATGGAGCACGAGCTGGTGTCGGACTTTGATGATTTTTTCGATCTCACCGAAGACGAAGTCTTGCAGCTTCCAGGATTCAAAGAAACCTCTGCACATAATCTCATTACTGGCATCGATTCCGCGCGTACCGTATCTCTCGATCGTTTGCTAGTGGGACTTTCCATCCTCCATGTGGGAGAAGAAACTGCCGCACTCATTGCGGAGGAGTTCGGCACTATTGATGCGTTGAGCAAAGCTACCGAGGAGGATATCTCGCGTATCAAGGGACTGGGTGAAGTGGTCGCACGTTCGGTGCGTGCCTGGTTTTCCGATTCCGAGAACGAGGCCATGCTCGAGCGCTTACTAAAACACCTTACTGTCACGCAGGTGGCACGGGTGGAAGGAGGACCCCTGAAAGATCTATCGGTTGTTATTACCGGCACCTTGCCCACGCTTTCACGAGAAGACGCTGAACGAATGGTGCGGAGGGCGGGGGGATCTCCCGCAGGCTCCGTGTCTCGAAAAACTGCCTTCGTCGTGGCTGGAGAGAATCCCGGGAGTAAACTCGCGAAAGCGGAAGAGCTCGGTATTCCGGTCATTGACGAGACGGAGTTCCTGAAGCGTGTCGGTGCGTGATACAGTGCCCGTATGACCACTCCTGACGACGTGAAGAAGCTCGCGGCCCTTTCGCGCGTGTCTATTCCGGAAGATCGACTCGCCGGCTTCGCTTCAGAATTCGAGGCTATTCTCGCGTACGTGGGCAAGCTCTCCGAATTATCCCTGCCTAAAGGCGGCGGTCGTGCTTCAGCTGTACGCAATGCCTTCCGTGAGGATGGCGAACCGCATGAGAAAGGGAAGTACACTGAAGCACTTGTGGATCAGTTCCCCGATCGGGACGGCAATTCACTTCGTGTGAAGCAGATCATTTCTCATGATTAACCTCAATGAACTGACCCTGGTCGAAGCTGCGCGTGCACTCCGTGCGCGTGAATGTACGGTACGCGAACTATGGGATGCGTGCGCGACTGCGGCACGTGAGCGTAACGGCAAGCTACATGCGTACCTTGAGCTTTTTGATGCAGACGATGCAGCGATCGCTTCCGCCCAGGAACGCATTGATCGGGAAGGGGACGCTGCACCGCTCCTCTGCGGCATTCCGCTTGCGATAAAAGACAATATCCTTATCGAAGGGAAAATCGCGAGTGCGGCGTCAAAGATGCTGGCTAATTACCGAGCCACCTACGATGCAACAGTTATCGAGAAACTGAAAGCACAGAACGCACTCTTCTTGGGACGTGCGAATATGGACGAGTTCGCCATGGGTTCATCTACGGAGAATTCTGCGTATGGACCGACTAAGAACCCGCACGACACCTCGCGTGTTCCTGGTGGTTCCTCGGGCGGCTCTGCTGCAGCAGTGGCAGCGCATCTCGCCATCGCGTCGCTCGGTACAGATACCGGTGGTTCCATCCGTCAGCCGGCAGCGCACTGTGGTCTCGTGGGTCTGAAGCCTACGTATGGGCGTGTGTCTCGCAGCGGAGCGATTGCGCTTGGTTCGTCGCTTGATCAGATCGGTCCGTTTGGCAAGACGGTCGCCGATACCAAAGCGCTCTATGACGCTATCGCAGGATACGATCCGAAGGATGCAACGAGCATCACACCAGACACATATCCGGTTTCTGGTGCAAAAGACATCCTTACTATTGGTGTACCCCGGCATTTACTGGAGGAAGGGGTGGACCAAGATGTACGCGAGGCGTTTGAACGCACGCTTACGGAACTCAAGGAAGCTGGGCACCAGCTCGTAGATGTTTCGCTTCCTACGAGCGGATACGCACTTCCGGCGTACTACGTCATCATGCCTGCCGAAGCGTCTACTAATCTCGCGCGCTATGATGGCGTGCGCTATGGTCATGCCGCCCGTGGGGAAACCCTTCTTGAGGATTATGTGCAGTCTCGTACCGAAGGATTTGGTCCCGAGACCATTCGGCGCATTCTGCTCGGCACCTTTGTGCTTTCGTCTGGGTATATTGATGCCTATTACCGTACGGCCGATGCTGCTCGCGATGTCTTAACCAAAGAGTACGACGATGCGTTCGCCTCGTGCGACGTTATCGCGTTCCCCACGACACCCGCTCCCGCCTTCAAGTTTGGTGAGAAGAGCGGGGATCCGGTCTCAATGTATCTTGAAGACGTATTTACTGTGACGGCAAACCTGACCGGTATGCCGGCCATGTCGGTGCCTATGGGTAACGTTGACCGCGAGGGTGTCATGCTTCCGATCGGTATCCATTTCACTGCTCCTAAAGGGGCTGAAGAAACGCTGTTCAAAATCGGCGCGGCAGTGACGAAAGAGACGCTATACTAGCGGATAATGGATCCCACTGGCGCAAGCGTCGCGGCGACTACGCCTCCGGTGCATTTCCTGAATATCGAGTACCTCTTTTACCTGATCTACCAGTGGTTAACGGGTACGCATCAGACGGGAGGGCTCGATATCTCGAACCTTGTTCATCTACTGACTATCCTGTGGGTGGTTATCACGGTGCTCGCGTACATCATCTCGCTCGCATTCCTGGCGCTCTTCGTACATTCGCTGATTCGCATGTACCAGACCAAGGATGCTGATGCACCACGCTTTGCCACCATTCATGATGTACACCACGCTGAAGAGGTGACGGAGCACCATCGATGGAATCATGTCAGACAGCTTATCGAAGGGACTCAAGAGAGTGATTGGCGCCAGGCCATCATTGAGGCCGACATCATGTTAGACGACATGCTCACCCGGTTGGGGTATCAGGGAGATACCGTGGGCGATAAGCTTAAGGCTGTGGATCCTGCTCGGTTCACAACGTTGCAGGAAGCATGGGAAGCGCATCGCGTCCGCAATGATATTGCTCATCGAGGCTCCACATTCGCGCTCACCGATCACCTCGCGTATCGCACCATTCTTCACTACGAGAATGTGTTCAAGGAGCACGGCGAGATTTAACTTGCTTTTAACAAAAAAGGGCGTAGTATAAGCACATTCGTCGGCTTTAACGAGCCAACAAGGATAGCGGGGTAGAGGAGAGGTACCTCGGGAGGCTCATAACCTCCAGACGCCGGTTCGATTCCGGCCCCCGCAACATGGACAGAAAGACCCGGCCAGGCCGGGTCTTTCTGCTTTACTTCATAGCTCTAAAACGAGATATACTTTGCATATGGGAATGGAAGACCTAGCTCGTCGTGAGGTCAGCGAATCGCGCACTGAACGTGGCGAACACGATATTCAACGTGAGCTTGCAACCGTGCGTATGCAGATGGACTCCGTGTCCGATGAAATAAAGTCCGAACATGGCATGCACACCATTTCGGCAGCCATGGCTGCTGCTCAAGGCAAGGAGGGACCGGGTGCGTCGTCTCTATCAGCAGACAGCAGAGAATACGGTTCACTGGTGGAGAAGAAAGGATCGTTGGAAGAAGAACGAAACGAATTCTACAGAAACAATCCTGAACTGCTCGCGTCACGTCTCAAGGAGCTCTATAAGAATTCGTTACGAGAGCACCTCACTTCGGATAAAAAGCAGCTGGAAGCTTTCTTGCACGGAAGAAATGTACAAGGCGTACAGACCGCACCAAATCCGGACGATTGGTTTGTGAGGCCGAGCGGAGATTCCGAAAGCACGCGTGAATACCAGTCGCTATTAAACATACATAATGAGCTAGAGGATGCTGGTCCACATGACTCCTCAAAAGCACGTGAGTTCAGTGAATCCATATTCCGACAAGCCAATAGAGAGTTATATGAAGAATTACAGGCCAAAGACGCTCCTGCGTCTCCTCAGCCTAAACAGAGTTTCCAAGACCAGCTTTCGCCCGAAACCGCGGAATTTGTTACGAATCGCATCGTAGAAACCGATCTTTCATATCAGGACGCTGACATACCCGAAGAACAGAAGCGGGGTATCTTGCAGGAACAGCGAGGCGCTACGAAGGGCAAGCGGTATGCAGAATCACTGGTACTCGCTTCTGAAACCGGCGGCTTAGAAGCGATACGGTCATTGGCAGATGGAATGCGAACGACGATGCTTTCGGAAGCTGCACGCTTAGGAATTCCGGTATCTCCGTACGGAAGAAGTAAGTCGTGGGCAATGTGGGACATTGGTAAGCAGTACCATTTCTTCTCGAATCCAGATCAGAATGATCCACGATATGAAATAGGGAATCCGCTCGAATCGGAATCGAAACAAGAAGAGATGATAAATAGACACCTGGGGTGGGAAGCGTATACGGCATATCTCACGAATGAGGAATTCCGTAATCGCGTGGTTAGTGATCCGGCTTTCAAACCAGCATTAGATCTCTTCAACAAACCTCCCAAGGAACGGGGCACACTGAGTTCTTATGACCTCGCGGAACTAGGTAAGGTGCTGCGTACTGCTGGTTAGGTATCACCTGGTACTTCATGGAAGACTCAATCTTCAAAAGCCCTGTCAGGACATTCTGGTACGCTATCCGTCCCTTTCGTCTGGCGGTATTCACGCTGATGCTCCTTATCGTCATCGGCAATATCCTGACCTATTCAACGCCGTATTTCCTCAAAGAGATCGTCGATATCGCGACCTATGGCACCACTCCCAGTTTCCAAGATTTCCTTAGACCTCTCACGTATATAGCACTCCTACTTATCGGAGCCGAAGCATGCTATCGCATAGGGCACTTGATTGAAGTGCACATTGCTCCACGAATGTTTGAACGCATTACCTCATCGCTCTTTGAGTGGCTTATTCGTCGTCCCACAGCCTATTTTGAAGAGCATCTATCGGGTGAACTTGGACGAAGAGTGGATCAGGTGGCCATGAATTTACAGTTCTTCATTGAGTATTTTCCCTGGGAGGTCGGCTGGCCCATCATGTCCGCTGTAGTTACGGCAGTTCTTCTCTATTCTGCTAACTCTCTGCTCGCGCTCTGTTTCGTGGTGTGGCTCTTAGTGTCAGTCGTTCTATCCTACGTACTCCTAAAATGGCAATATCGAACCGCGGAAGAAGTTGCTACCGCTCAGGCTCATCTAAGTGGTATGACGGTGGATTCTCTCGCAAACGTATCCATCGTGCACACATTCGGAGCGTATCAACATGAACAGAATCTCTATGCCTCACATCTCTCGGCAGCAGTGGCGGCGGATAAGCGTGCGCGCTTTGCGTCGCTGGTGAATAAGGCACAGCAGGGAGTGAGCGTAGCGGTCTTAGGCATCGGTCTACCGTGTATCAGTGTCCTCTTATTCTCACGTCACGCCATAACGGTCGGGGATTTTGTGCTGGTCGCGGCGACGATACCTACCGTATCAGGCGTGGTTTGGACACTGGGAGATCTATTGGTCCGAGCCATGCGTAACTATGGTGAGATGCACAGCGCACTTAAAGGCTTACGGGACACGGCGCAAGGAATCTTGGAAAAGAAGCATGGCCTTACGGTTCATGATGCATGCGTTACATTCTCAAATGTTAGCTTCGCCTATCCGGAATCCGGCTATGCGCTCGCGCATGTCGACCTTGCGATACCTTCCGGACAAAAGGTCGGACTGGTGGGAAGGTCAGGCGCAGGCAAGAGTACCTTCGTTAAACTACTGCTGCGGCAGTATGATCCCCTTGAAGGAACTATCCACATAGGGGACACCGATATCTCTCGTGTCTCTCTTGAGTCGCTACGGGCGCATATCACATTTGTGCCGCAGGATACTTCCTTGTTCCAGCGCACGCTCTACGAGAACATCCTCTACGCCAAACCTAATGCTTCTTCCGAGGAAGTGCATGAAGCCGCTCGCCGAGCGCATGCCGAAGAGTTCATTCTCCAATATCCGGCGGGGTACGAGACGAAAGTAGGGGAGCGGGGCGTGAAGCTCTCGGGTGGGCAGCGACAACGCATCGCTCTTGCACGTGCGATGCTTAAGAATGCGCCGATACTCGTACTCGACGAGGCTACGAGCGCGCTTGATAGCGAGAGCGAAGAGATTGTTCAGAAAGGATTGGCAGAATTATTCGAAGCAAAGACGGTTATCGCTATCGCACACCGCCTCTCCACCTTAAGCGCCATGGATCGTATCATCGTGCTTGATGCCGGTCAGGTAATTGAGGACGGATCGCCGCAGGAGCTCCTGAATAAGCCCGGTTCTGTATTTAAAGAGATGTGGGAGCATCAGAAGAGCGGCTTCATTTCATAATTCTAAATAACGAACATGACATTCGAAGAATTCCAGGCGTTCATTGATTCACAGGACGAACTCTTCAATTCGCTCAATAAGGGTGGGGAAGGTGTGCAGCGCATCTTCGCACGCACCATTAAGATCGGCGAGGAGTATGGAGAATTGTGTGATGCTGTCCTTGCGTCCGTGGGTGACCAACGAACAGAAAAGCTTGGAGAGAGGTCTGAAATAGAAGGGGAATTCGCTGATGTGGTCATCACTACGTTTATGCTAGCGAAAGCCATGGATATAGATATGGCGTCGGCGCTTGCTGCAAAAGCAGAGAAGATAAGGGAAAAGCATAACAAGCAGCTCCTCGGCTAAGGCGTCCTTCATGCCTCGCTCGAACGTAATATCTGTATTGCTTGTTCGGTCCATCGTTGGGCTCGTTCTACTGTGTGCTTTAGTGAACGTGCTTTCAGCCATCACACCCGCATTACCTGAACGTATCGAGTTTCTCCGAGATGTGTTTTCTCCTGAGTTCCGGGCCGCGAGCCGTATCGCTGCAGCGTTTTCAGGATTTGCACTTCTGCTGCTCGCACGAGGACTTGTTCGGCGACAACGTGTAGCGTGGATACTCACTATTGTTGTGCTTCTTCTCTCGATGGCCGCACACATGATCAAAGGACTTGATATAGAAGAGGCTGCGTTAAGTAGTGTTGTGGTGGCAGTGATGCTGTATGCCCGTGGCGAGTTCTTTGCAAAATCAGATCGGCCGTCGATACAAAGTGGACTCAGTGCGCTCGGTCTCGCCCTGCTCTTCACTCTCGTATATGGAACACTAGGCTTCTTCTTTCTTGATAGACACTTCGGTCAGCATTTCAATCTAGTGGACGCATTCATTCAAACACTAAATCTATTCCTGCTCGGTCCCCAGCCGGTTGCACACACACGGTTCGCGAAATGGTTCCTGGACAGCATTTACATAATTGGATGGACCAGTCTTGGCACAGGACTTATTGCCTTTCTGCAACCGGTCATCATGCGAGGTGGTGTCAGCCAGACCGACCGTCTCCGTGCTGAACGTATTGTGCGCCAGCACGGTCGCTCAAGTCTTGCTCGCTTCGCACTTCTGGGAGACAAGCAGTTCTATTTCCATTCATCGGGAGACTCTCTTGTTAGCTACGTGGCCGTATCGGGTATCGGGCTTGCGCTTGGTGATCCCATCGGTCCCCCTGAACGCATAGGAGAAACGGTGCAGGGTTTCGTTTCCTTCTGCGCGGGTAACGGATGGAAACCAGTTTTCTATCAAACGGCGTATGTCGAACCCTACGAATCCGCTGGACTGATGTGTCTTTCAATAGGAGAGTGTGCTCTCGTCGATGTTGCCGAGTTCACGCTCGAGGGACCGCACCATAAGGAGATACGCAATGCTTTTAGTCGTCTTACGCGCGACGGCTACCGTTTCCGGTATTATCCTGCACCCCAGCCTCCCGAACGTATCGCTCGCTTACGCAGGGTATCTGACGAATGGTTGGCGCATAAGGCAGGAAATGAAAAAAGCTTCTCATTAGGAGCCTTTGAGGAAGGCTATATACGGGAAAGTCCCGTGGTGACGCTTGAAGATTCTCATAGAAACATTGTTGCCTTTGCGAACTTAGTGCCGACAGTCGCAACAAATGAAATCGCGGTGGACCTTATGCGACAACGAGAAATTGCTCCCACTGGAGCGATGCTCGCCGTTCTGGCAGAAGCTATACGTATTTCTAAAGAGAATGGATATCGGACATTCAATCTTGGTCTCGCACCACTTGCGGGGGTAGGGAATGAGCCTAGCGCGACTGCACTAGAGAAGGCACTTCATCTGGTCTTCGAACGGGTAACGGAACCGTATAACTTCCGCGGTCTCTATGTATTTAAAAAGAAGTTTCACCCTCGTTTCGAGACTCGATATCTAGCCTGTCCGTCGGTTCTCGATGTGATTCCTGCACTCCAGGCGGTAACGGCAGCAGATGGATCGGTAAGTCTCTGGCGGGAAGCCATTGCTGAATTGACGAGAAAAGTCCGTTAATAAGGAAAAGGCGGGTCCGCAGAGCGGCCCGCCTTCCAAGTGAGAGCAAAATCAGGTCTATTGCCGTAAGACCATCACCAATACAGTAACGAGGCCACGAGACTCGAAGATCGGGTACGATTGCTCGATGTGATAACCACGACTCAGGAGCGGTTGGACTCCCGCATCCTCTTTCGCCAGGTGTATGACATCGAGAATGTTCCCGGGCAACCCGTGCGTCACGCAGCCGTGTTCGAGTGGTGACGACGAATGGCTTGCGGTTCTCGTCAGGGGCTCGGGGACTGCATCATGGGTGGAATGTTGCGTAGTCGCCGGAGTCTCGGTACCACGCTTCTTACGAGGAACGGTAACCTTGTCAGCCGTCTGGATTTTTCGCGTCCTGGCAGGCGCCCGCGGCGGTTGGATACTTTCGGAGCTGTACGCCTCCTTCAGTAATTTCCAGCGATACTTGGCCCATTCGGGATGTCTGCCCTGCACTCCAGTCGGGGTACTCAAGCCGACCTGGCCATACAGAGTCGATATGACCGCCAACACCGAGTTAACGTTGCCTCCGGCCTTACGCTGGAGTTCCTCACGGGATGGGTAGTCGTCGAACGAGACAAAGTGATCTAGGATCACTCGGAAACGCGGCGGAAGCTCATTGATGCCGGTTACCATCCGCTCGATAGAGGGCGGAGTGTAGGACTCGGGCAGTACCAATGGCCCCCACACCTTGGTCTTCGTCGATTTTGCGCGGCGAGTCCTCGGCACTGGAGCTTTCCGGTTCTTCTTCTCGACACCCGTTTCGTCCTGGACCACTGCCGGGATTTCCGGAGCGGGTGAGGGTTCGTTCGCTATCTCGGGTTGAGAGTTGGTCGTCTCCGTTGCAGGTTCCGAAGCTGGGGCCGAAGCGGCTGGTTCCGAAGGTGCCGGTAGGATCGCTTCTGCGGAAGATGGGACGGGCTGCGCAGGCTGGGAAGCCGGCGCATTCGGTACATCCTCCACGAACCCCGCGGCCTCGATCGAGAGCTTGCGCCGTTCCTCGTAGCTAAGGGCGAGGGGGAGCTTGAGTGCTTGGAAGATGTTGCTGAAACGCGTCCGGACTGCTTTGACCGTAACGTTCATAGCTTCTGCGTCGGTAAGGTGCGCAGCGAGATCCTCATCTCCCATCTGCGCGGCCAGCTTCAGGAATTTCAGCTGCTGGCTGCTCAGACGTAGACGGGACTGCGCCTCGTCTGCGGTGACTCGCGTTCCGGCGGAGGATCCGCCCGGTTGGGTGCCGTCCATGGGCTCGGTTCCTTCTAGAATTTTGATTGTTGTCTTGCTTAGCCGAAACGTCGGCACAGATTCACGTAATGGCGTCGGTGGTGCCGGAGTCTTAGGCAACTTTGCGTATCTTTCGAGCGCTTCCGCAATGATGCGGTTGCGCTGAGGATGACGCTTAAGGCCGGGCACCCTCGAGAAGAAGGTGTCGATGTGGTAATCGACTAGGTCTGGGTGTCTACCCAGAATCTTGCCGATCTCTTTCTTGTCCTTGCCTTCGGCCAACAGCCGAGGATATTCGTGGTGATAGGGTTCCGGGTCCTGGACCAGGGCCCGAACAACATCATCCGCCAGTGTCTCGTCTGGCTGTCGCGCACTGTCCAAAGGCATGACGCCCTCCCCTGTATGTGAAAGACCCGAAGGTCTGTGCGGATTATGAATGCGGCGCAGGGTTCCGGCAAGGTGGCGTTTGCGGTGGCCAAACCGTTGGTTTAATATGTGTTTAACTATTTATGCTTAATGCCGCCGAGGTACAGAAACTGCAACGCACGCTTACTCGAGAGGACGAACGACTCCCCATTGTCTTCAGTGCTCTCGGTGACCCACGGCGGTGCAAGATCTTCCGAAGTTTTCTTACGCGTGATCGGTTGTGCGTCAGCGACATTGCACATACCTTTAAAATTTCTATGTCACTCGCGTCTCAACATTTAAAGATCCTGGAAATTACTAAACTCCTCGTTCGTGAGAAGGAAGGTCGCACGGTCTACTTTAGAGCGAATACAAAAGACGACCTCGTGCGGGCGATTATCAAAGCAGTGCAATAATATGGAGAAACTTACGTATCAGAGCAAGCGTGAAATAGCAGAGGGAACGATGGAGTTCACATTCTCTCGGCCCGAGGGATTCAACTATCAAGCAGGACAGACTATTGATCTGACCCTTATCAATCTGCCGGAAATGGACGCGGAAGGGAATATGCGTACGTTCTCGCTGGTATCGGCGCCTCACGAACCGGTGTTAAAGACCGCTACACGCATGCGGGATACTGCATTCAAGCGAACGCTCAAGCACATGGAGCCGGGAACGGAGATTGGGTACGAAGGACCATTCGGTTCGTTTCTGCTTCACGAGAACACGTCGCGGCCCGCCGTGTTCCTTGCAGGTGGTATCGGTATTACTCCGTTCCACTCTATGATTTCGGATGCTACTCATCGAGCACTCCCGCATACGATATTCCTCTTCTACTCTAACCGCCGACCGGAAGATGCAGCATTTCTGGATGAACTCCAAGGGTTTGCCGAGAAGAATCCGAATTTCACGCTTGTTGCGACGATGACCGATATGGAGAAATCGAATCAGACCTGGGAAGGAGAGCGTGGTTACATTGATGCGTCGATGCTTTCTCGCCATCTGTCTCCTGACGTCAACCCTGTCTACTATCTGGCAGGTCCCCAGACTATGGTTACGGCCATGCGTACGATGCTTAACGGCATGGGGGTCAGTAACGACGACATTCGGTTTGAGGAATTCGCCGGATACTAGGTGTATGGACGATTTCGTTATCTACGAAAAGCCAACGTGTTCGAAGTGTCGTGCCGCTTCTGCGCTTCTGGATGCCGCTGGACGCCCGTATCGCCGCATCCGCTATCACGAAGAACGAATTCCGGCCGAGAAACTGCGAGAGCTTATCGTGAAAAGCGGATTACCGCCCCAGGAATTCGTGCGCACCAAAGAAGACTCTTTTAAGAAGCTAAAACGCCCGGTGAGCCAACTGTCGCTCGATGATATCGTCTCGCTGCTTGCGGCTGATCCTGATCTAATTGAGCGTCCCATTCTTGAGTGCGGAAGTCGAGTGACGCTTGGTCGTCCCACTGAACGGGCTGCCGCATTCATTGCGGAATGCTCTCGCTAGTATCTTCAGCAAATATTCACACACAGTAGCGAAGTATGCGCTGCGTGCGTTCGGAACGTACGTAATATTCACGTATCCCAATCGTCTTCCTTCGCATGCATCGTGCATACTAACGATGTTCTTACCAGGATAATCATTCCTATGACTAAAGCACTATCAATCATGACGCTCGCGCTCCTGATAGCTGCTCCTGCGGCACATGCGGAGATGCTCGGCGTAAACGTGAATGCACAGGCCAATGTTCACGCCAACGTTCAGAATCAGGATCGCGACCGTGATATGGATGAGGCAACCACCTCGACTACTACGGAACGCGAGAATCATGCAACCAGCACGGGAGCACAGAAGCACGCCTCGACTACGGTTAACGCTACGGCAGAAGCGCACCGCAGCGAGGTTGCAAACTTCGTTCACTCACTCTTGTCGGTTGCTGACCGTGACGGTGGTATCGGTGCAGAAGTGCGCCAGGTAGCCCAGAGCCAGAACGACTCGGCTTCCACCACTGTCGAGGCAATGACTAAGCTTGAGATGCGTAGCAAGTTAGCCACCTTCCTGGTCGGTACTGACTGGAAGGCACTCGGCACGTTGCGCAGCGAAAGCGCCAAGGCATCCGCAGACATCGATCACCTCAAAACGCTTCTTAATCAGGCTTCCAGCACCGAAGTACGCGCTGATCTCCAGGCTGATATAGACGCACTTACCCAAGCGAAGGCAGACATTGATGCATTCATCAGTGCCCATGAAAGCTCGTTCAGCCTCTTCGGCTGGTTCACGAAGCTCTTCGCGAAGTAATCGGAACATTCGATAAGAAAACGGCCGGGTTTCCCGGCCGTTTTCTTATGTGGTCTGTCGATGACGGGTCACGATACGCCACTCGCGGTAGATGAAATACATGACCACGATATCGAACAGCGTGATGCCGGTGACGATGAGTGAATGCAGAGTTGCTATCTGATACATCTGGTAGATAAGAAAGAGACCCAGTACGACCAGCGAGGCTGGATATGCCCAGAGTCGGTTCTTGAGAAGTGACCAGATGAGAAACACTTTTATGAGTCCACGCGAAAGGAGATAGAGAGCGACGAAGAGTACGGCGCCAGAGGTGTATGTGGCGACCTCCTGCATGAGTGCGTTCTGCAGATGGGAAAGGGGGAGATAGTTCAAGACGAAGAGCGCTGCTTGAACAATGGTGGTGGGGGGAATAAAGAGCACGACAATGCCCCCAATCACTTCCGCCAGTGATATTGCGCCCTTCACGAGCACGCTCCAGAGGAAGAATTCGTACACCACATGTTCTTCCTGTGTGCTCGGTAGTGGTTCAGTCATGCCTCGTACAGTACCACGCCATGGACGCGTTTAATTTCGGGTTCACTCCCGCTTACGTATAGTGCCTATCCCGGTCGATCGATTTATACGTCAATTCTGACGCAGACAAAAACATATGCCGAGCAAGAACAAGGGCAACCATCGCGGACGCGGATTCGCCGGTATGGATGAAGATAAACAGCGGGAAATCGCATCCAAGGGCGGTCGCAGCCAGGGCAAGGAGAATAACCCGGGCAACTTTGCGAATGATCCCCAGCGAGCCAGCGAGGCGGGCCGCAAGGGCGGTAGCTCCTAATCCTCCCCGTGACATGGAAGGCACCCGTAGGTCGACGGACCTGCGGGTGCCTTATATGATGCAGACATGCAGGCTCTTATTCTCGCCGCGGGCCGCGGTACTCGTATGCAGGCGCTCACGGATGCGCTCCCAAAACCCATGCTTCAGGTGGCTGGGAAGACGTTGCTTGAGCACAAGTTCGATATCCTAGGAGATGATTTTGAAGAAATCGTGCTCGTGGTGGGATATCACGAAGAATCCATACGGAGCGCATATGGTGACGAGTATCGAGGCATCCCCATACGGTACGTGGTACAGGAAGAGTTGAACGGCACTATGGCTGCGGTGGCGCTTGCGCAGCCGCATCTTTCAGGTCGGTTTGTCGTCATGATGGGCGATGACATTTATAGTCGTGTGGATCTAGAAGCAGTGCTCGCTGCTCCTGAATGGGCTATCCTCGTCGAGAAGACCGAACACATGGCTGCTGGTGGACGCATGGTTACCGATCAAAACGGGGAAGTGGTCGCCATCGAAGAAGGAGATCATAGAGGAAAGCCGGGCCTCATGAACACCAACATGGTCGTGCTTGATCAGCGGGTGTTTGAACACCCCATGATGCCGAAAGCGACAGGAAGTAGTGAGTACGGTCTCCCACAGACCGTCGTGGCGGCTTCACGGGCGTCTGGCATTCCACTTCAGGCGGTGTATGCCACCAAATGGATTCAGGTCACCGCCCCAGAAGACCTTGTCGTTGCCGAAGCGCGGATTGAAGATACGGCTCGGGCAGTGTAAGCTCCATTTTATTGCTGGTGTAGCTCAGGTAGTTAGAGCATGGGACTCATAAACCCAAGGTCGGAGGTGCAAGTCCTCCCACCAGCACCCGTTTCATACGGTTATTGAATATAGCTCTTAAACAGGCTATATTCGGTAAGTTCGCATTCTGCAGCGGTAGCTCAACTGGTTAGAGCACCCGCCTGTCACGCGGGAGGTTGCGGGTTCAAGTCCCGTCCGCTGCGCAGATCACAAAGCCGCCCATTATGGGCGGCTTTGTGCGTATCGTTGACCCGTCATTTCAGCAATAAAGAAAGTTCATCCCTACGAGGAAGTCGCATACGATCTCTATCCGCTTGAAGTTTGGGAACACTAGACCCGGGGTGTCTCAGGTATACTCGGTCGTATGACTGCAGCACAGCGATTCCTCGACGAACTCAATTCCGAATACCTCAAACTCCACAAGGCATACGAAGATTTCTTTTGGATCTCGTATATGGGCGATCATTCCGTCGACAAAAAGAAGGATGATGCGATGGCTGCACGTGATGCGTTCCGAAGTAACGGTGAGTATCTGCAGAAGGTAAAGCATCTTTCTAAGGGTGCTGACAAGAACACAAGGGAACGCCTCAAGATCTGGATACAGTTCTTCGAGCTGTATCAATCTCCGAGTGAGCTTCTCGAGCTGAAACAACGGATTAGTGAATTGGAATCAGCAACGCTTAAGAAGCGTGCATCTCGTAAAGAGGGATATATAGATCCCTACACCGGTCGATTCGTCGAAGCTTCGTATTTGAAGATGCGTACGATGAAAGATACGCACGAAGACGAGCAGACCCGCAAGGCTTGCTACGAAGCCGGAGAAGCGCTGGCAGAGACCCTGCTTGATGAATATATCCAGATGGTGAATCTGCGCAACGAATATGCGCGCGGCATGGGCTACACCGATTTCTATGCATTCAAGACCGAACGCGAGGACGGTATGAAGAAATCGGAGCTTGTGAAGCTCTTCGACTCAATCTACGAGAAGAGCAAGATTACCTTTGCTGAAGTACGGGCCCTGGAGAAGAAGATGCCGGGACTGCGCAAGCCTTGGAATCTCTCGTACATGCTCGCAGGAGATTTCACCAAGGAGGAAGATCCCTATTTCCAATTCGATGAAGCACTTCTCCGGTGGGGTCGCTCGTTTGCCACACTTGGAATTGAGTATAAGAAGAGCGTGCTTCAGCTTGATCTTCTCGACCGTAAGGGGAAATGGAACAACGGCTTCTGTCATTGGCCGGACCTCGTCCACTACGAAAAGGGCAAGCTCGTTCCGGGCAGCTCCAACTTCACCTGCAATGTAGTGGCTGGCCAGGTTGGGTCAGGGATTCAGGGATACAACACGCTTTTTCATGAGGGTGGGCATGCGGCCCATTTCCTTAACGTGACCGAACGAGAGGTGATCTTGAACCAGGAATACGCACCGATGTCGATGTCGTGGGCGGAAACCCAGAGCATGTTCCTCGATACGCTGTTTTCGAGTATCGAATGGAGGATGCGCTATGCGAAGGACAAGAAGGGTAATCCGTATCCTTTTGACCTCTTCGAGCGTAAAGTGCGCACCCTCGCTCCGCTTCGCGCCAAGCGCATGCTCTCAATACTCTTTGTCTCTAATTTCGAGCGCGACATTTACGAGACGAAGAGTCTTACTGCAGAGAAAGTCAAAGCGATCGCGCGCAGAAACTACCGCAAATACTTCGATGAAACCGAAGATTCCCTGTATGCGCTCAACATTCCCCATATCTATTCGTGGGAGAGTTCAGGCTCGTACCACGGGTACGGACTCGCCGAGATTGCTCTTTCGCAATGGCGCGCGTATTTCTATAAAAAATACGGATATATCGTTGATAACCCGAAGGTGGGGAAGGAAATGGCTGCGGTATGGAAGTATGGTGCTCGTTATTCCTACAAGCAGTTCGTGAAGCTTGCGACGGGAAAGCCGCCTTCACCGAAAGCGCTTCTGGATGACATGCTCATGGGTCCCGAAAAGACGATAACGGAAGGGAGAAGGCGTGTCGCTCGTCTAGCAAAGGTGAAAGAGTACACCACACCAGTGAAGCTCAATGCTTCCATACGGATGGTGCATGGGAAGCGAGAGGTCACAAACAATTCGAAAAGCTTTGAAGATATGGCTCTCGCATATGGCACCTGGGTGCGTGCACAGGCCCGCAAGAAGGTATGAGTACCTACAGCCATGTCTTTCTATTGTCCGCCGATATAACTGGAGACGGACAGTCATTTGAACTCGCTGATACCGACACGGGAGGAGTGCTCCTCGGTTCATGGCGACTTCGCGCGGCGAAGCGAATGCTTGAAGAGCAAAAGGCGCAGAAGATTGTTGTCGTCGGATATCACGATGAGCAGTTCACGGATATGAGTAGGGCAGAAGTGCTCCGAACCATGCTGGTGAATGAACACGGTGTTGATGCGTCGTTGGTTGAGGCGGTTACCCAAGAAGCGCCGGGTACGAAAGGAAATGTAGAGCAAATATGCGCCTACATTTCCGCACACCATCTCAACGCGTCAGAGTGCGCGGTGTTGAGTAACTTCTATCACCTGCCACGCGCCATGGCGCTCTTTGCGCAGTATGGTGTCACCATCGCGCCGGTCGCAGCAGAGGCCCTGTTTCCAGAAGAGATAGAGGAGATTGTGCATGAGTATTCGACTCACGCATTCTCGGAACGACTCGCCTCCGAATTGCGCGGACTGGCAGCTCTCTAGCTACCTCACGATTCGTTGCTCTGTAGGTGCGAGGCAATGCTCCGTAGGGTCTTCACCAACCATGTGAGAAAGCAGGCAAGGCCAATAACGAAGAAGCTCGCGATCGTTTGGAAATATTGAGGAGGAAGGCCTTTTCCGGCCCAAATGCCGATAAGGACCATTCCTGCACAGGTAAAGAGACAGAAAAAGAAGAGAGGAAGAATGATGCGGTCTGACATATCCTCTACAACCCAATCGGGAATTCGAAGGTTGCTGGCTGCTACACTTGGGGCATGAAGCTCAAGGTAGCCACCTGGAATATTGGAGGTGCCAAGCCCATCCGCTCCATCGAGAGCTTTGCGTTTAGGGATGAAGACTATCTCGCAGAAGACACCGATTACTTCGCGTCCAAGATACGGGGACTCGACCCCGACATAATTTGTCTTCAGGAAACGCATGTGAATACCGAACGTTCAGTTGCGCAGGAGATTGCACAGGCTGCAGGAGGGTACGCATGCATCGAAGTTGGTTTAAGCGAGTCACATATCGATCCTGCATATGAACTGGGGAATGCCGTGCTGGTTAAGCAGAAACCGGCCACCGAAGAATTCTACACGCTGCCGTATCCTGATTTCCCATTATCACTTCCAGATGGGGGGATCCCTCACGAGCACAAGAAAGGTATCCAGGTGCTTGAGTATAGTTTCGGAAACATCGCGAACACCCACCTGCAGCCTCTGCGATTCCTGGGCACGCCTTATGAAAGTGAGAATGGACAGCGCTATGCGCACGAAGTTGAACGGGAGTTTGAGACGCATTTTTCTGCACCGCTTATTCTCTGTGGCGACTTCAACTATGCACATGCCGCGGATTTGTATAAGGATTTCGTAACGAAACTGCAACTCACGAATGTGCTGCCCCATGAACCTACTCGTCCCGATGGAAAAATCACCGACTACATCTTTAGTAGTCCTGAATTCTCTCTCATAGATGCAGGCATTGAGAGAGTAATGGCAGATCACTTCCTGTGTTGGGCAGAGTTTGAATATGCCGACTAATTACGAGGATTGTGCATTACGCCTGGCAAACGCCAGAAGGGGAGCCATACTGAATATGTTCCTTAGTCGTAAGTTACCTATTCATGCATAGCCACTTTCTTCGTGAAGCAGCCAAGGTCGCGACAGGTCTTTTCCTTGCCGATCTGGTGAGCGTCATCTGGCTCGGCGCTACCGGCTTCTTTCCACTTACCATCCTTGGTGTGACCTGGACGGAATCAGCCATCCTTCCGATCGCCGTCTTCGATATCGCCATGCTTCTTCTGCTCGTCCATTGGGGATGGAAGATGAAGCTTCCGCTCAATTCACCAACCGAGCGCAACCTGCTCTATCTCGCAGGTGTTGTGTTCGCCATTGTCGCCCTCGTGCACCTGTTGCGTCTCGCGTTTGGATGGGGCCTCATCCTAGGCACCTTTGCTGTGCCCCTCTGGCTTTCCTGGTTCGGATTCTTCATCACTGCGTACCTCTCGTATACGAGCCTGCATTTCGCTCGTCGAGTAGCGAAATAGGGATTGAATCATAAAGAAGCAGCCGTCCATAGGGCGGCTGCTTCTTTATAAACCATGAACTATACTGGACTCTATGAAAACCTACTGGCCCTATATCGTTGTACTTCTGCTTTGCGTCCTAGGTGTTCTTGCATATGTATTTACGGGCAACAAACCATCAGCTTCGGTGGCCCCACTTGCTACCGAAGCGCCTTGGCCGGCAGGGGAGGAAACCCTACAGGCACGGTTGGCTGCTGCGGGCTTACCGGCGCTCTCGCAGGAGGGTAACGCACTTCATATCCATCAGCATCTCGATATCTTGGTGCACGGCAAAAAGATTGATGTGCCTCCCGAGATCGGTGTGCATGAATCTGCTCCTCCATTTATCGCCCCCATTCACACCCATGACACCACAGGGATCATTCATGTGGAGTCCCCAACCGTTGAGACCTATACGCTTGGACAGTTTTTTGAGGTCTGGGGTGTGCGCCTTACCGAGAGCTGCCTGGGTGGATATTGTGCGGACGCAACCAACACGCTGCGGGTATATGTGAATGGTAAACCGTACACGGGCGATCCCGCTGCTCTTGCGCTCGATGCACATCAGGAGATTGTCATGACATACGGAACTTCTGCCGAAGAGCCCTCTCCTATACCGAGCAGTTATTCCTTCCCTGAAGGTTATTAGGAAAGCGTGCGTGGTATCGTTTCCTTATGGGAAACGCCGCACCGCACCGTCCTGCCACGTGGTTCCGCAAGCACCGCGAGAATCTCTCGATGGGCCAGAAGATCGCAGACGGGCTCGCGAATCTTATGGGTTCGTGGCCCTTCATCATTGCACAAACCATTATCATCATCTGCTGGGTCGTGTTTAATCTGGTCGCGTTTATGAAGCACTGGGATCCGTATCCCTTCATCCTTCTCAACTTGCTCTTCTCGACGCAGGCAGCGTACGCGGCGCCAATTATCATGATGAGCCAGAATCGGCAGGCCGAACGCGATCGTGCGCAGGCCCTCGCTGACTACGAGACCAACCAAAAGGCAGAGCAGGAGATCGAGGATCTGCAGGTCTCGCTCGCACGCATCGAGATCGAGAAGCTTGATCGGATTATTGCTCTTCTTACTGAACGTTCCAAGTAATGAATCTGCGCGATAAATCGTACGAACTTCTACGTCGCAACCGCCGTCGCACCGACACCGGCCACACCTATACGGTGCCCTCTCCGGAGACCTATCCCTACCAGTGGCTCTGGGATTCCTGCTTCCATGCCATTGTATTGGCGAAGTTCGATCCGGAAGCGGCTATCTCGGAGCTGCGCGCGCTCCTTTCTCGACAGCTTCCGGACGGCATGGTGCCGCACATCATCTTTTGGGATACGAAAATTACCCGCCCGTACAACTGGGGATGGGGCAGCAGTGGGGTAACCTCAATCACGCAGCCGCCCATGTTCGCGTATGCGGCACAGGCTATCTATCAGCACACACGCGAGACACGCTTCCTGGAAGAGCTCTTTCCGCCGATGCTGCGGTTCTATCAATATCTGGTCGATCGTCGTGATCCGCTCGACCATCATTTGGTAAGCATCATTAATCCGGACGAGTCCGGTGAGGACAATTCGCCACGGTTTGATGCTCCCATGCACGTGTCTTCTGATATCTCGTTCTTCGGGCACATGTACGAGCGACATAAGCTGGTGCGCGCCAACATGGTGTGTGACTTCAATGAGGAGGTCTGCATGAAACGAAACTTCTGGGTGAAGGATGTTCCGTTCAACGTCATCATGATTAAGAATCTGGAAATCCTCGCCAAGCTGGCGAAGCTGGTGGGAGATGCTGACGCCGAACATTTCGCCACGGTGAACGCTTCGCTCATGCGGTCTGCCATGCGCGACGTCATGCTCGATGACGGTGTCTTTTGGCCAGTCGCAGGTGAGCATCACGAACTCCTTAAGGTCGCTACCTGGTCGCATTTCATGCCACTGTTCGCCGAGCTATACACGAAAGAGGAAGCAAAAGCCGTGGTGGAGACGCATTTCCATGATCACACCACGTTCCGGTCGCCCTACGGTATTCGCACCGTCTCCCAGCACGAGCCGTCGTATCGTGCTGCTGGATTCTGGCGCGGACCGCTCTGGTTTGCACCACACTGGTTCATATATAAAGGTTTGCGCGCCTACGGCTTCGAGAGTGAAGCTGCGTGGATACGCACGGTATCCGAGCGGCTCATCGAACATAATGGGTTTCGTGAGTACTTCAATCCCGAGACCGGAAAGGCGTACGGAGCGCATAACTTTACGTGGGGGACGCTCGTGCTCGATATGCTTGAACCATGAAAGAGGAACTTGCTCGACAACTTACGTTCGCACCTATCGTCCGTCGTGCGCTTGAGGCGGTTCCAGAACACCTGGTGATAGGCGGCATGGGTGGTTCGGCACTCTCGGGTGATGCACTCGCGTTTCTACTCCCGCACCGACATACCGTGGTGCATCGCGGATACGGTTTACCCGCGTTCACTCCATCAGGAGCACTCCATATTGCGGTGTCTTATTCAGGGAACACCGAAGAGACCATTAGCTTTGCGAACGCTGCTCTTAGACAAGGTCGCCGTCTCGCGGTCGTAGCTTCTGGTGGCACGCTGGCTGATTTTGCCGAGCGTGAACACCTACCGCTCGTACTGGTGCCTGCCGGACACCAGCCGCGCAATGCACTTTTATCCATGACGAAAGCACTCTTGGTGCTCGCCGGAGAAGAAGAGGTGGCGAAGCGTTTGGAAAGCACAGTGCTTGATATGGAGCGGCTTACCGAAGAAGCCGAAGAAGATGCGCATTTCATACTACCGTCGGTACCACTCATCTATGCGTCGTCTCACGCTGCCGTGCTGGGACGTATTGGGAAGATCCTGCTCAATGAAACAGGACGAACGCCCGCCTTTACGAATGTGTTCTCCGAACTCAATCACAATGAGATGCAGGCGTTCGATACGGATATGCCGGAAGGTCTTGAGCATCTGTTCAGATTCGTGGTGCTCATAGATGGTCATGATCCGCGTATCGTCCGCAGGATGGAGACGTTTCGGAGTGTGATGGAAGACCGGGGTCGCATGGTTCGCATGATTGATCTCTCGCAGCACGCGCGCGAGGGCATGCTCATTGAAACCTGGTACCGGTTTGCCTATGCCGCGCAGGCACTTGCCGAGACGCGCGGGATCGATCCGGGCACGGTGCCCTTGATAGAAGCATTCAAACGCCTCCTATGAGCCGTATCGCATTCGATATCGGTGCGTCCCATCTGCGTGTCGGAACGATACTTCCGGAGGGGATAGGAAATATCCGTCGTATCGACACACCGAGTGAAGCGGAAGCAGCCGTTCGCGCACTCGCTACTCTTGCTCGAGAGGATGGCATCGTCGAAGTGCTGTTTGGAGGCGTGCCCGCCATTGTGCAGGATGATGGTTCACTTGCGGAGGCGACCAATCTTCCGCACTGGAATGCGTATCCGTTTGCATCAAAAGTTGCTGCAGCGCTCGGTGCTCCGGTTCATGTGCGTAACGATGCGGAACTGGCAGCGCTCGGTGAAGCGGCATATGGAGCCGGAAAAGGGCTGAACCGGGTGGCGTATATCGGACTTGGTACAGGTGTCGGCACGGCATGTATTGAGGGGGAAAACGTTGTTCCTCACACCAGCAATGGTGCAGGTCGTGAAGCTGTTCTGCGGCTGGCAGACGATACATGGCTGGAAGACCTCATAGGAGGTCGCGCCATTATGCGGTCGCGAGGAGTGGAACCAAAGCAGCTTCCGCCAGAGGTCTGGAGCGAACTTACCGAATACTTGGTCCAGGGTATCGAAAATACGGCTCGTGCCTGGAATCCGGATGTCATCATCCTTGGCGGTTCGCTTATGAACGAGGACAGCGGATTTAGCCTTTCGGAAATCAAGAAGGTCCTACCAGAATCGCTCGACATACGAGCTGCCGCGCTCAAGGACGCTGCAGGTCTCTATGGTGCAAAGGCTTGGGCAGAACGCGAATCGGCCGCATAAGCGGCCGATTCAGTGCGCACCAGTGCGCTCTTACGAGCGGGTGTAGCACTTGCAGCTGCCGCCCATAAGGCGAGCAAGCCCGAAGAGAATGACGAGCACCGGCCACGCATACGATACGAACATGCCCGACAGCACACCCATGGTTCCGAGGAGGAACGTGAGGCCGAAGAGGATGATCAGAATGGCGCCGAACTTGTGGTGCGGGCACGTGCAGTGACCCGCCGGATTCATGTGATTCATGGACCTTGGCTAACGGCTAGTACCTTATAAGGATAGCAACCGGAAAGAGAGGTGGAGGACAGGGGGTGGACAGCCACCGGCTCCGTACCGTACTATCGCTTTATTCGCCGATGTAGCTCAGTTGGTAGAGCGCATCCATGGTAAGGATGAGGTCGCCGGTTCAATCCCGGCCATCGGCTCCAATGAAAAAACGCGCGTAGGCGCGTTTTTTCATACTCATTATCTATTCATGCGACACGTTCCAGAATCGTGCCGCATGAACTACTCGATGCTCGCGCGACTCATTTTGGCGGCGTTTACCCTCGTATACATCATCATGGGTACGGTCATTATCATGCGCGAAGGAAATACCGAATTCCTCGCCTACATGGCTCTGCTGCTTATACTGCTCGCGTTCGGAGCTTACCTCGTCGTTCGGTTCGATCTTCCTCTATGGATGCCACTTCTCATCTCTGTTGTGGGCGCGCTTCACCTTGCTGGGGGTGGACTTATGGTGCATGGGGATGTGCTCTATAATCTCGTGCTTATTCCTATACCTAACTGGACAGGTCTCACTGTTTGGAAATTCGACCAGCTGGTACATCCCTACGGAGCATTCGTGGTTGCACTCATAACGTATGCACTACTCGCGCGTACGACACGCCTACGACGCATCCTCCTTCTTGGTATTGCATTCATGGTTGCCAATGGCGCGGGTGCTCTAAATGAAGTGGTCGAGTTCATTACGAAAGTGACTGTGCCGCATACGGATGTGGGCGGCTATTACAACACCGCACTCGATCTCTTCTTCAATATGCTAGGTGCATTTCTGGGAAGTGTCTGGGCACTCGTCGCCATCCGAACACGACAGCTTGATATACCGCCCGTCGATAGGGTAGATTAGCGAGTACAGCGCCACCTTAGCTCAGTCGGTAGAGCATTGCATTCGTAACGCAAAGGTCCCGAGTTCGATCCTCGGAGGTGGCTCCAGAAAGCGACGAGCCGCAAGGTGGATTCCTTGCGGCTCTGCGTTTCGTGGCATCAGTTTACGCCGCCACCTGCTCAGGCGGAGAAAAGAGCCGGGCATCTATAAGGTACTGGTAGTGACTTATCTTCAGTCGGCCTTCCGTAAAAGCTGATTGGAACTCAATTTGCTTCAGGTAGAGGGGCATGAAATCCTCGCGTCCTTCATCAAGCCATGGGATTTCCGACACGGGGATGTTGACGGTGAAGAGATGGGTGAGTTTAGTCGTGAGAAAGTCACCGACGAACTGGAACGCCTCGGGCTTTGCCGAAAGTCTCGTCTGAGACTGCAAAATGCGCGCAATTGCCTCAGACGGTTGTTCTCCGCACCGGGTCATATGTGCCCCGGGCAGAGAAAGATAGGTGGTGAGACCTCGCGACTTCCGAATGAAAATATACCCGGTCGGTTCAGCTGACATCTCATGCACGGCATCAGGCATGACACGCACCAGCACGAGACATCGCTGCTTCGGCGACTTGTTCTGTACGGCCATTTCTGACTCCCTGGTTGGAAATGATTCGAGCCCACTGCTCTAGAGGAGATTCCAACATGAGGGCGGAGCTGGGTCAATCCTGTATACTCGCAGCATGAGTTCCGAGCACGAGAATCGCATCGCCGAGATAGAGGCCATGATGGCATCACCTGATTTCTGGACGAACAAGGAGGAGGCGCAGCGCATAGTGCGTGAGTACCAGTCTTTGAAGGAAGGAGGCTCGGGTGATGGTACTGATGCCGCTCCGGCAACGCTTGCCATTCTTGCAGGCGCGGGCGGCGATGATGCCGAGGACTTTGCTGGGATGCTTCGACGTATGTACGAAGGATATGCAGATCGTAAAGGATGGAATGTGCGCGAACTGCATGCGAACGAGAACGACCATGGCGGGTATCGCAACCTCCTACTTGAGATAACCGGGAAGGGAGTATACGGCAGGTTGAAACACGAAGCTGGCGTACATCGCCTGGTCCGCATCTCGCCATTTAATGCCAACGACAAACGCCAGACCAGCTTCGCGATGGTAGAGGTCCTCCCGATTGTAAAGAATGCTGACATCGAGATTAAAGACGATGAGCTTGATATGCAGTTTGCAAAGTCTGGCGGGGCAGGTGGTCAAAACGTGAACAAGCGCGAGACGGCGGTGCGTATAACGCATGTGCCAACCGGAACCTCGGTGCATGTCTCTTCGGAGCGAAGCCAGCAAGCCAATCGAGAGAAGGCACTCGAACTCCTGAAGGCAAAACTGTATGCGAGGAAGCTCGAAGAAGAGGAAGCTGTCGCCAAGGGTCGTTCGGTCGCGGCAACGACCGCCAACGAGTGGGGGAGTCAGATGCGTTCCTATGTCCTCCACCCCTATAAATTGGTGAAGGATCACGAAACAGGGCACGAATCGCGCGATACGGAAGGCGTGCTCGCCGGTGATCTGGACGGTTTTATTGATGCGGCACCGGCATCAGAGGAGGCGAATTAGCTTATCCACACACTCTGTACGCCACGGGGCGGTGTGAGCGCTTCATTTTCATAGACGCGAAAAACGGGGTGGGGTACAATACCCCTCGTACATGATCTATTTCGACAAGGTCACGAAGATGTATCGCGATGGGACACCTGCCCTTGAGGATGTGACCATCAACATCGCCCCCAAAGAATTCGTCTCCATCGTCGGTCACTCGGGCGCCGGTAAAACGACCCTCCTCAAAATGCTTCTTGCCGAAGAGCGTCCCACCGAAGGATCGGTCTTCTTCGAATCGGTAGACGTACATGCGTTGCCGGCTTCCTCGCTCCACCACTACCGCCGCAAAATAGGGATGGTGTTCCAGGACTTCCGCCTCATTCCAAATAAGACGGCATACGAGAACGTTGCTTTTGCCATGGAGGCGGCTGGCCGTACCGAGGATGAAATCGGAAGCGATGTACCGCACTTCCTTGATCTTGTGGACCTCGGCAGCAAGGCGCACCATTTCCCAAGCCAGCTCTCGGGTGGTGAGCAGCAGCGTGTGGCTATCGCACGCGCCATTGTGAATGGTCCGGATGTCATTGTCGCTGACGAACCGACTGGCAACCTTGATCCGATTAACACGTACGAGATCATCGAGATCTTGAAGAAAATCAACGAGCTCGGTACGACCGTCATTATCACGACGCACAATAAGGGAGTGGTGGATGCGCTCGGCAAACGCGTGGTCACGATGGACCGCGGTCGTGTCGTGCGTGATGATCAGCGTGGGCATTACGTCCTGTAAATCTATATGGGTACTTTCCTGAAACGAATCATCTCAAGCGGTGCGACGAGTTTCGCGCGCAGTGGCGCGGTATCGTTCGCAACCGTGCTCATCATGACCGTGACCCTCACGATCATCGGTTCCCTTATCTTCCTATCGGCTATCCTAAACAACACCCTCTCCGAGATTGTGAGCAAGGTGGACGTGAACGTCTATTTCACGACCGATACGGCTGAATCCGATATTCTCGCTGTGAAATCAAAGCTCGAGGCGCTTCCGCAGGTTGCACTGGTCACCTATACGTCGCGCGATCAGGCGCTCGACGATTTCAAGACCCGTCACGCGAACGACACGCTCACGCTCCAGGCGCTCCAGGAGCTAGGCACTAATCCGCTTGAGGCCTCTCTTGCGGTGAAGGCCCAGGACCCAGGTCAATACAGTGCGATTGTTGACTACCTTACATCGCAAAATCTCACTCCGGGTGATGGTTCCATCGTCGATCGTATTAACTATTTCCAGAATAAGACGGTCATCGACCGCCTTACGGCCGCCATCCGCACTACCCAGCAGGTAGGTCTTGCCATCATTGTCCTCTTCGCTCTTGCTTCCACGGTCATTGCACTCGCCACTATCCGGCTCGCTATCTACACTGCACGTGATGAGATTGCCGTCATGCGACTCGTCGGTGCATCGAACATGTACATCCGGGGTCCGTTCATCGTGGCAGGCATTATTGCTGGTACCCTCGCGGCACTCATCTCCCTCATCCTCTTCTATCCAGTCACCTGGTATGCGGGTGGGGCACTGGAATCTTGGCTTGGTGGATTTAATCTCTTCCAGTACTACATGAGCCACTTTGCCTTCGTGTTCTTTGTGCTCGTCGGCTCCGGTATCTTCCTCGGCGCGCTCGCTAGCTGGATCGGCGTGCGCCGATATCTAAGAATCTAGTCTCGCAATCATGGCCATCGAAGGACATAAGTACATATTCGTGCTGGGCGGCGTCATGTCTGGCGTCGGTAAGGGTATCGCCACGTCCTCGATGGGTCTCATTCTCAACCAACGCGGCTACAAGGTGAATCTCGTGAAGATCGATCCGTATCTCAACGTAGATGCGGGCACCATGAACCCGACCGAACACGGCGAAACCTTCGTGCTGAAGTCCGGTCTTGAGACCGACCAGGACATGGGTAACTACGAGCGCTTCCTCGGTCGCGACCTTGGTCCCGAGGACTACATGACCTCGGGTATGGTGTACAAGACCGTGATTGAGCGTGAACGTGCGCTTGAATACGGAGGCAAGTGCGTTGAGGCAGTGCCGCACGTACGCGATGAGATACTTCGCCGCATTGAGAAGGCTGCCTCCAATAACGGCAGTCGCATCTCTGTCATTGAGATTGGAGGAACCGTAGGCGACTTCCAAAACGCACTTTTCATTGATGCTGCGCGCGTTCTTAAGTTGAAGCATCCAGATGACGTCATCTTTGTGATGGTGTCGTACCTTCCCGTGCCGGGCACACTTGGCGAAATGAAGACGAAACCGACCCAGTCGGCAGTGCGTGAGCTCAATTCATACGGCGTGCAGCCTGACTTCATCATCGCGCGCAGTACCAGTGCCATGGATGCTCGTCGCAAGGAAAAGCTCGCCATCTCCTGCAATGTTCGTCCCGACCGCATCATCTCGGCTCCCGATGTTGAGTCCATCTACGACGTACCGCTCAATCTTGAGAACGATCATATTGGTGACGCGCTCCTTGAGGCACTTAATCTTGAGACGAATGTGGAAGCTGACCTCGACGATTGGCGTGCGTTCGTGGAAAAGACTCGTGGGGATGGACGACCCAATCTGCGCATCGGCATCGTTGGGAAATACTTTGATACTGGTGATTTCGTGCTTTCCGATGCGTATCTTTCGGTCATCGAAGCACTCAAGTTCTCTGCAGCTGCAGTGGGCGTTAAGGCAAAGATTGAGTGGCTGAACGCCAAGGATTTCGAGAAGAGTGCAGACATTGCTACGCTTGCCGAGTACGACGGCATCATTGTGCCAGGCGGGTTCGGTGAGACGGGTATCGAAGGCAAGATCAAAGCTGCACAGTTCTGCCGCGAGAACAAGATTCCGTACTTTGGTCTCTGCTACGGCATGCACATGTTGGTCATCGAGTACGCACGCAACATTGTGGGACTCGATGGTGCTCACACGGTTGAAATAAATCCTGACGCAAAGCACCCGGTCATTGATGTGATGCCGGATCAGAAGGCACTTATTGCGGAAGGGAGGTACGGCGGTACCATGCGTCTCGGTACCTACCCGGCATACCTCAAGGAGGGAACGGTTGCTCGTGAAGCATACGGTGCCGACGTGGTTGATGAACGTCATCGTCATCGCTACGAGGTGAACCCCGAATACGTCGAGCAACTCACCGACAAGGGCCTGGTTTTCTCGGGAACCAGCCCTGACGGTGTCCTCATGGAAATCGCCGAGCTTCCGAAGTCCGAGCATCCGTTCTATCTTGGCTGTCAGTTCCATCCGGAGCTCCAGGCGCGTCCGCTTACTCCGCACCCGCTCTTCTCCGCCTTCATGAAGGCCGCCAAGGAGCGTTCGGAAGGATAAATTTCGCTCTCCACACGAGACCTGTGACGCTTCGTAAGAGCGCTATACTTAATACGTCCTCTTACCAGGTACAGGTCCTTCCTTATCCTTCACACGCCCCATGTCACACACTACGAAGATCGTGCTCGCGGTCGCCGTTGTAGCCGTCGTGCTCGCCGCGGCTTTCTTTTACTGGCAGCAGCACCAGACCGCCAATCAGCAGAACGATAGTGAGGTCACTACGCTTCCGAGCGGTTCCAGTACGACAGATTCTTCTCTTGAAGATGACTTGGCAGCCATCGATAGTCAGCTTCAAGCATCGGCAAGTGATACTGCCGATGCAACCGGAAGCATCGATGCTGCAGCAGCTCAATAACGTTTAGGCTCTCTCAATTATGAAAAAGACTCACCTTATTACTTCATCGCTCGGTATTGCTCTGTTGCTCGCGTCGGCTGCACCGGCACTTGCGGACGAGGGTTCCGATGATTCTGTAACTGCCTCCAGCTCCTTGCGCGTAGAGATGCATGACAAGCAGGATGGCAAGCGTCCGCTATTTATGCTCGGCATGCCGAAGCTGAAGTTCATGGCTTCAACGTCCGCCCACATGGAACGGAAGGGGCAGGACGACGAAGATGCAACAAGCACGGACGATCGTATCGAGAACAAGGGCCAGCAGATGCATATCGAGAAAATGGACGAGCATGCATCTGTTTCCATCGACAATCGCATTGAGGCGCTCCAGAAGCTCTCGGCACGTCTTGCTTCCATCAAGCTCCTCCCTGCAGATGTGCTCGCGAAACTCCAAGCATCCATCACGTCCGAGATCGATGCGCTTACTGCCCTGAAGACGAGCATCGGCACCACGACCGCAACTACCACCCTCAAGGCTGATCTTAAGGCCCTAGAGAAGGTGACCAAGGAACACCTGTTCGCCGAGCCGAAGGCACGTATTGCCGCAGCAGCGTCTCGTATCAATGCAGTCGTAACGCAGCTCACCGCGCTAGCAGGGAAGCTTGAGACTCGCATCAGCGATGCGCAGAAGGCCGGCATTGATGTGACTGCAGCGACCTCTGCGCTCACTGACCTTAAGGCTAAGATTGCGGACGCAAAGATCCAGGCGGATGCCGCAGTTTCACTTACTGCCGATCTCACGGTGAGTACGTCGACCCAGGCGACCAATAAGGCCACTATGAAAACTGCCGGCCAAAAGCTAGTGGTTGCCCAGAAGGACCTTGCTGCCGCACGCCATGATGCTGCAACCATCATTGGAATCGTGAAGAAGGGTAACGGGGAAGACCACGCAACGACTACGGCTACCACCACACCGTAAACTCCAACTCCACCCTAGTTATCAGAACCGCCGCCCATATGGGCGGCGGTTCTTTTGCTTGGTTGAAAAGAGATTTGATTTCCAGTATTGTCATAAAACCGTGGCCGCTTCGGCGGCCCACGGTATTGCGGGATCGTCTAATGGTAGGACGCAACACTCTGGATGTTGTTATCTAGGTTCGAGTCCTAGTCCCGCAGCTCGTTAAGGCACCATATTTCTTCCAAATGCTATTGTTATGCAATGGAAAAGTTCGAGCATAAACGTCCCGTAGGAAACTCAGAGCGGTTCGGAAGTGAACACAGACTTGAATTGATGATAGATGGCGAAAAGGTGGGGTATGCAGCTTTCGAATACCATTCACGTCCATTTCCGCTTTATTACATTAATATCTTGGCCGTCGGTAAAGATGGAAACCAAAAGGATTGGGGCAAAGGCTATGCTGGAAAGATTATGGCGTACCTTGAAGATATGCTTGATAAAAGCGGAAAGGCAGGGATTCTTATCGATGCTATAGATGAGAACTCTCCTGCCAAGGGAATGTATGAACGACGAGGCTGGCATCCTGTTCCTGGTACTGCATACTTGGCGTACAACATTCCAAACTCAGCTTCAATCGAAAGATTAAAGGAGTATCAGCCACGCACTGAAAACGATAGTCGAATGAACAGGTTGTGGCAGACGAGGGAGATTGGAGAATTACCTAACAATTAATGTTCGAATAACGTCTCAGACGGCCAGCTAACTTGAGATAGGTTCGGACTCCCAGGAGCCTTAGTATTACAAATATGGCAAGATCCAATAAACAAGAACTCGCGACTAGTTTTTTCGTCGATGGCAGAGAGTGTATAAAAAGTGCTGATATTCTCTTTCACGACAGAGATCGTGGTGCGCGTTCCCAGTATGGAATTCTCCTGATACACGGTATTGAGCTACTACTTAAGTCATACTTACTCTTAAAAAATGCATCGTTGCCGGATGATGCGAAAAAGATAGATGCGTACTTGATAGGACTCGGCCACAAATATAAGCATATCTACGATGAGTGCAAAAAGTATGGAAACGAGTTAAGTGCACCCTTATCACCAGAGCTGCCTATTTCCATTTTAGAAGTCTACTTAGACTCTCTGAAAAATACTTATTATGAAGATAGTGTTGGTGTTCGTTATGTAGATGAGTCGGGTTTGGTCCTTATTGACGGAATGATTTTCGCGGCAATTACTGGACATTTGATACGCCCCATACACTCCATTCTTTTCCCCCACACTCCCTTTTCGGGAGATTACGGATACTAATTCCGAGGAGCGTCGATTTGAGAAAGAAATATCCGCTAGAAAAGACTTGTGGAGCTTGGCGGCAGGACTTACGAGACCGAGGAGGCCAGCAGCTTACAAAGTCTGAAAAATGAAAAGCCGTCCTCCAACGACCTTTCGTTGGAGGACGGACTAGAAGGGAACTGGCCGTATGCGTTGGAAGGAGTAGCGGATGCCCAGGTTGAGAAGTAAACGTTCGCCTTCTTCGACAACAGTAACTGCATGCCGGTACTTGCAAGGTTCGAAGATCTTGAAGTGCCGCCGGTTGACGATGAAATGCGGAACGACAAGCTCTCCGCCACTCACGGCATTCTTTAAGATGAACTGAACACGGAATTGCCGTTCGCCTTTCTCGATGTAATCAATGTGCTCCGCCAAGTAGTCACCAACTCCATACTTGCTCACATGGAGCTGGAGCTGTAGAAGTATGGGCCAGCGGAGATTGATAACATACTCTTGGTACCGCAAGCTCCCGCCGTCGTACTCGACTCGCTGCCATTTAGGCCTGACGATTATGCTCAATACGGGATCTTTCCATAAGAGCCCGCCGTCAGGGGTGTGCCTCGGTATGAGGCGCCATAAGTCTTTTCTCATAAGACGCCTCCGGTGATTGCCTGGACAGAACCTATCACATGTTGCAGAAAGTCTCCAGTGGTCGCACTCTAAAGCACTCCAAGAATACTCCCGGGGTTCTTCATTCAGATACTGCTATAGTTACTTCATTATTCGTGTTGCCTCGTATTATGAACAAATACGTAGCTATCTTCTGTATTCCGGCCGCAGCCATGCAAGACTGGATGACTAATGTGGACGAAACTACTCGCAAAGAACAGTCCCAGCAGGTCATGGAGCAGTGGAATGCCTGGCGCGAAACCAATAAGGATGCAATCGTCGAAGAGGGAATGCCTCTCGGCAAGACCAAGCGTGTCAGCAAGGATGCTATCGAAGATGTAAAGAACGATATGAACTGGTTCATGATCGTGCAGGCGGAGTCGCATGAGGCAGCGGCTACGCTTGTTCAGTCAAACCCGCACCTCCAGCTTATCCCGAGTGCATACGTGGAGGTCATGGATACGGGCGGGATGTAGCTCCTTGCTTGAGAATTATTATGGGGATGGGCGAACCTCGGCTGGTGCTCACTCGCACGAGGGTGCCATAGATTCTCCCTGGTTCTCGTGGTATAACCCGTCCGGCAATCTCGCCTCGACACCAGGGAGGGTGGAATGACCACCACGGAAATATTTCGCTGTCCCTTCGAGGTGAAGGGAGAACAAGATAGTCGTATCCGCCGGGTCGTACTCGGCGAGAACCGCGAAGAGCGCTTCGAGCTAATAACTGGAGCGTTCAAAGAATTTCAGCAGGATCTAGAGCGTGTCGCGATCAGATTCTGTCTGGATGCTGCTCTCTGGAGCGGCTGCAAGACCATCCGTGCTCTGCGTTCTTCTCTTGTACCTTACCAAGCAGAGCTGCTTGCTACGGAGATGAGTCTCCGTCTCTCTCCTTTCCTTCCACATCAATTCTGTGAGCTTGATGAGGAGGAGCGGCACCTGGCGTATAAGAATAATCCTCATGGCCTCGACGCCGCGTACGCACTCTTCGAAACGATTTCGGGGTGTGGTGGTGATGCGGGATCGGTGAGCGGCATTGCGGACTGGATGCAGCAGCAGCTTACAGCAGGGTTCATTGCCGCCAAGAAAACGCCCCGGCTCGACATCCATGATCCACGCATACCATTTGTAACTGCGGAAACACGCTTGCTAAGCATTCATCCACACTCGTTCGTGCTACATCGTGAGCGAGAGGGTGGACTCGAGGATCCGCAGAAGAATCGGAATACGTTCTCCGTCGTTAAGACACCTTTCTACCCTCACTCGTTCGGAAGGTATAGCGAAACGGTCGAGATCGTCGTCACGCGTGAGGCGGACTTCACCGCGATCTCAAGCGAAACCCGTGAACGTATCCGAGTGGCGTCCACACAAATACTCAAACGTGGAGGAGTAAAGGTTCACCAAGACCTACGCGAGCACCGCAACGAGCTCGGGCTCTGGATCCCCAAACTACGCTAGCTCTGTGGGCAGCGTCCGGCCGGCGAGAGATCGCCGGCTTTTCATATCTTATTTACCCGATTCCTCGTATGCTCCGTGCTATGCCTGCAAAATCGAAGAAGCAACAGATGGCCGCGGGAGCAGCTCTCTCCGCTAAACGGGGAGAGAAGAGCAAAGCCTCACTCAAGGGTGCATCGAGGAGTATGTACGAATCTATGAGCGAGAAGGAACTCGACAAGATGGCGAGCGTCAAACGCAAGAAACTTCCGGCAAAGAAACGCTCCTAAGTTCATCGTTTCCTTAAGAAAAGAGGGGGTACAATAGCGGGTATGACACGATTTGGCATGCTCGTAGTGTTAGGAGCGATTGTTCTCGTTGGTCTGATTGGGTGGTATGCGTTTGGACGTACTGGAACACAGGTGGCTCCTGCTGAACAAGCAACCACCACACCAACTACTTCCGTTACACCACCACAACCCGCATCCAAGGACGATCTGATCGTGGTTGACGCACCGTTACCGAATGCGGTGGTCGGAAGCCCTCTTACAGTGACGGGAAAGGCACGTGGCTCATGGTATTTCGAGGCACAGTTTCCCGTGAAGCTCTATGACGCAACGGGAAAGCTGATCGCAAGCGCCCCTGCGCATGCATCCGGGGACTGGATGACGACTGAATATGTGCCATTCTCGGTAACACTTACGTTCGCCTCCTCAAACACATCCACGGGGAAGCTTGTGCTTGAGAAAGATAACCCTTCTGGACTTCCTCAAAACGCAAACTCGCTTGAGATTCCGGTGAGTTTCTTATCGAGTCAATCTGGACAGACAACGGTGAAGCTCTATTACTACAACCCCTTGCTTGATCAAGGACCGGGTGGAGCACAATGCAGCTCGAAAGGCTTAGTCGCAGTCGAGCGCAATATCCCGAAAACTTCTACGCCGCTTACTGACGCAATACAATTGCTACTCAAGGGTGAATTGACTGATGCCGAACGAGCTCAAGGTCTTACGACAGAATTTCCATTGCCAGACGTTTCACTCACCAATGCATCGATAACAAGTGGGGTGGCGACGCTCACCTTTGCTGATCCACAGCACAAGCTTTCTGGTGGTTCGTGCCGGACCTCCATCCTGTGGAAGGAGATAGAAGCTACCGCAAAGCAATTCCCGACCGTTTCTTCTGTCCGCTACCATCCTGCGACCTTGTTCCAACCCTAGTGGTATTCTGAATCCATGAGGACCCACCGCGAACTTCACACCGCTCCGATTGCGGGCAAGCTGAATTGGCTGCGTGCGGCGGTGCTGGGTGCAAACGATGGCATCGTCTCACTTGCTGCACTTGTAGTTGGAGTTGCCGGAGCATCCGTCCCGTCAGGAGTGATATTTGTGACGGGTATCGCGGGGCTTCTGGCAGGTGCCTTTTCCATGGCGGTGGGTGAGTACGTATCGGTGAGTAGCCAACGCGATGCCGAACGAGCGCTGCTCGATAAGGAACGCTACGAGCTTGAGCACTATGCCGGACCCGAACTCGATGAACTCACCTCCCTCTACGAAAAGAAAGGACTTAATCCTGGCACGGCGCGTACTGTGGCCGAAGAACTCACTGCCCATGATGTCTTTGCAGCGCACGCGGAAGCTGAGCTTGGTATTAACCCTAAAGAACTCACGAATCCGTGGCATGCTGCCGGCGCGTCAGCGGCTGCGTTTACGGTAGGTGCCCTTATTCCGCTCCTCGCAATACTCATTCCGCCCGCGCCGCTTCGCATACCGGTCACATTCGCCGCAGTGCTCGTAGCTCTTACAATTACTGGGGTAGTAAGCGCGCGTGCCACCGGGGTAAAAACCATACCCGCAACACTTCGGGTACTTATCGGTGGTATCCTTGCGATGGCCATCACCTTCCTGATTGGGCGGCTGTTTGAAGGAGCGGCATAAGCATGGAAACAGACGAGTCGCTTGCTAGTCGGGTTCAGCAGGGAGACGATCAGGCGCTCGGGGAACTCATAGAACGTTACGAAAAGAAACTATTACGGTACGGTTCTCGTTTCTTGGGGAGTCAGGGAGAAGATGCAGTTGTACAAGCGGTCCAGGACATTTTCATTCGGGTTTATCAGAACATTGCATCATTCGATACGCGTCAACGGTTTTCGCCCTGGATTTATCGGGTTGCACACAATACCTTTGTGAGCATTCTTCGCCAACGGACGCGTCAACCCGTGTACGGTATTGATTTCGATAGCTTCTTTCCGCATCCGGTACATGAAGATTCCGAGCGCCGAGAGAAAGAACATGCAGAAATCCGCGTAGTAGTAGAGGCGGCACTCTCCTCCTTGTCTGCCGCACATCGTGAAATTATCGTCCTATACTATTTTGAGGAACTCTCGTATCAGGAAATCGCCGATGTGCTCCGTATCCCGGTCAGCACGGTAGGGGTGCGGCTATCGCGCGCTCGTGAACGGCTGAAGCGAATCCTTCCCGAGAGTTCTGAACTGCCCCTATGACGGACCACCCCAACAATTCGATACGAAGTACCGTACTTGAAAAGATACGGGAGGGGACGGTGCGTCGCCGACCGCGCGCGTATTTTGTGGCGCGCATCGTAGCAACCGTGCTGGTAGCTATACTCCTCCTTGCCACGTCGGGGGTCGTCATTAGTTTCATTCTTTTCAGCTTGCATGAGAGCGGTGAACAGTTCTTGCTCGGGTTCGGTACCCGGGGAGTGCTCACATTCCTCACACTCTTTCCGTGGACCTGGGGAGTAGGTGCTGTGTTCCTCATCATCATCCTCGATTGGCTCATACGTGGATTTCGGTTTGCGTATCGCATACCGCTCATGCCTATCTTCCTTGGCACTGTCGTGGCTAGCGTAATTCTCGGCATCGTATTAAACCTCACACCGCTACACGCCACGCTTCTTCGGGAGGCGCATGAGCGTCAACTACCCGTTGTTGAAGATGTGTACGGCCATATATTTGATTCACACGAGCGGAAGGGAGTGTATCGCGGCTCCGTGATTTCTGTAGCGACAAGCACCTTCACACTTCAACACAATGATTGGGATCATGATCCCGATGACGGCATATTCACCATATTTGTGTCCCCGGAGAGCGGCATCCTGTTGCCACGTGTTGGAGACAAGGTGTTTGTTCTAGGAACGCTCGAAGAGGGGGTGATAGAAGCAAAGAACATCCAGATTTTCACATCTCGGTGAGGATGTAATAAAGTCAGAAATCGTGCGTACTAAAGGGGTACCAGATACCCTATGAAGAAATTCATCATCTCCGCTCTGTTTTTGCTTGGATTTGGATCGTATGCGATTTATAACCACACATCAGCCAAGCAGGCGAATGGCCTTGGTGTCGATGTAGCAACCACCACTTCGCTTGCTGTCGTGCCAACGGAAACCGACTCGACCTCTGCCGCTCCATCGAAACCCGTATCAAGCGCTCAACCACCAACGCGGCCGGTGACGAAGCCGTCAGCTCCGACTCCTGCACCTGTTCCAGAAACTCCGCGTCCTACGGGGAAGTATGTGGATGGCGTATATACGGGGAATGCGGCAGATGCGTATTACGGATATGTGCAAGTGCGCGCCACCATTTCGGGAGGTAAGTTGACGAATATTGCATTCCTGCAGTATCCAAATGACCGTCAGACTTCCGTCTATATTAGCCAGCAGGCTCTTCCGATGCTTCGTACCGAGGCGATAGAAGCTCAGAGCGCGAACGTCGATGGTGTCTCCGGTGCCTCGGATACCAGCCAAGCATTCGTCGAGTCACTCGGTTCTGCACTTGCTCAAGCCAAGGCATAGCGGTATGCGCGAAACACGCTCAATTATGGGCATGCCGGTGGTGCTTGAGATTGTAGGAGGAGCTCCTTCTTCGGAGTATGACGGAGTTTTCTCTTTCCTTCGAGAGGTGGATGAGCGCTTTAGTACCTATAAGGAGGGTAGTGAAGTGTCGCGGATCAATCGAGGAGAAATTGAACCGGATGCCTATAGCTCCGAACTTACAGAAATACTTGAACGGGCTGAAGAAACGAAACGCATAACAGGCGGATACTTTGATGTATATACACCTGATGGAACACTCGATCCTTCTGGACTGGTGAAAGGATGGGCAATCCAGCGTGCGGCCGAACTCCTACGCAGTCGTGGACTCGATCAATTCTATTTAGAGATTGCTGGAGATATCCAGACGAGCGGCATGAATCGCGATGGAAAAGAATGGAGTATTGGCATTCGTAATCCATTCGCATCCGAGGAGGTGGTGAAGGTGGTGTATCCGCATGGCAGGGGTGTCGCCACCTCGGGTACCTATGTACGAGGCGCACATATTTATGATCCGCATGCGGGCACGACCGCATCTGATGCGTTCGTGAGCCTCACCGTGATCGGTCCTAACGTATATGAGGCAGATAGGTTGGCGACGGCCGCATTTGCCATGGGTGAGCGGGGTATCGAATTCCTCGAGCGGTTCGGGGGATGCGAAGCATACGCCATTACTCCCTCCGGCACCGCTGTTATGACGAGCGGATTTGAAGCATACACTTCTCTATGATGCGCTTCATTGACTCGATCCTGAACCGGATAACGATGTACCGGCTCGTGTTGTATGAACTGCTGATGCTTCTCGGTGTAGCTGTCCTGTTCGGTGCATTCCATTTCCTGCCGTACAGTCCGCTGTACATTGCGTATTCTGCGATTCTTATATTCGCAGTGACCTGGATCACCAATGAGATCTTCGCACTTGCATTCGATGCGCCTTCAAATCCAGAGTCCACCTACATCACGGCGCTCATTCTCGCGCTCATCATCTCGCCGCCGCAAGCGTTCTGGGATCCGCACTATTTCATGCTTGCAGGCTGGGCTGCAGCACTTGCCGCTGCTTCCAAATATATTTTTGCGATACGTCACAAGCATCTCTTTAATCCAGCGGCGTTTGGTGTCGCCCTTCCGGCGCTTACGCTCGGCGTGGGTGCAAGTTGGTGGGTAGGTACGCTTTCTATGCTGCCGTTCGTAACTGTCGGGGGCTTCCTCGTCGCACGAAAGATACGGCGTCTTGACCTCGTACTTGCTTTCGGGGCATCGGTCGTGGTGACCATTCTGTTTTTGAGTGCGGGAGAAGGTTCTGGTGCACTGCATATTGTGAAGCAGGCGCTCCTGTATTCTCCGGCGGTGTTCTTGGGTACGGTCATGCTTACCGAACCACTCACTATGCCACCAGGGCGTTTTAACCGGGTGTGGTATGCGGTTCTGGTAGGATTCCTCTTTGCGCCTGAAGTGCACATTGGCACGTTCTATTTCACTCCCGAACTCGCATTGCTTGCAGGAAATATCGTTGCATACGTGATGAGTCCAAAAGGGAAGCATACCCTTACCCTCGTCGACCGCGTTCGCACTTCTTCGGGCACCTATGAGTTCGTATTTCAACCCGATGAGCATTTCGCATTCTCTGCGGGCCAGTATCTCGAGTGGACGCTCCCGCACCAACACGCGGATAGTCGTGGTATCCGTCGATACTTCACCATTGCCTCTGCTCCGTCTGACCCTTTTATACGGCTCGGCGTTAAATTCTATGATCCGATGAGTACCTACAAAGGGCGATTACTCGCCATGAAGAAGGGTGACATTATCATTGCTTCGCAGGTGGCAGGAGATTTCGTTCTTCCATCCGATTCTGGTCGCAAGCTAGCGTTCATTGCGGGAGGTATTGGCATTACCCCTTTCCGTAGCATGCTGAACGAGTTGCGCGCCCGGGGTGAAAAGCGCGACATTGTTTTACTGTATTCCAATCGAAGTCGGCAGGAGACTCCGTATCTTGCCGACCTAGCGGAAGCCGAAAGCGAGCTTGGCATCCAGGTAGTTCCGGTATATACGGATACAGAAGGCCAACTTACGCCCGCACTCATTGCTCGCTATATACCTGATTACCAAGAACGCTTCTTCTATCTTTCTGGACCTCAAGGAATGGTGACCGGGTTCGACCGGATGCTCCGTTCGATCGGTGTCTCCTGGCATCGCATCAAGAAGGACTACTTCCCTGGTTTTGCATAGTTGCGGCGTCAGCTGCCCATGCTTTAATGCGATCGGTAGCGAAAGGAGGCGACCATGAATAGTACCTATTCCGGCGCCTCCCGGCGCTTTAGACAAGTCCGCGACGCTCAACGAGGGCCGCACCGAGGAGCTCTTTCGGCTCCCGATCGGCTTGAAGAAGAGTTCGCTGTCGGCGATGTGGTCGAAGTAAAGTTGACCAAACTTAAGACGAAAGTACGCGTAAAAACAGCGTGGAAAGATTATGAAGTTGAAGGGGTTACCGGATACTATTCGGCACGACAGCTTCGATTGATACAAAAAGCCCGCTAGGAGAGCCTGCGACCCAGGCTCTTTTGCGTTCGGAGTCCGGCAAGTGTTTTATGGTACCCTCGATATATGGAAGACTCTCGCGGCTTTACGCTTATCGAACTACTCATTGTCATCGCCATCATAGGAATCATTTCATCCGTAGTGGTGGCATCACTCGTCCTCACACGGCCCCGTGCACGTGACGCGGAACGGCTTTCAGATCTCCGTCAAATACGCATTGCACTTTCGTTGTACTACTCGACCTATAAGAAATTTCCGTACTGTCTGTCTGGGTGCACCGGAGCGCTCGACACTACTTCATATATGCCGAATGTACCCAAGGATCCGAAAACTGGCAGGGATTATAACTATGCCGCGTTAGCTCCTGGTTGTCTGACCTATCATCTCGGAGCACCGCTTGAAGATAAGAGTAACCGTGCTCTTCTCACTGATTCGGATGCGCCCTCTCAAGCACGCTGTTCTGATCAGAGCAGCTCTGATTTCTCTGGTACGTCCTACTACACTGGGGGTGTGTGCACGGGATCGACCGGGACTCCGCAGCCTACGACGGCAGGGAATGGTGAGAATTGCTATGATATCGTTCCCTAATATATGACCCGCACCATCGCCATCATCCTGCTCGTTCTCGCGCTCATTGGCGCATTGATCTGGATATCAGAGCGCCAGGAATTCGGTAATGACGCGAAGGCCCCGTCGGTATCTCCTGGCTGCAGAGTGGGGGAGTGTCCGTTTGAAATCACCGAGGCGGATTCAGGTAAAACATTTACCTATACTGTCACGTCCCGCTTCACGCTCATTCTTGATGAAACGAAGCACCCGCAGCAGGAGCTTTCCTGTGTGCCTGCAGGTATCTTAGGAAGTATCTCGAACATTCCTGCGGTTTCGCCGCCCTCTTATGCGGCACGGTTTGAAGGAGTTGCTCCAGGTACCTGTACGTTTTCGGATCGGGATTTTACGGCCACCATTACCATCGTGCCGTAGACGGTTCAGGGAAGCGTCAGATTGCCTAGGTGAGAATGCAGTGATAGAACCGATATATGGATTCGAAGAATAAATACCCGATTTTAGGCGGCATCTTGCTCGCCATGTTGCTTGCGGCCATGGATCAGACCATCGTTTCGACAGCAATGCCGCAGATCGTGCGGGAGCTTAACGGTCTTGAGCACCTCTCTTGGGTGTTCACGGCATACATGCTTGCAAGCACCCTCACCACCCCTATTTACGGCAAGCTCTCCGACATGTTCGGACGTCGTACGCTCTATATTGTCGCCATCGTCATTTTCCTTGGCGGTTCTATCCTTTCCGGTGCGGCGCACTCGATGCTGCAGCTCATTCTCTTCCGCGGGTTGCAGGGTATTGGTGGCGGAGCCATCATGGTGACCTCTTTTGCGCTCATTGCGGATGTCTTTCCGCCTGCAGAACGTGGCAAGTACCAAGGCATCATTGGTGCTGCCTTTGGTATCGCTTCCGTGGTGGGCCCGCTTCTTGGTGGATGGATTACCGATAATGTGTCGTGGCGTTGGGTCTTCTATGTGAATATTCCGCTCGCCATCCTCGCCATTGTCGTCTTGCTTGCCACTTTGCCACGCACCGAGCGTCATCATGACAACGCCAAGATCGACTATCTCGGCGCATTCCTGCTCATGACGACGCTCATGCCGTTCCTGTTGGCAATGGTGTGGGGTGGAAGCACCTACGCCTGGGATTCGCGAGAGATACTCGCGCTCTTCGGTCTCTCGTTCATCTCACTCTTCTTCTTCGTGTGGCGTGAGGAAAGTATTCCGCAGCCCATTCTCTCGCTCCGGCTGTTCGGCACAAAAGCGTTCAGCCTGTCCGTCATCACTACCTTCCTTACGGCTGCGGGCATGTTCGGTGCGATTGTGTACATTCCGCTCTTTGCGCAGACGGTGCTCCATGCCTCTGCGACTGATGCAGGTCTTGCACTTACGCCCATGATGATTGGTATTGTGGTGGCCTCGACCACAAGCGGGCAGATTATTTCGCGAACAGGGAAATATCGGTCACTTCTCATTGGTGCACTCTTCGTAGCCACCGTTGCGATGTTCTTTTTTGCTACGGTCTCGACCGCGACGACATCGTGGGGACTTGCGGTGCGTATGGTGTTCCTTGGTCTTGGTCTTGGTCCTACCATGTCCGCCTTCACGCTCATTGTGCAGAGCGCCTTTGATGCAAAGCGCACGGGAGAAGTAACCGCCACCATTCAAATGTTCCGTTCCATCGGTAGCACCATCGGCACTGCGGCCATGGGCGGCATCATGAACGCAGCGCTTGCCTCGGGTCTCGCTGCTGGCATGACCCAGCCGGAAGCGTTCACGCACGCTATGGATCGAGTCTTCTTCATTGGAAGCTTCTTCCTTCTCGCTGCGTTTCTTTTGGTCTTCTTTATCCCGCAGATACAACTGCGTCGCTCGAACCGTCCGGTACTCGAAGAGATCGGTATCGAGATGGAAGAGGACTTCGCTTCGCCCGTCAGTCCACGGCAGTAGCTGCTCCTGCGGGCAGGTAGGGAGTACCATGCAGCTATGAGCTACACGGTATATCTCCTTCAGTGCTCCGACGGTACTTTCTATACCGGCATCACGACGGACGTGGTACGTCGACTCAAGGAACATAATGAGTCCTCCAAAGGAGCTGCATACACGAGAACACGTCGGCCGGTACTGCTCGTGTACGAAGAGCCGTGTTCTTCGCGTAGCGATGCCTTGAAACGGGAATATGCCATCCGTACGTTACCTCGTGCACAGAAGGAGGAGCTCATGAACGCAACGGCTGGTCGGTAGGGCACCAGTAGCTCCATCGCCCGCGCCGGCCAGTCTTCTCTTTGGTTAGTTTGCCACCACAGTAGGGGCACGTGCCGCGTCCATGAACCTTCAGGTTTTTCCGTAGCACAAACTTCCGGCGCCATGCGAGGAATTGCTTGGAGAACGCTCGTGTCGTATCCACCAATTCCTCTCGCTGTTTCTTTGTGAGCGCACCTATCTTGGTGCGTGGGTTCTGCCGGACGATGGAGAGCACTTCGTTTTTGATAATATTCCCGACACCGGCAAAAATGTCCTGATCAAGGAGCACGTCTGCTACTTCCTCGTCGCCTTGTTTCGCGAGGAGCGCGAGCACTTTCTGTCGATCCCATTTCCGTGAGAGAATATCGATACTGAAATCGTAATCTCCTTTAGCGTTCTTCGATTCGATCGGTTTCACCGAGCAGTTGAACATGAGCACTTCGCCGTTTTCGAATGAAAAGGAAAGTCGTGGCTCGCGCGCACGGCGATAATCGCCGGTCACGACCACGCCTTCAATCTCCGCTTCATACGTCCCGAAGAGCATGAAATGGATGCGCACGGCTTCATCGGGGAACTGGAATACCAAATGTTTGCCCCACGAGAATATGTCCGTTACTTCTTTGCCAACATATCGAGCAGCTCCCACTTTCGTATTGCCGCTCGCTTCACGTACTATCCTGCCGCGAAGCGGACGCATCTGCTCTTCCGCAAGCTTGAGCGAGGGACCTTCCATTAACGGGACGGTACGCTCATTGGCCTGAATCCGGAATGAATCACGAGACCTCGCCTAGATACGGAAGAGAGAAGAGCTTTTTCATGCCCCGGCCGGAGAAGCGTTGTGGAGCGTTTTTCCGGAGCGACGCCGATGTGCCGTACTCGACATGCTGTTCAGCGTCAGTTTTCTCCACGATCGCTTGCATAGAAGAGGCGAGAAAGATCGTATGCCGTCCGAACCGTTCCGAGAGTTCATCCACCTTCTCGAAGATCCGAGCCTTACCTGCGATTTTTGCTGGATCCGTAAAAAGATCAGGCTGGCGCTCTGCGTGCTCCGCAAGATGTGAAAGGGTTACCCCGGTGGTGCGATATGTTTCGCCCGGCCGCACGAGATCTTTCATGTGGCGCTCGATGACCGGCAGAATATCAGAGGGAACATTCGTGGGTCGTTCGAGGGTAAGTTCGCACACGCGGTATCGGAATGTTTCTTGGGTTTTCAGGAAGAATGAAATACGTCTCGCAGACAATTCAAACCGTCGCGCTTTGGCACAGGCACCCTCGACATTCTTCGATAGTTGCGCGAAGAGAAACACGGGATCTTGCGAAGCGGGACGGAAAGTACGTGTTTTCTGAATGGACTGGTAGGTCTCCTTGGGATCGGTAACCAACTCATGGACTAGAGTCCCGTTCAACTCCTTCCATATGTCATGGATAGGTGCGGTTACGCGTTCTTCCACCCACCCTGCGGGCTTCCTCGCGAAATCAAGCGCGCTACGGATACCGAGCGTATTCAAGTAGCGCGCGGTATTCGGCCCAATACCCCAAATCTTATCGACGGACGTACTTGCCAGGTATCGATCCTTCTCGGACAGCGGGATGGCGGTGAAGCCGTTTGGCTTTCTATACTTCGAGCCGACCTTGGCGAGCACTTTCGTGGGTGCGAGACCGACACCGAAGGTGATGTTGAGTTCGCGGGTGAGATCCGCCTGGATGTCACGAGCGATGGCCTCGTAAGATTTATGGAATTTGCGACGCAGGCCGGTGAGCTCACCGAAGCATTCATCGATACCGTATTCCTCTACGATGGGCGTATAGCGGCGCATGATTGCGTACATACGCTCCGAGTAGAGTCCGTAGGTCTCATAATCCGATTCGATAACCACGAGATCGGGACAGATGCGCTTTGCTTCCGCGAGCGACACACCACGCTTCACGCCCAACGCTTTAGCTTCATACGTGGCGGCCGATACGATACCGCGTTCGGCACCGGTGGCTACCGGTTTTCCTTTTAGGGCAGGGTTCTTTGCTACCTCGCAGGCCGCGAAGAAAGAGTCACCATCCACGTGGATGATGGCGCGTGGGTAATAGTAATTCTTTTCCCATCCGACCTCTGTCGGCATAGCATTAGTACTTGCGAACGACGCCCGTCACTACCGCCTCGATATTGAGCGCACCTTTCGGATAGATGGGCTTGAACGCTGCGTTGGCGGGGTCGAGATAGAATCGATCGCCGCTCTTGCGAAGGTACTTCATCGTGTACTCGCCATCGACCGACGCGATGACTATCTGACCAGGCTTATACGATGCACGACGTTCGACGATAACCAGATCGCCCGGGCAGATGCCGGCATCAATCATGCTCTCGCCCTTTACCTTGAGAATGTAGGAGTTCTCCTTGTTTGGAGTGAGGAACTCATCGAAATCCATGACATCGAGGAGTTCTTCTTCAGCGGGGGAGGGGAAACCTGCCTCGACCAGACCGAGGAGAGGGACACCTACCAGGGTGCGACCGGGTGCGAGACGTCCTTGCTTGTCCTTCTTTACGACCCCGTCCTCGACCAGCTTATTGATGAGCTTATAGACGGAGTTCTTTGAAGAAAGACCTGTCGCTTCCATGATCTCCTTGTAGCCGGGCATGCGCTTATGCCGTTCATAAAAACCGACAATCTTCCGTTTGTAGCTGTCGTACATGCTTACTATGATAGGTGAACTAGGGTTCACCAGTCAAGTGGTGCGGTGGATTATGTCTCGGTAGCGGGGGAGGAGCGTTGCTTCTTTTTGCGTGCACGCAGATATGCCGATAGAACATATCCGCCCACGCCGATGGCGAGCGCGACACCGATACCGAGAGAGGTGAGCTTTGCATCCTGCTTCCATGCCGCACCGATGAAATAGCCTGCAGCTAGATAGGCAGCAGTGCACAGGGCATTTCCCAACAGATCGAAGAAGGCGAATTCGACGACGCGCATTTGTGAGAGACCGGCAATAGCATTTACGGGTGTGCTTGCGACACCGATAAGGCGGGAAAGAAAAACGGTTGCGCGCGGGTGGCGCTTGGCGTAGCCCTCGATGCGATTTGCGAATCGGTTACGCTCAACGAATCGGCGATACCCAGCCTTCTTGCCGAGCCGCCGTGATATCTCAAACACAATAATGTCGCTCATGGTGCTTGCAGCAGCGGCCGTGAAGAACGATATGAAAAAACTTAAATAGTGCGCACGCGCGAGTGCTCCTACGCCGATGAGAATGATGCCGATCGGTAGGAAGCTTGTGACTTCGCTTGCTGCGACCAAAAGAAAAAGCGCGCTGTATCCGTACGCGAGAATGTACCCAATATCGGTCGAAGGCGTGGGGAGTGCCATCGACACCAGTATACGTCAGCAGGATGAGTCCCGAGTGAGGCTATTCCTCCGAACTTCGTGCGAAACGGGCAAGCACCTCCTTCCCGGGCCAGCGGTAGTAGAGAACGGGAATGAGGACGAGTGTGAGAAGGAGTGAAAAGGCGAGACCGAACATGATGGCGACGGCAAGCGGTCCCCAGAATGGCGACACCAGAGCGAGCGGCACCATACCGATCACGGTCACAACGGTGGTGAGGAGGATGGGGCGTAGGCGGGTGGATGCTGCCTCGATCACCACGTTCTCAAGGGACATGGTCTCGTCTTCACGATGGATACGAGCGATCGAGTCCATGAGAATGATGGCGTGGTTGATAATCACGCCCGCAAGCGCGATGACACCGAGCATGGAGGTGAGGGAGAGCGGCTGTCCGACGAGCGTAAGACCGGCAAATACACCCACCAACGAAAGCGGAATGATGGAGAGGAGGTAGAAGGATTGACGGAATGAATTGAACTCAAGCACCAGGATGGAAAGCATAAGCGCTGCACCTGCGATGAGTGCAATAAAGAGTTCAGTGAAGGATTTGCCAATGTCTTCTGACGCACCGCCGAGCTTCATGGTCACCCCCGTGCCGAGCATCGCGGGAGTAAAACGTTTCTCAAAGGCACGGGTCGCTTCAAGTGCGTTGGTCTTCGGACCCACATCTGCGGTTACGGTCGCGATGCGATGTCCGGCTTCGTGATGAATGGCCGTCTGTGCCGCTGCGTAATGGACGTCAGCGATAGTGGAAAGGGGTACGGGACCCTTGGCGCCTGGAATGGTGAGTGCACGCACCGCATCAATATTGGCATGGGTGGTCTCGGAAGGATCAGCGTACGTTGGATTGAGATCAAGCTTCACCCGCACCTCGATATCATTCGTACCGGTGCGAATAGAGGTCGCCTTGGCACTATAGAGGGCGGTGCGAAGCGTATCAGCAACCACTGCAGGTGAGACTCCCATCTCGGCTGCTTTTGCACTATCAAGTGCGACCACAAACTCTGCGCTGGCATCCTTGGTGCTGGAATCGATGTTCACGACACCGGGGATATCGGAGAGAGTGTGTGCGGCACGATCTGCAGTGGCCGAAAGCGCCCCCAGGTCATCACCCGAGAAGGTGATGGTGATAGGGGAGGAGGAAGGAGGACCACCTTGCGGCTCACCGACGGTGATGGAAGCGGATGTAATGCCGGAAAGCTCCTTACGCAGTTCGGTCACGAACTTCGCGCTCGGGATATGGTGTTTCGGAAGATTCACCGTGATATTCGCGACATTGCTTCCCGAAGAGGGACCGGTAAGACCGCCGCCGGCAAAGGAACTACCAGAACCAACCTCGGTCACGAACGAAGCGACGTGCTTGTCTCCATACAACACTTCTTCAATCTGACGTACTGCAAGATCGGTTTCAGAGAGTTCTGTACCCTGCGGTTTCTCAATCTCTACGTATACGTAATCTGAATCAGCACCGGGGAAGAAAATGGATTTAAGAAGTCCGGTGGAGGGAAGTGCAAGAGCAATGAAGAAAAGCGCGATCATCGCTGCAATGAAGCGGTTTTGACTTTTGGTGTCATGGAGAAGCTTACGCAAGAACTGCTGATACCACGCACGAGCTTTCACGTTGTACTCTTCCTGGCGCGCGGCGAGCGGGTTGTATGAATCTTTCACGAAGAAGACAGAAAGAATCGGTACGAATCCAAGTGCGACGAAGATGGACGCCAGGAGAACGAAGATAACAGTGAATGGAATCGCGGCGAGGAATTTACCGACGATACCCGACAGGAAGAAGAGTGGGATGAACACCACGATGGTAGTGAAGGTACCGGCGATGAGTGGCCAGGCGTATTCGCGAATAGCAGCGATTGCTGCTTCATGGCGATCACCATATTTATGCAGACGGGTATGAAAGGCTTCGACCACCACGATACCCGAGTCGACCAAAATACCGATAGCAAGGATGAGCGAGAACAACGAAACATTATTGAGGGTGTTGCCTGAAGCCATGAGGCCGATGAACGCAACCAAGAAAGAAAGAGGAACCGAAGCGGCTGCTACCAGTGACTCGCGCCATCCGAGGGTGACCAAGAGTACGAGCATGACGAGGATAACCGTCTCGATACCGGCGCGTCCCAGTTCAGTGAGACTCTTATTCACCTCTTCCGCTCCGTTATAGGAGATAACGGTTTCAGTTCCGGCGAGCATGCCGGACTGCAGGTCCGTAAGTTTCTTCTCGATAGCATGCCCGGTCTCGACAATGTTGCCTCCGCGGCTTTTAAAGATAGTGAGCGTGAGGGAAGGTTCTGCCGGTTTGCCTCCTACCGACACGCGCGAGAACGAAGTGGGGTCCTCAAGGCCATCGACGACATCGGCCACGTCGCGCACGTGGAGAGTCGAACCACCGGGACCTGCAATAGCAACGTTCGCGACGGCCTCGGTTGAAGGTACGCCCGAATCAAAACGCACCGCGTAGCGGATACCGTCCACGGTGATGGAGCCAGCCGGGGAGGCGACGCCAGCAGCGCGAATTGCGTTCGTAATATCGGAAAGTGAGAGGCCATACTCGCGCAAGCGATCCTCTCTGGCGATGACCTGCACCTGGCGCGCACGCACGCCAGAGACAGTCACTTTGGAAACACCGGGCACACGCTTCAGCTCTTCGGAAAGGGAGTCACCGAGCGCCGTCAATTCAGCAGGCGCCAAATCGCCGGAAACCGATACCACCATGATGGGCGAGTCGGCAAAGTTCACGTCGGATACTACCGGTGCCTGCGCTTCAGCGGGAAGTTCGGGACGTACCTTATCGACTGCATCCTTCAAGAGCTGGATCGACTTATCAATATCTGCAGAGGAATCAAACTCAACTGATACTACGGAAATACCCTCGCCAGATGTAGAAGTCACCTTCGAAACATGTTCGACGGGGAGCACACCGCTCTCGATTTTGTCGGTGATGAGGCGCTCGACATCCGAAGAACTGGCACCCGGCAGCGTGGTTGAGACCACGCCAAGCGGAATGGAGATATCTGGCGTTGCCTCCTTTGGTATGGCGGTAAGTGCGTAAAGACCGCCTGCCAGAAGCACCAGCATCAGAAACACCGTGAAGTGGTGCTTGCGTATGAAAAAGGTCCAGAACCTGGTCATTGCTATTTGGTCGCCTCGACGACGTTCACTTTCTGTCCTTCCGAGAGTCCGCGGGCGTCGGTGACGATACGTAGGTCACTAGGGAGGTCGGTAGTGATCTCGATGCGGTCACCATGCACATCGCCGATATCGACGGGGTGTGCAATCAAACGACCGTCTTCGCCCAGAGAGAACACCACGCGCGAGTTTGGCGTGAGTTTGAGTGCGGCAAGGGGAAGCATGAGAGGACCGCTTGCAGTCGAGGTCGCAACAGCTGCGCCCGGCAATGAAACGCGGACCGACTGACCGTTCACGAGCGTGGATGCACCAGTAACGGCGATGTGGACTTCGATCTGCTTGGTGGTGGGATCGAGTGCGGGAGCAATGGAAGTGATGATGCCGGGGTACTGGTCTTCTATCATGACGTTCGTTCCCACAGAGAGATGAGAGCGGGTCTCCTCGGAAACATACGCAACGATTTCAAGCGCACCATTTTGTGCCACGGTTGCCACATGCGTATAGGCGGTTACGTAGTCGCCCACGTGAAGCGGAAGGAAGTTCACTTGGCCGGAGATCGGTGCACGGATGAGTGTTTTCTCGAGGTTTGCTTGTGCGGCACGCAAGGTGCCGAGTGCCGTTTTCACACTCGCGTCCGCACCCGCAGTCGCCGATGTTCCCTGGCTGCGGTACGTCTGCTTAGCAGCCGTGATGCTTGCCTGGACCGAAGCAATGTTTGTGCGTGCGGTAGCGAGCGCAGCGAGTTGGGTTGCGTTGGCGTCGGTGCCGTAACGGGTCGCGATGCTTGCGATATCAGTAACGAGCGCTGATGCTTCACGGGTGATGCTGTCGGCTTCGGTAAGGAGTGTCTCACCATTTGCGGACGATGCGGTCGCAAGGTGCGAGCGCCACACATCCATATCCTTGCTTAGTGTCTGGCGCTTGGTGGAGAAATAGGTTGAACCGAATTCGCGTGGACTGATGAGGAACGTCGGACCGAACGCGCCCTGGCTACCATAAAAGGTGTCGACGTAGGTCTTGAGCGTCGAGTCGAGTGAGTTATACGAAGAAGTATAGGTGTTAAGAGCGGATGCTCCGATGTCGCCGACAGAAATGCCCGAACGCGCAGCAACGGCTGCGTCGTAGGATCCTTCAGCTTGTAGTACGGCAGCACGTTGGCTTGCGTTATCAAGTTCCGCAAGCACGTAGCCAGCCGGAACGTTCTGGCCAAGTTTCGCGTGGATGGAACGGACGGTACCACCTGATTCGGCGAGAATGTTCGCTTCGGTAATGGAGCGAACCGATCCAATGACACCGACCGAAGAAGCGTTTCCTGAAAGTTCAGCGATGGGCGCGAGTGTTACGGAAGGGAGGGTCTGTACTGCTTCGGCGGAAGAACCCAACCGTATGAGAAATGATATGACGGCAAGGAGGAGAATGACGACCAGAACACCGATAAGTGTCTGCAGCCAGAGGGCGAGTGAGAGATATCGAGACCAAAGCCGCTTACCGAAGCGGCCGACAGGAGCAAAGCGTTCCAAAGGAAAAGCGAGTCGTGGTATACGCATGAAGGCTTCATCAGTATACGGAAAAGTAGGGATAAAGTCAAATTAGCTCATTTCTTTCCTGAATCCTTCACGGAGGAGAAAGGATACTGGTTTATATGCATCCGCTCATAATCCAGCGCGTTGCCACGGTTGCCGCCATGCCGCTTGTCGCGGCTGGTGGCTGGGCAGGGTATTCCCATTATGGAACCCCTTATCCGGCGCCACAGCCGCAGCAGATCGTCTGTACTACGCTCTCGACGGACCTGTACTACGGTGGCCATGCAAACGACGTGATGTATCTTCAACGATTCCTTTCAGCACAAGGCTACCTCGTCGCCTCGCCTACGGGATACTACGGACCGGCGACCCGTCAGGCCGTCTCGCGTTTCCAAGCAGACCGGGGCATTCCGATTAGCGGCTACGTCGACTGGCAAACGCGCCAGAGCATCGAGCAGGTCACCTGTACGCACTACAGCCCGCAGAGTAACGGAAGCTATTCATACCAAGACCATTACACCTGTGACGGATATGGACCCTGCGATCATTCGTACGCTCCTTCCTATCCGGATGGCTGCACCAGTTACTATGATCGCTCCTGTTATGTGAACGGACGGTATATAGGACCGTCATACGATACCGGTACGTATCGTGGTCACGACGATAGCTGCTATCTCTCAAACGGTAGATGGTATGGAGACTGTGCCAACCAGCAGTATGGATACGATTATTCGTACCCCAGCTATTACCCGTATGACAACGAATACGCGTGTTACTACGACCGCGCATGTCTCGCGCGTATGCAGGGCCGCGACTACTAGCGTTAACCTCTACTTCATTCCAGCTATCGTGAAATGAGTGCATTACCTTCTAATGCACTCGATATGAAAAAATTCACGATAGGCGTATTTGAATCACGCGATGTCGCCGAGAAAGCGATTAATCGCGTCCACAACGAACTCTCCATTCCAAACGATGACATTTCGTACATCTACCGCAACGCAGAAGGGGATGTGCAAGAAGTCGATGCCGGGAAAGTAAGCACTAACACTCCTGCGGAAGGTGCGGGGAAGGGAGCCGTAGTCGGTGGAGCGGTGGGAGCGCTCGCAGGTATCGCTGCGGTTGCGGGAGTGATCCCAGTCGTAGGACCATTATTTGCGGCCGGACCGCTTGCTGCTGCGCTTGGGCTTACCGGCGCGATCGGCACTACTGCTGCCGGTGCGCTCACGGGAGCCGCTGCAGGAGGACTTATCGGTGCGCTCGGTAATATGGGTGTTGGCGAAGAACACGCACAACGTTATGCAGACCTGGTGCATGCAGGAGACATTCTCGTTGCAGTCTATGCCCCTGAAGAGACGGATGTCGCAACGCTCTTCCGAGATGCGGGAGCTATGGAGACGGAGTCCTACGTACTCAAGGTCTAGTCCCCATGTTAGTTAGGCATCCTCGCATCTACGCGTAGAATGGAAGTATGACCCAGGCCCAAGCGCTCGACATTCTCAAGACCGGCGCGAACGTGTTCCTCACGGGGGAGCCGGGAAGCGGCAAGACGCACACGCTTTCCGCATACATCGCCTGGCTTAAGTCTCATGGCATCGAACCATCGGTGACTGCATCTACGGGCATCGCCGCAACGCATGTGGGCGGCATGACTATCCATTCGTGGAGCGGGATCGGTATTCTTGAGCACCTCGATGCAGAAGATCTCGATCGCATCGCCTCGAAGGAGCACGTTGCGCGCCGCATTCAAAAAGCAAAGGTACTTATCATTGATGAGATCTCCATGCTCTCTGCAGGGGCGCTCTCGATGGTGGACGCGGTTGCTCGCGAGGTGCGTCGAGATACTCGCGCCTTCGGCGGTCTACAAGTAATCTTCTGCGGCGATTTCTTCCAGCTTCCGCCCGTCACGCGCGGTGGCACGCCAGCAGAGTTTGCGTTCATGTCTCCATCGTGGCGTTCGGCTACACCGCTCGTGTGTTATCTCACGGAGCAGCATCGCCAGGAGGACGACACCTATCTCTCCATTCTCTCCGCTATACGCGATGGCAGTTTCGATCATACGCATGCGTCGGCCATTCTCTCGCGCGAATCGGATGGGGACGAGCTTGAGAGCGACACGCCGCGCCTCTTCACGCACAACGCGGACGTGGATCGCATCAACGATGAATGTCTTGCGCGGCTTCCCGGTTCTTCTCGTGCGTTCCGTATGGAAACCACCGGTCCTGATGTGCTTATCGAAGGATTGAAGCGGGGTTGTCTGTCGCCCGAGACACTGGAACTGAAAGTGGGCGCCGTTGTGATGTGTACCAAGAATCATCCGGCAGGCATGTACGTGAACGGTACGCTCGGAACCGTCACCGGTTTCGCACGCGGTTCAGGCGAACCGATCATCGAAACCCGCGATGGTCGGGAGCTGTCGATGGTATCAACCGAGTGGGCTCTTGAAGAGAATGGCAAGGTGCGTGCAAAGATTGCACAGGTGCCGCTTCGACTTGCATGGGCCATTACGATACATAAGAGTCAGGGCATGAGCATGGATGCCGCGGCCATCGATCTGTCACGCTCGTTTGAGTTTGGACAGGGGTACGTTGCACTCTCGCGCGTGAGATCACTGTCAGGTCTTGTGCTTCTCGGGTGGAGTGAACAAGCGACTTTGGTGCATCCAGAAGTTGCGCGCATGGATGAACGTCTGCGCGAGGAATCCTATGCCGCAGAAGAGGCGTTCCAGACGTTGAGTGAAGATGGCGACCTCGCAATCATGCACCGCAATTTCATCATGGCGTCCGGGGGTACGCTCACGGAAGCTCCAGAAGGAGCGAAGTCGACCAAGCGTACGACGTATGACGAGACACTCGCATTCATTGAAGACGGCATGCCGCTTATCGATATCGCCAAAGAACGCAAACTCACGATCGGTACCATTGCCGATCATGCGGAAAAACTCATTGCAGGTGGACGCATTGATGCGGCGACCTTACTTGCACTCATCCCGGCCCGACTGGTCGCCGGACTCCCTGATATCCACGAGACCTTCGAAGAAGTCGGTACGGAGAAACTTGCTCCGGCGCATGCAAAATTGCACGGCCGATATACCTACGATGAGTTGAAACTGGCCCGCATCCTGTACGCTCGGGAGGCTGGGGTAAAATAAGCGGATGAGCGCGACCGTTCCTCCTCGGCCAAGCATCGGCCGCGTCATCGGGCTTGCATTCTTATGGTTCTCTCTCGCCGTGATAGCGGTGGCGCTTCTGTATGCCGCCGCCTTCGGTCCCACCGATGCTTCTGCACCGTCAGCACAATTCCTGGTGGAGCCGGACGAATCGGTAGAACAGGTGGGGAAGGCACTGGCTGTACAAGGATACGTGCGTTCTCCATTTATATTTGAACTCGCGTACCTGCGTGCCACTCCGAATGGGAAAGGTATTCGTCCGGGTCAGTATGAGATAAGCAAGTCCATGGATGCCTGGGCCATCGGCGCTGCGCTTGTACGCTTGCCTTCAGTCGCGTGGGTAAAGATTCCTGTGGGACTACGTAAAGAGCAGATCGCTGATCTACTTGCAGACTCTCTTGAGTGGAGTGATGCACAAAGAACCGCATGGCTTGCGGCGACCGCAAGCACGAGTGTGAACTACCAGGAAGGTGTGTACTTCCCGGATACCTATTTCATTCCCACAGATGAAGACCCCGCGCTCATAGCTGAACGTATGCGCAACCGTTTTAAAGAAGTGTTCGCTCCCTATGCTGCGGAAGCGGTGAAGAAGGGTATTCCGTGGACGAAGGTGGTGACCATTGCGTCACTGATTCAGCGTGAGGCGGGAAGTGCGAGCGACATGCCTATCATTTCCGGCATCATACAGAACCGTCTTAAGACGGGTATGCCGCTCGCGATAGATGCAACACTTCAATATATGGAGGGGAATGAGGAGAATGGCTGGTGGCCCAAACCGCATGCCGCTGCAACTTATCCCGCTTCACCTTTCAATACGTATAAAGAGACAGGGTTGCCGCCGCACCCGATTGCTAATCCAGGTTTGGTGGCCATTAATGCTGCGCTCAATCCCACCGCCACCGATTGTCTCTTCTATATCCATGACAACAATGGTCAGATCCATTGTTCAAAGACCTATTCAGGGCAGATGGCGAATATCAAGAAATACTTAAGGTAATTGACCGTATAGGATCTTGTGTCATTCTCTCTCCAGAAAGGAGACACGCATGCGTGCCGACACTATCCCGAGTGACGAAGAAATCATCGAGATAAATCTTCGCTACTATCGTGAAAGAGTAGAAACGGAGCTCGTTGTCCAGCAACAGTATCAGGAGGAAAACGAACACGAGGATTCCGAAGCGGACTTGCTTTTCGAAGAGTTCAACGCGCGTTGCCCCAAGGATGGCATCCTGATTGATATTGGGTGTGGTCAGGGCCATTACGTCCCGTGGATGAAAGAGATGGGATTCACCGGGTACCTTGGCATCGACCCTTCGGAGGCAATGCTTGGACTTGCTCGTCTTCAGAATCCGGAGACCGAGTTCCGCGTGGGGAACGTGCTCACTCTGACAGAAACTGCGCCCGGGCCTTACGCTGGCTTTCTCTGCTGCTTTGCACTGCCGTTCATTCCTCGGGCGTATGTGCCCCGTGCTCTCGCAAATATCCGGAGTGTTCTACGCGATGGAAGCTACGGCATCTTCGCAGTTGCGTACGGAGATGGGGAGCGGTGGTCCGAGATTGTCGCTGAAGGAGAAGGGCTTCGGCCGTTCGTCACGGAGTGGGATGCGGAGCTTCTTGATCCGCACTTATGCACTGCGGGCTTCGAGATGGTCCAGACCTATCTTGATCGCGACCGTTTCTTGTGGATGCTTGTTCGTGCGGAGTGAGTATATAGCCGCCGACGTGAGAGCCTTCTGCTCTCACAGGCGGCTTTCATGTTTCATTGACGCCTTGCATATATAAAGGTATTTTTTACTCAACGGCCGCGCGGCCTCTTTTTAATTATGGAAATACGGAATATCGCCATCATCGCCCACGTGGACCACGGCAAAACCACCCTTACTGACGCCCTCATGCGCCAGACCGGTGCGGTGCAGGAAGGCGTCTCCATGGACTCCAATACGCTTGAGCAGGAGCGCGGTATCACTATCTATTCGAAGAACACCTCCATCGAGTACAAGGGTACGAAGATCAACATCGTGGACACACCGGGTCACGCCGACTTCGGCTCTGAAGTGGAGCGTGTGCTTCGTTCCATCGACTCGGTGCTTCTCGTCGTTGATGCGCAGGAAGGTCCGATGCCGCAGACCCGCTTCGTGCTCAAGAAGTCGCTAGAGCTTGGATTGAAACCTATTGTGGTCCTGAACAAGATTGATAAGCCGGCAGCGAATCCTGCACAGGCAGAGGAGCAGGTGCTTGAACTCTTCTGGGAACTCGGTGCAAGCGATGAGCAGTCTGACTTCCGTACGGTGTACGCTATCGGTCGCGAGGGTGTTGCCATGAAGAACCTTGAAGACGAGCGTACGGACCTTACGCCGCTTCTCGATACCATTCTTGAACTCGTTCCTCCTGCGTCCACGCCGGAAGCAGTGGAGAAACCTGCGAAACTCCAGGCATTTAATCTCGCGTACGACAACTTCCTTGGCCGCCTCGCCATCTGCCGCGTATACGAAGGTGTCATCAAGGGGACTGACAACGTGACGGTGAAAAAACCGACTGGCGAAGCACGCACGGGCAAGCTCACCAAGGTCTTTACCTTCAAAGGGCTTGAACGTGTTGACGTACCTGAAGCCCAGGCGGGCGACATTGTTATCATTGCTGGTCTCCCCGACATCTTCATTGGCGAAACGATTACGACTGATCCGAATGCCGAGGCGCTTCCGGCCATCGCTATTGATGAGCCGACCATTACGCTCTCGTTTCTGGTCAACAACTCTCCGTTTGCTGGTAAGGAAGGGAAGTACGTCACTTCACGCCAGCTCCGTGAGTATCTTGAACGCGAGCTTGAAGTGAACGTGGGCCTTAAGGTGGACTTTGTTGCACCGGATAATTTCCAGGTCTCCGGCCGTGGTGAGCTTCACATTGCGATTCTTCTTGAGAATATGCGCCGTGCAGGATACGAAATGCAGGTCTCGCAGCCGCAGGTCATCATTCACGACAACAATGGCGTGAAGGAGGAACCGTTTGAAGAAGTCATTATTGATACGCCGTCCGAGTTCCAGGGTGCCATCATCGAGAAGCTTGGTCAGCGCGGTTTTGTGCTTCAGAACATGCTGCAGCACGACACGCAGGTGCGCCTTACGCTTGAAGGTCCGACGCGCGGACTCCTCGGCTACCGCAACCAGTTTGTAATCGACACTAAGGGTGAGGGCATCCTCTCTTCACGTGTTATCGGCTTCAAGCCATTTGCCGGTGAAATTAAGAAGCGCCAGGTAGGCTCGATGATCTCGATGGCGGCTGGCAAAGCGCTCGGCTACGCCCTCTGGGGTCTTCAGGAACGCGGCACACTCTACATGGGTCCAGGTGTGGATGTCTACGAGGGTCAGGTTATCGGCAATACCTCGAAGGGTGAAGAGATGATCGTGAATCCCACCAAGGGTAAGAACCTTACCAACGTGCGTTCGTCTGGCAACGATGAGGCTATCAATCTCTTTCCGCCGTATACGCTTTCTATCGAGCGTGGTCTTGAAGTGATGGCGGAGGACGAGTATCTCGAAATCACTCCTTCTTCGGTTCGTTTGCGCAAGCAGTATCTGACCGAGACCGATCGCGCAAAGGCTCGTCGCGCGTAGTTGCCACAATTATAAATACGTGTTTCTATGCGGCGGGGCCTCGAACGAGGCTTTGCTGTTTTCAACTGGTCACGAGGGAGATGACCGAATGTCGACCGAAGGATATATAGTTCAACTCGAGGCGCTCGCCAAACGTCTTGGGAAGCAGTTTCCGCTCCGAGAAGACGAACTCGGCGTGCAGGCCATCAATTTTCCCGCGCTCGACAAACTGGTCATCGAAGCGACGGCTAATAATCTAGGTTCTCGGCTCTTCGCTGAGAGCCTCGCCTTTGAACCGCTTGAGGCTGGCGTACAGCAGCAAGTCATGGTCACTGATACCGTGATCGCTACGGCGCGGGCATACTTCTGTCAGTATTGGGATGATGAACCTCTTTCGGGCAAGCATCCCTTCATCGATGCGCTCAAACGGGCCCATGCGGCAAAAAGCGCGTTCTACCTCGTTGTGAAAGAAGGGAAGAAAAAACCGATGTTCGACGGACTTGAAGAAACGATCAATAGGGCGTGGGAGGATCGGGGCTCCATCTCGGTCGAGACCAGGGGTCAGGCCCGCGATGCCGTTCATGCTGTGCTTGAACTTCTCGATTCAGGTGCCCTTCGGGTCGCCGAGAAGGGAAAAGACGGCTGGGTGGTCAATCAATGGGCCAAAAAGGCAGTGCTGCTTTCTTTCCGCCTCAATCCGAACGCTCTCATCGTGCCGGCCACCAGTGGGGCGTGGTACGACAAAGTGCCGGGAAAATTCGAGAGCTGGACTGGAAAGCAATTCGCGTCTGCCGGCATTCGCGCGGTGCCAGGCTCGATTGCTCGTCGCGGTGCGTTCATTGGCAAGGGTGTGGTGCTCATGCCCTCCTTCGTCAACATTGGTGCGTACGTCGATGAGAATGCGATGGTGGATTCCTGGGCGACCGTCGGTTCTTGTGCTCAGATCGGCAAGAACGTCCACCTCTCCGGCGGTGTCGGTATCGGTGGCGTTCTCGAACCGCTCCAGGCCAACCCGACCATCATCGAGGATGATTGCTTTATTGGCGCTCGTTCCGAAGTGGTGGAAGGGGTCATTGTCGGCCAAGGTTCGGTGCTCTCGATGGGTGTCTTCATCGGCGAATCGACCAAGATCTACAACCGGGAGACGCGCGAAATCATCTATGGACATGTACCTCCATACTCGGTGGTGGTCCCCGGATCGCTGCCGGCGGCTGACGGTACTCACTCGCTATACTGCGCCGTCATCGTGAAGACGGTGGATGCTCAGACTCGGGCCAAGACCAGCATCAACGAACTTCTGCGCGGCTAACGCTCGCGTCGGACTACAACTTGGGCGCTTCCTCTCTGGGGAAGCGCCTTCATCTTTTCTTTGGATGCGATGTACTACAAATGCTAATCCGAGACCCTCTCGTACGTCTCGCGTGAGCCACTTAATCGGCTAACTCCTCACCCTATGCTCGTAACTATCGCCGTCATTCTCCTCGTCCTCTGGGCCTTGGGCCTCGTGACGTCCTATACCATTGGAGGATTCATCCATCTCCTTCTTGTTGCCGCGATCATCCTCGTCCTCATTCGTCTTATCCAGGGACGGAGCCCGGTCGCGTAGGGAAGGATAATATCGTGCCGGCTTCTGCACGGCGTGCAGCGCAAGTCTCAGCGAGCGGGACGTGCGCTGCACGCTAGGGCAGAAGCCTTGAATAAGCGCCATGCGCGTGGTATACTCCCGGTACAACAGTGCTCCAAGTTTACTGTCTTGAGGACTCCATTTTGTCGGTAGTCGGCTCGAGACCAGGAAGGACTCTTCCACCTGAAACTCTCGAGGACCGTTGTGCTTATCCGATTTCGGCCTGTATTTACATACGGTTCCGACAAGACAATTACTTACATGCAGCAATTCAAGAACAGGGGCGGTGGCGCAGTGCGTTCACGTCCCGCTAAGTCCGGCGCACGGCGTGCCGCTCCTTCGAGTGCGTACGAGGCGGGTATGAAGTTCGCCCAGGAGCTCGGTATGACGCCGACCCTCAATTATGTTCCTCGTCGCGAAGCGCCTCGCGGCCGTCCCAATCGCGGTGGTTCCGGGGGTGGGCGCTCACGTACGGGGAGTTCTCGCGGTCGCAACGATTCTTCGCGCGGAGGCGGTAAACGCAATGCGCAGGAGATGGCCGTTGACCTCTCGAAGCTCATCAACAAAGCAGCACCGATGGAAGCGGAAGCTCCCTATGTGCCGCAGCACTCATTCAACGACTTTAAGATTGACGAGCGACTGAAGGCTAACATCGCCGCGAAGGGATATCTCACCCCGACTCCCATCCAAGATCAGTCCATCCCGCATGTGCTTAAGGGTGAGGACATTGTGGGACTCGCAAACACCGGTACCGGCAAGACCGCATCCTTCCTCATTCCGCTCATCGACAAGGTGATCAAGTTCCGCACCCTCGGCAAGAATGAGCGCGTGCTCATCATGGTGCCTACGCGCGAACTCGCACTCCAGATCGAGCAGGAGTTCTTCGGCTTTGCCAAGGGGCTCGGACTCGCAAGCGTCACCTGTGTTGGTGGTGCAAATATTGTGCCGCAGATTCGTGTACTCCGTCGCAATCCTGCCTTCGTCATCGGTACGCCGGGACGTCTGAAGGATCTTATGGAACGCAAGGATCTCGACCTCTCCGATTTCGCTACCGTCGTGCTCGACGAGGCGGACCGCATGCTCGACATGGGATTCATTGGCGATATGCGCTACATCCTTTCCTGCATGCAGGAGAAGCGCCACACGCTTTTCTTCTCGGCCACTATGGATAAAGAGATTGAGAAACTCATCGGTGATTTCCTCACCAATCCGGCTCGTGTGTCCGTGAAGACGCGTGATACCGCAGCGACTATCGACCAGGATGTTGTGTACGTTACACGCGACAACAAGTTCGATGTGCTTGTAGACCTTCTTACGGGTCCGGACATGGACAAGGTTCTCGTCTTCGGCCGCACGAAGCATGGCGTCGAGCGTCTCACTCGTGACCTCAATCGTCGCGGAGTGAAGGCTGATTCTATCCATGGCGATAAAACGCATGGTCGCCGCCAGAAGGCACTTGGTCTCTTCAAGCAGAATCATATCCAAGTGCTAGTTGCGACTGACGTGGCTGCTCGCGGTCTCGATATCTCGGGTGTCTCGCATGTCATCAACTATGATCTGCCCGCGACGTATGAGGACTATACGCACCGCATCGGCCGCACCGGCCGTGCCGGGAAGACGGGCCAGGCCCTCACGTTCGTAAGCCAATAATCAGGCTCGTATAGCAGAACCCCCGCGCCTAGCGGGGGTTCTGCTATACTGCTTCGGTATTGGAATAACGGGCCTCTAACATACCGTATGGATTCGAAAGCATCGTTCCTCGAGAAATATCTGACACCCATTGCTGTGCTCTTGGGTGCCGTCATCATCGCTGCCGCATTTATCTTTGGACACCCGGGCAAGCCGGCTGGCACGAATGGACAGCAGCAGGCCACGCAGGTGGATATCAAGAAGGTAAAGACCGAAGGTGATCCCTTCATTGGTGACCCGAACGCACCGGTCACGATCGCGTTCTGGTTTGATTATCAGTGTCCGTTCTGCAAGCAGTTCGAGGAAAACGTTGCGTCACAGCTCTACGAGAACTACGTGAAGACTGGCAAGGTGAAAATCGTTTTCAAGGACTTCCAGTTCCTCGGTCAGGACTCCATGACAGGGGCCGAGTTTGCGCGTGCGATGTGGGAGGCCTATCCCGACCATTTCTACGAGTGGTACCAGGCGATGTTCAATGCCCAGGATGATGAAGGTGACCAGGGCTTCGGTGACCTCGATTCCATCAAGGCACTTACCGCGAAGATCCAGGGTGTCGACGTGAATAAGGTTGTCGCGCTCATGAATCAGAAGAAGAGCCAGTACGATGCCGCCATTGCGGCAGATCGGGACGAGGGTCAGGCTATGGGAGTCAACGGCACTCCGGCGCTTATCGTCGGCACCACGCTCCTTTCAGGTGCGCAGCCATACGCCACCGTTGCACCGCTCATTGACGCACAGCTCAAGAAATAGAATCTTCAGTGCTTTCGGAATGAAGCCATCACGCCCCGTTCACCGGGGCGTGATGTATTATCAGCGGATATGACAGACGACACCTACGTTACGCTCGCCGTGGAAGACGGATCTGAAATGCGCGCCTATGTGGCGCAGCCCTCGGTTACGCCGCGTGCCGGCATCATCGTTATTCAGGAAGCGTTCGGGGTGAATCCCTATATTCGTAGTGTGGCGGACCGATTCGCGAGCGAGGGATATCTCGCTGTCGCACCCGAGCTCTTTCATCGCACCGCTCCTGGTTTTGAATCTGATTACGTAAATCGCGACGGTGTGGCAGAGAACATGGCGGGACTCACACTCGGAGGCCAGGAACATGATCTCCGAGCAGCCTACGAATGGCTCCGTACAGAAGGAGGTGTAGGGGAACGCATCGCGACCGTTGGATTCTGCATGGGCGGAAAGGCATCGTATCTTGCAAACGCCATCCTTCCGTTGAAGGCTGCGGTGTCCTACTACGGCGGGGGTATTGCACCTGACCTTCTCGATCGTGCCGTGAACCTGAATGCTCCCATGCTCTTCTTCTGGGGAGGGAAGGACGCACACATTCCGCGCGAGCTCTGGAGTCAAATTCCAGAAGCAATGGAGCAGGCAGGAAAATCCCACATCACGGTGGAGATGGGGGACGCCGGTCATGGCTTCTTCTGCGATCAGCGCGATAGCTACGACCCAGCAGCCAGTGCGCTTGCGTGGCCCCTCACACTCCAATTCCTCGACCAAAAGTTATCCTCGTAGCGCAGTTGGTTGACTTTTGCATTTCGTACGGCCTGGTACACTTACCGGTATGGACGGATACACCACCTGGAAGTCGACCGTAAGTTGGACGCGGGGCATTCCGCACTACTACGGGGATCATGTGCGGTTCCTCTTTATTAGTATGGCCGTGCTCTCGTTCGTCGTTATGCCGCTCTGGGGCGATCTGTTACCGTTCGGGATATTCGCGCAAGTAGGAGCATCGCTCCTCCTCGTGCTGCTTGCTGGTCTTACCAATCCACGCAATTTCTACGTGATGCTTACCAATGCGACGATTTCCGCCGTATCGGTACTGCTTCTTGAGACGTTCGCCATCGCACTCCGACAGTCTCAGTCGATAGAGCTTTTCATTGCTCGAGAGGCGGGGGTGCTGCTTATGCTTGCATCACTCTACTTCAGCGTGAAAACCGTGCGATCCATGATGAGTGGCAAGCTGGGTCACGCTGATACACCACTCGAATTTGATGAGATGGCGGAACCTGTCGTACCGCCGACCTACGATTCAGACGCAAAGTAGCAGGGTGTAGAATCGAGGCATGTCAGCGCGTACGCTCTCGGTCCCATTCCGGGCCCTTATGTGGGTGTACGCCATCGTACCCATTCTCTCCTTGGTCGCTGGTGCAGATCTCTTGATTGCACACGGCGCCCTCCGCTCCTTCCTCCCACGCGACCCCGAACATTTCTTCCTCTATCTACTTCTGTTCAATGTTCCGCATCATGTCGGGAGTCTGTTGTCGTTCGCGGATGCCGAGTACCTGAAGCACTATCGGCGTAGGTTACTCACCACACTCCCCCTTGTGTGGACGGCGACCGCGCTGTGTTTCTTCTTCGCTCCACTCCTCGCGCTCGTAATATTTATCGTTTACACGGAATATCACACGCTTAATCAACAGATAGGCATCGGGGGTGCATTTATACGGACACGTCTTGCATATCTATCACTCTGGCGTTGGTCGACCGTTGCCATCATGGCACTGTTCTACGCAGCGACCACGTATCCAACACTCATACCAGCAGCGGCAGGACATGCCGCTGCTGTGTTTGGCATTGCGGTCAGTATCATGCAAGCGGGGGTGACACTCCTCTTGTACCGACAGATAGAGACCTCACACGGGAAGTCGTTTTTCCTTGCAATCAGCATGAGTCTTGCAGGCGCTGCGTGGATTATGGCGCTCGGCTACCCACTCCTCTCCGCCCTTATGACACGGTTCATACACGATGTGACAGCGTTTATGGTCTATGCGGTGCATGACCGCAACCGTAATCATGAGCGACGACACAATGTGATTTATCGTGCGCTCTCGTTCCTGCCGATCCCCGTACTTGTCCTGGTACCTCTTGTTGCGGTACTTATCGCAGCGCCTCTTACCTTCGGTCTCGCTGCTGGGAGTCTTGTGCTCATGCTCTTATTTATGACCCACTACTACGTCGAGGGCATTATTTGGCGGCGCGGCACCATCCATCGCGCCCACCTCACATTTGCCCCGTAGTACACTGGGAACATGAACATCGAATGGAATAAGGTGACGCGGTACTCGCAGATCATCGCTATCGTGCTTTTTGTAGGCGTATTCGTACTTGGATTCTGTCTGGGTAGGGCGTATGAGTATCATGCCTTCGTAAATGCGTTGCCGGTATTCACTGCAGCTCCTACGTCACTAGGTGAGAAGCCGATTGCAGACGTTACCTATTCCTGTTCGAAGGAGAAGACCGTCCACGCTATCTATCGCAAGCAAGAAGTTGAACTTCTTTTGTCGGATGGTCGCCACCTTACCGTGCCGCAGGCGATATCTGGTTCGGGCGCGCGCTACGCCAATGCCGACGAATCCTTTGTCTTTTGGAATAAGGGGAATACTGCCTTCATCACGGAAGGCAATGACACTACCTATGCCGACTGCACAGAAATGAACGCGCAGTAGCTAGGGAGTGATTTCGAAGAGTACTTCGTCCGTGTGATGACCTTCGGTGAAATCACCAAAGCGTACAAAAGAAGGCGTGATACGGAAGAAGCGCACATCGCCTCGATCGAAGCGTGCGAGGGGTGCGTAGTACTTCGCGTTCATCTGCAGATTATGAAATAGCGTCTCGATCACCGCATCGTCAGCAGGCATGTTGGTAATGTCTTCTGCAACGCCTTCGATTTGTACGGTACGGGGTTCAGTCTCGTCTGCGACCGTGAAGGCCACTTTCTTCGAGTATCGGAGATCATCCGCCTTGCGCGTGTTGCCGAGCGTGAGGAAGTAGATATTGAAGCGATCGTCGTTTGCGTAGTAAACGAGACGGGCACGCGGTGCGCCATCTGCCGATAGAGTGGCGAGTACACCGGTCTTCTTACTAGCGAGGAAATCAAGCGCGGCTTGCTTGGGGTCGGTAGTCATATCCGCAGTATATCGCAGTGCCGATGCTAGAATGCACCCATGGCTCAAAAACGCCTCCATTACTACACCCATCGTGGCCGACGAGCACATCCCACGACCATCGCGCATCGAGTGGGGAACGGACTCATCCTCCCGCTTCTCCTCGTGGTACTTGCTGTCGCTGCAGGAACCGGAGCCTTTTTCCTACCGTCTCCCTACACCATTCCTGCGGGTATGTTGCTCGGTGCACTCGGGGCTTCTCTCCTCCGACTCTTCGGTGCTTTCTTTCTTGCGCTTCTCATAGGCATCCCCCTTGGACTTCTTGCTGAATCGAATCGGCGAATTGAATCGGCCCTCTTGCCGATTTTCGATGTACTTGAGTCCATGCCAGTGCTCGCGTTCTTTCCCGTGATCATTCTTTTCTTCCTACATTCTGGATGGGTGGAGGGTGCTGCGCTCTTCATTATCTTTTTTTCGATGGTCTGGAATATCGCGTTCAGTACAGTCGGTGGCCTCAAAGTCGTTCCAGCTGATGTGAATTCAATAGGGAAGGTCTTTGGTCTCTCACCTTTCGCTCGGCTCACAAAGATTACCTTGCCTGCCTTGTTCCCTCCGTTGGTTACCGGCTCTATCCTTTCCTTAGCAGACGGATGGAACGTACTCATTGTCGCTGAAGCATTACACGCGTATGCGCCTGCTACATCCAGCGCTCCGGATCTCTTTGGTATCGGGAGCATATTGGTTGCTGCGTCATCGACCGGCGATACCTCAACCCTGCTTGTGGCTATGGGTATTCTCGTGCTGGTAATCGCACTCATTAATCTGTTCGTGTGGCAGCCCTTACTCGCTCTATCCGAGCGCTACAAATTCGAATAAGGATATATGGAGCACGCCCCCATTGTTTCGTTTAAGAATGTACGCTTCGCGTACGATCCTGCACTTCCTGAAGTGGTGCACGACGTTTCATTCGATCTAGGTCGGGGCTCGTTCACAGTGATTGTGGGACCTTCTGGGTCGGGGAAGTCTACGCTCCTGCGGCTTGCGATCGGTCTTGATCAGCCTACACACGGTACCGTTTCGCGAAATGCCCGCGCGCGCATGATATTTCAGTCTGGCGCCCTCTTGCCGTGGGCGACGGTACTTGAAAATGTATGTATCGGATTCACCGGGCTTTCCGTTCCCCAGATGGAACAGAAGAAACGCGCTCTGAATGCACTCGCAGAACTTGGCATCCATGAGCTAGTGAACGCATATCCTCGTTCTCTTTCCGGTGGACAACGCCAGCGCGTGGGTATTGCTCGCGCGCTTGTATCGGAACCAGAACTTATGCTGCTCGACGAACCCTTCTCTGCACTCGACATTGAAACTGCCGACAAGCTGGCTTCCGAGCTACTGGCCATTCAAGCCCGCACAGCTATGACCATGCTCATGGTGTCGCACAGTATCGAAGACGCAGTTGTTCTTGCCGATTCCATTCTTGTATTTAAAGGAGGTGTTATTGCACACACAGTACCGATCTCGCTGCCTAAGCCGCGTACTCGTGATGATGTGGAGGTGCTTTCGTTGGTGAAAGAAGTAAAAGGTCTTTTACCCGGTGAATAACTATGGATCCAAAGCAATTCGAAGAACTCGTAGGAGAAACGTGGGAGGCCATGCCGGAGCGTTTCAAAAAGCGTGTGGAGAATGTTGCACTTCTCATCGAAGAGGAACCGAGTGAAGAGGTACGAGAACGGGAAGGGTTAGGACCTCACGAGACGTTACTGGGTCTCTATCACGGCATTCCAGCCATCGCGCGCGGCGAGATGTATGGCATCGGGGGAGTTGTTCCAGATACCATTACGTTGTATCGGTTACCTATTTTGGAGGAGGCGCACCGTCTTTCTCGCGAGCGAAACTATGCTTCGTTTGACGAAGCGATAGCCGAGGCTGTCCGCGAAACGTTATGGCATGAAGTGGGGCATTATTTCGGTTTATCGGAAGGGGAAATAGACGAACGGGAATCTGACGGAAGCAACCAATTTGCTCCTTAACGGCTATCCACACTCGTGTGAAGCCTGCACGGCACGGCTCTTCAAAGGATTCATACTTATAGACGAGATCCGCTCTGGGTCCCTTATCCCTTAATCATTCCTATGGCTAAAACGCTTGCGATAGTCTTCGGCATCGTACTTGTCATTGTTGGCGTGCTTGGATTTGTTCCGAACACGCTCGTCGGTGCTGGCGACACATTCGCGACCAATCTGGCGCATGATCTGGTGCACCTCGTCACTGGCATCATTCTGCTTGCTGTTGCCTTCATGGCATCTGGTAAGTCCGGTCTCTGGCTTAAGATTCTGGGCGTGGTGTACCTTGTGCTTGCGGTTGTCGGATTCGTGCTTGCTCCGAATGGCGGCATCCTGTTCGGTCTTAATGTGAATCCGGCCGACCACCTTCTCCACATCGTGCTCGGCGTGGTGTTTCTGGTGGCGGGCTTCGTTGGCAAAGGCTCGAAAGCCTCCGTTCCTGCTGCGCCTATGTCCACTCCTCCTACTGGAGGAACGATGTAGTTTCTCCGGGATAGGTGCTTACGAACGCGCGCTTCGGTGCGCGTTCGTCATATACGCAAAAGCCACCATCGAGGAAGATGGCGGCGTAAGAAGAAGAATCAGTAGGGACCGACTTGTCGTGCTTGAGGGAGTGGGTAGGGAGGAAGTGCGGGAGTGCCGAGGGCTGCAGCTTGTGCGGCATATCCTGAAGCAACATTCGCGGAAACCTCTGCTCCTTTCAAGAATGACAGGACGGTAGATTCTCCTTGGGACAGGACAGCGGGTGCGAGGCATTTAAGGACGAGTATCAGCACCGCTATCCCTATGGCGTTCCATACGGACATAGGCGAGCGATTAAAAGCGGGTAAACCAGTACGATGAAGCACTGGCGAGACACGGTGCGGTGTCTCCTGATCTGGTCCTCGAAGGTTCCTCGTTCCCTCTGTCCCTTATAACCAGACTGGCCTTTAAAGGGTTGCGGAGGTGTTAGAGTGAGGCATGCAATTTGAATGGCACACCGTGCTCGGAATGGCGGGAAGCCTCCTGCTTATCCTTTTGGCGTATCCGTATATCCGGAGCATCGTGAAAGATACGACCCGGCCGAGTGCTGTTTCTTGGCTCGGCTGGGCCCTCCTCTTCGGTATCACTTCGGCTGCGCAGTTCTCGAAAGGTGTGGACTGGTCGCTTGCCGTGCCGGTCATTTCCACCTTGAGCACCTCGATTATATTTGTTTTCGCGCTCTTCATCGGTCGGATCGTATGGACTCGTTTTGATGCTCTATGTCTTTTCCTTGCCGTACTTGCAGTAGTGCTGTGGCTTATCACTAAAGAGCCACTTACGGCGATCGTACTTAGCATGGCTGCTGATTTCTTCGTCACCATCCCCACACTCATCAAAACGTATCAGGATCCGACGTCCGAACCGCGCATCCTCTGGACGCTATATACCCTAGGTGCACTCCTTGAAGTTCTTGCGACTCAGGAATTAACCATCTACAACCTGTTGTTCCCGATATATACCGTGCTTGGTTCAGGAAGCATCGCACTTCTTTCCTGGCGGGCCGTGGGACAGCGAACCTAATTCAGACACCCGAGCGGTTTGCGAGCAGTTCAGCAAATTCCTTCTGCACCTTCTGTAGTTTGGGAGCGATGATGACCTGGCAATAGCCCTGCTGCGAGTTTCGTGCGTAATAGTCCTTGTGGTACTCCTCGGCAGGATAGAAGGTCGCATGCTCCTCCACGGTCGTTACGATAGGATCGCCTTCGCTCGAAGATCCCTGCAATTCCTGGATGAAAGCCTGTGCCTCTTTCGTTTGTTCTGCTGTAGTAGGGAAGACGGCGGAGCGGTATTGCGTGCCAATATCGTTCCCTTGCCGGTTTAACTGTGTTGCATCATGGCTACCGAAGAAAACGGTCATGAGCTCTCGGTAGGAGATCTGTGATGGATCGAATTCGATACGGATGACTTCTGCGTGTCCCGTTGTCCCCGTGCACACCTGCTCGTAGGTGGGATTGCTGGTATGTCCGCCTGCATAGCCAGGTTCTACCTTGGTCACACCTTTCAGCATCTTAAATACCGCTTCGGTGCACCAGAAGCATCCGCCTCCGAATATCGCTGTTTCGGTCATGGATTCATCGTAGCACTAGAAAGAAAGAGCGCGCCTGTCCCGGCGCGCAAAAGTTCAACTGCCCACATACTCCTCTCTTCTTGTTATTCAGTCTTCCTCTTCTTCTAGCGCCGCGTCGGCTTCTTCGTCGGCTTGACGTTGGGTGTCAGCGGCATCGCGCAGCGCCTCCGCTTTCTCGGAGCCGCGTTCTTCAGCGGCGTCAGCTTGTTCTTCGAGTTCTCGTGGTGTAGGCATCGTGGTCTCCCGTGGTTCTCGTGCCTGGCGTAGTTAATACAAAAGGTAGTGAAGGACGAGTGAGTCGCCGCTGCTTCACCGCTCCATCATCGATAAGCTCGTATACAAGAGCGACTCTAATTACATTGCTCATTCTTATGGACCCCATCGAACTCATCACCGAAGACCACCGCCGCATTCAAGCACTCCTCGACGAGTACGAAGCGTACGGCGAGGACGCATACATTCAGAAACAGGAACTTGTCGATTCCATTATCGATGAGCTTGAAGCACATACGGAGATGGAAGAGACCATTGCGTATCCCGCGTTCCGCGAAGCGTTCGATACCGAGGGAGATAAGAAGATAGAAGAGGCGTATGCAGAGCATGACGTTGCCAAGAATCTCATAGAAGAATTACGTGGCCTGGATCCCCAGGATCCGCAATTTGATGCGAAGCTGGTGGTGCTTCGGGAAAGTGTCATGCACCACATGGAGGAAGAGGAAAGCAGCCTCCTCCCTTCAGCAGAGACATCGATGAGTGGGGAAGATATGGCGCGAATCGGAGAGGAAATGAAGGCATTCAAGGATGCGCGCGATGATGCGGCGCTCGATGCTTTGAGCGACCTTGACGACGACGCGTTATAGACGCTATCCACCGCACGTGCTCGACGGGGCACTGGGGCACGTGCCTATACTCGAAATAGAGGTGCGCTCCTGCACACTCGGTAGCAAAGGGGTTTTGACATGGGCTGGACAGAAGAACGGATAGCCTTGCTCAAGAAGATGTGGCTTGAAGGACTCTCGGCGAGCCAGATCGCGAAGCAGTTGGGTGGGGTGACCAGGAACGCGGTGATCGGGAAGGTGCATCGGCTGGGCCTTTCTGGACGCGCTACACCGTCGCAGCCACGAGCAGCTGCATACAAGGTCAAGGTGCCCCGCGCGCCACGACCGGTTACGACGAAGCCTGCGCGTCGGGAACCGGCTGAAGCGGTGCATCGGCCGGCGGCACGGGTACAGATATACCGCGAAGAATCTCCTGGCTCGGCGACGATACTCACGCTCGGGGCACATATGTGCAAATGGCCGATCGGGGATCCCGTCTCCGACAGCTTCACCTTCTGCGGCAAGCGGGTGGGGGATGGCAACCCGTACTGTGTGGATCACGGACGGATCGCCTACCAACCCATGCAGGCAGGCCAGAAGAAATCATCCGGGGATGATCTCGTCCGTTCTCTGCGCCGGTACGCGTAAAACTCGGCTGGTAAGTCAGGGCGCCTTCGGCACATATGTGCTCGAGGCGCCCGCACTTATTCCTTATCGAAAGCAAGACAGACGGAATTAATACAGTATCGTTTGCCGCCTGCATCCTTGGGTCCATCATCAAATACATGACCCAGATGACTGCCGCAGTGCTTGCAGAATACTTCCGTGCGTTGCATGCCGTGGCTGTCGTCCACTCTCGTACCTACATTCTCTGCGACCGCGGGATCAGTGAAGGATGGCCAGCCGGTCCCTGAATCAAATTTTTGTGCGCTGGTGAAGAGGACATTTCCACATACTTTGCAGCGGTACACACCCTCCTCATGATTATCGACATATTCGCCGGTGAAGGGTGCTTCGGTGGCCCCTTCGCGAAGCACCGCATATTCTTCAGTTGTGAGCCGCTCGCGTAATTCTTCTTCGGTTGGCATCGGTTTTTCATTCATGCGGAAAGTATATACCCAGGCTCGGTGAAGGCTCCGTGTTAGAATCGGGCCATGAAGCGCTCGACGCTCATTTCTCTTATCATTGCGCTCTCATTCCTCGGCGTGGCAGATGCCTGGTATCTCGCGGAGACCGCGCTTACCCATACGGCTCTGACCTGCAGTATAGCAGGGCTCGATGGCTGCAATGTCGTTGCGCAAAGCCCCTATTCGCACGTTTTCGGCATTCCGCTTGGGGTATACGGTGTCGTCTTCTACGCCCTCACTATCATTATCGCAGCCCTCTCGGCGCGGCTGGTTCGTACCTGGCTCGATCGCATTCTGGCGCTGATTGTTTTTGTCGGAGCGCTCGCCTCCCTCTATTTCTTGTACGTCCAGTTCGTACTTATTCAGGCGCTGTGCGTGTACTGCCTTGCGTCTGCAGTCATCTCGCTTGCGCTCACGGTCGTAGTTATTCGTCTGGTACGAGGGCAGAAAACGAGCGACCCTGCGGCTACTGTCTCTTAAACTCTCGTGTTATTATCAGGCCATATGAAGCGGTACCTAGCTATCGCAACTCTGCTTCTCCTTGCGCCGTCGTTCGCGTACGCATCCACATTCACCTCAAGCCGCACCGTCGTTCTTTCCGACGAGACGACCAACGCATACCTGACTGGTACAGATATTACGGTCGTAGCGCCGCTTGCGGGCGACCTGCTTGCGGCCGGAGGCACGGTGACGGCGAATAGTCCGATAGCCGGAGACGCGATGCTCGCGGGCGGTACTATCGATATCGAGAAACCGGTGGCAGGCGATGTGCGTGCGGGTGGCGGTACCGTCACCGTGAACGCTCCTGTGGGCGGTGACCTGGTTGCAGGAGGAGGAACGGTTACCGTTTCAGGAACCGCCAAGGAGATGCGTATTGCGGGCGGCACGGTACGCATAACTAATGGTGCCACCGGTCCAGTCATTATCTACGGCGCCGATATTTCTCTTGCGGGTGATTTTGCAGGCGATGTCACCATCGAGGCTTCCGACCGAATCACCATTGCGGAGGGCACTCATATCCATGGTGCGCTGCGGTATAACGCACCGCAGGAGATCACACTTCCGGTGGGTGCTGTTGCTGATGGGGGCGTCTCCTATATCGGTTCGTCATCGTTCCTGCCGACCTCGCAGGAAGCACAGACGTTCGCGGTAGCCGGCGCGACCATCTTCTTTGTGGTACATCTCCTTGCCGTACTCATCCTTGCCGGTCTCCTTGCCGGTCTTTTCCCGGTATTCACCGAGCGGGTAGCCGAGCGCACACTTGCTGATCATTCTCCCGGTCGGTTTGTCCTTCTTGCTTTGCTTGGATTCGGTATACTCGTAGCCGCACCGGTGCTCATCCTCTTCCTCCTCTTCTCGTTCGTCGGTATTGGCGTAGCACTCGTACTGGCTGCGCTCTATGCACTCTTTATCATGCTTGCCTATATCTATGCCGGTATCCTTGCTGGTGCCGCCCTCGCTCGGGGACTTATGAAGCGGCACATCATTACGTGGAAGGAGGCGGTGCTCGGCATGCTCGTCCTCTACCTTATCGGAGTCATTCCAGTCATTGGCATGCTCGTTAAGTTTGTGCTCATGCTTGCTGCGGGCGGAGCTATTGTTTCCATAGCGTACGTATTCGCGTTCCGCCGGACCTCTGCAGAGCCGCTCTTCGAGTGATCATGGGGTTCCCGCGTGTAGGTACTGCCGCACCCGACTTCACACTCCTGGATCAGGACGGGAAAGAACACCGTCTTTCTGCCTACCGGGGGAAATGGGTGCTTATCTATTTCTATCCTAAGGACGATACTCCGGGCTGTACTAAGGAAGCGTGTGCCATTCGTGACGCCGATCCTGACTTCAGCACACTCGATGCGGTCGTGCTCGGTATTTCCGCTGATAGCGTAAAGTCGCACAAGAAATTTGCGGAGAAGTACGAACTTACATTCCCGCTCCTTGCAGACGAAGACAAAACGGTCATCAATGCATACGGCGTGTGGGGCCTGAAAAAATTCATGGGCCGAGAGTATGAGGGCATTCTTCGTACTTCATTCCTGGTTGATCCGAACGGGAAGATCGCCTACGTCTATGAAAAGGTGAAGCCGGAGCAGCATGCTGCGGAAGTAATCGCTGATCTGAAGGAATTTGTCGCATGACGTCCGAGAAACTGAAAGAACGCAAAGCGCGCGCAAAGAAGATCGTTGCGTATTTGAAGAAGGAATATCCCGTTCCGAAAACGGAACTTGCGTATAAGACGCCCTTCCAGCTTGTTGCTTCTGTCATTCTCTCTGCGCAATGCACGGACAAGAAGGTGAATGCGGTCACCGAAACGTTGTGGAAGAAATACAAGACTATAGATGATTTCGCCAACGCGGATCTCGCAACCTTCACGAGAGAGATATCCTCACTTACGTTCTATCAAAACAAAGCCAAGCACATCATTGCGGCGGCCAACTATGTACGCGACCATTTCAAGGGAAAGGTGCCGAAGACCGAAAGCGAGATGGTGCAGCTCCCCGGTGTGGCGTACAAGACTGCGCATGTGGTGCTGGGCGAGCTCTATGACATCTGGGAAGGAATACCTACTGATACGCATGTGCGCCGCTTTGCCATCCGATTCGATCTCGTTGACAGTCGAGACCTGACCAAGATTTCCAAAGAGCTTGAAGCACTCATACCCAAAGAGGACTGGCGATATGTAAATAACGGGCTCGTGCTCTATGGCCGCTACCTATGTCCAGCCACACCGCACGACTGCACCCAGCATCCGCTCACCAAACTCTATCCTCTGGCGGCGAACGTCTGGCCTAAATCAAAATGATTGACCACGAACTCATTGGCATCATCGCAGGTCTTCTCGCGTTCGGAACGGGCATTCCCTACATCTGGAATATTCTGGGTGGCATCACAAAGCCCAATGTCGTGACGTATTTTGTCTGGACACTTCTCCAGACCATTGCCCTCATTGCGCAGTGGAGAGCGGGCGCCTCCTGGTCCATTCTGCTTCTCCTTGGTTCGACGGTAAGTGTCGCCATCATATTTCTGCTGTCGCTTACCAAATACGGATATAAGCACTACACGCCCGTGGACACCATTGCTCTTCTGTTGGCTGGACTCGCCGTTATCATCCTCGTATTTACGGATCATCCTACGCTCGCCATCCTTCTACCTATCGTCGCGGATGGACTCGGTGCCATACCAACCATCGTGAAGACGAAGAAGTATCCGCACACCGAGGATCAGTTGGCATGGTTCCTCATGATTATTGCGTCGGCCTTGGGTGTGATTGCCACCGAGAAGATGGATGTGGCGAATCTGGCATATCCTATCTTCCTCTTGTTTGAAGCGACGTTCATATTTAGTCTCGCATTTTTCACCAAGAAGACGGTGGTGTGTCGATGGGGAAGAGGGTGTGTCTAACTCGTTTGACCTCTCGAGGTGAGGGGTATAGGATGCGCGCAGTGGTCCTGCGGGCGCAGCCTGTTCTTTTGTTCTCTCGGGGGAGAGTCGACTGAAACAACGTGATGATGCGTGGGAGGGCAAAACCGCACGCGACTGATCGTTGCCGATTCGGCCTAAAACCTATTCTACAGAGAACAAGCTTCACCTCCAGGACCACACCCTCACTTCTATGACCTTTTGTGGCGTCCCGAATGGGGCGCTTTTGCATTTCCTTGGAAGCGGTACCATGAGGGTATGGAGAAGTCCAAACCAGTCGCAGTATTCGATATCGACGGAACCCTGTTCCGCTCCTCGCTCCTTATCGAATTGGTGGAGGAGCTAGTGCGACGCGGCATATTCCCCCCGGAGGCGCGTAACACCTATAAGGATGCGCACGAGGACTGGCTGAATCGAAAGGGAGAATACGGACCGTTCATTCAGAAGGTTGTGCTCGCGTTTGGTAAGTACGCCAAAGGTGCACCGTATGGGGAGGTGGCGGATATTGCCGGCGAGATCATCGAAGCCAAACGCGATCGTGTTTATCGCTATACCCGGGACCTTATTACCGATCTCAAGAAGGATGGTCACTACCTTCTTGCCGTATCGCACTCGCCAAAGTTCATTGTGGATGGCTTTGCGTATGAACTGGGATTCGATAAGTCGTACGGTACCTTCTATGACACTGGCGCAAGTAATCGTTTCACTGGAGAGATCATCGATGAGCATCTCATTATGAATAAGGCGGCGATATTGAAACGCGCCGTTGAGAAGGAGGGACTCACGCTCGAAGGGTCGGTGGGGGTAGGAGACACCGAGAGCGATATTTCTATGCTTACCATGGTCGAAACAGCTATTGCGTTCAACCCGAATCGTTTGCTCTACCGCCACGCCAAAAAGCATGGGTGGAAGATAGTGGTGGAGCGGAAAGATGTGATTTATGAGATCTAGATAGTGCATTTGCTATACTCTCCGTATGACCAAGCGACTCTATCGAAGCAGGACCAATAAGGTGCTCGAGGGCGTGTGCGCGGGCGTCGGTGAGTATTTCGACGTGGATCCGGTACTCGTCCGCCTCATCTATCTCATGGCCACCGTATTCACCGGATTCGTGCCTGGCATCGTCGGTTACATAATCGCTATGCTTATTGTTCCGGAACAGCCGAAAGCGGTAACCGAATCGAAGCCGAAGGAGGAACCGGTCAAGGATGACTCCGCAGCAGTTTAGGACGCTCGTCTGGAAGCACTATCATACTCATGGTCGCCACGATTTGCCGTGGCGAAAAACGCGCGATCCCTATCGCATACTTGTTTCAGAGGTGATGCTCCAACAAACGCAGGTAGAGCGGGTGAAGCCTTTTTACGAGGCCTGGCTTAAGAGATTCCCAACTATCGCAGCGCTCGCAAAAGCTCCGCTCCGCGATGTGCTCACGGTATGGCAGGGGCTCGGTTATAACCGTCGTGCAAAGATGCTCCATGAGGCTGCAAAAGCACTGACTGCAGAGGGAAAGGTTCCGAAGACGGCAGAGGAACTACAGAAGCTCCCCGGCATCGGTCCGTACACTGCCCGAGCGGTTATAGCGTTTGCTCATAATGCAGATACGGTGTTCATCGAGACCAACATCCGTACAGCAGTCATGCATCACTTCTTTCCGCGGAAGAAGCAGGTAAGTGATAAGGAGATACTCTCCATACTTGAGAAGGCACATCCAACAGGGAAGAGTCGTGAATGGTATGCGGCACTCATGGACTATGGCGCGTATCTGAAACGAAATGGTGTGCGGTTGAATGCGAGAACTAAGGGTTACACGAAGCAGAAGACATTCTCGGGCTCAAGCCGTCAGGCGCGTGGGGCCATTCTCAAGGAGCTGGTGAAGGGTAGGAGTAGCAAAGCGCGACTCGTCGGTCTTTTTGGTGACGACCGGAAGTTGCAGCTCGAAGAGCAACTCGCCAAGCTCGTGGACGAAGGCATGGTGCAAAAACGCGGTATTTCCTACACTCTTCCATAGGTGAACCATAGTTCACCTCTTTGTGATATCATGGCCCGATGCGCGGCCGCATAGGAGACCAGTACCCACTGTTTGATGTTCCTGCATCGTTTCCAAACGGCTTCATATACCGTCCGAATTTCATTACGCCCGAAGAAGAAGCAGAACTACTGAAACATATCCGGGAACTCCCGCTTCGGAATGCACCCTTTAAGGAATACATCGCCAAGCGTCGAGTATACGGCTGGTGGGGAAATCGTAAGTTGCCCGAATGGCTTCTCCCGATAACCGCGAAGCTTGCCGAGTGGGAAGGGGTGCCACAGGACACATTCAAGAACGCGCTTGTTTCGGAGTACTCTCCCGGTACGGGAGTTGGGTGGCATCGTGATCAGCCACCGTATAAGAAGATATTTGGTCTGTCACTCGCTGGGTGGGCAACGTTCGAACTACGACCCAATAAAAACGCGAGCACGAAAGAACCTGTGTCGCTCACCGCCGAACCCCGTTCGGTCTACGTCATGCAGGGCGAGAGTCGCGAGCGTTTCCAGCATCGGGTGAAGCCGACCAAGACGTTGCGGTATTCGATAACGTTTCGGACTATTTGATGTCCTTGATTGCAAGACCGCTTGCAACACCGACGATACCAATGAGCATGCCGGTGACGATAAAGAGTGCGCCGTAGCTCGATATAGAAAGCAGAATGCTGCAGACAACTGGTGCGGTAAGTGCCGCCATGGGGCGTGTCATACGGAACAGACTCACCGTCGCCGCGTCATTCTCTGAAACGCGTCGGAAGAAATGACCTTCGGACATTGCTTCGACGAGTGCTGCGCCCGCGCGGTTCATGACGAGAAGGATAAGGATAACCAGTACGGTAGTATCGGCAGTGACCATCGCGAGCGCAGCGAAAGCGGTGGCCATGAGTACAAAGCCCGCAAGAAGAAGTTCTTGATCGCCCCATTTACGATCTGCTAACCAACCGGCAGGGTATTCCAAGAGCACAAAGGGGAAGAGCATGACTGCGAACATCCATCCGAGGTTTTGCCACGGCATACCGAGCACATGATGAAGGTAGAGCGGAATATAGAGCGGCGCCACATGATAGAAGAACTGGAGCGTACCGTGTGCAATGACAATGGCCCGTAGATCCTTGTCGCGAAGCAAACAGACATACGCCTCCATCACCGTAACGAAATTGGGAGTGCGGCCTTCCGGAAGACGTCGCACTAGCATGAGGCCGATAAATGGAACGAGACTCACTGCTGCAAGTGCATAGACGCGCCAATAGGCCTCACCAGAATCAAGAAGCATGCCGGCGATAAGAGGGGAAGCCACAAGGGCGATATTGCCCGCTGTGAGGAACATGGTGCGGATACGCCCCGTGGTGCCTTCTTTGGCGATCGTTGCTTCAAGCAAGAGATCGAGTTGGTAGACGAGGAGAGGACTCGTCGCGCAGGCGACCGCGACCATAAGCACGGCCGGGATAGGGGTGGGTTCGACTGCGAGCCAGGCAAGCGCGAATGCCTCTATCGAGCCAAAGAATACCGCGAGACGGCGCGGTCCATACCGACGTACGAGATGCGGCATGAAAGGGAACACTGAAAGGGTCATGATGGCACCGAGTGATACCACGAGACCGGTTGCCGAATCTGGCATGAACGTCGCCAGGTACGGCGTAATGAGGTAGATGATGAGATAGAAATGCGCGACGGCGAAGAAGTTGCCGAAGGTAAGTATGGAGCGTGGCGACATGTCGAACATAATTTTAGCATCCGGTGCTGGTGCTTCGATCACACATTTCTCCCCGGTTTGTGATGAGTAGCGTCCTGCGGTATAACGCACAGAGGAGAATCTTTCGGGGAGAGGGCTATGAGCCTTAAGGAAGCGACGCAAGACGTGTCCAGTAAAGCTTTGCAACCGCCGTGCCGGAAAACCGGACAGCATCACATCATCAAGTTCTATGGCATCGGCTGGTGCACTTGGTGTGGCACGACCGTTGCCGAGGGCGATACCGTATCGGCCGAAGGGGCCGTACGAGCATGCACGAAGGCGGGCGGCGGAAAACACGAATTCCGCGAACTGCACCGGGAACAAGCATCCGCGAACGTGGATGCAGTCGTGCACTGGTGCGTGCGCTGCGGCGGCTTCGTCGTAGATCGTGAATCCGATAACCGGGTGCTACCCGGCCCTCTCCTTGCCATGCGGTGGCCGGAATTCCGGCTTAGTAATGGAACGTGGAGGAAGGCTGCCTGAGATCGGGCGCCATCACCTAAAAGAATCGCCCCCGGCCGTTGGTCGAGGGCGATTTCTCTTTGTGTTGGTGATCTGCGTAGCTAGACGCCGATCAGGACCGGGATGACCATCGGCGCCTTGTTGGTGCGCGCGAAGAGGTAACCGGCCATAGTGTCAGACAACGTGTTCTTCACGTAATCGAGATCCACCGGGTTCATACCCTTGGTGGAATCCTCGACCGTCTTCTTGATGAGAAGGCGGGCCTGGTTCAAGAGATCCTGGCTCTCGCGCAGATACACGAAGCCGCGGGAAATGATGTCCGGGGACTTGCGGAGCTTGCCGGTCTTCAGGTTCACCGTCGCGATGATGACGAACATACCGTCCTTGGCGAGCATCTGGCGGTCGCGAATGACCACCTCCTGCATGTCACCGATAGAGAAGCCGTCCACAAGAAGCGGCGCGCTCGGCACCTTCTCCTTATGGATGTTGAGCTTCTCGCCACCTTCGATGTCGATCACCATGCCGTTCTCGGCGAGGATGATGGTGTCGCGTGGGCGTCCAGCCTGTTCCACCGCCTTCGCATGGCACGAGGTCATGGAGTAGTAGCCGTAGGCGGGCATGAAGAACTTAGCGTTCACCTTCTGGTTGATCCAGACGAGCTCACCGGCGCGGGCATGGCCGCCCGAGTGCACATCGGAAGAACGGTAGTGGATGAGGGTCACCTTGTTGTGGTAGAGGTTGTCCTTCAGTTTCTGGACCGAAAGTTCGTTACCCGGAATGACGGAAGACGAGAGGACCACGGTATCGCGCTCGCTAAGCGTGATGTTTTTGTGCTGTTTCGTTGCGATGCGCATGAGCGCTGCGAATTCTTCGCCCTGGGCACCGGTAGCGAGCACCACGATCTTGTCGGGAGCGTAGTCGCCAATTTCCTGGGCGCTAATAATAGTGCCTTTCTTGAGTTCAACGAGACCGAGCTTCTGCGCAATCTCGAGGTTCGTCTTGATCGAACGACCTTCCATGACAATCTTCTTGCCGTACTTCTCGGCGATCTCGATGATCTTCACCATACGCTCGAACTGCGAGGCGAAGGTGCCGATGATCACACGACCCTTCACGGTCTTGATGATTTCCTCGAGGGTGTCGTGCACCTTCTTGTCGGGAATGGAGAAGCCTTCGATTTCCGCGTTGGTAGAGTCACCGATGAAGAGGAGATTCTTCTCTGCTCCGATGGCGCTCCATTTCTTCACTTCGTCGTCTGCCGGAACACCGTTCTCATGCTCAAGCTTCAAGTCGCCGGTCACGATGACATTGCCATACGGAGTCTCTACCTTGATACCCATGGAGTCGGGGATGGAGTGGGTCACGGGGAAGAAGTGCACCTTCGTGCTGCCGATGGTCACTGTCTGGTCATCCTCAACGACGATCAGGTTCGGCTTCGGCATGTCCGGATATTCCTCCTGACGCTTCTGAATCATAGTCGCCGAGAGCTGCATGGTGTAGATCGGGGGATTGCCGAAGCGGTTCATCAAGAAGGGAATGCCGCCGATGTGATCCAAGTGACCGTGGGTGATGAACACCGCGCGGATACGGTCCTGGTTCTTCTCGAGATACTTCGTATTCGGAAGGACGTAGTCGACGCCGGGGGAATCATCCTCGGAGACGAACTGGAAGCCGACATCGAAGATAAAGATGTCGTTGTTCGTTTCGATGGTGAACATGTTGCGTCCCACTTCTTCGACGCCTCCCAAGGGAACGACGCGGACTACTTCCTTGCTCGGAGCGTCCGGAAGGTAGTCGGCACCTTTCTTTGCGGGTGCACCGCCAGAAGGTCCCATGGGGCGACGAAGCTGTCGGCGAATCGAACGCGAGGCTCCGCCTGCGCGTCCTTTTCCACCACGAGGAGAACGACCGCCGCGGAATTCACGACCGCCGCGTTCACCGCGTGCTGCTGGTTTCTCGCCTGCCTGCCCGGCGTTCTTTGGAGATGGTGCCGGAGCGGGTGCTGGTGCTGTACTCATAATGATTACTGATTAGAGATTAATTAATCGTTTCTAGTAGAGTCACTAGTCTTCGGACAGAACTGATTCCGTACAAAAACCAATAACCCTTAGGGAAGACTCCTCGGTGCGAAGAACGGCCAGACCCACTCGGTGCGCATGTGCCACGTGGACACCGTTGCAAAGCGATCCGACGGAGCGGTGATCTGCGGCAGTACGACACCCTGCATTGATTGCGGGAGTGCGTAGATGAATTCAGGCGCATGCGTGAACGCGGCCGGGTAGTCTGCGGCGATGAGATCGCTCGCTTTCTGTAGATCTGTTGTGCGTGCCGCAGGATCGCTCTCCTGGCGTGCTTTCTCAAGCAACTGATCCACACTCTTGTTGGTGTAGAGCGCAATGTTGAGACCTGGATCGTTCTTCTGCGAGGAATCCCAGAAAGCAAAGAGGTCCTGATCGTGTCCGATCACCATGCCGAAGTAGAGCGCGGCGTAGTTGCGGGGACGAATCACTGAAGTGGCGAGTGCGCTCGGATCGGAGAACTCAAGGGAGGTCTCAACCCCGAGTGCTTCCCAGTCAGTCTCGACCGAACTTGCGAGCGTTTTCAGCTCCGGAACGTTCGACGTCGTGATGACGATAGGGTCGAGGGTGAGCGAGAGTTTCGCGTTCTTCCAGGTGCCGGCTTCTTCGTCAAAGGTCCATCCCGCATCCGTAAGCACCTTTCGTGCGGCGGCGAGACGATCATCGTACTCGAGTACTGGCGATTTGATGCCGCTACCAGGCGGAACAGGACCCATAAGCGGCGTAGCGTATCCACCAAGGACATTGTTCACGATATGGTCGCGGTCAATCGCGATGGAAAGAGCTTTGCGGACGGCAAGCTGCGAGAGTGCCTTGTTCTGTGATTGATTGAAGAACACTCCAAACACACGCGAGTACGGAGCAGTGAGCGCGCCCTTCGCGGGAATGCCATACGCGCTGTCCACCGTGCCGTGCTTGTAGGCGCTTGAGAGCTCGTCGGTCGTGTCGTAGAAGCGTAGGCGGATGGCATCTAGATACGGCCGACCGAGTGCGTACGAACGATTCGCAACCAGATCGTAACCGGTGATGATGCCGTTGCGGTCCCGGATTACACGCGAGACCTTGAACGGTCCATCTCCTACTGGAACCACCATGCGTTTATCGAACGGGAACTGCTCATCGGGAACATTCTTCCAAAGACGCGAGGGCAGGATGCCGAGTGTGGTGTCCTCAAGGAACGCTGCATATGCTTTCGGAAGCGTGAACCGTACCGTTTGCGCGTCCAATGCCTCGACTCGGATATTTGCCCAGTTGGCGAGTTCCGGAGACTTAAGTGCAGGATCCTGCGCCTTGGTAACCGTGAATACCACGTCATCTGCGGTGATAGGGGAACCGTCCGTAAACTTGAGCCCCTTACGCAACGTGAACGTATACGTCTTGCCATCGGGCGATATCTCGTAGCTCTCTGCAAGCACGGGACGAAGACCATCGGGACCTGTACCCATAAGGCCTGCATAGGTCAGGGTAGTGAGGTCGCGATCAGCATCCGTGAGTGCCAGAAGCGGATTCACGAAACGTGGCGTTCCGACGATGCCTTCCGTAATGGAACCGCCATACGTAGGTACCTCGACGAGCATGGTACGTTCGAGGGCAACCAGGCCCGAGAAACACGACAGGGCGAAAATGAGTGCGAGCGTGCCCGCAATCAGTTTGTCTCCGGCTGGCATTGCGCCAACCATGTTCGACACCCGGTCAAAAAGTCCGATGCGCCTATGGCGCGTCAGGGTGTCGAGCATGCCGGAGGACCGACCCGCCATGAACCTATCAGATGAGGAACCCGAGGACCGCTGCTGCCACGAACAAGACCGCGATGACTATAGTTGCGTTGAAAAGAAATTTCTCCGCGCCGCGGCGCTTATAGAATGTCGATGCGAAATTATCGCCTCCAAAGGCTCCTCCGAGATTGGCGCCTCGCTGCTGAAGCACGACGCCGAGGATAAGGAGAAGGGAGAGGGTGAGTTCCGCGTATGGCAGTATCGCCTTGAGTAGCTCCATCTGTGCCTGAAAGCCTACCATAGGGGCATACGAGAGACAAGAACAACAAATCCCCGGTTACCCGGGGATTGTCCTGGAGAGAGGAAAGTTCTTATCGCTCGGGCATTTCTATGGTTACCGCATGCTTGCCCAGATCGAGCGTGACGGGTTCGGGAGTATCGATGCTGATCTCCTGAGCCTTTGTGGGCGCCTCGATGGTTACGGGTGGGGGAGCGTCAGTCGATTTCTTTCCAGCTGTAGGATGCTCACCGTGGATCGTATCGGTAGCTTCTGCTGGGTTGCTGTGCGCTTTTTGTGGAATACCATCGGCATCAAATGCTCCTGCTGCGCCGAGTGCTGCCACACCGGCGGCAGCACCAATTCCTACGCCCATAGCGATTCGATCCTTAGTCTTCCTTTCGCGTTCCTCCCGCTCCATCCTTTCTTCGATGGTTTCCTCGGGAGCCTTGTTCTGCTTTGGTTTAAAGAATTTATCGAGACCCATATATAGTGACTAGTGGTATGTCTTAATCGTAGCCGGTAGAAACACGCTCGTGCCGGCTGTGTGGGGATAAAAGAAGACCCCCGGGAACGCTTGTGGCGAACCCGGGGGCACAGTGCGGCGTCCTTATTCTGCGTGGGTCACAGAGGGGCTAGGACGCCGTGAGCAGTCGCGGTATGCGGACGTTGCCGAAGACCAGCATTGCGCCGGTGACCGCCATGAAGCCGATCGTGATGGCCGCGTAGAGCTGGATGAAGCCCGACACGTCACCGGCCGAAGCTGCGAGCATCAGAGCGCCGAACAGGAGTCCTGCGAAGGCAGCGATGAACAGCAGCGAGTCCAGGGCGTCGTAGAGGATCTCCTTGCGGGCGAAGTAGGCGATGACGCCGTTTGCGAGCCCTGCGAACAGGGTAACGACTCCGAGGGTAGCGGCGTGTTGGCCGATGTCACCGGAATCCGTGAGCGCGTTCCAGCGGAAGATGCAGCCGATGGCTGCCGCCAGGAACGCCGCACCGAGCAGGAGCCCGATCACGACGATGAACGCGCGACGACGCGAAGAAAGCGAAGAAAAGGGCATGGTTTATCTCCCAGTTGCCAATACAAGATTAACCGAAGCGAACTACAGTATTGCACATAGGCTACATATTGTCAAGTACTTTAAGAACAGCTTGCTGCCCGGATTGACGCTGAAAATCGGCATTCATATACTGGGGATAACCGGCGCGGCCCCGCTGCGCCGAATTCGGGTCAGTTTTATTAAGGTGTATTAACCGCATCGAGCGAATTTATTTCCCTATGGCTAAAACCTTATCGATTCAGCCGCTTGGCGACCGGGTAGTCGTGAAGCCCGTCGCTCCCGAGGAGGTATCCGCTTCGGGAATCATCATTCCGGACACGGCAAAGAAAGATCGTGCCCAACGCGGTACGGTGGTCGCTGTCGGTCCGGGCCGTTACGAACGGGGTGCGATCGTTCCTATGAATGTGAAGAAGGGCGACGAAGTCCTCTTCGATACTTACAAGAGTCCTATTGAGATAGAAGGCGAGGAATATTTCATCCTGGAAGAATCCTCCATCCTCGCAGTTATTCCTAAGAAATAAGAGACATGGCTAAAGAGATACTTTTCGGAAAGGATGCACGTAAGGCGATCCACACCGGCATCCAGAATGCCGCAGAGGCGGTGAAGGTGACCCTTGGTCCGCGCGGCCGTAATGTCGTGCTTGAAAAGAGCTATGGTGGTCCGCGCATCACCAACGATGGCGTCTCCATTGCCAAGGAGATCTCCTTCAAGAACAAGTTCGAGAACATGGGCGCCGAGATCGTGAAGGAGGTGGCCAACAAGACCAACGACGGCGCGGGCGACGGCACCACCACCACGGTCGTACTTCTTGATGCACTCGTCACCGAAGGTCTTTCGCACATCACGAAGGGTGCGAACGCCATGGCTATCCGCGCTGGTATGGAGAAAGCAAAGGAGGCTGCCGTCGCAGAACTCAAATCACTTTCAAAGCCGGTCGCTGGCAAGGCAGAAGTGAAACAGGTCGCAAGCATCTCCGCGGAGAGCGAGGAGCTGGGCGGCATCATTGCCGAGACTATCGAGAAGGTGGGGCACAATGGCGTCGTCACTGTCGAGGAGTCGCAGGGCATGGAGCTCTCCTATGAAGTGGTCGAGGGTATGCAGATCGACAAGGGCTACGTCTCCGCATACATGGTGACAAACCCGGAGCGCATGGAATCCGAAATGCGCGACACGGCTATCCTCCTCACGGACAAAAAGATCTCGAGCGTACAGGACATCCTTCCGCTCCTCGAGAAGATTGCGCAAACTGGTAAGCGCGAGCTCGTCATCGTCGCAGATGATGTGGAGGGTGAGGCACTCACCACCTTCGTACTCAACAAGCTGAAGGGTACGTTTAATGTGCTCGCCGTAAAGGCACCGGGATACGGTGATAAGAAGAAAGAGCTCCTCGCAGATATAGCTGCGGTAGTGGGCGGTCAGGTTATCTCCGCGGATGTGGGCGCGACCTTCGAGAACGCAACGCTCTCCATGCTCGGTAAGGCTGCGCGCGTGGTTGCCACTAGGGACACCACCACGTTTGTAGGGGGTAAGGGCAAGAAGGCCGATATCGAAGCGCGGGTGAAACAGCTCCAGGCACTCATCGAGAACACGAGCTCGAAGTTCGACAAGGAGAAGCTCGAGGAGCGCGTCGCGAAGCTCACCGGCGGTGTCGCTGTCATCCGCGTGGGTGCTGCAACCGAGACCGAGATGAAGTACTTGAAAGACAAGATTGATGATGCAGTGAAGGCGACAAAGGCGTCCATCGAGGAGGGCATTGTGCCGGGTGGTGGTACGGCGCTCGCGAAAGCGGCAAAGAAACTCTCGGAGAACGCTCCGAAGAAGCTCTCTGACGATGAGTTGAACGGCTACAACACCGTCGTACGTGCACTTGAGCAGCCGCTTCGCCAGATCGCCATCAATGCAGGCAAGGAAAAGGAGAGCGACCGCATTCTTTCGCAGGTACAAGACGGCAAGGGTAACGCCGGATACAACGCCGTCACTGACGAGGTCGTGGAGGATATGCTTGCCGCTGGCATCGTGGATCCGGTGAAGATGCCGCGCTCGGCAGTAGAAAACGCAGTGTCTGCCGCAGCCATTCTCCTTACTACCGAGGCAGCAGTGGCAGAGATTCCGGAACCGAAGACTATGCCGGAGGGCGGCATGGGCGGTGGAATGGATTTCTAACCGACAGGTAAACGAACGGGCCCCGCTTGTGGCGGGGCTTTTTCGTTAGTTCATCTCCTTGTCGTAGGTTCCGGAGAACCAAAGGCCAACAAAACCGGCCGCAGCGACCACGATAACCACAGTAAAGGCAACGCAGGCTGCAGCAATTGGGTGTGCTTGTATCCAGGCTTCCATGTGGTGTTCCCTCCATCAGAAATCGCCTTGGGCCATTTCCTCCTCTTCTTGGTAGAGTGCAGCTTCGCGTTTGAGTGCGGCGCCGAGCAGAGTAGCGCACGCAGCAACAAGAGCAATCGTTGGTCCGGCCCATTGATGGACCGAGATCCATATAAAGAGTCTTTCCATAACTCACCTCCTGTGGGGAACCATAGCGCAGGGGAGATGCACTCGCAATGTCGGAAAGCCGTAGTCGAGGACTACGGCTTTCTCTCTGGCTAGGGTGCGTCCGTCGTGGAGTAGAAGGACCGCCACAGTTCAAACGGAAGGGTGTAGCACGAGAGCCAGAAGCTGGTCACCATCTTGGGAGAAGGTGGCGGCAACAGGAGCCAAGTGAACATGGAGCACCTCCTGCATCTAGTATGACGCGCTGAAGCAGGTGAATTGAGAGGTGAGGGGATAAGGCAAGGGCTCTGCGGCATTATGTCCGCAGAGCCCGTGCGCCGTCACGCGCGTCGCTTGGCTTCCTCGTCATCATCCGAACCTTGGAATGATCCCCACAGGGTGGAGATGGCCGGCAGCAGGATAATCACGATGCCAAGAGCGAGCACGATCTGAACGCGATGAGTAGCGATCCAGGTGCCCATGTGGTGTCCTCCCTGGGGCTGACCATACTCCCCGGTCCCGCTTCACGCAATCTTTGGAGGTATTCAGCGACTCTGTATAATGACAAGCGATTCTTATAATCGCTCACTTGTATGACTATCCTCTATATCATCATTGCCGCCGTCATCGTGGTGCTTGTCTGGGTGGTGGCCGCGTTCAATGGCTTCGTATCTAAGGTAAACCGCACGAAGGAAGCGTGGGCAGATATTGATGTGCAGCTGAAGCGCCGCTACGATCTCATCCCTAACCTTGTCGAAACGGTAAAGGGCTATGCTGCACACGAATCGCAGGCGTTTGAGAACGTTACGAAGGCACGTGCTGCAGCCATGGGTGCTACGGGTGCCGCACAGAAGGCCGAGGCGGAGAATGCGCTCACGGGCACGCTCAAGTCACTCTTTGCGGTCGCAGAGGCATACCCCCAGCTGAAGGCGAACGAGAATTTCCTTCAGCTTCAGAAGGAGCTCGGTGATACCGAGGATAAAATCCAGGCAGCACGCCGCTTCTACAACAGCAACGTGCAGGATCTTAATACGTCCATCCAGTCGTTCCCTGGCAACCTCATTGCCAACATGTTCGGGTTTAAAGCGATGGATCTATTCCAGCTCGGGGTAGGTGAAGAGGCTGCACGCGAGCCAGTAAAAGTGTCATTCTAAGGAGTCTTCAGCGTCTCCTTAGAAAGGAACGCTTACTCTTGTTTCATGGCTACTCTCTACCAGGAACGCTCAAGTAATGTCTGGCGCACCGCTATCTTGATGGCGGTGTTCCTCGCGTTTGTTATCGGCATCGGGTATGCCGTTGCCTGGTACTACAACTCACCGACCATTCTCTATGCCGCGATCATCTTTGCGGTGGGCATGAACTTCTATAGCTATTGGTTCAGCGACAAGCAGGTGCTCTCGATGACGACCGCACGGCCTGCGTCGCGTGAAGAGTTCTTCGACTTCTACACGGTTGCAGAGAACATGGCGATAACATCTGGCATCCCGATGCCCAAGCTATATGTCATTGAGGATCCCGCACCGAATGCGTTTGCGACCGGCCGAGATGAAAAGCATGCGGTGGTGTGCGCTACCACCGGACTCCTTGCCATGATGACGCGCCCAGAACTTGAGGGTGTGATCGCACATGAGATGTCGCACATCAAGAACCGCGACATCCTCGTGATGACGGTCGCAGTGGTACTCGCGGGCTTCCTTGCTATCGTCGCCGACATCTTCCTGCGCATGTCGTTCTGGGGCGGTCGCGATCGCGATCGAGAGGGTGGAGGACTTCTTATGGTCCTCGCCATCGTCGGCATCATTCTCGCGCCTATCGCTGCGCAGCTCATCCAGCTCGCCATCTCTCGCCGCCGCGAATACCTTGCAGACGCCTCCGGCGCGCTCCTCACACGCTATCCGGAGGGTCTCGCTTCAGCGCTCGCCAAGATTGGCAACTACCCGGCTCCCATGGAGCATGCAAGTCATGCGACCGCACATCTTTTCATCGGAGATCCGTTTAAGGCAGAGGAGAAATCGAATTGGATCAATAATCTTTTTTCGACCCATCCTCCTATCAAGGATCGCATCCAGCAGCTCCTCCATCCGGACGGCAAATAACGGAAGAGTGTGCTATAACAGCTCCTAACGGAGGCGTCGCATAGTGGTCTAGTGCGCCCGCTTGGAAAGCGGGTAAGGGGTAAAACCCTTCGAGAGTTCGAATCTCTCCGCCTCCGCCACATTCGGGGATAGTTGATTGCACTCATAACAGCCCGTGTCATAGTTTGGGCATGAAAACCTATAAATACCTGGGCATCATCACGGTGCTCTACGTCGCGTTCCAGCTCGTTTCCGACGTCACTGCCGGAAAGATCGTGCAACTCGGTATTTTCACCGTATCGGTGACAGCGTTGTATTTCCCGTTCACGTATATCTTCGCTGACGTGCTGACGGAGGTATATGGGTATGCGAAAGCGCGAAGCGTGGTGTGGCAGGTCCTGTTCGCTTCAGTGCTCGCCGGTCTCATCTACCAACTCGTGATATGGCTTCCACCTGCCAGTGGTTTCGATGCGAACGATGCCTATGTTCGCGTACTAGGTTCGGTACCCCGCATCCTTCTCGGCGGGTGGGTCGCGGTGTGGGTCGGCGGCATCCTGAACGACTACATCATGGCTAAGATGAAGGTTCTGACAAAGGGCAAATATCTTTGGACCCGCACCATCGGTTCCACTATTGTAGGAGAGTTCGCAAACACCGCGCTCTTCTACTCCATCGCTTTGTATGCTGTTCTGCCGAACAACCTCCTCATTAGTTCCATCATCTCGGGATGGATACTCAAGGTAATTGTCGAGGCGGTATTCACTCCGGTTACTTATTGGGCAGTCAATACTCTTAAGCGGGCCGAAAACGAGGACTACTACGACACCAATACGGACTTCAACCCCTTCATCGTTAAGACCTAGATGAAACGAGACGGATTTCTCATCGTTGCTCTAATAGTCGTTGCGATAATCGCAGGCGTGGGCGCAACGATGCTGCGACCGCATGCTCCAGCTGCGAGCTCCCTTCAGGCCGGGGACATGCAGTTCGAGATTGCGGACACACACGACAAGCAGGAGCTCGGCCTCGGTAATCGCGCATCCATTCCTGACAACTACGGCATGCTCTTCGTATTTCAGAAGCCAGACCGATACGGCTTCTGGATGAAAGACATGCTCGTGCCGATTGATATCACGTGGCTCGATACCGATGGCTCTATCATCCTCATTGATCACTCTGTCGATCCTTCTACCTACCCGCATGCGTTCTATCCCCCCGTGCCGGTGAAGTACGTGCTTGAGACCCGAGCTGGATATGCAAAGGATCACAACTGGGACGTGGGTACGAAGGTGTCCCTCCCGGCACCGTACTAGCCAATCCCTAACTGCGTGGTATAATCCTAGATGGACCGATCCAGACGACCGCTCGGACTTACGTCCGGGAGGAAAGTCCGAACTCCGGCAGCTTCGGCTGCAGCAGGGTAGCGGGTAACGCCCGTCCGCCGCGAGGCGCGAGGTGCGAACAGAAACGCCCGATTCCGAAAGGATAGGGGCTCTCTCCGGAGAGCGTCCGGAAGGCGACTTCCGGCTGAAACGGCTAAAGCCTTACCTCGGAGCAAGGCCGTGCCCCCTCGGGGGAGCGCCGCTCGAGCCAGCTGGTAACAACTGGCCCAGATAGATGGTCGTCATCGCTTCGGCGATACAGAATTCGGCTTATCGGATCGGTCCCAACACTATGCAAAAACCCGCCTTCCCGGCGGGTTTTTGCCGTTTCAATGTCCCCATG
>JBLNCF010000013.1:0-8463 GCA_050260455.1 Bacillota bacterium
ATCATGAAGCCCAAAATACTCGCTATCCTGATCTTGCTCGCGCTCCTGGTAGTTGTTGCAGGCGCTTACTATTGGTGGTCCACACGTCCGCCGCAGGTCCCAACGCCGACCTTGGAAACAGCCAGTACCGTAGGTAACACGAGCGGCGCCACGGCTTCCGTTAAATCCATCGATGACACCGGCCACTTTTTGAAAGATAGCAATCCCACCGCTCCGCTTGATTGCGTCAACGGTCCTACGACCAAAGGAATGTACTTCATAGCGAAAGGAGCAGTATTGTTCGGCAGCACCAATTGTCCTGCATATGCCGATCAATCCACCGAAGTGGAAGGCGCCGATCCGCAAACCTTCTTTGTCTTCAATTCGTATCTAGAGGTGGAGCTCGTCGCAAAAGATAAGAATGGCGTATATGTACGCGGACAGAAGGTGTCGAATGCCGATCCTGCCACGTTCGTGCAAGTTGCACTTAATGGCGACTGGACAGGAGGTCTCTTCAAAGACAAGGGGGCGGTGTACGTGTATGACACCGACTCGGAAGACCTAGCGCGCATCGCTGGCGCGGACGCGGCGACGTTTACCTATCTCGCACGGTATAACAATGAAGAGGAATCGAGAGGAGTGCCGAAAGATGTGCCGCTGCGCACCATTACCTTCCTCAAGGATAAGAGCAGGGTGTATTTCATGCAGAGCGAAGTAGGGATGAGCGGCTCGGATGTCCGTATCGATGAAATCACGGGAGCTGACCCAGCATCATTCACGCCTGTGGACTTCTACCATGCCAAGGATAAGAACAAGAGCTACCTACTCTCGTGGCGGTGTCCTGAAACTGGAGATGACTGTCTTTTTGTCACCGCAGCACAATAACCAACGCATTCTTCATCAGTCGTACATGGACAATGCCGTACCACGGTAGAAGGGTACCTTTGTTCAGTTGTGTGCAGGGAGACAGCCGTGGGTTCCATAGACGAGTTCTTGACCGATATCGAGCAGTTCGGCATATACCGGACCGCGCCGTTCGAACGACCGATATTATTCGTTATCGATTTCGGTCATGCAGGCTCTGTCTGCATACCGGCTGTTCCGCATCTCGTCCGTGTGGTTGTGGAGCGCGCGGAGATGCTTTGCGGGATGGGCGATGGGGGACTGGGTCTTCGCGAGCGCGTCGCGCTCCACAGCGATTTCAAGGACGGATCGTTTGTCTATTGGTCCTGCAAGGATCCAGATAGTAGCTACAGCGCCCGGGAATGGATTACGCTCGGGCAATGGCTGGAGAATACGGAAGTCGTTCAGCCCCTTCCTATGGCGGCGGAATGACGAAAAAGGCGGCCCAAAGCCGCCTTTACTGCATGCTACACTCGAACTATGAACGTGCGCGGTTTTACGCTCATTGAGCTCCTAGTCGTCATCGCCATCATCGGCATACTCTCTGCGGTCGTTATCGCCTCGCTCGCGATTGGACGCGTTCGTGCACAGGATTCGACGAAACTGTCAGATATGCATCAGGTGCAGACCGCACTGGAGCTGTATTACACCGCGAAGGGTTCCTATCCCATAGCGACGGACTCAGCTGGCCAGGCCGGAGGGCTGTATTGGAGCACTGCGTGCGTGAGCAAGAAATATTACGCGAACCAGCCCGAGGATGATTGTTGGGACGGCGCCCAGGCAGGGAGTCTCGGGTCCCAACTGAAGGCGTACTTGCCCTCGATGCCCGTACCGCCCGATAACGGGCAGGCTATTACGGCGTGCAACAATCTCAGCCGAACCTCGGTCTATACCTACGAGAGCAACGGTAAGGACTACAAGATATACGCGTTCTTGAAAGCCGCGCCGTGCCCAGCCTCGCTCGCTAACGATGGCGGCACGCGTCCTGAAGCGTACGAGCTGTTCTCGGCCGGAGGCAGCGGGCAGAATGGGAGTACCTTTTCCCTGATGCAGATGCCGCATGCCGCGATTTCCATGCTCTGACCTATTCCGCCTTCAAGGGGATGGTGGTAGCCGGACATTGACGGTCCCACGTATCTACGCATAATGCACCCAGCTTCCTAGTACCACTCCAGCCAGTATCGCTCGAAGGAGGGCATCGCTTATGAAAAAGTCGCGTCCCAACGCCGGCAAGATCATCGGGGGCCGTATCCAGAAGAAAAACAAGAACAGGAAGGAGCTGACGCTCGAGGAGGCCTGGATCCTGGCCCGCAATGCGAAAGAGCTCGAATGGCGCAACTTCGCACTCCACCGACTCATCGCGTTTGCGCGAAAGGACCTGACGCTCGATGACGAGCTCGGCACCTTCCTGCAAGGCCTCAAGAGTTGCCCGCTCGGCGTGGTCGAACACTACGTCATTTCCACTCGACGTCCCGAAGTTCGGGCGTGGGCACGAGCCTGGGTGGACAGCACCCGTAAGGACCTCGGTATGGAGCCGCGCCGCTGGCCCAAACCCCAACCCTTGAAGAGAGCGGCTTGAACCGGACATCAGGAACGTCCGAACCCCCGGCGGGAGACTGCCGGGGGTCTCGTTTTTACCTTGACCTTTTATTTAGGCTCCGGTACCTTTACTCCTAACGCGAGTACGGCGCTCTTTTTATCTGTTTCCATACGGAAGCTGGTGGAAGGCGCTGCGCGGGTTACGCCCAACGCCTTGGTCGCCTGTCTTAGTCGCAGGCAGGCGCGGCGGCAAATTTATTTGTAGCTACCAGTAACTTACAAACGTATGGCAGATGCATTCGATCGCAGCAAGCCGCACATGAACGTGGGTACCATCGGTCACGTTGACCATGGTAAGACCACGCTCACGGCTTCCATCCTGAATGTTCTCAACCTCAACTCCGCAGCCGGTTACAAGGCTCGCGTTGAGAAGGTCGAGAACATCGACAACGCGCCGGAAGAGAAGGCGCGCGGTATTACCATCGCCCTTCACCACTCCGAGTACGAGTCGCCGAAGCGCCACTACGCGCACATCGACGCTCCGGGCCACGCTGACTACATCAAGAACATGATCACGGGTGCCGCCCAGATGGACGGCGCAGTTCTCGTGGTCGCCGCAACTGACGGCGCCATGCCGCAGACCCGCGAGCACATCCTTCTTGCTAAGCAGGTCGGTGTGCCGAAGCTCATCGTCTTCCTCAACAAGGTGGACATGGTGGATGACAAGGACATGGTGGACCTCGTTGAAGAGGAAATCCGCGACCTCCTTACGAAGCAGGGCTTCGACAAGGACACCCCGGTTATCAAGGGCTCCGGCCTTAAGGCGCTTGAAGCGACCAGCGCTGATGATGAGTGGGCACAGAAGGTGAAGGAGCTCGTCGACACGATGGACTCCTACTTCCCGGATCCGGTTCGTGAGACGGACAAGCCGTTCCTCATGCCGATCGAGGACATCTTCTCGATTGAAGGCCGCGGCACCGTGGTTACGGGCCGCATCGAGCGCGGTATCGTGAAGGTCGGTGAGGAAGTTGAGATCGTGGGCCTCCAACCGACGACCAAGACGACCATCACCGGTATCGAGATGTTCAACAAGCAGCTTCAGGAAGGCCAGGCTGGCGACAACGCAGGTATTCTTCTCCGTGGTACGAAGAAGGAGGACGTGCATCGCGGTCAGGTCCTCGCGAAGGTTGGTTCCGTGACCCCGCACACTGACTTCGAGGCAGAGGTGTACATCCTCTCCAAGGACGAAGGTGGCCGTCACACGCCGTTCTTCTCGGGCTACAAGCCGCAGTTCTACATCCGCACGACCGACGTCACCGGCGAGGTGACCCTTCCGGAAGGAAAGGAAATGGTCATGCCGGGCGACACCGTTACGTTCAAGGTCAAGCTCACTGCGCCGATCGCGCTTGAGGACAACACCCGCTTCGCAATTCGCGAGGGTGGTCGAACCGTGGGCGCCGGCGTCGTGACCAAGATCACTGCGTAAACCTGTAACGTCTTACTCGTATGGCCGCTACAGCCAAGAAGAGCTCGAAGAAGGCAGGCGCCGCAGACGCTGCGGCAGAGCCCAAGCTCCGCATCCGCGTGCGCGCCTACGAGCACAAGATCCTCGACCTCTCGGTCAAGCAGATCATGGATACTGCGAATCGCTTTGATGCGAAGATCGTAGGTCCGGTTCCGCTTCCGACCGAGATCAAGCGATGGACCGTGAACCGCTCGACCTTCGTCCACAAGGACGCACGCGAGCAGTTCGAAATGCGCATCCACAAGCGCCTCATCGATATTCTGTCTCCGAATCCGAAGGTCATCGAGGCTCTCACGAACCTCAACCTTCCGTCCGGCGTGACGATCGATGTGAAGATGGTGTAAGCGACTCGCTTCACCGCAAAACGCCCCGAGCAATCGGGGCGTTTTGCTTTTTATTTCATTCGATTCGCGCTATGCTCATCACCTGTTCCCTAGAAGAGGAGTTCTTTCCATGAGCTGGTATCCAAATGGATACGTTGCCGGCGCGAAGCCGACTGGCGAACGAGTGAAGGAGCGTCAAGGCACTCGTGCACTGGGCCAAGCCCAGAAAAGTATGGCTGACATCGCCGCTGAACAAGAAGCGAAGGCAGATCTTGCGCTCAAGCGCAGGCTCCATCAGCCAGTGCCCGAAACCTGGACCATCGAGAAGGTACGGCATCCATACACCAAGGCTGGCCGGTGGGAAGTCGGCGTTCGTCGCGATCTCCGCGGCCGGTTCGCGTCCGAGCTCCCTGCAGGCGAGGTGGCTACCATACTCGCTGGGGTTACCACTGGAACGCAGGTCCAGAGTATGAGTAATAGGGAGGGGTCGTGAGTAATAGGAGCTTACGACCCCGACGATACGTCCGAGCAATCGGGCGTTTTTATTAGGATTTGCCAAACCTGAACTGCTCCTGTAGAGTGCCTCTATCGCTACGTACGGGGTAAGCCCGGACCAATGGCCGCAGGATTTCCGAATCCGCGCCATTGAGCGCGGATAAAACTTTTTATGAAATTCATTCTTGCCCGCAAAGGCCGCATGACTCAAATCTTTGAGGAAGACGGCCGCGTGTTCGCCGGAACCGTCCTCAAGGCCGGTCCCGTTACTGTTACCCAGGTGAAGTCTCCTGAACAGGACGGCTATGCCGCCGTTCAGGTGGGCTTCGAGACCCAGAAGACCGAGCGCCTCGCCAAGCCTCAACACGGCAAGGCATTCAAGGTCCTTAAGGAGTTCCATGTTGAGAATCCTGCTGATTTCACGGTGGGAAGCTCGATTGCTGCTGACACTTTCGCTCCGGGTGACACCATTGAGGTCGCTGGCACGTCGAAGGGCCGTGGTTTTGCTGGTGTGGTGAAGCGTCATGGTTTCCATGGCGGTCGCCGCTCACACGGCCAGAAGCACTCTGAGCGTGAGGCCGGCTCTATCGGCGGTGGTCCTGGCCGCGCTGGTGGTCGCGTCGTCCTCGGCATGCGTATGGCAGGCCGCATGGGCAACGAGCGTGTCACGGTTAAGAACCTCAAAGTACTGCGGGTCGACGCAGCTACAGGTGAAATCATCGTCTCTGGTGCTGTTCCGGGCGCTCCCGGTTCGCTCGTTGAGATCGTAGCCAAGTAACTTTAGATATATGGCAACCGAAACAAAGAAAACCGCAGCAAAGAAGGCACCTGCTAAGGCAGCAGTGAAGAAGACTGCCACTAAGGCAGTGAAAGCTGATGCTGCGCCGATCTCCGCAAACGAAGCAGTGATCTACAGCATGAAAGGCGAGAAGGCAGGGACTGTTCAGCTTCCAGCAGAGCTCTTTTCCGCTCCGTGGAATGCTGACCTCGTGCACCAGGTAGTGGTGGGTATGCAGGCAAATGCACGCCCGACGACCGCACACACCAAGTTCCGCGGTGAAGTGTCCGGCGGTGGTAAGAAGCCATGGAAGCAGAAGGGGACGGGCCGTGCACGTCATGGTTCCACTCGCTCTCCGATCTGGAAGGGCGGCGGTGTATCCCATGGTCCGCGCGCAGAGAAGTCCTACGAAGTGAAGATCAACCGCAAGATGCGTACGGCAGCACTCGCAAGTGTGCTTTCGAAGAAGCTCAAGGATGGCGAAGTCATCTTCGTCGACGCACTCTCGTTCTCCGCACCGAAGACCAAGGATGCAATCAGCGCACTGGCTGCTATCGCTAAGGCTTCCGGTCAGAAGGAACTCCTCACGAAGCGCAAGAATGCTGCAGTCATCGCACTCTCTGGCAAGGACGCAAACACGGAGAAGTCCTTCCGCAACATGAGCAACCTCATTACGGAGGAGGTGCGCAATCTGAACCCGGTCGACCTCATGACGAAGAAGTTCGTCATTATCGAGAAGCCGAACGAGTCGCTCGCGGTCCTCTCTGCCCGCTTCACTAAGAAGGCATAACGAAACTGCGTATGGCACTCTTCAACAACACCAAGAAAGTAACCAAGAAGGCATCTGCACCGAAGGCAGCTCCGAAGCTTCCGCAGGACGGACGTCTTGAGAACGTCATCAAGGCACCGTGGCTTTCTGAGAAAGCACTCATTGGTACTGAGAACGGCGTATACGTCTTCGCAGTTCCGGCTGATGCGACCAAGACCAGCGTTGCGGCTGCTATCCAGTCGATCTACAACGTCACGCCGCGCCAGGTGCGCATGGTGAATCTTCCTGCAAAGAAAGTTTCTCTTCGCACACGCCGCGGTACGGGTTCTCGCGCACGTCGTCACAAGGCGTACGTCTACCTCAAAGCTGGCGACACCATTCAGTTCGCGTAATCGGCCGCTAACTAAACTGTTATGAAATCCTACAAGCCAACAACCAAGTCCCGCCGTCACATGACGACTGTCACGTACCGTGGCGTGCTCTCGGGCGACAAGCCGATGAAGAGCCTCATGGCCTCGAAGTCCAATCGAGCTGGTCGCAACAACGCGGGACGCATCACGACCCGTCATCAGGGTGGTGGTCACAAGCGCCGTCTTCGCATGGTCGACTTCAAGTACGACAAGAAGGACATTCCGGCACGCGTCGAGACCATTGAGTACGATCCGTACCGCACCGGTTTCATCGCGCGCGTTGTCTTCGCCGACGGCGAGCGCCGCTACGTGCTTGCTCCGAAGGAGCTCAAGGTCGGTGACAACTTCATCGTTTCCGAGAAGGCGCCGCTTAAGACGGGCAACCGCCTTCCGCTTTCAAAGATTCCGTCGGGAACTTTCATCTACAACATCGAGCTTCAGCCGGGTGCAGGTGCACGTATCGCACGCTCCGCTGGTAACTATGCTGAAGTGGTCGCGCATGACGCCGGCTACGCACAGGTGAAGATGCCGTCGACCGAGATCCGCAAGATTTCCGAGCTCGCCTGGGCATCCGTGGGCTCTGTCTCCAACGAAGAGCAGCGCCTCGTGAACTACGGAAAAGCAGGACGTAGCCGCTGGAAGGGTATTCGCCCGACCGTCCGCGGTACTGCCATGAACCCGGTAGATCATCCGCATGGTGGTGGTGAAGGTCGCCAGGGTCGCGGTCTCCGTCGCGCAAAGTCCATGTGGGGTCGCCCAACCGGCAAGGGTCAGAAGACTCGTACGCCTAAGAAGCAGTCCAACAAGTTCATCGTTTCTCGTCGCAAGGTCGGCAAGAAGCGCGCCTAAGAAAAGCAAACAAAAACCGCCCCGTTGGGGCGGTTTTTTGTTTTATCGGTACTCCGCTTTCAGATTAGAGAACCGGCTGAGTGGGATGGAAAGCGTCTGCGGGCCTGCGGCATATGGGGCTACTTGATACGGTTCGAACGCGATGACGAGACTCGATCCCTCTAGGTACCAGTTGGCGAAGTTCGCCTGCTCTGCGATCGTACCATTCGACAGCATGTTGGGATTGATGTCGGCGATGGCGCTCCCTGAATTCTTCGCGATGATGGCCGGCAGAAGCTCACGCGAGAGTTGTGACAGCTGCGTTAGGTAGGCGGTGCCGGGAGTGAACAGATCGGCGAGCGCGAGGCTCTTGCCGGTTCGGGTGTCGAAGGTAAAGGTGCGGAAATACGTATTAGGGTGTGCACCGCCCGTATCTGCGTGCTGGACGAACATATACGAGACACTGTGCGGGGCCGATGTCGAGCGATAGTCGATATCCAGCGTCTGCTTGCGTTGCTCAACGCCCGCCTCCCCGATGCCCATATCGGGGGTATTAGCTGCTTCTTGTTTGAACTCAGCGATCGTGTCGAGTTCGAACTGGCGCATCGCAGCTACTGCTTCAGTATTGCCGACCGAAAGCGGCGTAGCACCAGGATATTTTGCGGTCGCGTCATAATACGCACCAGAATCATTGATCGTCTGTGGCTCCACATTCGTTGTCGGGGTTGTAGAAGAAGCCGTAGGAGAGAACGGAGTATTAACGAACGGGGCCGGATGTTCGTTCATGTACCAAAGCACGAGAAGAACCACGAGTATCGCGAGCGCTGCCGCACCGATGATTTCCGTCTTGGTATTCATATTTTCAAGTATAGCTGTTCGACATGAAGACGAAGGAGGCCCCGTGCGCTTACGCG
>JBLNCF010000014.1:0-37147 GCA_050260455.1 Bacillota bacterium
TCGCTTACTTTATCTCCGAGCTTCGCCTGAACGCCATTAATAAATACCTGACCTTTCTCAATCAGAGTATCTGCCTCGCGACGGGTGGCGTGGCCGTGATGGGCGAGGAACTTATTGATACGCATGGGGAAGTCAGAAGTCATGCGCAGACTGTAGCATGTATGTCATACTGCTGCGCATGAATCAGGTACTCGCGATCCATGGGGGTAATTCCTTCGCCAGCTATGAAGAATTCATCGCCGACCTCTTACAGAAAGTGGTACGGCTTGAATTCCCTAGTCAGCTGGGATGGCGGTCGAATCTCCCTGCGGTGCTGGGAGAAGAGTACGAAGTGATTCTGCCTCGCATGCCGAACGGGGAATACGCGAAGTATCTGGAATGGAAGATATGGTTCGAAAAGCACATTCCGTACCTGCGAGACGGAGTCGTACTCGTCGGGCACTCTCTGGGCGCAGTATTCCTCGCTAAGTATCTCTCTGAAGAAGCGCCGCTTCCGATGCATATCGGCTCGGTGCATCTGGTCGCCCCACCGTTCGATTCAGATGATGGCCGGCGTCTGGTGGAATTCGACATCACAAACGACCTTGTCGGTTTGTCTGTACAGGTAGAGCGTATTTTCCTCTATCACAGCAGCGATGATCCGGTCGTTCCATTTGCGGAGCTCGAGAAGTTTCGTGCATTACTACCGCACGCAACCGTGCGTACGTTTACCGATCGACAGCATTTCAATCAGCCCGAGTTCCCAGAACTCGTGGATGATATACGTTCACTTCGCTGATTTCCTACAGCGCCTACGAGTGCTATAACCTTCGATAGAAGTTCCAACCGGAGGCTGGGGGCATGAGCGAGCCATACGTAATCTCTACCGAAATACAGGAGCGGGGTACCCCTCTCGAATTCCTCTACCAACTCCCGATCCATTTTCAGGGGTTCACGCTCACTAGGGTTAAGCGGATCAAGAAGGGCATGTACCTCCTTACGCTCTATCACGGTGAGCTGCCGCCCAATCAGGTCCACCGTAGGCCGGAAATGGAGTCCAGTCTTTTCGTCGGCTGGACCAGAGAAGATTGTCTGCTTACGCTTAACTTTCGGGTAGAAACAGGCGTTCCCAAGGAGGCGTTTGGCTGGCTAGTTACGGAGGTGAATCTGTATGCCGAAATGGGGGTACAGATGATCAGCCGTATGCACGTGGAGCCGCCCGACTACAAAACCAACCCGAAGAATCCGCTGTTCCTGCAGTTCACGTGGACCATGCCGTGTGAAGGACCCCCTTCATCTGACGCAGTGAAGATGTTTCGAGACGTGATGGACTGGCTGTACCAGGAAGTGCGGGTGGTTATGATCGAAATAAACGCCGACTGGCATAAAGCCGGCAAAGGGTAAAACAAAATAGGAAACGCACAGAAGGGTCGTCCGAAAGGGCGGCCCGATTCCTTTATGACACTTTCAGGAAGCGCAGCGTAGACTTCCCCTCATGCTCGACGGTTGCGCACCAGCTTTCGAGCGGACGAATGAAGGTAATGCCTTCTCCGTAGAGGCCTTTATATATGACAGAGACGCCTTCATCGGCTTCCTGGATACCGAGACCAATCACCTCGTATTCTTTCGTAGGGTCTTTGAAATGGGTGTAGCGTCCTCCTACTTCGACCATCGATGCGGCGTTCGCAAGTGTCGCTGCGAGCTCTTCTTGGGTTCTGTGGGCCATATAGGCGAGTATACCCTGTGGAAAACAGCGCTTCGGCGATTGCGCAGGTCTCGTAGCGCGCTACCATGGACGTACCGATATGAGCGAGTTCCTCAAGATGGACATCTTCTTCGTCGTGACCACGATTGCCGTGGTCGTGGTGACGGTTCTACTTGTGCTGCTCATCATGCGGGTACTGCGCATCCTGAAACACGTTGAGGATATTTCCGAGATGGTGGAAGAGGAGGGTGAGAAGCTTCGCCAGGACATCGCTGACGTTCGTGCGAAGGTCAAGGAAGAAGGTCTTCGTGCCACGCATATCCTCCAGTTCCTCGGCGTCGCCGGGCGGAAGAAGCGCTCGAAGAAATCAGACTCATAACATTTTGATATATGGCTACTAAGAAAACCGCGAACACAAGTAAGAAGAAGACAGGTGCAGCAGTAGCTGCAGGCGCTGCTCTTGCTGCTGCAGCTGCAGCAGGTGCTGGCTACTACTTCTACGGCACGAAGAATGCAAAAAAGCACCGTCAGGCAGCAAGTACCTGGGCTAAGGGCCTTAAGAAGGACGTTGAGAAAGGGGTGAAGAACTTGAAGAAGGTGGACGCCAAGACCGTGGCACGGCTGGTTGATGATGCTGCTGCGGCATACCAGGGTGTCCGTGGTGTCGCTGCGGCCGATGTACGTATGGCCGCTCGCGAACTCAAGTCCAACTGGAATCGCATCTCGCGTGAGATGGCCCCGTCTGCAAGCGTTAAGAAGGCGGTGAAGAAGGCCACCAAGGTAACGAAGAAGGTGATAAAGAAGTCCGCACCGAAGAAAGCGGCAAAGAAAACGAAGCGCGTTCGCTAACACCTAGCGAAGGAAACGAACCCTCGAGCGATCGAGGGTTCTTTCGTTAATGAGTGCTTCACTGACGAGGGAGTACAAGTGCCGTATGTTCCGCAATCCTGTCTATGACCTCATCATCGTCGTCCCGGCGCTCCTTATTGCTGCGCTCTTGGGCTTCTTGGTCATGACGAGTGCAGCGCGGGCTGCGGAGACTGACCTTCCTGCCACGACCGCCACCAGTACACCAGGTGGTCGCGCCATCATTGCTTCGACGAGCGGCAATACACTCCCTGATCTTAACCAGAAGGTAATCGTTGTGACACAAGCGGAGGCAAAGGTTAATGATGCCTGGGACACTGCAGCGATTACCGCGCTTTCGGTACGTTCAGCCGGAGAGCTCGAAGCCTATGCACGTCAAACACTCCGTGAGGATCCATATATTGAATCCATCACTCTCTCGGGACGAGGGATCGTGGTGGCGTACCAGAAGAACGGACGACTCCTTGGACTCGTACCGGTCGCGGTTCCGACCAAAGCAGTGGTGCGTACGGACGGAAACGTCTCGTTTTCCGAACCTTGGTACGGCGCCGTCACGCTTGCCGAGCGTGATCACATGAAGACGGCGCTTGAGGTACGGGTGCACGCGCTCCTTACTTCCGAGGGATATCTCGCATCTATGCAGCTCGCTCCTGTCACCCAGGCAGAGATACTCGATATCATTCGCGAATTAGTGGGATAAAGTCGCGTAGAAGCCACACGTTTGTTAGCATGGAATGCATCACGTCCGTGCGGTTTGGACGTGGTAAGAGTCTTTGCGCTCACCCGTCATACCCCATGGACCACGACGAGATACACGACCATTTCCTAGCGGTCTATGACCGGTATGCTGATGACATATTCCGGTTCTGTGCGCTCAAGGTAAGCGGGAGGGAAACCGCGCAGGACATCGCCCAGGAGGTTTTTATGCGCTACTGGCAGCAGTTGCGAACGGGAACCGACATCGGTAGCGACCGCGCGCTCCTTTACACCATCGCACGCAATCTTGTCATCGACTGGTATCGCAAGCGGAAGGAGCAATCACTCGACACGCTTATGGATGCCGGATTCGAATTCGCATCCGATGATCACCGGAGCATTGCTACTCACGCTGAAATTCGTGAAGTCATTGAGGTCATTAATGAGCTCGATGAGCCTTCGCGTGAAGCGCTCACACTTCGTTTCGTCGAAGGGTTTGCTCCCAAGGAGATTGCGGATATAACAGGCGAGACCGCGAACGCTATCTCGGTGCGCATCAATCGTGCGCTCAAAAAGGTCCAAGACCATTTGCATATCCATGACTGATCCAACGATCACATTTCTAAAACGCCTTCGGGGAGTCACCCTCTCCGATAACGAGCGGCTGGCCATGCGCGAGCGCCTTGCGGCGTACGCAGACATGCACCCCGTCCTCGCACCTGCAGCAACTCCTGCTGCCGGCTTTTTCGGCATCTTCTCGTCACGCTCGATGAGTGTATATGCCACTGCACTCGCCCTCTTCTTGATTGTGGGGAGTGGAGTGACCTTTGCTGCCGAAGGAAGCGTACCGGGTGATTCCCTGTACGCGCTCAAGATTCATGTGAACGAGCCAGTTATGTCAGCGCTCGCGCCAACGGCAGCAGGGCAGGCGCGCCTTGCCGCAACACTCGCGACGCGTCGCGTGAACGAAGCGGTGACGCTTGCCTCACGCGGTACGCTCACACCTGCACGCCAGACCTACCTCAAGGAAGAGTTTGCAGAAGGTGTCACACTCGCTTCAAAGAAGGCCGATGTTCTGGCCTCAAGGGGTAATGTGGAGGCTGCTGATACGGTGCGTGCTAATTTCGCGGCAAGTCTCGCCGGTCAGGCACAAGCACTCGGTGCTGTGACCACCAAAGATCCTGCAGCAACCGCAGACCTGCTTTCGACCGTAGTGTCGACGAGTGAGGACATCGCAGAGGATGCCGATCCGGGATCGGTACTCGCCGTAGTTGAAACGGAAGAGACAGAGCCGGAGGCAACGGCCACGCTCGTGATTGCTGAAGCTCCTGCCGAAGAAGCACACCCGGCTCTTATGTCAGCGAAGCTTGCTCCCGCTGCGACTCTGGCTCCTACCACCACCCCGGTAGCTACGACCTCCGCAACCACGACCCCTAAAGAGCGTAAGTTCATCCCGTTCTCTCGTCAGCTCCATGTTTCGGCCGAGGCGTTTGCGCACCGCTTTGCTTCCACCACCTTCGGGCAAATGCCCATCCTGCTTCCCAAACTCGATAGCGCGGTTCCGCAAGACGACGACCGATAGACCTATACCCATGCACGCCCGCTAGGTGCTAACCGGGCGGGCGTTTGCTACTATCGAACGTACATGGCTTCCACATTCGAAGAACTGATGGCCGAGCGCATGCGCAAGCTCGAGCGACTGAAAGGAGCAGGGATGGATCCCTATCCAGCGCATGTGGAGCGCACCCATTCCATTGGGGGGTTCCTCGAAGGATTTGCATCACTTGAACGAGAAGGCACCCCAGTCACTCTTGATGGTCGCGTTCTGTCGGTTCGACTTCACGGTGCACTTGCGTTCCTCGATCTGTCGGATGGAACCGGTATCGTCCAGGTATTTGCGAAGCAAAATGACCTCGCTCAGTTCGACCTGCTGGTGGACACGGTCGATATGGGAGACTTCATCGAAGTTTCCGGCACTGCGATTGTCACGAAGACGGGACAGCACAGCATTGCGGCATCCTCATGGCGCATGCTCGCCAAGAGCTTGCGCCCGCTTCCGGATGCCTGGTACGGGCTCAAGGATGAAGAGGAACGATATCGCCGCCGCTATGTCGACATTCTCCTAAACGAAGAGGTGAGTGAACGCATCAAGAAGCGCTCGCTCTTCTGGAACACGATTAGAGAATATCTCCTCACCCGGGGTTTCATTGAGGTGGAAACACCTGTGCTTGAGAACACGACCGGGGGTGCGGATGCGCGTCCATTTGTGACGCATCACAACGCGCTTGATATGGATGTGTATCTCCGCATTTCTGCAGGAGAGTTGTGGCAGAAGAAATTGTTGGTAGGCGGCTTGCCTCGTGTTTTTGAGATTGGACGCATCTTCCGCAACGAGGGTATGTCCCGTGAGCACCTGCAGGATTACACCCAGCTCGAGTTCTACATGGCCTACGCCGATTACCGTGTCGGTATGGAGATGATCAAAGAACTCTATCGACTCATTGCAGAGAAGCTCTTTGGTTCTCAAACATTCACCATCTTCGAGCACACGGTAGATCTCTCGGGGGACTGGCCTATTTATGATTTTGGTACGGTTCTGCGGGAGCATTATGGTATCGACCCGCTTGCAACGACTGTTGAGGAGGTTCGGGCAGCACTTATCAAGCACGGTATTGAATTTGATACCGCGACGCTCAATGTCGAGCGCGGTGTCGATCTTCTCTGGAAGAAGGTACGCAAGACCCTCTCTGGTCCTGGTTTCTTGATTGGTATACCGGTATACCTTGAGCCGCTCGCAAAACGTTCGCGTGATGACCATCGAGTGGTAGAGCGTTTCCAGGTGATTCTTGCAGGAAGCGAGATGGGCAAAGGATTTAGTGAACTCAATGATCCGGTAGATCAACGCGAACGGTTTGCCCACCAACAGAAACTGCGCGAAGCAGGTGACGATGAAGCACACATGCCGGATATGGATTTCGTCGAAGCGCTTGAATACGGCATGCCTCCGGCATTCGGTTTCGGTGCCTCCGAACGTCTCTTCAGTTTCCTTATGGGTGTCGATGTGCGCGAAGGACAGACCTTCCCTTTGATGCGGCCTCGCTCGGAGGAGTCATAATTCACCCTTCAGCTGGGGTAGGCGTATACTGAAAGCTATGCGTCGTACTCTTCTCATTCTCATCGCGCTCATTATTGTCATTGGCGGGGGAGTTGCGTTTCTTATGGTGGTTTCGCAACGTGCCGCATTTCATCCAAACACTGCAAGCTCCACCCCAAACCTTGCGGGACAAGCCATTTTCACTGACGGCGAGTACGGCTTTACTATTCGGTATCCGCAAACCTACACTACCGATTACGATTTCGCTTCTTTCTATCATCTGCCGGCGAATTGGCGGAGTAATGCACTACCGGATGCCACCGGTACTCCCATCATTGCAATCGTGGGCTACCGCACGGCTTCTGATCATTCGTATCCACGCTATTTCGATGCCGAAGTACGTATAGGGGCATCGAAGGATCCGAAAGAGATCGACCGCTGTGAAGTCGCAGCGACAGATCAAGCCGAACGACAACTCCCCGACACTAATTTGGGTGGTGTTATGTTCAAGACCTTCGCATTCGAAGGTGCGGGTATGATGCAGTACGTCAAAGGGGTGAGCTATCGTGTGGTGCGTAATGACACCTGCATTGCTATTGAAAAGCTTGAGACGGGTTCGAGCTATCGCGATGATCCACCGAGTGCGGAGGACATCCCTCAAGCAACCCTCGACCAGGCATACCAGGCGCTCGATAAAGTAGTGGAGAGTATAACGTTCGTTGGCTCCTAGTCTTGTTATACTAAGGTGGTGGAAATCATTTTTGCTCTGCTTCTCCTTCTCACGCCGCTCGCGATAGCGGCGGAATTGATGCATGCGCCGGCCCTTGCCATTTTTCTTCTCTCGGCGGCAGCAATTATCCCGCTTGCTAAATACATTGGAGATGCCACCGAGGATCTTGCACTGCGTACTAATCCAGCAATAGGTGGCCTGATGAACGCCACCTTCGGTAATGCGACAGAGCTCATTGTGAGTATCTTCGCGCTCCAGGCGGGACTCGTCGAAGTTGCTAAAGCAAGTATCACCGGTGCCATCATCGGCAACCTGCTTCTGGTGCTCGGTACCGCAATGCTTCTTGGTGGACGCACGCGCGAGCGCCAGCATTTCAACGCGACCGCTGCCAAAGCCGCCTGCTCTATGCTCGTACTTGCGACCACGGCATTGGTGGTGCCGGCGATATTCCTCGCTACTGCCGGTGTTGCTCACCTGCATGACGTAGGCACGCTCTCCATCATTGTGTCCTTCCTCATGATTGCGGCGTACGCGGCCAATCTTCTCTTTACGCTCCATACGCACAAGCATCTCTATAAGGGAGAGGAGGCTGATGAGCGAGCCATCGCTCCGAAATGGAGCATGAAGAAGGCCGTGGTGGTGCTCTTCTTTTCTACGGTTGCCGTTGCTTTCCTCTCTGAGATGCTGGTTGATGCTATTCGTCCAGTGGTAGAGCAGTTCGGATGGACCGAGCTCTTCATCGGCGTCATTGTGGTCGCCATTGTGGGTAACGTTGCCGAACATCTCTCGGCGGTCACTGCCGCGTTGAAGAATAAGATGGATCTATCTCTCCAGATCTCTATTGGCTCGGCAACCCAGATTGTGATGTTTGTGGCACCGGTCTTGGTGCTCGTGAGCCTTCTCATTGGTCAGCCGATGAACCTTGTCTTTAATACCTTCGAGCTCGTCACCATTATTTTCTCGGTATTTGTTACGAATGCGGTGGTGGAGGACGGGGAGAGCACGTGGTTTGAAGGATTCCAGCTCGTGGTGGCGTACGTCATCATTGCCGTTGCGTTCTTCCTCCATCCTTAGAGGTTTCTGCACATCCTTCACTCTTGCCTCCGAGAACGGAGCTATACTGGATAGGTTATCCCTTAGCGTCTATCCATGACTTTGATTCATTGGCTCGTATCGGCTATCGCCATTCTCATCGCTGCCTATCTGGTGCCGGGAGTATCGGTGACGTTAGTCGGCGCGCTTGTGCTTGCGATAGTGCTCGGCATCATCAATGTATTCTTCAAGCCGATCATTACTCTGCTTACCCTTCCGCTCAATATCGTGACCTTGGGTCTATTCTCGCTCGTCGTGAATGCGCTCCTCGTCATGCTCGCGAGCATGCTCGTGCCGGGCTTCCATGTGAACGGATTCTGGGCGGCGTTCTTCTTCTCCATTGTTGTGTCGCTCGTCACTGCGCTCTTTGGCGTGATGTCGAAGAAGCCGGCGTAGCTATCCCTAGAACGGAGTGGTATAGTCCCGCCGGACTTCTGTTCCGGCGGGACTTTCCCGTTCAAACCCTTACCATGAGGAGAGACCCCTATGGCATCGAAACAAGCGCATGTCGCCATCGTCATGGGCAGCCGCTCTGACTGGCCCACGATGAAACTCGCAGCCGAAATGCTCGATATCCTTGGCGTCGATTACGAAGCCAAGATCGTCTCGGCACACCGGACTCCCGACCGCCTCTACCAATTCGCGAAAGAGGCGAAGGAAAATGGATATCGGGTGATCATCGCGGGGGCCGGAGGGGCAGCGCATCTTCCCGGCATGGCTGCGGCTTTGACCGCGCTTCCCGTTCTTGGTGTGCCCGTGCGGAGCCAAACATTCTCGGGCATGGATAGTTTGCTTTCCATTGTCCAGATGCCGGGTGGTATACCAGTGGGGACGCTCGCTGTGGGAGAGGCAGGCGCCAAGAACGCCGCTCTTCTTGCCGCACGCATCCTTGCACTAGGAGATTCTGAACTTGCCGAACGTCTTGAGGCGTTCACCCAGCAACAGACCGACTCTGTCAAAGAAACGGTCGAAGACTAGGAGAGTGAAATGAATGTAGAAATCCCTGAGGGCAAAACGAAGCGAATCGAACCGTACGATCATCCCTTCGAACCGCGTCGATGTCGTCCTCGCAACAAGGATGATACGACAGCAGGGGATGGCGCTCGGCACGATGTCATTGCCGGCAAGGCCGCGATATCGACCCGCACGACGGTGAACATCTTTCGTTTATTGAAGGCGTGCGGCTTCCCGATTGCCTTTGATGGCGAGGAAACCGATCGTTCTGGCGACGAGACCTCGTTCATCGCCTATGAACTCGACATGATCATGCTTGAGGTGGTGACGCGCGGTCTGGCGTACGGCTCGTATCTTGAGCGGAACCCCCACGCAAAGAAAGGGGATCCGTTCGAAACTCCGCTCGTCGAGTTCTTCCTCAAGACCAAGGGTCGGCTGTGGCCTGTTCCAAAGGGGGTCATCAGCCTTCGATGCGACGACCCACTGATGGAGATCGTTAATGACGGCGTGTACCTGCATCACGCACACGAGACGTTCGTGCGGGGCGGTCACTTCACGCGCCTGACATTGGACGAAGCGTTTCCCGTCCCCGGCACGCGTGAATTGCTTCCGGTGATGGCCAGCATTAATGCGGCCATATATCACACGTTGCGATACGCATTCTTGTTGGTGGGCGGAGCAGAGGGGCTCGATATAACGTTCCCCGACATGAAAATCGAGTACGGATTCGATTCCCTCCGTCGATTGTGGGTGGGTGACGTTATCGACGCCGAGTCCTGTCGGCTGCTCGTCAATGGTGAGCATGCAAGCAAACAAGGATTCCGCGAAGGTGCGCCTCCCGAGCTTGCAAAACTTCAGCTGGCACGTGCAGCGGACATCACCGATCGTTTCCCGCAGGTCACTCCGCGGGTCCAGGAATGGGTGAATCAACACTTCGCGTTCGTTGCGAGTGAACACATACCCATTCTTTGTTAACACAGGTTTCATCGAGTCAACTTTGGGCGGCCATGGGAACGTGGCCGCCTTTCTTTTATCCTCGTCATTAAAAACCACAGGTGCGTGCATACCGTATACTTTGAGTAATGGAGGGGCCCATACGACCGCTCGCTAATCCCGAGGATGAGCTCGCATATCTGCGTGCAGAGATTGCACGTAAGGAAGCTGAACTCGCCATGATGCGCGAAGGAGCACCGCGAGAAGAGGTGGCGCATGAACGTATCTTGAGTCACCGCAATGCGCCAACGGCAGTGCTTGCTCCCGAGTACCGTCTTGACGACAGTGCCGTTCATGAACTTGCTCGTGGACTCGATCCAGAGCAGAACGACGAGACGATGAGAGAACTAAAAAGCATCATGGAGGAAAAGGGCGTGAAGAATGCCTTTGCGGTTCTTGAGAAACTCGGCAACCCACACCTTGATGATGATTTTCATCGGTTCCTGGTTCAGTACGTGGTGTCAGGTATGACGGTATCGGGACTGCCAGAAGGAGCGCCCACCTGGAAGGCACTGCATATGTCCCTTTACGAGATTGCACTCCCAGAATCTAAGGAGGAAGAGGCAAATAATCGCGTGAAGCCGCTTAAGGAACTTATCTCGGCGATGGAGCAGTTCTATGCCGGCATGCTGGGAGTCGAACATGGCGACAAGAATGAACCGACTTACTTCACGCTTGAACTCGCCGTCCGGGTCAATGCACCCACACTGCAGTTCTATGCATCGGTCCCTAATAGCAAACGCGATTTATTTGAGAAACAATTGCTCGCGATTTTCCCGAACGCCCGCGTGGCGCTTCAGCCGAATGACTACAACGTATTCGTTGAGGACGGTGTGTCTGTTGGCTCGTTCGCTACCCTCAAGGATCGCCCAATGCTTCCACTCAAGGACTATTCCGAATTCGACTACGATCCTCTTAACTCCATTCTGAATGCGTTTGCCAAGATTGATTCAGAGAATGAGGGTGCGGCGCTCCAAATACTCATCAAACCAGCCGGGGCACATTACACGGATCACTATCGCCGCATTCTCGCGCAGTTACGGAAGGGTGAGACTCGCGATCGTGCATTCCGGCTTCCGGAGACCCTCGTTGGTGATCTCGCTCGAGAAGCAGTTGGCATGTTCGGTTCACCACGCAAACTCGATCCGTCCAAAGCCGACAAGGTTGCGATCGAGCAAATGGAAAAGAAGATTGCGGCCCCCATCGTCGACACCAATATTCGTATTGTCGTTTCCTCTCGAGACGCCAGCAAAGCTGACGCGATTCGCATGGAGCTTGAGGCAGCGTTCAACCAGTTTGAGAATACTGTTGGCAACCGCATCTCGTTCAAGACGATCGCAAAGGGCAATGCAAAGAAGCTTTTCCATAACTTTACGTTCAGATTGTTCTCGAAAGGAAGCATACTCCCGCTTTCACTGCGTGAACTCACGACGTTGTATCACTTCCCACCGAAGGGTATCGAATCATCACCGCATCTCGTGCAGTCACGTGCAGCCTCGGCTGCCGCTCCAGCAGAACTGCCGTCAGAAGGTCTGGTGATCGGTACGAATCAATACCGAGGACAGACCACGACGGTGCGCTTGGCGCCTGAAGACCGTCTTCGCCATCTCTATGTCATCGGTCAGACCGGTACCGGTAAGACGTCGTTCATGAAGACGCTTATCGCGCAGGATATTAAGGCAGGGAATGGGGTCTGCTTTATCGATCCTCATGGCAATGACATCCTGGATGTACTCTCGTGCATTCCGCCTGAACGATATGAAGATGTTATCTACTTCGATCCAGCCGAGTTGTCGCGCCCGTTCGGTTTGAATCTTCTAGAATACGATCCTGCGCACCCGGAACAAAAGACATTCATAGTGAACGAGTTGCTTGCCATCTTCCGCCGGCTATACGGCGATGTCCCGGAGTCGATGGGACCTGCCTTCGAGCAGTACTTCCGCAATGCGACCTTACTTGTGATGGAGGATCCTGAATCCGGCTCGACGCTCATGGACATCGGTCGCGTCCTTTCAAACAAAGCCTTCCGTGACCTGAAGCTTTCCAAGAGCCGTAATCCAATCGTGAATCAGTTCTGGACCGAGATAGCGACCCAGGCGGGCGGCGAGGCATCTCTCGAAAACATCGTTCCCTACATCACCAACAAGTTCGATGACTTCACCGCAAACGATTTCATGCGCCCCATCATCGGACAACAAGAATCGTCGTTCCGGTTCCGTGAACTTATTGATAACAAGAAGATTCTCCTCGTGAATCTCTCGAAGGGACGTTTGGGTGAACGTAATGCAAACCTCCTCGGTCTTATCTTGGTTGGCAAGCTTTTCATGGCGGCGCTCTCTCGTGCCGATGACCCCCGCGGTATCTTCCCGCCGTTCTATCTGTATATAGACGAATTCCAGAACATCACCACCGATTCCATTCCCGGTATCTTATCGGAAGCGCGCAAGTACAAGCTCTCACTTACCATTGCACATCAGTTCCTGGCGCAGGTGGATGAGAAGATTCGTGATGCGGTCTTCGGCAACGTGGGTTCCATGGCAGTGTTCCGTGTGGGTCAGGAGGACGGGGAGTTCTTTGAGAAGCAGTTCGCACCGGTCTTCAAAGCAGGTGACTTCACCTCCATTGAGAACTATCACGCCTATGTAAAGCTGCTTGCTCGTGGCGTGCCGCAGAAGCCGTTCGACATCGCGTCCTTGCCGCCGGTGCAGGGTGAGGAGGCGCAGGTGAATGATCTACGTCAGCTTTCGTACCTTACCTACGGACGCGATCGTGCTACCGTGGAAGCCACCATACAGGCTCGCTATCTTTCGTAACTATGGCTAGATCACCAGGCGAAGGAATCTCCAAACAATCACGCGAAGTAACAAAGCCGCTTGATGCGCAGAGCGAGCGTACTGCACTCGCTGATGCGTTCTTTAAACGCACAAAAGCGGGTGTGCCTTCGTCGGTATATTACGAAACCCTGCAGGCACTCGATGCCTACGAGGCGGCGAAAGGAACACCCGAAGCGAATGAGCGTATGCGCGAATACGAAGCACTGAAGTCTGGCTTTCTGGGTGTCCAGGCTCCATCCAAGGATGTGATAGTTCAAGAAGACAAATCGCAGTCTGAAAAACAACCAGCCACTTCTCGAAAGAAGCAGCTTCAACCGCGTACGGTGTCTACCGAAGATCAACTTATGGACGCACTGGTCGCCTCCCAAGCGGCCGAGAAAGATCTCTATGACATGCGTGGATATGAACGTCTTGATGCGTTGCAGACCGAGGCTCACCGAGAGAATTACGCCCGAACGCTTGAAGCAGAGTATGCTGCGTCCGATAGGCTTGAAGAAAACGTACGTACAAAGCTACCGGAGGCACTAGGAAAATTGGCGGAAAGTGCCCAGGCCAGAAAACAACGCGAGGAGTGGCAGCGCCTTGCTGCGTACTATCGAGAGAAGGCAGGAAGCACATATTCCTGGGATGAACGCATGGCTGCAATTCGTAATGCGGAATCATTTGAGCGGTTGATCGCACAGGATGAGCAACGAAGGAAGCCTCCTACTCCTGAACCTACCGTCATTGAATCTTCGCCAGCGGTGGAAGAGAAGCAAGAGAAAGTGGAAATCGAACAGCAAGAAGAGCTTCCCGAGCCTGATATCATAAAAGACGAATCTGTAGCTATGGAATCTGAACCCGTTCGCGAATCAAAGACTGAACCCAAAGTCACTCCAGAGCGGGAGAGTGATCATGAGGTGCTGCAGGAAACACCTGTAGAGGATCTGACCAAGAAGGAAACGAAGACAAAACTCGAGTCTCTCGTTAATCAGTACGGCCAGGGTGTAGGGAACTCTATCCTTACCGGCGGTAATATTCCGCTTGGCACTAGTAAGCCGAAGTTTTCCATTCCAAATAATCTGGAAGGGAATTTCAAGTACGAAGGAAAGGGAGGGTACGAGTTTTCAATACCGGTGCCTAAGGTCGAAGCAACAAAGACTCCAGAAGAAGGTGCAACAGAAGCGTCTCCTAAAACAGCTGCAGAAGCCCTTGATCGTGCAAAGAACCGCGCAGGCAAGATTGAAGCAACTAAAGTTTTCGAGTCTGGTTTGGAAAAGCAGCGAGCCAATGTCAAAGAGAAGGAAATGTACTACTTCTCCATGCTGCGTCGCCATCAGCATGAGCGTGGGTTCTGGGACGCAACGTTGATGCGTCTTGGTGCCCGGAAGAGTAATAGAGACCGACTTCCCCTCCATCTACAGGAATTGCGTCAGGGAGTCATGAAGGCACGTGCTGAAGAAGCACAGTACCTACTCGGTTCCATTGAGGCACGTCGAGAAGGTCGTGGTGCGAAACGTGACATGGACAAGGTGATCGAGCAGGGACCAAATAAGGGCAAGACCCACGGTGAAGTTCTGCGTGAGCGCTATAAACGGATGTTTGTTACGAAAGAGGTGGTGTTCGGATTTGAGAACGCTGAACAGAAGGCACGTATGGATGGATTGCGCTCCCGTGATCGCACTCTCGTGGAGCGGGGTTGGAAGTGGTACAACAACCTTCCTCCGAAACAAAAGATACTGATGAGCGCACCATTCATTGCGACATTTGGTACAGCTGCGCTTATGGGCGGCGCAGTGCCGGCAGCCTTGGTGACTGGTCTCGGTATAGGAGCTGCTCGCTTGCGTTGGGTGGCCGAGAATCGTCGTGAGCAGGCAGCCGTGCATCGAAACCTGGCTCGAGATGCTCGGGAAGCCAAGATGCATTCTCTTGCGAACGGGCAGGATGCTCTGGCTGCGGGTCATGAACGTGTCGCAGGACGCTACAGTGGTGTCGCCAAGTGGCTTACCCCCGCTGGGTGGGGTCTCATGATAGGGGGAGGACTTACGCGCTTTATGCATCGCGACAAGATGGCAAAAGCAGGTGAAGGACTTGCGACCATGGAAGCTGGTCCTAATGGTGGCCGTAACTATCGTACGGGCGATGTAACTAATCCAGAGGCGCTCGGAAGCATGACTGCTGAACGCTCGGATGCTGCAGCTAAGGTAGGTAAGTACGAGAACCGAACAGATACCGCACGTGCTCTAAGTGCCCTTGCAGGAGGAGCGATCGGTGGCGCTGCTATCGGTGGTGCGTTCCATCACGTTGGTCCACATCCGGTACCTGGTGAACATGCGGGTACGGTCGGTACAGGAGGTCAGGGAGGAGGCGTAGAAGGCACACCCTCCGCCGCCGACCCTGTTGCTGCGGCTCACCATGGCTTTACCGCAGAAATCAATCACCGCGGAGAAGGTGCTGACCTACTGTATAAGGATCTGCGAGGTCAGTTGGAACAAGCATACGCAGGTCATACACCACCACCCGTTGTAGCAAAGCTTCTCTCGTACAAGAGTCTCGATCAGCTTTCACACGACACAGGATTCGAGAATTTCCCCAACAGTGCGGTCATGCATATGCACGATAAGTTTGTGATCTCGCCAGACGGACACTCCCTCTCCTTTGTGGATGCGAAGGGCACTGAACATATGCTTATGCAGGAGACGCCCCAGCATGAGGTGACCACTATATCGCAGCCGGAAGGATGGCTACCTATGAAAGACTATACGCATCACCCTGCTGTAGCTCATGAGACAACGCCTACGCGAGGAGACGCTGCTGGTGATGCGCAGGTGGCGAACCTTAATGCTGCGGAAGCCGCAAGTCATTCGTCCCCCACCGAGTCAGTACCAGCGGGATCAGCGCCCGCTCCCGAACAGACACCCCAGGCCATCCCAGCTGGCGTTGATGCACACATCGATCGTATGCTTGCTTCTCCTGCCTGGAATATGAATCACGGATCAGGTGCCTGGGCAGCGGCAACCACCCCGATCAATGACCCGGTCGGAGCCATCTTCCGTGGCGATCTTCTCGATGTCATTCGTGATGCGGGCATCGCACCACATAAGGGTGAGGCTATCGATCAGTTCCTTAGTCGTGCAGCCGATACTATCCGACAGCATCCTTCAGGTGAGCATCCGGGAGTGTACCAATCTCAAGACACCTTGATTGCTCGAGGTGGTGAATATGATGCACGTCTCTTAATTGCTCAAGAATATGTGCGTACGAACCCGGGTGCCCATGTTCTTGTCGCGACGGAGGACGGTAATGCGATTATGCTCCCCGGTTCTCTCAATGTGGACGTTGCCCAGTACGCCACGACCAAACTTCCGGAGGTTCCGGTGAACGCGAAGTTAATCTTCTAGTCTATGGCTACGACGCAAGCAGCATTTGATTCGATACTCAAAGCGGTGGAATTCGAAGAACTTCCGCAGGAAGAGCAGGATGCATTTCTGGAAGAACTGAATTCCATTGTATTTCGTGGTGCCGTATTACGGACCGTGGAGCGCATGGACGAACGCACTCGTGACGCCTGGTATCACCTTATTGAAAGTGGGGCTTCAGATGAAAAAATGCAGCAATTCCTAGCCAAACGAGCGCCTCATGCAGAGCTTGCCTTAGCCGAGACCGTAGAGATGCTCGCGGATGATATACTTGCAGTTACTAACAACTAATACGTATGAATATCACTGCAACCGTTGTCGCCGTCTCGCTCGCCGTGGTCGTCGCTCTAGGATTCCTTTTCCTAGGACCGAACCTCTTCCGGCCATTCCAGGCTGGACCGGCTACCGAGCAGTCGCAAACCGTTATGGCCACTACATCTTCAGAAGGAGCACCACAGATTCCGAACGAACTTCCCACCACTCTCACGGCAACCGATGACGTCGTTGGTACCGGTGATACTGCGAAAGCCGGTGACACGGTCACGGTGAATTACGTTGGTGCGCTCCCAGATGGAACGGTATTCGATGCATCCGCAAATCATGGCCAGTCATTTACCTTCACCCTCGGTGCAGGTCAGGTGATTCCTGGTTGGGACCAGGGCATTGTGGGTATGAAGGTGGGTGGCAAACGCCGTCTTATCATCCCGCCTGACATGGCATACGGCTCACGCGATCTTGGCGTTATTCCGCCGAACTCCACGCTCATCTTCGAAGTCGAGCTCGTGAAGATCGGACAGTAAGAATTATAAAGGGTGTAAAAAAGAAGACGCCTTCGGATCAGATCCGAAGGCGTCGCTCTTTATCGCCGAGCAGGCGAGGCTATTGTCCGGCAGGAGGCCAGAACGGCTGGCCGTACTGACTGGACTGCTGTTCGTTCGTTTGCCCTTGCGGCTGGCGGTCTTGGGGGGGTTGTTGGGGCGCCCCGCCGTAGACCGGTGCCTGATAGGTCGCCGCGCCCTGGAAGGCCGCGGTGACCCGGGGATCACCAGCTTCGCTCGGTGCGTACCAGACGATGGCCTGACCGTTGGTGGCGCCTTCGCCGTCACGAACACACGTGAGGACAAGGTTGCCGTTCTGATCACGGTAGTTGATCGCCTGGGTAGGAAAGCCGTAGACGGCGTTCAGGCTGCCGTAAAGCGCGGCCATGGGCCCGACCGCCATCTTTCCGGCAGTACCGACCGCATTCCACGCTTCTGAACCTGCAGCGCCGCCGGCTGCACCCGTAGGGCCGCCGATCAGAATACCGCGACGGATACCGGCCTGAACCGGAGTCCCGCGGGTCTTCTCGACCACGTCATTGCAGCGGACGACGATCTGCTGGTGCAGATAGAGGTCCTGCTGGGTGGGTGGGCCGGCCGAAAGCGGCTTCATGAGGGGGATCTCATCAGGTCTGATGGGACCCCACTCGTGATTCCCGCCGACGGCGGCGCAGCCGGAAAGCATAACTAACGCGAGGGCAGCCCCCGCGCCCAATCCTATCTTGGTCATGGAGGTACCCTCCGTTGGAGTTTTGACGAGCGTCTGATGTCCTGCCCGAATAGCCTGGGAAGAACACCTAGCACCATTATATAACTGTACTTTTCTATAATGTCAAGCGGGACGGTGGAGAGGATGTATTGCTTGCGAGCATAGATGCGGCTACCTTAAGGGAACATGAAGCCTCTTACGTTTGATATACATGCTCGACATGGTCGCGCTCGCGCCGGTACCCTTACCACCCTGCACGGCAGTATCGAGACTCCAGCGTTCGTACCAGTCGGTACCAAGGCTGGTGTGAAGGGCATTCTTCCTGAAATGCTTCAGAAAATTGGCGCCCAAGTGGTTCTCGCTAATACCTACCATCTCTATCTACAACCCGGTTCAGATGTCGTGAAAGAAGCTGGCGGACTGGGGAAGTTTATGGACTGGAAAGGCCCCACCATGACTGACTCGGGTGGCTTTCAGGTGTTCTCACTGGGTGCTGCTTTCGGTCGCACCATTACGAAGATTGCAAAAGGCGAGGAGAATGCACGCGATCAAGGAGTGACGGTGTACGACGAAGACGTGCAGAGTAAGCATGGCCAGCTCGCGGTGATTGACGACGAAGGAGTTACGTTTACCTCGCATCTCGATGGCTCACTTCATCGCTTTACGCCAGAGCGTTCTATTGAAATCCAGCATGCATTGGGCGCGGACATGTTCTTCGCTTTTGATGAGTGCACTTCACCGACCGAGCCGTACGAGTATCAACGTGAGGCCATGTACCGTACGCATCGCTGGGCAGATCGATCTCTTAAAGCGCATCGTCAGAATATCGAGGCTAACCGCACCCAGGCGATCTTCGGTATTGTGCAGGGCGGACGCCATGAAGATCTGCGGCGCGAAAGTGCTCGCGAGATAGCAAGCATGGATTTTGATGGATACGGCATTGGCGGATCCTTTAGTAAGGAGGATATGGAAGGAGCGCTCCAGGCTGCGATACCCGAATTGCCGGAAGAGAAGCCGCGCCACTTCCTTGGTATCGGTGAGCCAGGCGATGTACTCACAGGTATTGCAGAAGGCATGGATCTATTTGACTGTGTTGCACCCACACGGCTTGGTCGTCATGGCCGTATCTATACGAAGCGCGGCACCATCAACCTTCTCAATGAGAAATATAAGAACGACTTTGGACCGCTTGATTCGGAAACGGTTGTTCCAGGCACAGAAGGATTTACGCGGGCATACGTCGCACATCAGTTACGCGCCGGCGAGATGCTTGGGCAGATGATTGCCTCGATGCATAATCTCGGTTTCCTTATACAGCTGGTAGATGGGGCACGTGAAGCGCTTCAGGCAGGGAAGTTCGATGAATACCGAGCGGAGTTCGCGAGGAATTACTACGCATAACAAGCTAGGGACGACCGAGGTCGTCCCATAGCACGTTACGCCGTACCGCACCCGAGATAGCTCTGCGACCAGAGCGTCTCTGAGCGAGTAAAGAGCGAGAAGGTTAGAACAAGTCCATTTGGATTTTCTGGATCATAATTCCCTTCAGGCTCAATCGTCTCGAACCCAAGTTCAGCAAGCGATGCTGCGATCTCGCAGAGCCGGTCATGGGAAGGTTTGGCGAACACCGGCTGTCTTACGTGCAGCACGACGTGGGTGGCAGTGGGTTCCATGGCTGCGGCAACCAAGCACCAGATGACATCATCTACCGTCAGGTTGTCGTAGAAGACGGGAAGCCATATCCTGAACGGAATCTGCGTCTTGGTGTGCCCAAAGCCGTGGTGTCGCGCGAACCAGGATTGGTTCAAGGTGAGTCCGTGATCCCGGGTTTCAGCCAAGTGGAGGCCGAACGAGAGATGCTCGCTCATAGTATTTCCTCCGAAAGTGCCAAGTTACTCATTTCACTATACACTGCCTCTATGTCGGCATTCAGGATGCATCAGCCGTTCCCTCCGGCAGGCGATCAACCGAAGGCTATTAAGAAACTGACGGAGGGTATTGAAAAGGGTCTTCATCACCAGACCCTTCTTGGCGTTACCGGTTCGGGCAAGACCTACACCATCGCAAATGTCATTCAAAACGTAGGGAAGCCCACGCTCGTACTTGCGCATAATAAGACGCTTGCTGCACAGCTTGCGCAGGAGTATCGAGAGTTCTTTCCAGAGCATGCGGTGCACTATTTTGTCTCGTACTACGACTATTACCAGCCGGAAGCGTACATTGCGCATTCAGATACCTACATCGAAAAGGAAGCGCAAATTAATGCGGAGATCGACCGCTTGCGTCATGCGGCAACGCAGGCGCTTCTGACACGCAAGGATGTCATTATCGTCGCATCTGTTTCTGCTATTTACGGTCTCGGTTCGCCTGAACGATACGAGAAGGTACACGTGAAGCTCGTGAAGGGAGGTGAGGGAGATCGTGCGTCGTTCATTCGTAAGCTGGTGGGAATCTATTTTGAGCGTACGAATGCGGATCTGGAGCCAGGGAAGTTCCGTGCGGTCGGAAACGCGGTGGAGCTTATGCCGGTCAACGAGCGCGCCATCTACAAAGTAAGTTTCGATGGAGATACCATCGCGCACATCGACGCGCTTGATCCGGTCTCGCGGGCAAAAACAGGGGAGCCGGATTCCCTCTTCGTCTTCCCTGCTAAGCACTTCGTTACGGACGAAGATGAGCGCACTCGCGCACTCGAAGATATCCGCAGGGAACTCGACGAGCGACTTGAGCAGCTGAAGCGAGAAGAGAAACCGCTCGAAGCAGAGCGTCTGAAGCGTCGTACGCTTCACGATCTCGCGATGATACGCGAAGTCGGGTATACCAACGGCATTGAGAATTACTCCCGACACTTCGATGGGCGAGCGCCAGGGGAGCCGCCGCATACGCTCTTGTCCTACTTTCCTCATACGAAAGATGGTTCTGCAGATTTCCTCACGGTTATTGATGAGTCGCATGTAACCGTGAGTCAGATTGGTGGCATGTATGCAGGCGATCGTTCCCGCAAAGATGTGCTCATTGAACATGGATTCCGACTTCCCTCTGCGCGTGATAATCGTCCTCTTACGTTTGAGGAATTCGAAGAACGCATAGGGCAGGTCATCTACACCTCGGCTACACCCGGTAATTACGAAAAGGAGCATTCCGTACCACCCGACGGCCAGATAGCAGAGCAGATTATTCGTCCTACTGGTCTCGTAGATCCTGAACTCACCGTGCGACCCATTACCGAGACTGATGACTTCCCTGGTCAGATTGCTGATTTTATTGAAGAGGCGGACACGGTCATCAAACGCGGCGGTCGAGCACTTGCCACCACGCTCACCAAACAAATGGCTGAAGATCTGGCCGAGTTCCTGCGCGCTCGCGGAATAAAAGCCGAATATCTCCATTCGGATGTGAAGACCATCGATCGCATCACCCTCCTTACCGAGTTTCGTAAGGGTACCTTCGACATCCTGGTGGGTGTGAATCTCTTGCGCGAAGGGCTCGATCTTCCGGAAGTGGAGCTCGTGGGTATTTTGGATGCCGATAAAGAAGGATTCCTACGCAGTGAGACCTCGCTCATCCAGACTATTGGGCGTGCTGCTCGTAACGTGCTTGGTCGCGTCATTTTGTATGCCGACCAGATGACCGGGTCGCTTGAACGAGCGATAAGCGAGACCAACCGTCGTCGTGAGCTGCAGCTTGCATACAACAAAGAGCATGGCATCACGCCGGCAACCGTGAAAAAAGAGATTCGCGATATCGCCGAATCGCTCCGTACGGAGCACCAGCGTACGGTGGAGGAACTACTTACGCTTGACGCGAAGCTCTACAAAGAAGATCCGGACGCATTCCTCAAGGAAAAGCGTCGCCAGATGAGCGAAGCGGTGGAGAACCTTGATTTCGAGACTGCCGCGATACTGCGAGACGAAATCTACGTACTTGAAGGGAAGGAACCCAAGTCAGCTCCGCCTGCGCGAGCCCGCAAACGAAAGCGCTAGGGTGCTAGAATTCGGGCATGAGCATTCGCGCGCTCCTGTCTCTGCTGTTCATCGGCTCGCTTGCGATTATTCTCGGGTTCATCGCCCTGTCGCTGCGCATACTCTGGCTCTTATTGAGCGACGTACTCCCGCCGGCCATCACGGTTGGTACGTACACGCTTCCTACCACTTGGGCACTGCTGCTGGTGGGATTCCTCCTGTTCGCTCTTATCGTATTCCTGTTCTCGTTTTTATATCTCCTGGTAGATCGCATGATTGTGCAGCCGATGAAGTACATCGCCAACGCGATGCATGAGTTTGCGGTCCACAGTCACCAGGAGCCTTTGCCTCCGTTCTCCCGTACCACCAATGAGGTGCGATGGTTTGCCGATGTATTCGTCGAGTTCACGGACAGTGTGGAGCGGGTGCACAAGCGAGATATGGAAGTGTCACGGGTGAAGTCTGACTTCATCTCGACCGCGGCGCACCAGTTGCGCACCCCTATGACGGGTATTCGCTGGGCACTTGAGGCGCTTCAGAAGACGGAGCTTACGCCCGACCAGCAGGCACTCATCGATAGCGCGGTAGGGAAAAGTCATGACCTGGTTTCCATTATCGGAACACTGCTTGATATCTCTTCCATCGAATCTGGTAAATACAATTATCGATTCGAGGCGGTGGACATGGACGCCATGCTCGAAGATATTGCTCGGGATTTCTCGCCCATGGCCCAGCAGCAGAAGATCTCGCTCTATTACGAGAGATCGGAAGTGCCGCCGGGGAAGGTGCGTGCGGATCGTGAGCGCATCAAATGGGTGCTCAACAACCTGGTGGAGAATGCCATCCGCTATACACCCGAGGGCGGCACAGTGCACCTTTCTCTTGAGGTGGCACCGGGACGGCTGCTCGTTCGCGTGAAGGACTCGGGTATTGGTATCGCCGATGCGGATCGTGGCAATATCTTCGAGCGCTTCTATCGTGCACCGAACGCCATCCAGAAACAGAATTCGGGTAACGGTCTCGGTCTCTACATTGCACGCACGATCGCGACCGATCATGGCGGGGATCTCAATTTCGAGGCCAATGCGGCTGGTCCCGGCACCACATTTGCGCTCTCACTGCCCCTTGCTGGATAGGTGAGGCAGGGTGCTAGACTAGTGATATGGCAGAAACCAAATTCATCCTGGTGGTCGAGGACGATCCGATTCTAAAGAATCTCCTCGGCCATACGCTCGCTGGGAAGTATCAAACGCTCTATGCCAACGATGGCAATGAAGCGATCAGCCTCTTCGAGCAGTACAAACCTACGCTCGTCCTCCTCGATCTCATGCTCCCGACCATGGATGGATTCGCGGTCCTTGAATCTATTCGGAAACGTACTGATGAACTTGCGAAAGTACCCATCATTGTAGTTTCGAATCTCGGCCAGCAGAAGGATATTGACCGAGCTAAATCTCTCGGTGCGACTGACTATCTCATCAAAGCTGAAGTGCCGATTGAGGACATTGTGAAGAAGATAGAGAGTACGCTTGGCGCTTCGCCTGTAGCATGACCCGGGAACGCGCTCCTCGTATCCCCTCACCTTCACCGGAAGAACGGGAACGATCTCGGCGCGCGTATCAAGAAGCCGATCCGACCACGTATTCTGAACTACGTCTCCAAGGTCATACCAAGGATCTCGGTACGGTTGCCGAACGTGGTGAGGATTACTTCCGCGAGAATCAGGTGATAGGGAATCGTGGTGAGCAGTTTTATGAACTCGATAAGATACCGATGAGTCAGCAAGTGGCGGCACGACTCCTGAAAGGAATCATCAACGTGTCGGACGTGGTTTCAGATGGTGATCCGTACTGGCCTAAGATGTATTCAAAACGCATGCCACTCTCCAAGGTAGCGGAAACACTCGACCCAGAGGAGGTGGTTGCTGATACAGAGCTCATCAATCTCATACTGGGTGATATCGATCACATCGCACCGATGCATAACGTGCGTGTCGAGGAGGGAAAGGCTGCATATTTCGACTTCGGCGGTGCAGAATTCAAAACAGGGCCGATGAGCTTGCGAAATAGCCTTTCCGAACGTTCCCTGACGCGTCTGGCTGATCACGTTCAGGAACTCAAGAAGCGTTACCTCTCTGCCGAGGGGAAGGAATTCGCCCGTGCCATATACGCGCAGGGAGAGCAGTATCCTGATACGGACATTCAGCAATCATTCGATGATTTTTATGCCGTTCTTTCTGACCGTATCCTCAAAGCGGAGGAATTGGTAGAACGACGTCTCGGATCCCGGAAACGAGCTGCATAAAGCTGCTGTGCTATACTCCTCCCGTACCGGTCCCGCCACGGACTGGCGATTTCCATGGCTAGCAAGAAACCAGCAAAGCACGAAACGGCGCACGGGGAGGAATGGATCCGCGTGAAGGGTGCGCGTACTCATAACCTCAAGAACATCAATACGGAGTTCCCGCGGGGTGCCATGACGGTGGTTACGGGTCTTTCTGGATCAGGGAAATCCTCCTTTGCGTTCGATACGATTTTTGCCGAGGGGCAGCGACGATATGTGGAATCGCTTTCGGCGTACGCGCGCCAGTTCTTGAACCAGATGCAGAAGCCGGATGTGGATGAGATCGCTGGACTCTCACCGGCCATTTCCATAGATCAGAAGTCTCGATCAAATAACCCGCGCTCCACCGTGGCGACGGTTACCGAGATCTATGACTATCTTCGCGTGCTCTATGCCCGTGCAGGTCAGCCGTATTGTCTTGATCACGATGTGCCTATCGCTAAGCTTTCTAAGGAGGAGATGATTCGCCTGGTCCTTGAGCGTATTCGTATCAAATCGGGCGCCAAAGAAGGCGAGGTAATGGGTGTACCGCTCGACCGGAGCGCCGTTACGATCTACTCGCCCGTGGTGGTTGGTCGCAAGGGTGAGTACTACCAGCTTCTCTACGATCTTCTCGGGAAGGGATATGAAAAGGCAGTTATTGATGGGAAGCTCCATTCGCTTCGTGAGAAGGTCGTGCTCGATCGTAACAAGCGTCATGACATTGATGCGCAGGTCGATTCGATCTTTGTGTCAGAGTTCGTCCGTACGCCTGATGCTGCGCGCGAGCGTCTTTCTGAAGCACTAGAACTCGCACTCAAGGAGGCGGATGGGTTGGTGAAGATACAGCATGCTGACGGAACATTTGAGACGCTGTCTTCGAAGTTCATTTGTCCGGACGATGGCACATCGTTCCCCGAGGTAGAGCCACGCCTCTTTTCCTTTAATAGTCCATACGGTGCATGCCCAGCTTGTAACGGTCTTGGTACCAAGTCACTCTTTTCGGAAGAGATGTGTCCGGTGTGTGAGGGGAAACGCCTTCGCCCTGAAGCGCTCCGGGTATATCTGTCCGGTAAGAAGAATCCGAAGATAAACAACGGTCTGGGTATCAATGTGGTTGATTTCACTAATTTCTCCATACGGGAGGCCAAGGAATTCATGGATCACTTGGAACTCTCTGAAATGCGTGCAGAGATCGCCTATCCCATCATTCGTGAGATCACGAGTCGCCTTGATTTTATGCTGAATGTCGGCCTCGATTACCTGACGCTCAATCGTTCGGCGGCGACACTCTCCGGTGGAGAAGCGCAGCGTATTCGACTCGCCTCCCAGCTTGGTACCGGACTTGTGGGTGCGCTCTATGTGCTCGATGAGCCGACCATCGGTCTCCATCAGCGCGATAACGATCGTCTTATCCAAACGCTCCTCTCACTAAAGGAGCTCGGTAACACCATTCTCGTGGTTGAGCATGATGAGGACACGATTTATGCATCCGATTACATCATCGACATCGGACCTGGCGCCGGTACACACGGGGGTAAGGTGGTTGCTTCTGGTTGGCTCGATGATCTCCTCACTGCGACCAAGAATGAGAGTGGCAGCAAAACGCTCGCATATCTGCGCGAGGAGGACGCGATACCAGTTCCCGAGGAACGACGTACGAGCGAAAAAGGCTCAATAAAAATCCGTGGAGCAACCCTGCACAATCTTAAGAATCAGAATGTGGATGTGCCGCTTGGTAAGCTGGTGTGCATCACGGGCGTGTCAGGATCAGGCAAGTCGACCTTCCTCTACGACATCTTGCATCGCAATGTGGCGGCACGCATGGCAAAACGCGAAGCGAAGCCCGAACACGTGGCAAGTATTACTGGCACCGAATATATCGGTCGCACCGTGCTTATAGACCAGTCTCCCATTGGCCGTACCCCACGCTCTAATCCCGCTACCTACACAGGCGCCTTTACCCATATCCGTGATTTGTTCGCCGCATCGCCTGAAGCGCGAGCTCGTGGTTGGAAACCGGGCCGCTTCTCATTCAATGTTGCTGGCGGTCGTTGTGAAGCGTGTCAGGGTAACGGACAAATCGCAGTCGAAATGCACTTCCTACCTACAGTGTATGTCACCTGTGATGTGTGTAATGGAACCCGATTCATGCGGGAGACGCTTGAAGTTACCTACCGCGGAAAGAATATCTACGAGGTGCTGCAGATGACTATTGAAGAAGCCGAAGAGTTCTTTAAGGATATTCCAGCTATTGCTGATCGCCTCGAGACTCTTAATTCGACCGGTCTTCAGTACCTCACGCTCGGACAATCTGCAACCACACTCTCCGGCGGTGAGGCACAGCGCGTGAAGATAGCGAGCGAACTGTATCGGCCCATCACGATGAAGACACTGTATCTCTTGGACGAACCAACGGTCGGTCTCCATTACGAAGATGTCCGCAAACTGATCGACATCCTCCAGGAGTTGGTACGGCGGGGTAATACGGTGGTGGTCATTGAACACAACCTTGATGTCATTAAGTCTGCAGACTATCTCATCGACTTTGGTCCTGAAGGCGGTGTCGGCGGCGGCAAGGTCATTGCTAAGGGAACCCCCGAAGAGATTGCTAAGGATGAGGATTCTCACACGGGTCGCTATCTCGCCAAGATGCTGAAAAAAGCAAAATCCAAGAAATAGCGGGTGGTATACTAAGGCTTTAGAGTGCGTCTAGTTGGTTAGAAAAGGGGAAAGAGGATGCCGGCAACCTGGTACGACTGTACTCGTCTGCGCCAGCGTCCTCGTTGGGACGCCGACGCTGGTCTCTGGTATACGGCGCAGACCCTTTCTAAGGATGGGTCTCCGACGCCGATGCATCGGCACAAACCGCACGTGCGTGATATCTGCGGTCCGCTCATGGGCACGTCCATTCGCAGGGAGGGAGTAACCGTAGGAGTGAAATATCCCTGTCTGGACGATCGGCTGCGTATCTACCGCGAAGGTCTTGAGCTCGTCTATGTGTTTCGGGAGTACAAAGATCTGCTCGATCTTGCGGTGTATCGTAGGCAGGTGACCCGGCGGGGTGGTATTCCGCTCGACCGGCTCTTCTATGAGCTCGCGTGTGCTGCGGAGTTTCTCCCTACGGCCTGGGCCATGCTCGCACAGCGGATGCCTGATCGGGCTCCGATACGCGACATGTGCCTACGCCATGCAGTGGCTCCTGAAGTCCTGGCGGCGGAGTAATGCGTCGGAGAGGCTCGGACGAATGTCCGGGCCTTTTCCTTTTATCCAGCCTGCGGCACACTGGCTTCATGCAACGGTCTGATCTGAAGCGATTCGACCTCCCGGACTGCCCTGGTGTGTATCTCTTCACTAAGGGTAGAGGGAGGGACAAGAAGATCCTATACGTGGGGAAGGCGACTTCCCTACGTGACCGAGTACGCTCGTATTTTGATGACGACCTGATTGCGACGCGTGGACCGCGTATCGTGGATATGGTGACCCGTGCTGATGGTCTTCTGCACGAGACGACACCGACCGTTCTTGAGGCACTGGTGCGTGAATCAGCACTTATACGTGAGCACCATCCGCCTGCGAATGCGATGGGCAAGGACGACAAGACATTTCTTTATGCCTGCATTACGGAGGAGGAAATACCCCGAGTACTCGCTATTCGCGGGAAGGATATTGATTTCAAGAAATGCGTATCCGGAACGCTGAAGCTCAAGGCTATTCATGGCCCATTTCCGTCTGGGTATCAGCTTAAAGAAGCACTTCGTCTTATACGACGTATCTTTCCCTTCTATGACACGCCTCGTCCTATCGTTCCGGATGGAAGTCGTGCACGGGTGGATGGAAATAAGCATCTGCAGGCAAAAGTGGAGTTCAATCGACAGATTGGCCACTACCCACGCAATATGGATCGGGCCGAATATCTGCGTTCCATTCATAATGTCTCACTCTTCTTGTCAGGCCAGGTAAAGAAACTGCGTGCTCAATTGACTCGTGATATGCAGAAGGCAGCGAAAGAAGAACGGTTTGAGGAAGCCGGGGTTATAAAGCGTCAGTTGTTCTCTTTGGATCATGTGCAGGATGTATCGCTCATTAAAGACGAAGCTCGCAGGGAATCCGGTGAGGATATCGGTCCACGTATTGAGGCATACGATACGGCACACCTAGGGGGCACGAATGCTATCGGGGTTATGACGGTGGTTGAAAATGGACTGCCGACAAAGGCCGAATATCGCACGTTCCGTATACGAGGGTATGGGGGCAAGTCACTGAACGACGATATCGCCTCGCTCAAAGAAATACTTTCTCGACGTCTGGGTCACACCGAGTGGCCGCTGCCGCGTGCCTTTGTGGTGGATGGTGGAAAGACGCACAAGAAGGCAGCGGAAGAACTACTTAAAGAGCTTGGTATCGGTATTCCGGTTGTGGCGGTTGTAAAAGATGATCGTCATCGCCCAAGAGAAGTGCTGGGTGGCAGGCGCGCAGGCATTACCGATGCCGATGCGGTACTTGCGAACTCCGAAGCGCATCGTTTCTCACTTTCCAAACATCGCCAGGCCCGCTCGCGTGCACTTAAACAGAAGTGAATAGCATCGGTTGCTAAATCCAAGGGCCGTGCTAGCTTTGTTTCTTGTGGGCCTTGGTCCACCGTTCAAACGGAAGAGGAGGGCGTATGCGCTACCTCGAGTGTGGCGCCGTCAAGGCCGCACGCCGGGAGCACCCGCCTTAGCGAGGCTGCAACCAGAACATCAGGGAAACGAACAGGAGGGGGAGGCAGAATGGTTACGAAGGATGTACAGGGCTGCCCGGAGCGGGTAAGCATTGTTAACGAGGCTAACGCCTTCGTGCTACACACCACAATCTAGAGACCTTTCGCGGAGGTAATTCTCCGAACAGCTTGCGAGCAGAGCTCGCTTGCGCAATAACACCCGGGCCGGAACAGAGCATCGCTCTGATTCCGGCCCACTTATTTTTATACCGATATGCCACGAGTGCTTGGTATACTCTTCCTATGCGCGGAACTGTTGTGGGGGTGCTGCGAGGAGGTCCATCAAGCGAGCATACGGTCTCGCTCAAAACAGGGCATGCCATTCTTACGCATCTTCCCCAGGATCGTTACACCGCTCGTGATATCTACATTGATCGGCAAGGAGTCTGGCACGAGCATGGCGTGGCTACCGCTCCCGAGCGAGTTCTTCCTATGCTCGATGCCGTCATTATTGGTCTCCATGGCGAGTATGGCGAGGACGGTCGTGTACAACGCCTCCTAGAGCAGTACGGAGTCCCCTATACGGGTGCTGATTCATTTGCTTCAGCAGTTGCTATGCATAAAGTCCTTACCAAAGAGAAGGCAAAGGAGGTGGGGTTACTTACGCCCAAGTACCACTTTATTGGTCCCGAGGATGATATAGAGACTGCCGCCATTACGATCACGCGCACCTTTCCACAGCCGGTGGTGGTGAAGCCCGTGGCGCTTGGGTCGTCGGTAGGAGTATCAGTGGTGGGTGGGTACTTGCCCGTACGCAAAGCAATAGAAGCACTCATGCAGGATTCAATGGGTGTGCTCGTAGAGGAGCTTATTCGCGGCAGGGAAGCCACGGCGGGTATTGTGGAGCATCTCCGGGGCGATGAGTACTACCAGCTCCCGCCGGTAGAGATCATTCCCCCACCCTCGGCTACGTTTTTTGATAACGAAGTGAAATACAATGGGGAATCACAGGAGATCGTGCCGGGACGTTTCTCAAAACAGGAAAGCATTGAGCTCATGAATCAGGCCCGCCTCATGCATCAATCACTCGGTCTTCGGCACTATTCCCGCAGCGACTTCATTGTCTCGCCGCGTGGCATCTATTTCCTTGAGACGAATACCCTTCCGGGCCTCACAAGTGAGTCGCTTCTCCCGAAGTCGCTGGCTGCGGTGGGGGTGAAGTTTCCTGACTTCCTATCGCATCTGGTTGAGCTTTCACTTGGCCATAAACCTGACTAGCATGACCGATCTTGCGAGTAAGAAATGCGTGCCGTGCGAGAACGATGGCTTTCCACCGCTTACTAAGGAGCAGGCGAATGACTTTATGCAGCATGTGCCGCTCTGGAGTGTGAATGAAGAGGCAACCGAGATCTTCCGCACGTTCCGCTTCCCAGATTTCAAACAAGCACTCGAGTTTACGAATAAGATTGGTGCACTCGCGGAGGAAGAAGGCCATCATCCAGATATCCAGCTCGGCTGGGGAAAGGTAGGTGTCACCCTTACCACCCACAGCGTTAAGGGTCTGTCCGAGAATGACTTTGTGCTTGCTGCCAAGATAGACTTGCTGACATAGGAAAAGGGGTGTGCTATAAATATCCGGACGGGCCGTTAGCTCAGTTGGTAGAGCACCTCTTTTGCAAAGAGGGGGTCGCAGGTTCGAATCCTGTACGGTCCACATCCTTCAAAATTTGGCTTGAAATCTGTGGACCCGACACGAGTCGGGTCCGAGCCATTTTAATAGCTCAGGTCACCTGCACGGCTGCCGTACATGATCTGGTTCACGTACTCCTCAAGTTCAAGGAGTTCGTCTTCCATATCGTCGAGCGCTTCATATGCTTCACAGAAGGCTCGGTACAGCATCCCTACAAGGCGCTCCCGCTCCTCAAGGGAGAGGAGCGAGACCAGTCCTCCGTATGGAATGTGCATACGCGTTTGTTAGGGCGGCTAACGGGCTGCGCAGCCTTGGGCATGATCTATCGGGGTGGAGAGGAGTGCACGGCGTGATCTTGAGCGCTTAGCGCTTATTTGGGGCCTGAAAAAGGGCATTGTGCATCACGCTACCATCACCTGAATGTGGGTATATAATATCCACATGCGCGACATTGACCTGACAGGTGTCATAAAAAAGGAACACGAAAAGAAATGGGTGGCCTTAACTAGAGATAATAAGCGGGTGGTAGCTTATAGCGATGATTTAGTTCAATTAGACAAGGAGGTAGGGGGGCAAGATGTAGTTTTTATGAGAGTGCCACCTTTTGAGCCTTACCTTAGCTTTTAAGCAATGTCGGCCAAATGGTTCCCTTATCATGGGTACACTCGCCCGGGAGAACTGAATTACACCCGTCGTCCTTTAATTGATGTTGAAATAGGAGTAGAAGATCGCACAAGGGTATTCAAGGCGCTTATAGATTCGGGCACAGAGATTACCGTAATGGATAGTGGGATAGGGACATTGCTCGGCCTTAACCCTGAAAATTATCCTACTGGGCGCTTATCCGGTATCGAAGATTGGAAAGAAGGATACGTTGCGCCAATCTCATTCAGGATAGATGGATTCGATGATATGTTTACATTTCGAGTCTTATTTATCGAAGGTGTAGGCAAGAATTTTGACATCCTCCTAGGACAACAGGATTTCTTCAGAAATTTTCGAGTGGTTTTCGAGCGCTCAGAGAAGAGGTTCTCCTTGGAGAGAGTTCCCGAGCAGGATGACTAATCTAATTTTCCATCCATTTCTGCAAATTCTGAACATGATTTACTCCAAAGATGGCAAGTGTCCGCACTGCGGCAGCGAAAAGGTCAGTGATACTCGCGATCGCGCTTCTGGTCATGCTGCCACAATCAGCACGGTAAGAGGGACATACCCGGAACCGTACATCCCCATAATCAAGTGTCACGACTGCGAAGAAAGGTTTACCATAGATCCATGAGGGGCAAACCAATCGCCTCCGCTCAGGATGCCAACGGTTCATTCTCATGGACTTGGGGGACTTGAGGGACTTCGTATGACATCTCCTCCTGCACCAATTGCTCATACCACTCACGTAAAGTTCGAGGTTGGACACAGCGCGGTCCACCGTATCAGACAAGAGACGCCCAGCGGCGTCTCTTGTCCTTTTATCTGCTATTCTAGATAAATAGAACCGCCTAAGCGGAAGAGAACATTCAAGGGAGGCTATCTTGCTCCAGAAACCAAAAGTGGTGGAAGCCGATACGGATGTGATACGGCTCTACAGTCCTGCATCTGACACGTATGTTTCCGTATCATTCGAATTTGGAACGGTACATGGACACGATCGGTTCCTGCAGTCACGCCGCACGTTCCTTGATTTCGTTAACTGCGGCGGTAAGGTAGTTATCGAGGTTCCCCATCATATCTACGACGAGGACATCCAACGCGAGAAGGAATTTGGTCTTCGTGCCATCCGCGAGAGCGCAAGTATCAAAGGTGTTACCGAGCGTCAGAGTATGACGGAAGAAGAGATGGAGGCAGTGTGCGAGAGAGCCGTGGAAGCTTATATCGCATCTGTTCAGTCTCGAGTACATAAAAGACGTCGACGATAAAGTCCCTAGCCTTGCGCTAGGGGCACGTCTTTTTATGTGAGTTGCTGTACTCGCCTGGCAGGAGTACCCTTTATTCAGAACCTAACAAGGGAGGCCGCGATGGCTCCGTTACCGAAACGCACCGAACACACCACGTGGAAGAACCCGGAACCGTACACCGACATTCATGCTGTCCTGCAGCTGCTGGACGAGCAATCCAAGACCTACGAGCCTTTCCACCTCGACCAGTGTCGCCGTGAAGGGTGCGAGTGGGAAATAACGGTCCCGTGGTACACCCATGGTGACAGCGGCGGCGATCGTTCGGGTCACGATTATTACCAGATTGATCCCGCGCTCGCGGAACAGCTGGTGAAGGACGGCCTGGTTATAAAGCGCAGCATTCCGCATATGGGGTATACCGAGACTCGTGAACACGAGTTCGTCATTTCCCGCCGCGGCAAAGTCATGCTCAAAACGTACCTCGACGAGATGCGTGAGAAGGCGGAAGCGCTACTGGTCCCTGGCGTGCATACCGACCTGACCGGTGAACCGGCATCTCAAGGGTATGACCGAGAGCACTGGCGGTACGGCGACCTGTACTTCATGTTCAAGTTACCGACTGGTGGAAGTTGCAAGGTGTATCCGGAACAGGGAAAGCTCGTATTACCTGGGTCGGAGGATGCACAAGCTGCATAGCCCCGTGGAGAGCCTCGCGCCCTCCGCGGGGTTCTTCACTTCCAAATGAAAAGAGACCTCGCGAAGAGGTCTCTTTTCATTTGGTCGGGCCGCCGAGAATCGAACTCGGGTTATACGCACCCGAAGCGTACGTAATACCACTATACCACGGCCCGGTGGACGATAGAGGATTCGAACCTCTGACCCCACCCGTGTGAAGGGTGTGCTCTACCAACTGAGCTAATCGTCCGGTAATCCGCACAATACCAAATCTATAGCCCGAATGCTACGCTTATCCCATGATTGAGCGGCCAGAAAGCTTGCAGCCTATTCCACCGCATGCGATTCGAGTGTTCGAGGGCAAGATATTCGAGATCTATCAGTGGGAGCAGGAGCTTTTCGACGGCACGACTACCATTTTTGAGAAAGCCAAGCGCACACACGATAGTGTCGTTGCGATACCGATACTTCCTGATGGAAAGCTTCTCATCACTGAAGACGAACAGCCGGGGCGAGCAAAGTTAGTGACATTCCCCGGAGGCCAGATGGATACCGACGAGGATCCGCAGGCTGCTGTGCTCCGTGAGCTTGAAGAAGAGACTGGCTATACAAGCTCTGATATCTCGTATTGGTTCGGATTTCAGCCAGAAGCAAAGGTGGATTATGCGGTCTATTTCTTTATCGCTCGCAACTGCGTACCGGATGGAGAAATTCATCACGACGCAGGTGAACGCATTAAGGTGCGTACGGTAACGCTTGATGAACTCATTGAGCTGTCGGACGAACCACGATTCCAAAACACCGCGCTTGCACCGCTTCTTATAAGTGCTCGGTACAATGCTGACGCGAAGGCGAAGCTCGCTCATCAACTTGGACTATGAAATACAAACAAATACTTCCATTCCTGATTTGTATTGGTCTGGCATTTCTAGCGGGAGCCATCGGCTCGTTCTATACGTTCCCGAACATTGCGAGTTGGTATGCCGGACTCGTGCACCCGTCTTGGACGCCACCTAACTGGGTCTTCGGTCCGGTATGGACCACCCTCTACATTCTTATGGGCATGGCTGCGGCACTGATTTGGCGAAGTGGAAGGAAAGGTACATTGCTTCCACTTGCTCTGTATTTCGTACAGCTGACGGTGAATGCTTCGTGGTCCATCGTATTCTTCGGCATGCATAACCTCATCGGAGGACTGGTGATCATCAAGGTTCTCTGGCTCATGATCGCCGCCCTTATGGCCCTCTCGTGGCGTTATTCGCGTACTGCGACGTACCTTCTTATTCCGTATCTGCTGTGGGTGACCTACGCAGCGACACTCAACCTCGGAATCTTTCTCCTCAACTAAACTTACGTAGCGAACTGTGCTATGAATCTGTAGTACAAACGGGCCGTAGTATACCGGTAGTACGCGTCCATGGGGTGGATGTAGACCGGGTTCGATTCCCGGCGGCCCGACCAACTTACTTACCCTGCCCGTAATACTTCTTGAGTAGTTTTACGTGCTCGGCGTATGTAGCAGAGCAGTGGAAGGTGCCGTATTTGTCGTGAAAATAGAAGAGGCAGTCCGTCTGCTTGGGATTAAGTGCGGCAATGACTGCAGCGACTGACGGATTGGCGATAGGAGTTGGAGGCAGACCCGGATGAGCGTACGTGTTGTACGCCGATTTGATGTATTTGTCGGCGGGTTTTACCACGGGCCACCAGCTACTCGTCGTGGGAGCCTTGGCGTACTGCAAGGTCGCATCGATCTGAAGATTCATGTTGGTGAAAAGGCGATTCCAGATGATGCCGGAGATCATGCGCATATCGTCGGTACCGCCTGTTTCTCGCTCGATAAGTGAGGCGATCTTAAGTGCATCGCTCAAGGGTACTTGGGCTGCCGTGGTGGTGCTGTAGCGATCGAGGATGTCCTCTGTGAACCGGTCGTTCAGAAGATTCTGCACATCTGCAGGAGTCATCGCTCCATGGACTTCATAGGTGCCGGGTACGAACTCACCCTCGGTAAGAGTCGGCGGGACTGATTTTACGGACGCAAGGAATGTTTGTCGTTCCTTTGCAGTCCAGCCTAGCTCTTTGCCAAAGGCAGTAGCAACTTCTTCCTGTCGATAGCCAGGCTGAATAGTAACGAAATGAATATCTGTACCAGCAAGTTGCTGATACACCGGCAGCGAAGCGATCATTGTTGCGAGAGAGGCAAAGAACGCGCGAGCTTGGAATGCGGCAGCAGAGAGTGTGGGATTTCCACCGCTCTCGTTGAGGAGTGCATCAACGTTCGTGTTTGGATTCTCAACAATAAGTTTATGTGCAGGATCTACGGAGATAGGAAAGGGAGGCTTTGGTCGTGCCGCGTTCTGAATGTCGAGCGAGAGGATGGAGGGCAGGGAGAAAAGCGCGATGGCTATCACTAAGGCAGATCCAACAATTGGACCAATGGAAACAAGCGCCTTCTTCACCGGCGAGCTCGGCTTCTTCTTTGCGGGCCCCGCAGGATGGGGCATAAGCGAACGATATGTGGGCCCCGGCATTGCTGACATAGTAGCGAATTTCGCGCTGAATTGAAATGCAATCCACGCATGCATGAATGGACAAACAAGAAGACGCGAGCTACGGTGCGAAGTATGAAGCAGCCACGCGTACAAACGCTCATCGAGCGGGCAATCAACGCCATTGGTTCAGTACCATCGCTCATCATTCACACGATCTGGTTCGTGGTGTGTTTCGCATTGTCCATGCTCGGCCTTGTGAAGTGGGAGACCATGCTGCTTGTGCTCACGACCATCGTTTCTCTCGAAGCAATCTATCTTGCACTTTTCATTCAGATCACAGTGAACGAGAACACTCGCGCACTTCGTGAGGTGGAGGAAGATATCGATGAGATTCAGGAAGACGTCGAAGAGCTCGGAGAAGATGTCGAAGACATTCAAGAGGACATCGAGGAGATTTCGGAGGACATCGATGAGATTCAAGAGGATGTGGAGGAAATGTCTGACGAGGGCGAGCACCTAGTACGCGAACGTGCTCCGAAAACGGTCAAGAAGCCGCAGGTCTCGCAGGAAGACGCACTTAATCAGCTCACAAAGGATGTGCAGCGCGTCCTCGCTGACCTTGAAGCACTAAAGAAGGGGAAGTAGTATCCGGATATTGGGCCCTTAGCTCATCTGGTAGAGCGCATCCATGGCATGGATGAGGTGAGGGGTTCGAGTCCCCTAGGGTCCACACACGAAACGAAAAAGAACCCCGTAAGGGGTTCTTTTCGTGTGTGGGACCGTAAGCAGAGTGAAGCTCTGCGTCAGGATTCGAAAGCCGCAGTGATGTTTCGTCAGCGGACGAAACCACGAGGCGGGGGCGCGGCCGAGCCGAGTGTCGACGAGGCGAGAGCTGTGGCCGAAAGTGTAATCACGCCCCTGTACGGTCCACAAATCCCAAATAGTATTGAAAGCTCAAGACCCCACACGATTTGTGGGGTCTTGAGCTTTAGCGAGAACCAGGAGAGAGTTCGAACTTCTGTGTGAGTATCTCCTCTACAACGTCCCCAACGTCCGCTATGTCCTCTTTGGCATCCCCACGCTGCACTTACGTCTTTATAAACAGCGATGTAGTCTTGATCTTATGAGACAGTCTACTCGATTGTTTTTTACCTTTGCTTACCTCTTGACCCTCATTGGTCTGGCGCGATTTATAACAGGTGAATGGTTTGTGCTTCCCTCAGGAGACCAAAGCCTTTGGTTTCAGGCGGGTCTATTGATGGTGGTTCTGGGCTCTTTTTTTATAGAGCAACATTTCACTAAACCGGTGGATGTTGTAACAAACGTGGCGGCCGGGGTTATTACTTTATTAGCTTTAGAACATCGGAGCGCGTTTTTATATTGGGGTGTTGCATTGGCAGGAATGCTAATCATTGGAAGCGCAGCCTTTATTTCGATGGCTATTCAGACCTTTGCTTCGTCTGCTCGTGTTCTGAAGCTGGGAGAAATACTATTTATATTCAGCACTTTCTTTGGATCAGCTAAACGTCTATTTTCAGCTGTACTA
>JBLNCF010000015.1:0-79447 GCA_050260455.1 Bacillota bacterium
CTTCTTAGCGGCCTTCTTCTTTGCTGCCATAGATCTGTGTGAATTGCTATGACTGATATTGTCGACCCATTCACGCGTGAGTGATGATTCACGCACAAATGTGTTCTGCGAATATTATTGCGCGCAAAAATTATTTTTGTGTGAAAAATTTTTTTTGTGTGGATAACTTTTTACAAAAATATTTTCAGAGAAGTCTCGCATTCACTTACGAACGACATTCATGTGCATCAAGATTGCGCACTTCGCGTTCAATTTCGATACCCGTTGCTTCACGCACACGTGATTCAAGTTCGCGCGCAAGTGCGTCAACATCATTGGCAGTTGCAGTAGGATCAGCGACAAGAACGAGTGGTTGATTGCCGAAGAGGAATGTCGGTCCCTTGCGATAGCCTCGAAGCGAAAGTACGTGATCGAGGATATACGCGAGTGGCACCTTCACACCGTTTTCTTGGGGGAAGCTCGGGATTGCACCGTACGTTTTTGCGAGTTCGACGAAGCGTTCTTGGGAGATGATGGGGTTCTTGAAGAAGGAGCCTGCGGTCCCGTACTGCGACAGATCGGGGAATTTGCGCGCCCGTATGGTACGTACCGTGGGACCAATCGCTGCCGGTGTCGAGAGATCCTCCCCTTCCGTCGCTGCTGTCTTGAGATCCGAGTAACCGATGCGAGGCTCACTATTCTTTGCGAGTCGAAACGTGACGCTGGTAATAATGAGTTCCGGCTCGTGCTTGAAACGGCTATCGCGATAGCCAAACCTGCAGACATCACGATCAAAGGTATGCTGCTCCCCCGTAGTCGCATTCACCGCGATTACTTCTTGCAGCGTATCTTTTAGTTCCATACCATACGCACCAATATTTTGGACGGGGGCGGCACCCACGGTACCCGGAATCCCCGCCAGGTTCTCTACCCCCCACAGTCCTTGTTCTGCACACGCGGAAACGAACGCATCCCACGATTCACCCGCACCTGCGGTGACGAGCATTGCGTCCGCTGCATCAGTAAATGCAATACCAGGAATACGCATGAGTATGACGGCTCCCTCGTATCCCTCATCTGACGCAAGCACGTTACTCCCTTCCCCGAGCACGACAAAGGGTACGCTCTTCTCCCGCACGAATGCGAGCGCGTCCACAAGCTCATCAGTCGATTCGACCGTCAGTACATACCGCGCAGGACCGCCGACGCGAAGCGTCGTAAGATCCCGAAGTACTCTGCCCTCTTCTACTCGCATTTATTTTGCCGGGATCTGCTGCAAGAATGCAGCTGCCTGTGAAGCGGCTTCAGGGTGCTGAGCTACGAGCGAGTTCAGAAGAGTTCTAACCTGCTGATACCGGCCGGCCGCGAGATATCCAGCTGCAAGACGGAACCTGGTCGAGATATCGTCAGGATACTGTCGTGCCTGTTCCTCAAGCACCAGGACGAGATCATCGAAGTCGTGTGCCTGGTAGTACGCAAGGATGAGCGCCTCATTGTTGACCGTAGTGGTCCCCATCTTATCCATGAGGAACTGCTTACCGCCCGCAAGATCGCCTGCAATAATCTTGCCTGCCGCCGCGTAGGCTGCGAGCTGAGGGAATGAGGGATCGAGCTCGTATGCCTGTGTGAAAGCCTGACTTGCCTGGTCGTATTGCTTCAACTGCCAATAATCCAGACCCTCTTCAGTGAGAATGCTCTGCTTCTTGGGTGAGTACTGATGCGCGAGTTGTATCTGCTTAAGCGCCTTGTCGTACTGACCGTTCACGCGGTATGCAATCGCCTCCTGAAGGTAAAGCCGCGAATCGTCCGGCTGACGTGCGATCTCTTTATCCATCTCACCCATGGCAAAGGTATACAGCTTCGCGATCGCGTCTGAACCACCTGCTCCTCCCACTGATTCCGCAAATTGAAGGAGCTGCTCACTGATCTCCTGATGCGCGAATGAGTGTTCATCGAGCGCCTTCTGGAAGAGCGCAACGTTAGGTGTAACATCACGACTCTGAACGCTTAGCGCGTGCACGAGCTCGGAAGCTGTAGCAATGTTGGGCACGTTCACGATCCATATGGCGATTACGGCAATAACCGCAATGATAGGCGCAGCCATCTGAAGCGTTGCCGTATCGGCCTCGTTCGCTTCATCGAGACGCTTCCATGGACGCGATGCCACTCCGTGGGCAGTCGCAAGAATGGCGGCGAGTGGCACATACGTGAAGAGGTTGTCGAACACCACGATTGCCTGAATGCCATATGCCACGAGTGCGGCGACCAAAAGAATACGTTCCTGGCGGGTTGCGCCTCCGCGATAAAGCGCATAAATAGCCATCGCAAATGCGGCGAAGAAGAGAAGGAGTGCCGGAATACCACCCGCAACCAACCAATCAATGAACGCATTGTGCGCACGATCGAACCATGGCTCCTGCGCATACAGAGATGGTTCGTAGTACTTATTGAAGATGTGATTGAAGCCCTCCTGACCCCACCCGAGAACAGGACGCTCCGCGACACCCTCGAGTGCCATGTGCCAGAGCGTAGCGCGCACCTTCAGGTCTGAAGGCCCGATTGAGGAAATGCGAGCCAACGTTGGATCTGACTGAATGAAGGAGGCATTGCGTACTAGATAGAACGCGCCCGAGATAAGCACAATGCCAATAAGTGCTCCTCCCGCGATCTTGCGTGCACGACCACCGGACTCGAACGCAAAGAGTGCACTAGCAACAATGGCAGCACCGATGAATCCCAAGATCGCACCGCGTGTTGCACTCGCGAAGATCAGGAATGCTTCGACCGCCGCAAGAGCAAAAAGGCTGTATCGCAACCACCCCTTCGAATCGAGTCCCTGCCACACCGAGACGGCGACTGCAAAAAGCATGTATGCCGCCAGATACGCCGCATTGCCGAATGTACCGTCGACGCGCACACCACCCTGATGGATGGTGATGAAACCACCGAGCTGGAAGAGACAATAAATGGAGACGAGTGCGGATGCACCGAGGAACGTGAGCCACCACTTGCGCCACAACTTATCCGTAGTGAGTACGGCACCAGCCACCGTGAAGAACATGAACACATGAATGAGGGTCACCCATCCCTCCATGCGTTCGAAGTTGCTCCAGAGGGCCTTGTGCGGATTTACGCCAAAGATGTCAGCAATGAGCATCCAGAGAACAAACGCGCCATAGAGCACGAAGATCCAGGAGAAACGAGGTCGGTACCTTTTGTCAGCAAGCGCGAGAACCATCCAGCCCGCAAACGCGATCTCGACTAAGATACGGAATGCAAATCCCTTTCCCGTAATAAACGGGAAATAAAGCCCGTTAGCTACATATAACGGCAGGAACGGGATGACGAAGAACGGGACATATACAGCCCAGCGCGCGAGGGTCTTCATATTCATATGGAGAACTATACCATTTCACCCTCCCGCGGAGCCCCGGGCGACCTACACCGCCTCGATAAGTAAATGGGCGGTATTGAAGTACAGAGCACGCGCCAACGGATACACGGCGCGCAGCACTACCCTTGCGAGCAAGGGGAATTCTGTTCGGATTCTTTCGGCACGCGTATCGACGACATGGAATCCGTGCGCTTCGAGTTTCTGCTTGATACTGCCGTAGGTGTAGTAGTGCATTTTGGTGAGATCCTGCAGCCCTGCGGACCTATCAGCATAGTTCTTATGCTTCCCAAACAAGCTTATGAAAGGATTAGCGAGTGAGCGAGGTAGCCAATTCACGAAATACAAACGGAAGTGTGGATCATTGAATCCAAATCGATTAGGCACACTCAAGTATCCTTTGCCATGCGGCTTCAGCACACGATGTACCTCGTCGAGCATCTTCATAGGGTCTTCGACATGCTCAATGACTTCCGCAATGTTTACGAAATCAAATGATGCGTCAGGGTACGGAATCGCTTCTGCTGCTCCTAGTCGGACATCCACATCCACTCCAGCCGCTTGAGCCGCTTCTTGAGTGTGTTCAATATATGCCGCCGAGTATTCAACCCCCTTGGCAGTGGCTCCATGCTGTGCCGCCTCAATGAGGAATGCTCCCTTCCCCGAACCAAGGTCAAGGATATGTGCTTGAGGGAGCGTCGGCACAAGCCGGACGAGATGTTCCCAATGGGTGCGCATACGTTAGATGCAACTATACCACCGCAGGCATCCAGGAAGCGTAACTTATAGAGCAGCCTGCTAGTATTAGCCCTATATATGGAATGGCTGAAGGTTCGTGCCGTTACAGTACTCCGCTGGAGTGAGCGCTATACCAAAACGGATATGGTGTATCTTGCCTCCGGCGGTATATGGCTCCTACTCGGCCAGGCCGTTGCTCTCGGCCTGTCTCTTTTGCTAGCAGTTGCGTTCGGCCATCTAGCCTCACAAGATCTGTATGGCAACTATAAATATGCCCTCTCACTTGCGGGCGTACTGGGTGTCTTTTCTCTCTCGGGAATGAGTACCGCGATTACGCACGCAATTGCCCACGGCCGAGATGGAGCACTACGCCAAGGTTTTCTCCTGAACCTTCGGTGGAGTTTAGGAATATCAATATTAGGTATTATTCTCGCCCTCTATTATTTCTATGTAGGAAATGCATTTGCCGCACTGACGCTCGTCATTATTGCTCTCCTCACCCCCTTCTTGAATAGCTTTGCTCTTTACGATGCCTTCCTGGTCGGTAAGAAAGAATTTGGTACGCAAACACGATACAACCTTGTGTCAGGAGCGCTGACCACAGCAGCGATTGTAGGAGCACTTTTCTTTACGTCGCGAGCAATCGTTATTGTTCTGCTCTATTTCAGTATCACCCTCGCACTTTCTGCATATTGGTATCTGCGCACAAAACAACACACTACGAATACCGAGACCGATCCCGAACTCTTCAAATATAGTGCACACCTTTCCATTATGAATGTAGTGGGAGGTATTGCCGACAAAATTGACAGTATCATCATCTTTAACTTTATCGGGCCCACACAGCTTGCGGTGTATGCATACGCGATTGCCATGCCCGAACAGATCAAGGCAGTGGTGAAAAGCATCATCCCGCTTTCGATGCCAAAATTTGCGCAACGAGATTTCAGTACTATCCGAGCCACGATATGGCCACGTGTTCTTGGGTTAACGTTTGGGTTGGCGATGGTGATTCTCGTCTACGTCCTTGCGGCACCCCTCATCTTCCACCTCCTCTTTCCGGTGTATGTGAACTCTATCTTTTTTTCCCAAGTATACGCACTTTCCATTATTGTGACCGGCTTTACTGCGGCCTTTACAGCCGTTCTCCAGGCACATAAGAAAACACGCGAGCTGTATGTCGCATCCACAGTCGGTGCCATTGCACTCATTGTCTCTCTACCAATACTCGCTTCCCTCTATGGCATCCTTGGCGCTATTTTGAGTCAGGTGATCTATCGCGTCGTATCTGCGCTTTGTGCCACCTGGCAATTCATGCGTGCCCGTGATTAGTCATACAAAAACTCGAGAGTATAATCTGAACACTATGCCAAGTCGAGAAGAGCTCCAGGACGAGCAATATGAGTTCCCCTATCATCACCTCGTCCAGCGAGGGTTTTCAGAAACTCGTCACCTTCCCTGGGGGTACGAGTATGCTTCCTATCTCGATTTCCTTATAGAAACTCTGGTGGAACGTAATCCGAAGTCCTTGTTGGATATCGGATGTGGTGAAGGAAAGCTTATTCTTGAACTTGAGTCCGCACTCCCTTCCACCACGCTCACGGGTATAGATTTCTCCGAGCGCGCTATTGCGTTCGCCCGCGCGTTCTGCCCTGACGTTACATTTGAAGTCGCCCGTCTGGAGACCCTCGCTGCACGCAATGCCACGTTCGACGCATTCACGTCGGTAGAAGTCATAGAACATATTCCCCCTGATGAATTGCCTGGCTTCCTTTCTACGGCTTCAAAGATACTCTCGCCAGGCGGCGTGGGAATCATTACCACTCCCAGCACCAACCGCCCGCTCGTCGCAAAACACTACCAGCACTTTGACGAGGAGAAACTCCGTACCTTGCTGTCACCTCATTTTGAAATCCTAGAGATTGGTTATTTGAATAAGAAAGCATTCGGCGTTGAGGTCATTCAACGCCTGCTCGCCAATCGCCTTTTTATCTTGAACCAGTCCCAGTTTGTACGCTCTCTCTATCGTCTCTATAAAAAGAAGTACTTGCGAGCCACCCCTTCCACCGGACAGCGCGTCTACGCAATCGTTACGACAAAGTAGCTACTCTGCGCGCGCGAGAATACTTCGTGCTCGTGCCATCCAAGAGTGTACCTCAACCTTTTCCCGACCGCGCTCCGCAAGCACTTGAGCGAGTCCCGGATCATTCATCACGCGCCGTATCGCATCCGCCACTGCGCCCGCATCGTCCGGCGGTACCAAGACGGCACTCCTCTCATCCACAATTTCACATATGGAGGGCAGGTTGCTGGCAATAACCGGCCGTCCAGAAGCAAGGTATGCAAACAACTTGAGCGGCGAAGTGTACGAACGCGAAATAGCGTCACTGCCAGTATTGGGTAAGACCAGCACGTCAGCTGCTGCAAGGTTCTGGGGTAACTCTCGGTATGGTCGATATCCTAGGAATGTCACGCGTGGATACTTGGCACTAAGCTCCCGTACCTGGTGATCTTCTCCACCGATAATCACGACCCGGATATCGTCCGGCAACATATTCGAAGCTTCAAGCAAGGTACCCACCCCCTTCCACCCATCGAGTCGTCCCGCGTAGAGCGCAATCCATACATCCCGCGGAAGACCTAATCGTGTGCGAGCAACTTCCTTGGTTTCGGAAACCTCAAATGCACCGAGGTCCACTCCATCATGCGCAACCAGCATACGGTCAGTAGGGACACCATGAGATTGGTAAAACTTCCGCAACCCATCCGATATCACCACTATCGGTACCCGTGCCGCCACCAGACGACGCACTGCCGCATTCCATGCGCCCGTATGACTTTCCCACTGCATAGGAATTCCTAACCCTACACACGAAGCGAGCACACGTTCATCGCGCCCGAATATAAGATCGGGACGTTCGCGCACAATCATTTTGCGAACAGCTCGAGCAAATACAAGCGTCTCAAAGAGAAAACCGAGGGGTCCCCACCCCACCGTGTCCGGTACCGCAACGCGGGTAATCTGGAAATTGGATTTTACTCCGTAGTAGATAAAGGAGTCCTCGGAGATTGAGGTCTTTCGAGTAGTCACCACCAACTCAACCTCGTGACCCAACTCTGCGAACGCTTCGCACATCTTCATAATCTGCACGCCATGTGCCTTCTCGGTAGGAATGCGGATATTGGCAACGTAGCAGATCTTCATAAGCGAATACTGAAGCTGCGTGCCCAGATTTGGAACGATAACGCCGTCCAGAGCGGAACTAGATGATACCCACGTTTCTCAACATGTTCATCAAGCATACCTGCCAACTCATTCCAGTTAAAAAGACGGACCGTTGCGTCACAGTAGCTTGGTGAGAGTATTTCTTTGACCTGAGCAAGAACTTCAGGACGTCGAATCCACTTGGCAGCTGGAGGGAAGAATCCGCGCTTGGGTTCTTGATAGAGGAAGTCAGGCAATGTGCCTTTGAATGCTTCTTTGAAGAGGAGCTTGGTGCCGAACGGTGACACTTTCTCGTGTGCACTAAGCGCACGCGAGACTCCCGCAACTTCGTAATCAAGAAGTGGAACGCGCACTTCGAGGCCAGAAGCCATACCCGTTTTATCGGTGCGCAGGAGTGCTTCGTCACGAAGCCACGTACGCTGGTCGACATCCATCATTACCTCTTCAAAGTCTCGCTGCGAAGCTTCTGCTATACGTTCAACAAAGAGATGTTTCGTCTTCTCAAACGGCAGTGCCTCGGCAAGCATGCGCGAGAGTGCCGTCTCTTTGGTGAACATAAAGAGTTCAAAGCGAGACACATCGGGAGGTGTATTGAGTTTCTGGAAGCGATCCATCCCGGACAAGAATTGGCGAATGCCCTTTGGGGTCATGCGCTGATATAGGTCAGACAAGACGGAAAGTCGGTACCGCTCGTACCCACCAAACAGCTCATCCCCTCCATCACCTGCAAGAGCGACTGCGACATGCGGTTTGGTGACTTCAGCCAACTTCATTTGCGGAATGATGGTTGAGTTCGCGATGGGAGTATCCAGATGCCAGAGTGCACGCTCAAGATACGGGATCATTTCCGATGCACCCACGCGGACTTCATGATGCTCTGCGCCGTAATGCGCAGCGGTGCGTCGTGCCAGTTCAAAGTCACGATTGAATTTACCTTCTTCTTCGTCAGATCCGAGATCGAACCCGACCGAGAAGGTGCGTACCTCTGACATATGCCCGGCCACCGACGCAAGCAGACTCGACGAATCGAATCCACCAGACAAATAGATCCCAACCGGACGATCGGAAACGAGCTGACGGACAGCAGCACGTTCAACCGTCTCTTTTAGGAAGACTGCCCGCTCCTGCCGTGACCGCGGCAATACTGCAGTCACAAGGGGAGATTCGTATCTATGGAGAGAAAATTCAGAACCCTGGACGGTCGCATAATGACCGGCAGGAATGCTGCGAATAGCGGCAAAGATGGTATTAGGCTCAGGAACGTACAGTACTTGGAAATAGTGAGCGAGTGATTCTTGATTCACCGTACGGTCTACTTCCCCACTCTCAAGAATGCCTTTCATTTCGGAAGAGAAGATGAGGTTTCCAGTCTTCGTGTGAGCGTAATACAGCGGCTTTACACCAAACCAGTCACGAGCAAGAAGCAATTCCTTCTGCGCATGATCCCAGAGCGCAAACGCAAAGATGCCATTCAATCGGCTGAGTGCCGCCACACCCTCTAGTGCATAGAGGGCAAGAATTACTTCCGTGTCAGAAGAGGTGCGGAACGCATACGTTCCTTCCAGTTCAGTGCGTAGCTCTCGATAGTTGTATATCTCACCATTAAAGACAATGGTGTACCGCCCATCTGCAGAATGCATCGGTTGGCGTGCGGCTTTGGAGAGGTCAATGATTGCCAATCGATCATGACCCAAAGTAATACCAGCATCCACAAAGACATCGGTTGCATCCGGACCGCGATGATTCGTCACTGCATTCATGCGCGTAACGAGTTCCCTATTCTCCGAGGTAATGCCGTTTATCGCACACATACGCTAGGTAAACTGTTCACGTGACGCTTCAAAGCGGTACGAGAGTGGGAATTTCTGACGGAGATCTTTGCGCAAGGTACACAGCACCCCATCAATTCCGAGAACGATCGGGACCAGCACCAGCTTAAGGATTCGAGGAAAGATAAATTCCAGGTGTGAATATGCCGCTCCGCACGGACCGGTTCCGACCGATCGAACCCGCACCTGCGTAAATCCTGCATGGGTAAGTGCCTGCGTCAGTCCCTCCTCGGTGAACCGATGATAGTCGTGGGGATCGGGGTGCACGTTCACCAAGAACGGAACAATACCCACCAACTTTCCCGAAGGAGTAAGCACGCGGGCAATCTCCGAAAGCACACAATGAGGATCTGCCACATGCTCCAGCACGTTGAACAAAAGTACGGTATCGAAGTGACCATCGGGACGTGGAATATTTCCTGTGTCCAGATCCATGACCACATCGGTCCCAGAACCAGGAACGACATCGAGTGTTGTCACACGATGCCATCGCCGACGGCGCAGGAATCGCCAGTAGCTCGCCGTGCCGTTCCCTCCCCCTACATCAAGTACCCTTCCATACGCTTCAAGGTCCCTTGTAGCAATGTTTGCAAGCGTGCGATACAGATCCTTCCCGCGGAGCGTTTCCATCAGCAACGTCCACCAGCCTCGAGTCCGAATGTATTTCGCAGGAAGTCCTGTTAGGAGAGCAAGATGATACCGCACGATGGTGAGCTCAATTGAGAGCGGCATTGAGTTCTTAAAACCGTACCGTGCGTACATATAGGGAAGACGCCACAGGAGGTATCCCAGCGTCGTACGCGTACGTCGATACACCTCATGCACGATTTGAGTAAACCGAGTATATTCAGCAACTTCAATCTCCCGTCTCGCGTACGCACCTAAATAGCCCCAGTAGTTCGAGACACGTTCTGCACTCCAGTGGAAGTTGTAGTAGCTCCGCATGGTACCCACCGGATACCGCTTCTCATCCCAGATCAAATGATCGTGCACTGGGTTCTTGAAACGTGCGCCAACTGAACGGTGTACCAGTCGGGTCTGATAGGAGGGATATGTTGCTTCGTGAAGTATCTCTTTCCCTGCAATAAACACGCGTGTGGGCATGCGCCAGATGAGATGTTTCGGCGCAGCATCAGTCACGATGCTTCGTATCTCATCGAGCGCTTCAGGAGAAAGCGTGTCGTCTGCGTCCATAAAGAAGTACCATTCGTACTCCGCAGCTTCCATGTTCCGCTGACGTACTGCGGACTTATCTTTATCACACCGAAGGTCGGGCTCGTCTGAATCGTACTGCGGTATAACTCGCGCTCCTGCGCGACGTGCGATGTCTGCAGTCCCGTCAGTGGAATTACCATCGCAGACAATAATGTCAGCAAAACCCGCAAGCGAGCTGATGCACTCCTCGATGCTGTCGGCATTCTTGAGCGTGAGGATTCCTACCGATGCTGGGATATCTGATTTCATATGGTGTGAAGGGTTTCTCGTATGACTGCATCCAGTGCTGCTTGAGAGAATAGTTCTTCCGAACGTACCCGGGCAGCGCGAGAGAGTTTCTGTCGGAATGCCAGTTCCCGCATGGCACCTAGTGCCTGAAGATATTCTTCTTTCGTGTCAGCAGCCACATACTCTTCCCCAGACCGGAATCCATACCCCGCAATAGCGCGAGGCGACGCGATGGTCGGTATACCGCGAGCAAGCGGTTCGAAAATCTTCTGTTGCATACCGGCTCCGAGAAGCGAAGGCATCAAAGCGAGGTCCATAGCCTGTAGTTTCTCATTGAGCGTCGTATTGTCCACATACCCTTCATAGATCACAGACTGACCATCACAGCGAGCCACCAATTCCTTAGGGAGCTTCGCCCCGAAGATATGAAAGACGAATTGGCCAGGATACGCGAGGTGCGCGGCAGGTGCAATGTGCTCAATCACCAGTTGAGCAGCTGCACGATTGTGCGGGACGTTGTACGACGACCCCATAAAGAAAACGTGCAGTATAGAACGGTCGGCTGCCTCCCGTACCGGCATGGCAAGGTAGGAAGGTAAGGTACGAAGCGGAAGAACACTTGCCTTCCGTGCCCCCAAACGATCGTACACATCTCGTTCTTGCGGCGTGATCGCAAGCAGGGTGGTACTGGAACGTATCGTGCGTAGTTCACCAAAGAATTTGGGGATGAATTTCAAGAGATTAATCAGACTCTTTCCCTCCTCTTCGAGAAAATGCTCGGGTTCAAAATTGTGAGAACGGGTGACGATAGGAATTCCCTTCCGTTTAAAGAACGAATACGTCGGCCACAAGTATGTGTAATCGAACCATGCAATCTGCGGATTGAATCGCTTCACCTCATCCGTAATTGCCTGACGTAAGACCGGATCGGCATACTCATATGCAGCGCCGTCAAAATACAACGGGTTGCGAAGCATGCCGAGCAGCTTCCGCAGTCCCGAAAGGTTTGTGTACGGAATGAGGGTGAGAGAAACGCCCCACGCAGCTGCGGCTTCTTGCGCCAACACTTCATCGGCATGCGGCATGATCTTGGCAATAACCGACACTTCGCATCCCAATCGACGTAGCTGGCGAATACCCGCCGCACGATCACCCTGTTCTGCACCTGTCTCTGGAACGGGAAAACTTGGCGTAATCACGAGCACCCGGACCCCTGCTGGCTCTTGCATATGCTCCACAGTACCGTGCATGCCCGAATATATCGAATCCGTTAAGCGCCCAGTATCACTAGGATTTTTGGCACTAATGACGTTAGCTCGTGATGCTCACGTATATACCTGGACGCTTCATTACGCACTTCCTCATGCTCCCAAAGTCGAGCACCGAGTGCCTTGCGCACCGCACCCGTGAAAGATTCCGGTTCCGGTTCGGCATACATGACGGCGCGAATGCCAACCGCAGCGAGTTCGCTGTCGGTCGTAATCACCGGCACTCCCGCCGACAGCGGCTCGAGGGACGCCTTATCCAAAGAGCCAGTATCGGATGCGTGGAGAAACAGATGTGCCGCAGCAAAATACTCCTCGAGCGCAGCCTGCGGCTGCGGTCCGGCGAAGACGACACGTCCCACAAGACCGAGACCTTCTACTTGGTCGCGAAGTTCTGTTTCATACTTACGCCCATCATCGGTAACGGCACCACCCACAATCGTTAGCCGCGCATCAATGCCGCTTCTGACAAGCATGTCGAGGGTATCGATAACCACATGAACGCGTTTGATGCGGGAGAGCCGTCCGATCGTAAGGAGTGCAAGCGGTGGATAGGATGGTGGAGGAACTTGCGGGAATGGAATGATGCCGTGACCGACCACATGCTTCTTGCGGGTAGCGATACGCATACTTTGTGGGGATGCAGTGCACACAGCGTTCGCCCACCACACACCAAGGTAGAGACGCCACGTCACTGCCTTATGCATGTACCACAGCACACTCCGCTTCCCCAGCATTCTCCAGAGTGGCCCGGCAAGCACCAGGTACTCCGGATTCATATGGACGAATACTGTGTCGTAAGAATCGCGCAGGCGCCACACCAGCTTCAGGAACGCCCAGCCATATGACACAGAGCTCCGTGCACCGTGTTCTTTGCCAAGCGAATATACCTGTACATTCTCCGGGAGATCATGCTCTCCTTCATACAGACAAATAACGGTGAGCGATTCGACGTGTTGAGCAAATTCAATCAGCCAACGATGGAAAAATCCCAGTACTGGATCCCCTGAATCGACGGCCTGTGTGACGATAAGCAGCTTCATGGCTCTAGACTGTCGCCGTATACCTGTTGCACCAACTCCACATCCTTTCCCGAAGCTACTAGCAATGCGTTGTTCTTGCGTACCACCGTTTTCAAAAGCTCGCTCCCTTCCATATCGCCAACATGATCTGCGTACAACTGACGGAACGCTTCGAGATCTTTAATGAAGCAGTGTCCCCCAGCACCACGGCCCGGGTTCGAAGTGTGACCGGAGGCTTGTACCGGCGATAAATGGGAAGGGCCGATGCGGGAATCCGCACCCATACCCTCCTTCACTTCCTCGTACGGAACGTTAAGAGATGCCGCTAGATCGTAAAGTAGATTGGCATATACCACTTTAAGTGCCAGAAAAACGTTCCCTCCATATTTAATGAGTTCTGCAGCGCGTGCACTCATTACCGCTCGATATGGAGACTCGGGCAATACCGCAAGAACGCGTGCGGCTGCAGCGTGGTAGTGTTCAGTATCTTCAGGAATACCGATGATGGTGCGCTCCGGATGCGCAGCGTCATGCGCCGCATGTGCCTCACGAAGGAATTCAGGACTATGAAGAATGATGCGGTCTGGAAATTGGCGCTGCAGCGCTTCGGTAGTGCCGGGTACGATAGTAGATTTTATGACCGCGATCTTCCCCTCCCCAACGCATGAGAGTACTGATGTGACGATGGAGACATCGAATCCTTCAGGGGTCGTCGGAGTAGGTACCGCAATAAAGACAATGTCACACTCCCCCACTGCTTCTTTATTAGCAGCATACGGCTCTTCAAGGGCGTACCGAACCACCTCGTACCCTCGACGTTCGAAATCATCGGCATAGTTCTTGCCGATCCAACCCTGGCCAATAAACCCCACTCGATCTGTGGTCATGAATCGTTATCCGTTAGAACCAGGCATGACCCGGGCAAGGTCGCGAGCTATAAGAGCCGGGAGGTCGGCAAATTGAGCAAGATGAGACAGGGCCTTCTGTTCAGCACTTCGCACCATAACCTCGCGTGCTGAAGAGTCTTCAAGAAGTGCAACGATATTGACCGCCAGCTGCGCAGGATCGCCTGGTGGTGCTGCAAGCACATCCTCATATCCTTTAAATACCTCACCGACAATACCCACATCAGTGGTGATTATAGGGACGCGTGCGAGTGCAGCCTCGACCAAAGTACGTCCATATCCTTCATATGCGCTTGCCTGGATATAGCCTTGAGCGCTTCGCATTAGACCCCATGCATCTGAACGTGAACCTGCAAATACGACACGATCCGTAAGCCCATACTGCTTCACTAATTTCTTAAGCGCAGCTTCTTCACTGCCGCCCCCAACGATAACAAGGCCGACTGCGGGGAATCGTTCGCGAAGCCGCGCGAGAGCATCAAGGATATCTTCGATGCGCTTTTCAGGTTCCAGTCTGCTCACGGTAATGAGTGCGAACGGAAACGAATGATCAGGAAGAGGCACCGCTACCGGGACCTCTGTGCCTACCGCAATAGGAACGACTGTTGGTTCGGGTATCCGCGAGCCATACCGAGACAAGAGCGATTGCTTCACGCGTTCAGATACCACCCGTATACCATCTGCTTTGGGAAGAATCTTATCTGCCAGAGCTTGCCGTGCGCGGTTTTTCACCGGCACAGGAAGCTGTGGTGAACGAGCAATACCTCCACGGACAAACCAGGGCGATAGAAAATCTGTGTGCACCTGGATGTGGAGTTTGGCGGATGTCCCCGCAACTGCCTTAAGCGCTATCAGTCCATGCTCAAACGGATCCTGCGCAGATACCACCTCAATACCCTCGCTCGCAATGAGTTCACGTGCTCGTGCAGATACCGTTCCGCCCCCCAAAAGTTTGCCTGCGCGGATACCGTGCACACACAATGGCCCGTCCTGCCGATCGATGCGTTCCTTCGCACGCATGAGAATGTGGAGTGTGCCGATAGCCTCTGCGTACGAACGCATGCGCACATAGGTAGGACTTGAGACATCGAAGATGGAGGGGTCCGCTGAAATGAAGAGGACTTTCATACCACGGAAGAAAGGAATTCGGCTGTACGGTCTAGCATGAGCGCCGGTTCGTATCGATGCGCCGACTCTCGTGCATGAGCCTCAAGCTGCGCCTTCCCGTTTGGATCGGAAAGAATGGAAATGCAGGCATCGGCGAGCGCCTCGGGATCTCCCACCGATATGACGAGGCCGTTCTTCCCGTTCTCAATAACCTCGGGATTACCACCAGCCTTTGTGGTGACAATGGCCTTTCCCAGTTCAAGGGCTTCGAGAAGTATGTGTGAGAGGCCTTCGTATGATGAGTTAAGAACGAATACATCAGCCTCTTTCATCACAGCGAGAGCTTCTGCGTGAGGCAGTGCGCCAAGAAACGTGAATCCTTCTTTCAATCGAAGTGTTGCATAGCGTTCGAGGGCTTCACGATCCGGTCCATCGCCGATAATGACGAGCTGTGCCCCCGGAACCTTTGCTCTGATATGTATCATGGCGGCAATAAGTCCATGCATGCCTTTCCACGGCACCAGACGACCCGAAGAAACGATACGAGGATGCGGAATAGCAGCAAGCGCCTCCGGCGGCGTACCGGGAACATCGACTGGTTTTGCATTCACGATGACCGTGATGCGATCTTCGGGGATGCCCCACCGTGCAACGATACGCTTCAGATATTCGGACGGCACGATAATAGCAGTGGCACGCGACGCCACAAATTTCTGTACGAGTCGTAAGCCGAGGACCGGAAGCGGCACATCCGGCGTACGCACAAACTCATCGAGTGGAAGCCAGATGTTGAAGCGTTGACGCCCTTGTTCCCAGGCGTAATCGCCCACGATCTTTACCACAAACTTCTTGCGGCGCAGAAGCGCTGCACACAGAGCAGGTAGACCGACTGAAACGGGATCAAGCGCAAGAACGGCATCCACATCTTTAGCTGCTTGGAATACCCTCCAGAAATACATGACATGCCGCACAAATTTAGGTTTGTGACGAACGTCAGAGAATTTTATTACCGCGACCTCAATGTCACGGGACGGCAGCCCTTCCTCGAGGACCTTCGCGTACGTGCTCGGACCTCCCGGTTCCGGCGGGTATAGGGGCGTGGCTATGACGAGCCGCATGAAGGCCATTGTACCCTGCTCGAAAGCCATGCAAAGCTACCCTGTTTATGACCCCAGAAGGCGTCCCAAGAGGTCCCGCATATCCCTGGCAACCATGTCCCAGTCGTACTTTGAGATAGCCAGGTCATGGGCCGTCGTTATGACCCTTCCTACCTTCTCTGGGTTTGCAAGAATCTCGCGTACCGCTTCGGCAATCTGTGCCGGCGCATCTTTATCGACTACCCACCCCGTAGTCGGCCGATCAGGATTCCGTTTCTCGTCGAAAAGGAAATCCGCAATCCCGCCTTCTTGGGTTGCGATAACCGGGAGATTTGCAGCCATCGCTTCGACGAATGAATTGCCCATACCTTCCGAGCGCGACGGTCGAATGAAGATGTCACACGCCGCAAGCATGAGCGGCATATCATCGTGACTGATCTGACCCATAAAGCGCGTTTGATGCTCAACCCCAAGTTCTCTTGCCAAGGATGTGAGTTTCTCTTCGTCCGGTCCAATGCCGTAGATGAGGAACGAGACGTACTTGGGAAGAAGAGGAAGTGCACGGATGACATCATCCACTGCGTTCTTATGAACCAGTCGTGACGTAGTCACCAAGAACACCTCTCCATCCTTTTTTCCGAGTTTCTGATACATGCCAGCAATCTCTTCCGTCGAGAATGAACGAGAGAACTTTGCAGTATCCACTGCGTTCGGGATAACGATACCCTCACCCGCAAATCCCATGCGCTTTCCCCATCTAAGCAAGAACGTAGAGATCGCTTGGAGTTCATCCGCACGTTTAAATCCTTGCACGAAGAGACCCCAGACTGGCTTCATGAGATGCTCTATATACTCCGGAGGATCCCCCTCTTGGAGCGTGAGGAGATACTTCACCTCTGGATGACGTTTCTTGAAAATTCCTGCAGGGATAGCGCACGAGTGAGCAATCATTGCCCATATCGCATCAAAATGATGCTTGCGGTGTAGGCGTTCCGCTTCGAAAACCGCAAGGATCTGGTACAGCTTTTTATTGAGATTGAGCGGGCGCTTCTTGAGATCGGCAATTCCAGGATGCTTGATGCGCAAGCCAATGCGGTGAACGGTAACATTCCCGATCTTCTCTTCTTTTGGCAGCGTGGAATCGTACCAAGGTGCTATGAGGTGAAATTCAATATCGGAGGAAGGGATGCGGTCCGTAATCTCCTTAATGGCTACTTCCGCGCCTCCCACGAACGGATAGTAATTCAAGGAAAAGATGAGGACCTGTTTCATACTCGAGCCTTCTGTTCCCTCATGATGCCTGTGAGCACCGAAGCGTACGCAAAGCGAATTTGGTTTGCGAATGCATCGCCTGCTCCCAACGAACGTCGATCTTTCATGCGGCGATCGAGCGATGCGATCTTGCGACCCTGTTCAGGTAGAGAGGCATACACCTGGTCGGCACGGCCAATAATGAGACGAAGGAACAATTGTTCGTACCAGGAGAGGCGTTGATCTGCCAGCGTCACAAGAAGCGGAAGCGAAGCGGCGCGGCGCACCGAAAGCGCAGCAAGCGTTCCGTAGCTTGCCATGACCGACCAGGAAAAAAGATATTCGTGTTCCCGCGCAAGCCGGCGTCCCAGAGCGGCTCCCTGGAATGGGATGAGATATTTATCGAATCGCGTTCCCTTCCCCACATGGTGCACGGTTGCGTTCCCCACCGGACACTGTGCATGTTTAGCTTCGGGCACATGCATTGCGGTCACGATATCGAAATGGATGTCGGGCATCTTCTCCATGAGCCGACAGAGCGCGCGTTCCGCATCTCCCATGATCGGATGGAACGTGGTCGTGAATACCAGGACTCGATTATCGCGAGCAGGCTTCGGCGTCGCCGCTGCCTTAAACGTGGCGATGTATTCCTCAAGTGACCGACTTGCTTTCCAACCGAGCGCTTGTGCTTTGGTCGTATCGAGTCCAGAACTCAAACGATTACCAGCGCGGGCGGGAAGCATGACGATATCGTCCGAGAACAGGTGAGCAACCTCGAGCATGGTGTACGCACGTTCATTACCGAGCCCGTACTCATCGCCCTCTCCCTTCTCTCCTACCAGGATGAGGCCATCAACGATGTCATCTACGTGCGTGAAATTACGGCTCTGGGTGCCCGGCGTGGTGACGGTAATAGGTCGTCCCGAAAGATAGTTCTGCTTGAAGATCTCAATGACCGTACCGTAAGCGCCCGCGCGTTCGCCGGGACCGTACACGTTATAGAAATAGGTTATTGCGTATGGCACGCCAAACCACGCGCCATAGTTCTTCACCAGTTCGGTATTCGCAGCCTTCGCCCACGCATACGGACTCTGGTCTTTACCGATACCTCCATCTCCAAACTTCGTCGATGAACCAGCATAGACGATCTTGCATCCGCGGCGACGCACAAACTCAAGCACTGCAAAGGTACCCGTCTTGTTGAGATCCCACAGCGGTTCGATATCCTCGAAGCTCTTCTCCACACGAGAATATTCCCCCAGGTGGTAGACCAGATCCGGGCTCTCGGGGATGAGCTGCTCGATATCCTTGGTATGTCCTTCCCGATACTCAACGCCTGGCACATGACTCTCCCGAGTTCCTGCAAAATAGTTATCAAGCGATATCACCCGGTGTCCGTCTGCCACAAGACGACGGCATAGATTGGAGCCGACGAATCCGGCACCGCCAGTAACGAGGATAAGTTTGGACATGGATAGAGTAACGATACGGGACGGTACCCAAGGACGCAATCCGTGAGGTTCGGGCAAATGCCCCGCCTCCTCAAGGGCCGCTTGAGGAGGCGGGGCCATTATGCCATCGCCATATGTCTACTGCATTACGCTGATATCTTCAGGCTCACCTCTTAATACGCTTCCTGAAGGAGAAAAGTTACATCAGAGGTCCCGCTTGAATATCTCGCGCAGCACATCCTCGGGTACTTCGAAAACAGAGGGATTGTCCGGACTTGAGCCCGCCGACTTTGCCGGTCGTGCAGATTCTTCCTTCGGTCTTTCTTCGCGAGACGTGTGAGTGCGCTCGGGAACCATATGCGATTTGGTGGGCGGTGCAGCAGGTGCTTTGCCAATGACGTCAGCAAGCGCACTCTTGAGATTACCCTGCTTGTGCTCGGTCTTCTTTTCCTTTGCCTTGTCCTGCTGTGCCATCGTAGCGCGCAGGATGTCTTTCAACTCCGCAGCTGACTTTTGGGGTGGAGCTTCCCGATGCGGATGAGTCTCGCGAGGACGCTCTTCGTATGAACGACCATTGCGTTCACGGGGTGCGCCATTCTCTCTGCGCGGGCCCGTGGTCTTCTTGGGCGGCGGCTCGGGAACCGGCTCGTGCGTGAACGCGAGCTCGTCATAAATCTTCTTCTCCACCGAACCACGCTCGGCACCGAATTGTGCGCGTGAGGCATCAATGACCTCCTGGCGGTAGGTGCGTGCAGGCGGCTCAATAGGAGGTATCGTCACCGCCGAGAATGGTCGAGATCCGATACCATCGATCATGAGGGTGAGATAGACCTGTGCGAATCCGAGGTTCACCAGGTCTTCTTTGGTGAATTCCGGCATAAACACCGTCTCAAGCACTTCCGCGTCGAACGGTCCCACGCGGAAGGTGACTGTAGTACCGACGTTTCCGAACACTGCCGCGCGCACCTCTTCCTCCATCTGCTCAATGTACTGATGCGCAATGATGAGATTGAGATGGTACTTACGAGCCTCCGACAGAATCTCGGCGAATGTCTCGTTCGCAAAGTTCTGGAATTCGTCCACATAGAAGTAGAAGTTCGGGGATTGCTTGAGCTCATGCGCAGGCAAATCGGCGCGACTCATCGCTCCGAGGAAGATACGCGTCGTGAGCATGGAGCCCAGAAGCTTCATGTTCACATCTCCCACGAGACCTTTCGACAGATTGATAAGAAGGATCTTTCTCTGATCCATGAGCTGTCGGATATCAAACGAAGATTCTGGCTGACCAATGATGTTACGGATGAGCGGGTTGCTGGTGAACTGGCCGATCTTGTTTTGAATTGCCGGCGTCGCCTCTTGGGTGTAGCGATCGGTGTACGTATTAAATTCCTTAATCCAGAAATCCTTCACGACCGGATCCTTCACATTGTCGATAACAGCCTTGCGATACGCCTTGTCGGTGTACATGCGATTCACACCGAGCAATGTTGCGCCTGGATATTCGAGAAGAGCCAGAAGCGTGTTTGAGAGGATGTACTCCATGCGAGCCGACCAGGCGTCCACCCAGATCTTCTTGAAGGTAGCCATGAGGCCCGATACCACGAGATGACGCTTGTCATAGCCCACATCCTCCATGACGTTGAAGGCGATGGGTCGGTCGAGATCGAACGGTGCAAAGTACACCACATCGTTTACTCGATTGGCAGGAATGTAATTGAGGAGGGTCTCGACAGCGCTGCCGTGCGGATCAATGAAGCACATCCCTTCCCCATTGCGGATGTCCTGGATGGCCATGTTCTCGAGCAGTGTGGACTTACCCATGCCGGTCTTACCGATCACGTACATGTGACGTTCACGGTCTCGTGCCTTGATGCCGAACGGCTGTTTCTTTCCTCGAGCGTCCGTCGCAGCGAAGTATGTTACGCGGTCGGGATTATACATAAGTAACAGTATACCCGTACGGTGGCCGTACGGGTATAAAGTTCTTGAGCAGCGCCGCCATCTTACACTCGATGCTGAACCATTCCGGTTCTTTCGTCTCGAATCCCTTCGGCGATCTCGCCGCGCAGGACTCCTAGACGCTCGTACGCCAGGTAAGCCGCATCTAACCCCGGATCTGCTGTTCGTTCTTCTGGCGAAGGATTACCTTGCGCCTTTTCACGAAGATCGGGCCGATGTCGGCAGATAACGTCGATGCGCTCCTCCACCTCGCGTGGAGTGTACAGTTGGGCGATGTCTTTCATCTGCGCCTCCCTTTCCTGACGGCACTATATGCCGTTGAAGCGTATTATGCCACCCCTTCCACAATCCTCGACTCTGGTAGCAATTCTTTTGAAGCTCGATAGCTGTACCCCACCCCAGCAACGATGAGACCGAAGACGGGGAGAACAAACTCAAGCCAGGAAATAGGAAGTCCCGAAAACGGTGCGAGGAGAGTAAGAATTCCGATAAGGATGAGAATGTGGGACCGAGTCATACCTATATGGTACGGCAAAGGTATGTACCTGCCGTGTGGAAAACTATGCTGCGACGCACACCACGAACTCGCCGCGCACTTCTCCTGGATGAGCAGTGAAGTATGCAGCAACCTCCTCCGCAGTTCCTTCCACCACTGACTCGTGTATCTTTGTCAGCTCGCGTAGGACTATCACGCGGCGCTTTTCGTCAAGCACCTCTGCTAAGGACGCGAGTGCTTTCTCAATGCGATGCGGAGATTCGTAGAACACCATCGTGCGATTGCTCTCAGCTATCTGTTGAAACAGGGTCTGCCGTCCTTTCTTGTGTGGCAGGAAGCCTACAAACGTAAACTCGTGCGTCGGGATGCCTGCAATGGAGAGCGCAGCCGTGAGTGCCGAGGGTCCAGGAATCGCTTCAATCCGCACCTCATTTCCAAGACGCTCTTTCACCTGTGCCACCAGCTCACTCCCGGGGTCGCTGATGCCTGGCGTCCCCGCGTCAGTAACGAGCGCAATTCTCTTCCCTTCCGCGAGCTGCGTGAGAATACGATCGGCGGCGAGCTTGCCGCTTTGCGCGTGATAGATGAGGAGCGGTTTTTGAATATCGAGTCGGGCCAACAGTTTCGCGGTCACCCGGGTGTCTTCACAGGCGATCGCATCCGCATCACGCAGGGTCTCGATAGCACGCAAGGTGATGTCACCCAGGTTTCCTATCGGTGTGGCGACAACGGAAAGCGTTCCCATACTTAGGCGACGATGCCGTCCGCTACTTTGTAAATATCGCCGGCACCCATGGTAACGATCATATCCCCTTCTTTTGGATAGGTCAGAAATGCCTGACGTATCTCATCGAACGAGAGTGCCTCGGTCGGTGTACCCTGCTCACTCACGAGAGCTGCAAGCTTCGCGCTCGAAACGGTGCCGTCATCCATTTCCCGTGCTGCATAGATAGGTGCAATGAATACCCCGTCCGCATCATTGAATGCGCCTGCAAAATCCGCGAGCAGGTCACGGGTACGGCTGTAGAGATGCGGATGGAAAGCAACAAACAACTTCCCTCGCGTACGCTTCTTAAGTTCGGCGAGCGTTTTCTTGATGGCGGTCGGATGGTGCGCATAGTCGTCGTATACCTCCGCGCCCGCTTTCGTGCGTCCCTTGTATTCAAACCGTCGCCACGTACCCCGGAATGACGAGAGTGCTCCCCGTATATCGTTCATAGATGCAGTCGGCATCAGGAAACATGCAGCGGCAACCGCCGCTCGAGCATTATCCTGATTGAAATCGCCTGGCAAGACGAGTTCGTACGTCTCATCGCCCGCACGGTAATCGATGATGCGTGCAGAGAGTCCGGCGAGCACCGGCACAATGTTCGGATGCGTTGCGTCTGCAATGATTGCGCCATCTGCCGGCACCTTCTCTGCCAGTTCGCGGAATGCGCTCTGCACATCCGCAAGATCGCGATAATAGTCCGTGTGGTCCCATTCAATGTTCGTAATGACGAGGACATTCGGCGAAAGCGTAAGAAAGTCACGCTTGTATTCACAGGCTTCGACCACGAACAAATCGGAATCCCCCTGTACGTAATTACTACCGAAATCTTTCAACAGACTTCCTACGACAGCGGTCGGACGAAGTCCCAGATGTAGGAGGATGGAAGCGGTCATCCCCGTCGTGGTGGTCTTCCCGTGGGTACCTGCCACTGCAATGGTCTTCTTTCCCTGTGAGACCTCTCCGAGCGCAGCGAAATAGGATAGCTCCTTGATACCCAGGTCTTTTGCTCGCACGCGCTCGGGATTGTCCGGCCACACTGCCTCGCTATACACAACGAGGTCGGCATCCTCGGGAACGTTCTCCGCTCGCTGTCCGAACGCGATGGCAATACCCTCCTTTTCAAGAAGCTCGGTCACCGGGCTCTCCTCGCGATCGGAACCGGATACCTGCACGCCTTGGTCAGCCATGAGCTGGGCAAGCGCAGACATCCCAATGCCTCCGATACCGATGAAGTACGCTTTCTTAACCCCGTCCATACCGTATATATGCCTCTATGATCCTCGATTCGTCCAGGTCGGGCCGGATAGCACCACCCTGTCCCACCATCCGCTCACGCAGGAACTCGGCAGGATGCCACTCGAGCACACTGAATGATTCATTATCCTCCTCGCGTGGACCCACCTCTTGTACGTCGGTAACGAGGAAATACGGCGTAGTCTTTTCCATAGGACCTGTTCGGGACGGTACGGTCGCCTGAACGGCACCCAGGTATTTCCCCACCGTACCAGTGCATCCGAACTCCTCTCGCACACCCCGGAGCACGCACTCGACGATTGTTTCCTCTTCTTCAAGTGATTCACGCATAAGGATATAGACCTCGTCCCGGTCGATGAAATTATCTCCGAACTGTTCGGGGGCGCGTGCTCGCTCTCGCTTGTGGACGAGTATCTCCCCATCCCCATTCACGACCACCGCTCCAATAGAAATATGAAAGGGCTGCCCCTCTTGATGCTGGTATCTGCTTTTCATAATGCGCGAACAAGTGCGTTGAACTGATCACCACGGTCGTATTCATTCTTGAACATGCCGAAGGATGCAAATCCCGGCGACAACAACACTATGTCTCCAGCACTTGAACTACGAACTGCCTCATCGAATGCTGATTTAAGATCATCGTATATGGAAACGTTCTCCAGCTGGTGACTTATGCGCGATGTGCCGCTGCCAGCAAGCATGATGACGCGCTTAGTACGAAGCGAGAGCTCCGTACTAAGACCGGTCATATCAAGACCCTTGTCCGCCCCGCCCATAATGAGAGTGACCTTGTGCTCTTCCTTCGGATCAAGTGCTCGAAGCGCAGCGATAGTGGCGTCGGGTGTCGTTGCCGTGGTGTCGTTATACATCTTCACTCCGTTCACCTCTCGTACAAACTCGAGCCTGCCAGGCACCCCCTTAAAATCGGCGAGTGCAGCTTTGATATCTTCATCATCCACCGAAAGCGCACGAGCAGCTTCGACCGCAAGCGCAGCATCGTAGCGATTGTGCTCACCTGGAAGCTGAAGCTCCCAGTCAGCGCGAAAATCAAGATCGCTCGCAGTGACTACCGAAGCCTGAATGCGATCCCCATACTTCTCTTCTATCAGCTCTGCGCACTGTGCACCAAGCACGAGCGTATCGGTCGCTTCCTGATACAGGAATATATTTGCTTTATCCGCGAGATACGCATCCAGATCATGGTAGTAATTGAGGTGGTCTGGGTAGAAGGTACTGAACACCGCTATATGCGGACTCATCTTCGCCTCGCCCCATCCCTGACACTGCCACGAGTCGAGCTCCAGTACCGCAATGTGATCAGCCGTGACGTCCGGAAGAAGCGCGAGTGTGGACACACCCCGCACGTTACCTCCGAGAAGGGTCGCGTGTCCTGCTCGCTCCAAAATGGCATGAATCATGTGCGTCGTGGTCGATTTCCCTCGAGTGCCAGTTATGCCGACACAGGTCACCCCGGAAAGCTCCGCAAACCATGACGCGCTCATTTTGATGGGCGTTCCCTCGGCACGAGCTGCATCAAGATACGGCGACGGATCGGGAACACCTGCCGCTTTCAGTATGAAATCTCGTCCTTGGAAATCCTCGGTGCGGTGCTCACCGAGGGTGTAGCGGATATTCGGAAAGTCACCGAGCTGTGCGAGCGAGGGAGCGAGCTCTTCTTCGCTCTTCAGATCCGTCACAATGAGATCCGCTCCCTGTTCGGCAAGAAAACGGGCATCCCCCACCCCTCTGCCAAGGAGACCAAGGCCGAGTACGGTTATTTTCTTCCCGGCAAAATAGGCGTGAGCATCCATGAACGCATCCTAGCTTCGATACCCATTCCTGGCTAGCACTAGCTATTACAGTCCTTCTTGGTACGGACGTCAGTATGGGAGAGCGCCTGTGCGTCGGAGAACGGAACTACCACAAGCTGGTACGGACTGGTGATTTCTTCAATAACCGTGCATTCGGCTCCGGGCTCACCAATGACTACCGAGACCGAGCGCGTATTGCCCGTATCTATGATCTTGTCTACAGAAATAGTGTACCCGCCAGTCGGTTCAGTGCCGGCAAAGACCGCGATGACGTAATTCTTCGAGAAGTCCACAGTGGGAACTGGAGCCCCATCATCGCCATGTACTTTCTTCCAGAAATCAGCGAGCTCGCTCGCATCATAGATCGCGTAATTCTTGCGGGAGGTTATCTCCTTGGCATTCATACCCTGGTCGAGCACCTTGAATTTCACTTCCCTACTCTCGCTCGCCTGTGGAGTGTCGACACCAGGCGGCACTAAGAGTCGCGTAGCGGGATGCGTGAGGAAAAGCCATGCACCTATAATCACAGCCAGAACGCACACACCTCCGACAATGAGTACATTTCTCATGTAAGTAGTATACCGCGCATAGAGAGCGCATATAAAAGTGACGCGTACCGTTTGTAGATACGCGCCAGTCCCGTCGAAGCCTAGACCGATTTGCTCGGTACTGGCTTCGGTGGAATGGAAATGTTCGCCCATTGAGCAAGCTTCAGCCTCCCCCAGCGGAGCGTCCAGGACAGCCCTGTCAATGCGTCGATTCGGTAGAAGGAAGTGCCGAGATCCCGATACACTTGTCTGCGCTGATCGACGTCCCGTATGTACGGCGCCCGAGCGGCAGCTTCATCGAGAAGAGAAGCGTATCGCGAGCTCATGGTGCCCAGTTCAGCAGCAAGACGGATGAGCGCAAGCGCTCGTGCGTACTCGCCAAGAGCTTCCTTAGTAGTCAGTCGTAGGTCTCGCTCCGCGTCATTCTTCTTATACTCCACGTCCGCGTCTCCTCATTCCTCCGTGTTGCGACGATATTTCTATGTGATTTATACCATGAAAATCGACTCATCGCAAAAAGCAGCACATCTTAGTCCTAGAAGAAATGGTAAAAGGCCCTCTGTGCACGCTCTAGGATTCGAACCTAGGACCGCTCGAGTATCAGTCGAGTGCTCTACCAACTGAGCTAAGCGTGCACACAAGGCCTTACCAATACCACCGGATACTACCAGAAATCCCCAGGGCTTTCCAGCGTCTTCATCTGATCCCGCTATACTTATAGTGTCGATGAGATACCCACTTATCAATCATCAGACAACGGGCGAGAAAGCGGCTTTCGGCCGCTCTTTTCTTTTCTACTCATGAGAAATCCAACTATCGGAGCACACCGCGGCTCCACTCGAGAAGCTAAGAAGATCTATTCGCATCGCATTTCAACCATCGAGGACAAACTTAAACGACATCGACGAAAAGCGCGCATTTGGCGTCGTGCCGTACGACGTCTCGCCACAGATGTGATGCTCGCTGCTTCTGAACCGTCAATCGCATAACGTAAAAGCGCCGCGTGGTGAGTGCTTCCGAAGAAGTACTCACCACGCGACGCTCTTTTTCAATCAAAAGATAGGAGATAAACCAACTCTTGTGTTCCGCCTATTCGACCGTGAAGACGTCAATTGAGCGTCTCCACCTGGTCACCGGCAACGTTATCCGGCATTCGAGCAGTGTTTAGGGACAACTGCTATCTCCCCTGCCGCGTGCTCGGTGCAGGAAGCTACGATAAGAGGCGAACCTCTCGATATAACTCCCTGCATCGAGCACACGGACAGATCGACAAGAATTCTTTCGAATTCGGTTCCGATTGGATATGTTCCACGACCAGCTTCCGCTAGCCGTGCCTTGTTACGACTTACTCCCTGTCATTGAGTTTGCCGTAGTCCTGGACAAGCCAAGATTTCGGGCACCCCCAACTTCCTTGAGTTGACGGGCGGTGAGTACAAGACTCGAGAACGTATTCACCGTGGTATTGCTGACCCACGATTACTAGCGATTCCGGCTTCATGAGGTCGGTTGCAGACCTCAATCCGTACTGGGGTAGGGTTTCGGGATTTGCTCCACCTTGCGGTATTGCGTCCTTCTGTTACCTACCATTGTATCACGTGTGCAGCCCCAGGCATCAAGGGACATGCTGATTTGGCGTCATCCTCACCTTCCTCCCCCGTGAGGGGGCAGTCTCGCCTGACATATATAACAGACAACGAGGGTTGCGTTCGTTACCCCACTGAAGGGAACAGCTCAAGCCACGAACTGACGACAACCATGCATCACCTGCCAAGCACCCTCGAAGGCTCTCAATCTTTCGAAAGAGATGCAGCTTGGTTTCTAGCCTGGGTAAGGTTCTTCGCTTATCGACGAATTAAGCCACATGATCCACCGCTTGTGCGAGTCCCCGTCTATTCCTTTGAGTTTTAAGCTTGCGCTCGTACTACCCAGGCGGCTCGCTTACCGCGTTAGCTTAGTCCCGCAGAGGGTCGATACTCCGCAGAACGAGCGAGCAGCGTTTAGGGCCAGGACTACTGGGGTATCTAATCCCATTCGCTACCCTGGCTTTCGTGTGTGAGCGTCAGAATAGGGCCAGTGCGCTGCCTTCGCCTTTGGTGTTCCCCACGATATCAACGGATTTCACCCCTACACCGTGAGTTCCACGCACCTCTCCCTACCTCTAGTTATGCCGTTTCGCTCGCCGACCGTAGGTTGAGCCCACGGATTTTACGAACGACTAACATAACCGCCTTGACACCCTTTACGCCCAGTGATTCCGGATAATGCTTGGGGCCTCTGTATTACCGCTCCTGCTGGCACAGAGTTAGGAGCCCCTTATTCCTGAGGTACCGTCAATAATTTCGTCCCTCATAAAAGATGTTTACGTGGCGAACCACTTCGTCCATCACGCGGCGTCGCTCCGTCAGACTTTCGTCCATTGCGGAAGATTCTCGACTGCGGCCTCCCGTAGGAGTATGGGCCGTGTCTCAGTCCCATCGGTGGGGGTCAGCCTCTCAGCTCCCCTAAACGTCGTAGCCTTGGTGAGCCATTACCTCACCAACAAGCTGATATTACGCAGGCCTCTCCCAAAGCGATAAATCTTTACCCTTTCGGGACCATCCGGGATTACCCCGTCTTTCGACGAGCTATACCAGACTTTGGGGTGAGTACCTACGCGTTACTACCTCGTCTGCCACTGTCCTTGCGGACCGTTCGACTTGCATGCCTTATCCACGCCGCCAGCATTCATCCTGAGCTAGGATCAAACTCTAATTAAGAATAGGCGGAACACAAGAAATGATTTTCTTATTGTACCTACCTTTTGATTGTTGAATTACCTCGAAGGGTTTCGAGATAATTCTGCTCGTATTCAGTTTTCAAGGGTCGGGCTGTCCCACGACAGCGCAAAAACTAGCCCGCCCCCATACGAGGGCGATAGGCACATACTATAGGAAGCCGTATAGGGAGTCAAGCGGCGCAGCAGGCCCGTAACATGGCCATATTTGACGCCACTACATTCTTATGTCATCATCACGCCAGCCGACACAGGAGATACTGCCGATGCCGTTTAAACGACGGGGTGCTCGTCCTTCGCACCTGACCCTGGTCCAAAGCACATCAGCGACCAGTACCCCAGAGCCTGCACGGAAGTCATTGTATACCTTCCTCTGCGAGGAAGATTCGTTCCTACTCCCGCCCAACTTGGGGAGCATTGCCCCACCCGCCGAGTTTGATGAACTTGATTTCTTGGGGTTTGAGACCTGAACATTCCTGCAGCCGATCGAAGGAGCGCGAGCAACCCTCGCGCTTTTTCTTTGAATACACTTTCTTATTTCCACAAGTTGCCTCCCCGGGACAGAGGCGTAGAATGGGTATAGCCGTCAAGCTTTGCAATAGAGATTTCATGCTGCGCATTAAGCGAGAATACGTCGTCGTGTCCGTCGGAGGGTCTTTGATCGTTCCCGACCAGATAGATACCGCATTTCTGAAATCCTTCCGCGAGCTTCTCCTCCACAAGGTAGACGAGGGCACCTCCTTTTTCATCATCACAGGCGGCGGTAAGACCGCACGTCGTTATCAGCAGGCCGCCGAGGAAACCCGTGGAGACCTTCCACGTGATGATCTCGATTGGCTGGGCATACATTCCACACGTTTAAACGCGCATTTGATGCGTACACTTTTCTTAGAAGAAGCGCAGGCGCGTATCGTGAAGAATCCAACCCGCGGCGTACGTCCCACCCAGCCCATCATCATTGGTGCTGGTTGGAAACCCGGTTGGTCCACTGACTACTGTGCCGTTATGGCCGCAAAGAAGCTGGGAGCACACAAGCTCGTGAATCTTTCCAATATTGATTACGTATACGATTCGGACCCGAGGAAGAATCCAGACGCAAAGAAGATAGAAAAGATCGCGTGGTCGGAGTTCAGGAAGCTCATTCCTTCTGAATGGGATCCCGGTCTCTCCTCCCCCTTTGATCCAGTCGCCGCTCGCGAAGCAGAAGAGGCAGGACTTGAAGTCGCTATTATGAACGGAGCGAATCTCTCCGAATTCGAAAAGTATCTTAACGACGAACCGTTCGCTGGGACTATTATCTCTTAGCTTTAGGAATAGAGCTTATTCCTAATAGCGATAAGTTTCTCGATAATAGCCGGGTCTTCAATACGAGTGAACCGCGGCTTAGTTTCTCCATCTATTTCTACAGTTTCCAGAGCCATCTCAAGTGGCCGGAGATCAAATAACTTTCCCAGCTGGTATACATAAGCGTCTTCATAGAGTGGACGATATACCATCATGAAAGCATCTTCCGGACGACAGTCTTCTTCTGTATGATGCCCTGCACCGAAGATTTCATACGCATAATTATTCACTGGCCCGCTCGGATCATGTTTGTAGTGGTAGTAGAAACCGGCTGCTGGAATTATAGGAGTCTCCATAGGTATATATGTTAGTTCTCTTTACTAGGGGTAGTTTTTCGTTCCACCTCTCGCACTCGCTGATACGCGAGCGTTGCCCATTGAATTCCCACAATGGCCTGTGAGACTGCGGCCAGCCATAGATGCAGACTAAAAAATACTACCGAGGAGAGGAATAATGAGAGTGCGGTAGGAATACTCGATGCAAGTGGTGGTTTCTCTCTCGCAAATAGCATAGGAATGAGCGTAAGACAAAAGAATACTTGCACAACGGTGAGGAGGTAATCCTGCCACATATTTTATGATGCTAGCTTTCCCTCTATTCTCGCACGTACGCATTCGTACACCTCTTCGGCAGTTTGCTCGTCTCTCGATATGACAGATGATTATCGTGCAGCAAGCTCTGTGAGCATGCCTTCTATCTTCTCCGCGAGCCCATTAAATGAGCCATCATTAACAATGGTGTAATCAGCATCCGTCATTACCTGCTTCACATTCATCTGCGCAGGATCGTTCGGATCTTTGGGAGTCATTTCACGATCCTCCTCGAAACAGAACTGTTCAAAGGACACGTTATCCGTGCCCGAGCCGCGTCCCACAATCCGTTCGTATCGGAGCTCACGAGGGGCATCCACGGCAATCACGAATCCTCCTCGTTCCTTGATACTCTTTGCTTCATCGAGGGAGCGGATAGATTCGATAATGATATCGTGTTGTCCCGCAGCATCGGCACTCTTCGTAAATAGATCAGTAAAATATCCTCCTCCATATGTCTGGCGAAGATCGGTACCGACAATACCTGTATTCGTGCGATTTACCTCAAGACCACGCCGCTCAATCTCCTCAATGATTGCTTGACGGACCGAATAGTGAGCAAACCCTTTCTTCTCGACGAGATAGTCCACCACGGCACCCTTCCCTGCCCCGTTCGTTCCTGTGATGCCAAGAATCATGTTTGTTTAAATGACGCGATCGCCTCATCAACTTTGGCACGCAACTCCTCGACCGTTCCATTGTTCTCAATGCGTGCATCCGAGAGTTGCATGACACCGAAAACATTCATATCCCACGGTTCGGAAGAGGCCATCTCTCGATCTTCCATCTCTGTAAACTGCTCCACCGTGAGCGGAACTGCATCATGCGACATGCTCACCACGCGTTCGTAGCGGGTCTGCTTATCCGCATCCACGGCGATAAGAAAGGCACCCTTCTCTTTCAGGAATTCCGCTTCAGCGACAGTACGTACTGACTCGAGAACGGCATGGGTATCGTCTTTCGTCAATTCATAGAGGCGCTCCATGATGTACGCAGGACCGTGCTCTTTCCGAAGCTCATTACCCACATCGCGCATGGTCGTGCGATTCGGTGTAAGACCTCTCGCTTCAATAGCCTCAAGTATGACCATACGGCCCGCGTAACGCGAGAATCCTTTGTTGGCCACCAAGTACTCCACTACCGCTCCCTTACCTGCCCCGTTTGTGCCGGTAATGCCGATGAGCATAGGGGCTAGGAATGCTTTGCGAGAACCTTCGCAAGCGGTACGAGAAGCGGAGCCGCAAGCAGGATTGATGAGTAGGTACCGGCAACCACACCCGCAAGAAGCACCAGAGAGAAGTTGAGCGTAACCGGGCTGCCGAAGAACGCGAGTGCAACCAGGGCGAGCACCACAGTAAGCGAGGTGTTGATAGAACGACCCAGTGTCTCGGTAATGGAGCGGCCCACCACCTCATCGAACTCCTGCTTGGTGCCGGTCTTCTCGTTGTGTGCGAGATGTTCGCGGACGCGATCGAAGATCACGATCGTATCATTCACCGAATAACCAAGGATCGCGAGGAGCGCGACCACGAAGAGCGTGTCGGCCTGTGCACCCGTGAAGTGCGCATAGATAGCGTAGAAGCCAGCAGGGATGAGGATATCGTGCACAAGAATCGCGACCACCGTTAGACCGTACACCCACGAGGAAACCGGACGCGAAACCTTGCGGAATGCCCAGGCAATGTAGAGCACGATGGCGAGAATGACCGAGAGAATAGCGTAGAGAGCCTTCGTAGAGAGTTCATTGCCGAGTGACGGACCGATGGAGGTCGAGCGACCCACTGTGAGAGGTGCCTGGCCATTCTCCGAGAGTGCGCCCACGAGCGCGTCATGCTCGTCGGGGGTAAGCGTACGCGTGCGGACCGAGATACCCTTCTCTCCACTCTCACGCAAAGAAGCTTCAGAGAACCCTGCATTCGAGAGTGAGGCGTGTAGCGTATCGATGGTCGGACGTGCATCTGTGTACTCCACTTCCACTAAGGACCCACCGGTGAAGTCGATGGAAAGCTGGGGCGGCCAGAAGACGATGGCAGCAATTGCCACCACCGTCAGGAGACCGGTGAAGAGGAAGAAGAAGAGACGGTGCTTTACGATGAACATACTAGGCAGTGTGATTGGTAGTAGCTTTGGTATGGAATCCGCTTGAAAGCAGGAAGTTCCAAAGTCCTCCCTCCGCCTTCTCGGGCACGATAGCGAGCAGGAAGACACGAGATACGAAGACGGCCGAGATGAGGGAGGCAATGACACCGAATCCGAATACGAGTGCAAAACCCTGCACGATGGAGGTGCCGAGCCAGAAGAGGATGATGCTTGAGATAATCATGGTGAGGTGACCGTCGCGAATGGCCGGCCATGCGCGTGCGAAACCTATCTTCACTGCATCATGCGCATCCTTCCCTAAGCGAAGCTCTTCCTTCATGCGTTCAAAGATGAGCACATTCGCATCCACCGCAAGGCCGATGGATAGGATGAAGCCCGCAATGCCAGAGGCAGTAAGCGTAATGGGCACCACCTTGATGACAAGAATAGTGAGCAGCACGTAAATGACGAGCGCCACCGATGCCACGATACCAGCGAGGCGGTACCAGAAGATCATAAAGAGCGACACAAGCACAAAGCCGATGAGGGCTGCAAAGAGTCCAGCATGGAAGGCTACACCCCCCAAGGTCGGTCCTACCGTATTGCTCGACGAAAGCTCGATAGGTACCGGAAGTGCGCCGAAGTTAAGGTTACGTACGAGATCACGCGCTTCGGTCGGTGTGAAGTGGCCGGTGATAGTTGCCGTACCACCCGTGATTGCTTCCTGAATGACCGGCTCGGAAATGGGTTCGCCATCAAGGAAAATGGCGAGCTGATTGCCGACATGCTGCGAGGTGATATCACCGAAAAGCTTGGTGCCCTCATCATTGAAGTGAAGGACCACTACCGGGTCACCCGCAGCGGCGCTGCCCTGCCCGTTTGAGAACTGAAGCTCTGCACTCTTGAGGTAGCGACCGGTGAGACCGGTCGGGACGTACACCGCAGGAGACGAACTTGCGACTGCTCCGGTCGGAACGCCCACCAATTTGAATTCAAGCGTCGGAGTCTTGCCGATAGCGTCCACCGCGGCCTTCACATCAGTAACACCCGGAAGCTCAACCAGAAGACGGTCCTCCTGCTCATTTGCCACCGCACTCGAATGCTCGAGCTGAACGAGCGGTTCAGCAACGCCGAAGAGGTTCACGCGACGCTCGATAACGTCCCGAAGCGAATTCAAAGCCTGCTGCTTGTCACCTACGACAGCGCTTGTATCGGCCTTGTAAATGAGTTCGGTACCCCCCGCGAGGTCGAGACCGAGCTTCACACCATAATGGGTGCTGGAGCTAGTGCTAATAACAAACCATCCGAGAAGACCGGCGAGCACGAGCACGCCGAGAGCAGGTATAAATCGCATAATGGCCTTACTATACGGTCTTTTAGCGGGGCTGCAAACTATCTAACATAGGTCTCCTCAATGCCGGTTTGCTGGACTGAAGATGCGCCAGAAAGCACATGTGACGCCGCCCAGATTGCCATAATTGCGGCCAAAATCATGACCGGAATAGCGATTGTCCAAAATCCACGTTTTCGGAGGGTTTTGCGTGCGTCAGGGTCGGTCGAAGCTAATGATCGGGCTAGAATTATTACCCCGATAAAGACAACTATTCCCGCTACGGGAAGACCTAGGCTAAAGGTGAGTGGAACAAATACCGTGTCCAGGAAGGTGACGAGCATATATGAATACCTTAGCGCCTGCTCCCTTGCCCCACAAGGAGGGCAACGTTCTTAAAAAGACAGGCGACCGCCATTGGCCCCACCCCACCCGGAACGGGTGTGAAGACCGAGGCCTTTTCCGCACATGCCGGATCGGCATCCCCCACGATGGCTCCATCCGATTCCGAAGTTCCTGCATCGATAAGTACGACACCTTCTTTCAGGTGTTCGGGCTTCACAAGACCAGGGGAACCCGCGCCCAAAACTACGATGTCCGCTTCTTTGAGCAGACCCAGATCGAGGTTATGGCGGGTCATGGTTGTCACCTCCGCGCCAATCTGGCGAAACCATACGGAAGCTGGCTCACCCACGAGCCATCCTTGCCCAATAATCACTACGCGCTTCCCCTCTGGATCGGTATTCGTGCGTGCAAGGATCTCCGCAATGGCACCAACTACCGGCGGAAGGAGTGCACCTACGTCACCGCGTTCAAACCCTGTGCGTGCTGCAGTCGACAGCATGTCCGCATCAAACTCGACCGGGATAGCATCAAGAACACTCGTGGTATCAATAGCGGCAGAAAGCGGAAGCTGCACGATAACCGCATCAGCACCCGGTAATGCAACGGCATGCATCACTTCTTCAGTGGTGCCGTCGTCCAGTCGCACGAGTTCAAGATGCATACCCGCGTCACCCGCTGCACGCTCCTTAATACGCAAATACGATTCGGTTGCCGCCGAGGGCGCGACCACAATGGCACGCACCACGGGTGTTCGCCCGAGGGCATCAACCTCCTCACGCACCTGCGCAAGGAGGTCCTTTGCTATCGCTTTTCCATCAACGATCATGTGACTTGTTGCGGCGGAGCTGTGGAGGGACCGCATACTCGTACTTACCGTCCGTGTAATAGAAGGCATCGAATCCTTCGTGCTGATACATGTATCCGAGTTTCTTTGTTACCTTCGAGCCATCCACAGCAATGGGATAGGAATACCCCTTCCAACTACCGCGCGCCGTCGGAATCTTGCCGCGCGTGAGATGCCAAAAAAAGAAGAATGGGATGCGTACCATCCAAGGCGAGACCGGGAGCATACGCTTCCCTACCGCCTTCGCCATATCCGGACCACGCACGACATCGCCGGGCGGGCAGATGTTGAACACTTCGTAACTTCCAGCAGGCTCGCCGAATGCGAGACGTTCGACAATTCCCACCACATCATCCTCATGGATGAACTGGCGGAGCCATTTAGGGGTGACTGGCACGAATGACGTCATCGCGGAGACGAGACGGTACACGAACGAGTCCTTCAACTGACCGGAGAGTGCAGCCTGAAGTCCAAAACGGATGCGCATAAAGCGACCGCGCGGACCGGTAATAGCTGCAGGGCGTAGAATCGCAACCGAGATGTCAGGTCGTTCGGCCACGGCAAGCTGATATTTCTGGTAGAGGTGTTCTTCCGTAATGCGCTTCTCTTCGGCGTAGAGATAGTCGGTCTGTCGGAACGGTTCGTTTTCTGTGTAGCGATGGTCCACCGAGTTGTCCGGGAAGGAACCATAGGACGCGACGGTTGAGAAATGAATGAGGCGCTTCACGAACGGGTGCTCGAACGCAAAATCGAATACCTTGTCCGAGCCGTCGATATTCCACTTCCAGGTAAGTTCGCGGTCACCATACACCTCGCGAATCTGCCACGCGGTATGAATGAGTATGTCCGGTGAGAATCGCTCTGCTTCCGCTTCCCACGCTTCGGCCGTATTGATCTGGAGGTACTGAAGCTTATCGATTCCCTCGATGAACTCCGGCATCGGCTCCTTATCGATACCAATGATGCGTTCAACATCGTCGCGCTCGGCAAACTGCCGGACGAGCATGCCGCCCACATAGCCCGCAGCGCCCGTGATAAGAAGAGTGTGCTTATTCATAGATAGAGACTACCAGCTCGATACTCGGAAGAACATGCGCTTCACCGTCTTAAGCGCAATGACCACATCAAGACCCAGCGAGCGATGCTTCAAATAATAGAAATCATACGCGAGACGCATTTTAGTTTCCTCAATCGACTGCGGACTGATATTACCCTGCTCGTACTGCTGATTGATTTGAGCCCACCCGGTAATGCCGGGAGTAATGCGGTAGCGGAGGTTGTAATACGGGATTTCTTCAGCAAGGCGCTTCCCAAGACCCTCAATATCATTCCGCGGACCAATGAGGGAGAGCTCGCCACGCAAGATATTCACGAACTGTGGAAATTCATCGAGTGAGGTACGGCGAAGAATATTCCCCACTTTCGTGACCGGATTGTCATTCTTCTCTTCAGTGATCCATTCACTCGATGCCGACTTGTTTACGCGCATGCTGCGGAATTTGTACACATGGATACGCGTACCATCCTTACCGATGCGATCCTGATCAATGAGAAGCGGGCCAGGACCCTCGAACCCTTGTGCAATCCACACGAACGGTGCGGCTATGATCGTAACGAGCCCCATCGCTACACCACCTGCAATATCGATAATTCGCTTGAGGAGAACGTACAGGACTGGATCAGACTGCGGCACATTCTCAATGAACCAGTTGGTGGAGAGCTGCGAAAGAGGAATGCGATCGAATACTTCTTCGTACGCATCTTCAAACGAAACAAACTGTGCGGGCGCGTGAAAGCTTGAGAGCTCATAGAGCTTAGGCATGAGTTCATGTACGCGCCCGTCCGTCATGTCTGCAATAACAATGGTCGCACCACTCTCACGTATACGAGCCGCAAATGCTCCCGGGTCCTTGAGGGCATCTTCAGGTGAGCATACGACCGGGAATGAGAGATGGTAGCGCTCGTTGCCGTTCACCTCATCCTCGAGCTCCTTGGCCTCTTCCCCTTCGGCGAGTAGTACTGCGGGGTAGCGGGTGCGCGGAATGGAGAGCTTCGGGAAAATGGCCAGCCGCCACACGAAGATGAGCAGAAGTGAGATGACGAGGTAGATAACAAGATTCGTTTTTGGAGCAAGGCCTATACCCGGGAGGAAAAAGAAGAACAGTGCGGCAAGCACAATATTAAATGACTGGGTCTTGATGATGGCGTCCGGCAGTGAGCTCTTGAACAGGAGCACGCGCTTGCCATAGAGCCCGGACATATAGAAAACAAGTGCCCAGATGGCGAACAGTATCGAGAATGGCCCGATATGGGCAGCGAATGCGGACGTGTCGAAAATACGCCCGTATCGAATGACAAGCGTGAGCCAGAGGGAGAGTACAAACACAAGGATATCTCCCAGGAAAAGGAGAAGCGCTGGGCGCTTGCCACCGTGGATCATGGTATGAAGGTTATACTATACAACTGTGAAAACTTCATGGAGGTAGCTCAACCCGCCAAATCGAAGCGTATTCTCTACGTTATCACGAAGTCTAATTGGGGTGGTGCCCAACGCTATGTCTTCGATGTTGCAACCGCGGCCAAGGCACAGGGCTTCACCGTAGCAGTCGCCTCGGGCCGCGAGGGAGAGCTTACAGACCGGCTTCGCGAAGCGGGCGTCTCCATCCTCCCCATCCCCTCCATGCAGCGGGACGTGAAGCTCACCTCGGACTTCGCAGTCCTTATTGAGCTCATGCGCATTATCAAAGAGTTCCGACCTGATATCGTCCACGGGAATTCCTCGAAGGCGGGCGCATTGGTATCCCTTGCCGCTCGACTGAAGGGTGTACCGCGCATCATTTTCACCGCGCACGCCTGGGCATTCAATGAGCGTCGACCGGTATGGCAGAAGATGATCATCGGCATCGTGCACTATCTCACGGTACTGCTTTCCCATGAGACGATTTGTAATTCCGAAGCAACGAGACGAGATGCGCGCTGGATGCCGTTCGTGCAAAGGCGACTTACGGTCATTCACCACGGCATCCGCCCGTTCGCCATGCGCTCGCGACAAGAAGCCCGCGAGGCACTCGTGCCGGGGTGCGGTGCACACACGTGGATCGGCGTAGTAGCGGAACTCCATCCAAACAAGGGTCTTGATACTCTCCTGCTTGCTGTCGAGCACACGCTGCCGGACTATCCCGAAGCGCTTCTGGTCATCATTGGCGAAGGAGAGGAGCGCGGCTATCTCGAACATCTTATAAAGGTCGAGGGTCTCACAGGGCGGGTGTTTCTCGTAGGCCATGTGAAAGATGCACCGTCATACCTTTCCGCATTCGATCTTTTCATTCTTCCCTCTCGTACCGAATCTCTCGGGTACGTACTCCTTGAGGCCGGTATGGCTGGTCTTCCTGCCATCGGAGCAGGTGCAGGTGGAATCCCCGAGATCATCGAAAACGAAAAGACCGGCCTTCTCTTCCCTCCTGGCGATGCACCCGCACTCACTACTGCTGTTGAACGGGTGCTCGGAGACACAGCACTTCGTGCACAACTCGGCAGCGCACTTCATGCACGGGTGCTTGATACCTTCTCCGCCGAACGAATGCTCGACGCTACGTTCGCTCTCTACCGCTAGCTGAAGAATTCTTGTCCCGCGCGAGAGCGCGGGACACTCCGACCCTCCCGTGCGAGTGATGCAACGACACCGAGCGCAATGTACTCCATGAGGAGATGCGAGCCGCCATAGCTCATGAACGGTATAGTGGTGCCGGTCACCGGAAGCATGCCGAGATTAATGCCTGCATGGATGAACACATGCGCCGTGATGAGGATAGCCACACCTATGGTAAACAATGCATCGAAGTTCGTAGACGAACGATGAGCGATGGTAAGAAGACGGGACAGCAAGAGACCGTAGAGCACGAGCACGAGAATCACACCAACAAACCCCCACTCTTCGGCAAACGCGGCGAAGATAAAGTCAGTCTCATATTCCGGAAGGAAGCGGAGTTTGGATTGCGTACCATATCCAATACCCTTCCCCAGCACCTGTCCTGAACCTGCGGCAACGGTCGCCTGATAGGCGTTATACCCTGTGCCGTGAATGTCAGCTGCGGGATTAATGAACGTCATGATGCGAGCACGCTGGTAGTCATGAAGCCCGCCGAACCATAGACCAGTCGCCACGATAAGGCCGCAGGCAAAAACGATAGCAAGGTGTTTCTTCGAGATGCCGGATACCAAAATCATGCCAAACCAGATGGCACCAAAGATAGCTGCCGTACCGAGGTCCGGTTCAAGAAGAATGAGGAGAATGGGCGCTGCTGCATACGCTCCCGAGACGAGAATGTGTCGGAAATCACCGATTTCCATGTGTCGCCGCGAGAAGTATTTTGCAATGAGGGCTATGAATATGATCTTCCCTGGATCGGCAGGTTGGAACGAAAACCCGCCAAAGGTGAACCAGGACTTAGCACCCATGACCGCATGAACGGCCACGAGGAGCACCGCAAGAAGCGTAAGCAAGATGACGTATCCAGAAATAATGACCGGGGTGCGTCTGATAAATCGCATGTCGACGAGCGCAACCGTAAAGTATCCGACGAGAGAGATGCCGAGCCACAGGAGCTGCTTGGGAGCAAGCGAGGCACCTTGGCCAAAGGGATGCATGGTAAGAACGCCAAGCAGCGTGAGCGCTATGGGAATGACAAAAAGTGGCCACTCGGCGAGCAACGCCTGTATCGGATTCTGCGCGACCTGCTCGCTCATATTGTTGGCGGTGCGGGCGGAAGCGGAATAACCGGCTTTATGTCGACACGAGAGACCGCACCCGTGAATGGAGTGGACCAGGTAAAGACGAGCGGTGCAGAGCCGTGAGCAGGAATGGAAGGAGCGATTGTTCGAGAGGCAGCTATCGCGTTTCCTGCTGCATCGAAGATAGTGATGACGAACGGCACGTTTGTAATCTTTGCTGCCGAGTTATTCACGGCAACTGCAGTAACACGCGGCGTCTCACTAGTGTCGATACGCACATCGGCGATCTCGGGAATGGGACGTGTCTCGCGGTAGCGATACCAAAGATGCGACGGTGTGTCGAAGGTAATAAAGGCACGTGCAACTTCCTGCGAGCCCGTATAGATATTCGGCACATAGACGGGCACGGTAGACGCAGGCGGCAAATCTACACGTCCCTCTTTCTTTGCAATGACCGTGTTGGTTGGACTGTAAAGCTCGATGGTGAAATTGAGATTGCTCGCCGCAACATCACCGTTTGAGTTGTCGATATACGCAATAAGATCAGTACGACCGGACGCAGGTGATACCGGCCGAGCGAAGCGGACCGACGGAGCTGCCTCTGATGCGGTGCACTGATACGCGCACGTGCCGCCACAATCGATTCCTTCTTCATCTTGGTTCTGTTTGTTGTCAAAACAGGTTGGTGCGCGATGGAACGTCACATATGCGAACGCTCCCAAGATACCAAGAGCACCCACCACCATGATGGAAATGATGATGAACCGGCGACGGGAGGCCCAGGACATGGTGACAGTATATAGGAAAACCGCTCCGTCTGAACACGGACCTAAAAGCAAAATCCGCCCTTTCGGGCGGTTCTGCGTTGTGAAATTCTGAGACGTGCCCAGAAAGCTGGCGACAACCTACTCTCCCCTTACGAGTACCATTGGCTCAAGAGGGCTTGACTGCCGTGTTCGGAATGAGAACGGGTATGGCCCCTCCGATAAATCACCAGCTTCCTGGGCGCGTCGTATCGATCGCGTCCACATGAATACGCAAATAGGTGCACTCACTTAACTTGTTTGTGACGCACAGAGTTCCGCACAAAAGACTGGGCATATTAGTACTTCTCGGCTCAACACATTGCTGTGCTTCCACCTAAAGCCTATCAACCAAGTCATCTTCTTGGAGCCTCATAACGATTCCTTATCTTGGAGCGCGCTTCCCGCTTATATGCTTTCAGCAGTTATCGCTTCCCGACATAGCTACCGAGCGGTGCCACTGGCGTGACAGCTCGTAGACCAGAGGTCAGTTCACCCCGGTCCTCTCGTACTAGGGGCAAGCCTCCGCAAGAATCAACGCCTGTAGTAGATAGGAGACCAACCTGTCTCACGACGGTTTGAACCCAGCTCGCGTACCTTTTTAATTGGCGAACAGCCAAACGCTTGGGACCTTCTCCAGCCCCGCGCTAAGGTGAGCCGACATCGCTGTCAGCGCGCACACTCTTATTACTAAGAGGATCGGACTATATCTTCATCCCCGAAGGGAGCCTGACGTGTAGTCTCTGAGGGTTTTCCATAGCCGAAGCCGTAGGAATCTTCCCTGCTGATTGCCCCCATCCATGCGTTTTCGAACCACGCAGCTCATCCTTTCGGATCACTGTTTGGGTCGCATGATGTTGGAAGGGTTTCCAGCATATAGTCAGGTTGTTGTTGTAGCGCATTACTGCGCTAGGCACCCCGATGATTTTTTCATCGAGCTCGAAAAGACTTCTTTGCAGGTAACAGGCCGTAGCTTTGATAAGCCAAGGTGCCGAACTCCGCCGTCGCTATGGACGCTTGGGCGGAACTAGCCTGTTATCCCCAGGGTAACTTATATCCGTTAATCTCTGGCCGCATCTAAGGCGGACCATCGGTTCACTATGCTCTGCTTTCGCATCTGCTCGGCATGTACGCCTCGCAGTTAAGCCCTCTTTTGCCATTACACTATCGGCACGGTTTCCATTCGCGCCTAGAGGACCTTAATAGACTCCTCCGTTACTTTTTAGGAGGATAGCGCCCCACCAAAACTACCTGCCACGCACGGTCCCGATATGGTTCTCATACCGGTTAGGAACTGCACATTGTAAGAGTGGTATTTCACTGGCGACTCCACGACCCCCGAAAGGATCGCTTCAAAGTCTCCCACCTATGCTACGCATACAACACACAGCCCCAATACGAAGCTGTAGTAAAGCTCCTGGGGTCTTTTCGTCTAACTACAGGTAACCGGCATCTTCACCGGTATTGCATTTTCACCGAGCGAGTCCTCGAGACAGTTTTCCACTCATTACACCATTCGTGCACGTCTGAACTTACCAGACAAGGAATTACGCTACCTTAGGACGATTATAGTTATCGCCGACATTCACCGGGGCTTATAGGGTCCAGCACTACATCCGAAGACATAGCACCTCCCCTGCTTGACCTTCCGGCATTGGTCAGGTGTCACCCCCTATACATTCTCTTACGAGTTCGCAGGGAGCTGTGTTTTTGGTAAACAGTTGGCAGAAAATCTTTCGCTGCGGCCCCAACATTGCTGCGGGGCAGGCCTTATCGCTAACTTACGGCCGCTTTTTTGCCGAGTTCCTTGAGGACCTCTCACTCGTTCGTCTTACTCTACTCGAGCTGACCACCTGTGTCGGTTTGCGGTACGGTCGAACACACACTGAAGCTTAGAAGATTTTCTTGGAACCGCGCTCCCTATACTCCTCCCCTCCGTAGAAGAAAGTCGTCGCTCTGCTCGGATTTGTGCGTCCCGGATTTACCTAAGACACGTCCTCACAGCACGAACCCACATCCAATCGCGGGCTATAAGTACAGCAATCCGTCTCTCCATCGCATGTGTGTCGGTCATGGAATATTAACCATGTGTCCATCGGGTGCGGCTTTCGCCATCCCCTTAGGCCCGACTAACCCTCAGTTGATCACCATAGCTGAGGAAACCTTGGTCTTTCGACGCGCGGGGTTCTCACCCGCGTTGTGGTTACTTGTGCCTGCATTCTCACTTCGCAACGCTCCACCATGGGTCACCCCTTTGGCTTCACAGCAGATGCGAACGCTCTCCTACCGCTTGTGCACTTCATAGAGGAACGAATCAATGATGATTCGAGGTTTGTTTGGCGGAGCCGACAGGAATCGAACCTGTGACCTCCAATCATCACCCTACTAGATTTCAGGCGAATCCTGGCGCTCTCCCTTCTGAGCTACAGCCCCCAAACAAACAAAAAGAACTCTTACTTTCCTCTATGAAGTGCACAAACCCGCAGTTTCGGCATGATACTTAACCCCGATTATCTTCGGCGCAAGAACCCTCGATGAGTGAGCTGTTACGCTTTCTTTAAATGGTGGCTGCTTCTAAGCCAACATCCTCATTGTCAAAGGATTCTCACTTCCTTAAGTTGTACTCAGTATCAATTTTGGGGCCTTAACTGGCGATCTAGGCTCTTCCCTTCTCGACCGATGGAGCTTCGCCCCCATGGTCTAACTGCCATGCTGTAACTCTTGGTATTCGGAGGTTGATAGGAACAACGAGGTTTCCCCCTATTTGTCCCTTCCAGTGCTCTACCCCCAAGAGGATCACATGACGCCAGCCCAAAAGCTGTTTCGGAGAGAACCAGCTATTACCAGGTTCGATTAGCTTTTCACTCCTTACCACAAGTCATCCCAAGACGTTGTACGATCTACGGGTTCGGGCCTCCATGTGGATTTCTCCACACTTCACCCTGCTCATGGCAAGCTCACCTGGCTTCGGGTCGTATGTATGACACTATCGCGCTATTCACACTCGGTTTCCCTGTAGCTCCATCCCATTACGGATTTAGCTGGCGACATACATACACTCGCAGGCTCATTCTTCAATAGGCACGCTGGAACGGATCGAAACCCGCCCCAACCCTTTGTAAGTACACGGTTTCAGTTCTATTTCACTCCCCTCCCGGGGTTCTTTTCACCTTTCCCTCACGGTACTAGTTCACTATCGGTCCTGCACAATATTTAGCCTTACCGGTTAGTTCCGGCAGATTCAGCCGAGCTATTCGTGTCTCGACCTACTCAAGAACAGGAGCACATAAGAGATATACATTTCGCGTACGGGGCCATTACCCTCTAGGGCGTCGCTTTCCAGCAACTTCCGCTATATATATCTTTTGTAACTTATGCCGAATGAATTCGGCGCTCCTGCCTTACAACCCCCACTGACGAATCAGCAGGTTTGGGCTGTTCCCGTTTCGCTCGCCGCTACTAAGGGAATCACAAGAGCTGCTTTCCATCCGCCCGAAGCATCAGACGAACGGAAAGCGGCTCAATATTGTTTTCTATTCCTCCAGGTACTGAGATGTTTCACTTCCCTGGGTAAGCTTCTCAACCATAAAGATTGGATGGTCTCGAGAGACCGGGTTTCCCCATTCGGACATCTCCGGATCAAAGGTTACAAGTCACCTCCCCGAAGCATTTCGCAGACTAGTCACGTCCTTCATCGCTTGTGCAAGCCTAGGCATCCACCGTGCACCCTTCAGTGTCTCCTGTGCGGAAACCTGAACACCACTAACAAGTTTTGTGATTTGTGCAATTCAAACCGCATCTCTGCGCAGCATGATGGAATCTGATTGCTCAAATTCCATCATGCTGCGCATGATGACGGTGTTGATTACCTATTTGCGTATTCGTGTGTCAACGAACCCGTGACTCTTTCAAGAAAAAACGCCCTCTCGGGGCGGTCGCGTTTCCACGCTTGGCCTCTCGGCCTTACCCGCTCCGGACTAGGTGAGTAATTTCTTAGTGGTAATCACGTAGGAGGAGTATACGCGGAGCGTATTTCCCTGTCAAATCGGGGCTATAAACGCGAACCGCCCCGGCATCCCGGGGCGGTTCTTTTGAGAGAAAACGATATTAACCCGTGATCTCGTCACGGATTCGCTCGATGTAGCGAGCAGCTGCCTGCTGGCCGCCGAGGCCAAAGGCAAGACCGAACGCGAGAGCAAGCGCGACCACGACACCCGTGAAGAGCGTCTGGACCAGCGGCGAAATGCCGAGGCGGTCGAGGGCTGCGAGCACTGCGAAGACCCAGATGGACCAGCGTGCGAGCGTGCCAAGAAGGCCAGCGGCCTTAAGACCTGCCGCACGAGCCGCACCTGAAACAACGCGGTCTGCTGCGTCAGCAAGGACAGCAGCGACCAGAAGGATGAGCACCGCCACGATAACCTGTGGGATGTAGGTAAGCACTACACCCTGGAGGAATGCGGTCACATCAGTGAGACCAAGAACGTCGAGAGACGCAACAAGGAAGACAATGATGAAGAACCACTTCACGAGGAAGCCGAGGAACGCGCCCGAATTGAGCGTGAAGCCTGCGCGCTCGACTACCTTCTCGACACCGGCTGCGCGAAGCGCCTGATCAACCTTGATGGAAGCAATGACCTGCGCCACGAGGCGACCAAGACCAGCGCCGATCAACCATCCAATGATGAAGATGATGATCGCGACAAGTAGATTCGGGAGGAACTGCACCAAACCCCAGAAGAGGCTCTGGAGCGACTGGTTCAGCACATCCGCCCAAGTAGTGAGAAACATAGGGATATAGATCCGCGATTAACTGGTTAATAGCTGCCCCTACGGGGCGTTCGCCCAGTAAGGACCTGCCTAGCTAAAGTGTAGCAATCGTGGCGTATTCCGGCGGAGGCACTGTGGATACGCTTAGGAGGCCAGGTTGATGCGGTCGAGGATGGTGCGATGCGGGTAGTCAAACACATCACGTACGAGACGGTCGTATACGCTCACCCGGTATTTGAAGTCTTCTGTAGAAAAGCATGCGTAGCGCAGCTCACGACCAAGTTCCGCCTCAAGTGAATGAATAGCATGGGCGAGCGGACGTTCCTCCAGACGATCCCCCACCACAAGAATATCCACCTTTGATTCCAGAGCTCCCGAGAAAAGACCGGAGAGTGTGACCACGCGAAGCGTACCGGCACGGCGAAGTGTGGTGAGAATGTCGACATCACGCACGTCAGTGGTATCGCGCACAAATACCTTGAGCGCATCGTAATGCGCGAACTTCTTGTTGGTGGAGTACCCGCTCCCTTGAGCGGTTTTCTTTTTCTTCAAGATACCCGCAGCAGTGAGTGCGTTCACTTCTTTGCGCGCTGCATCTTTTGAGATCTTGGTGCGCGTCGCTGCATCAGCAATGGAGATGACGGCATCGTCATTGAAGAGGAAGAGGCGTAGCAGCTTCAGGCGAGCGGGAGTTCCGAAGAGGCGGGAAAGCGGGTCCATGGATGTGTTCCCGGCATTGTACCTACCTCCTCCCCTGCCCTGCAACCCTTGCACCAGACAACGAAAAACACCCGCTGTCGCGGGCGCTTTCGTCTACTGAAGCGTGGAAGATTACTTGAAGGTAACCTTGCCGCCTGCCTCTTCGATCTTCTTCTTGAGGTCCTCTGCGTCCTCCTTCGATGCGTTCTCCTTGAGCATGTTCGGAGCACCATCGACGAGGTCCTTTGCCTCCTTGAGGCCGAGGCCGAGAGCCTCCTTCACCACCTTGATCACCTGGATCTTAGCGGCGCCGCCATCGGTGAGCTCAACGTTGACGGTGGACTTGCCCTCGTCAGCACCAGCACCACCAGCGGCAGGACCTGCAACTGCGACTGCTGCTGCGGAAACGCCGAACTTCTTCTCGAAGACCTTCACGAGCTCGGAGAGTTCGAGGACAGACATTGCCTCGATCTCCTCAACGAACTTCTTGAACTTAGCCGGAACCTCGACTGCCTCTTCGGCAGCAGCCGGAGCTGCGGTCTCTTCTGCCGGAGCAGCAGTCTCCTCGACTACTGCCTCCTGAGTTGTTTCATCTGCCATAGTAATTGGATTGATTCGATAAGGTAGATTAGGCTGCTGCCTTCTTGTCGCGGATCTGTCCGAGTGCGATCGCCATGCCCTGGATCGGGCTGTTGATCACGTTTACGAACATGCCACGAAGCACCGGGATCGGCGGAATGGTTGCGATCGCATTCATTGCTGCCGCATCCGCAAACGCGTTGTCCCAGACACCACCCACGATCGTGAGCGCATCTTTGTGCTTCTTGCCGATCTCGTAAATGTCGCGAGCTGGGGCGGTAGCATCCGCAGAGCTCCAGACGAGAGCGATCTCGCCCGGCATGTCCGGAATGTTTCCTGTGTATCCCTGCTCAGAAAGAACGCGCTTGATGAGCGTCTTTTTTGCAACGTAGTAACCGACACCATTCTCGCGAAGCGTCTTGCGCATCGCAGACGTGTCAGCAACCGAGAGACCCTTGAAGTGCACGAAGGCAACCGACACCGCATCCTTGAGCGCGTCGGCAATCTTCGCCGTAATCTCCTGTTTCTTTTGCTTGGTAATTGCCATAACGGGTTTATTGTTCGTACGAAACGGGCGAAGGTCCCTTGCGGGACCTTGAGGAGACAGTCGACCGAGAAGTCTTGCGACTTCCCTTTCGTCCCTCGGCAGGTCTTCTTCCCTACTGGGATGCCTGCTGTCTTCGGTCCGTACGGGGAGACTATACCCCGCGAACGAGTATCCGGCAACCTATGTCACCGGCGCGCCAACGAAATGAATAGCGAGGAGAGCGGCCGTGATAAGTATCACGAAGCCCGAGAGGAATCCGAGGAATTCGATCAGGTACTTCATGGGTGCTCTGCGAGGAATGCTTGGAGTGCGGATTGGTAGATCGGATTATCAGGCTCCACTTTCGCTGCTTCAGTATACGCCTTTCGCGCGGTCTCGAATGCGCCAAGTTCGGCCATTAAATGCCCCATGTTGAGGTATGCAATTCCCCGCTTCTTATCTTTCGCTATTGCCTTGGAGAGATAGCGATATGAATTCTTTCCATCCCCTAGAAGTTCATATTCTGAAGCGATACCTACATAGAGGTCATACGTATCCTGACCGTTTTCCCCTATTTGGTTCTGCATGTCTCGTATTGTTTGCTCGACATTTGCGCGCTGATCTTGATACGCGCCCTGCCACTCCCAAGAAGAAATGTGATCGGTCTTATCGAGCGGATACGCAGGGTCGATCACCCGCGGAAGAACAAAGAATGCCGCGGCCCCGAGGAGGATAACGCCAAGTGCGATGAGCATAGAGGGACGCTTCCAGTTCATGGATTGAGGATAACATGCATACGAAAACAGCCGCTCGTAGGCGGCTGTTTTCTAACGAACGTATCTAGTTTTGTTTTAGATAGTCGTCATGAGCACATCATTGGTCTTGAACGTATCGAGGCCAGATGTGAAGTAGAGCGTACTGTCGTTGGTGTTGCTGTCGGTGTCGTAGTTGATACCGGTAAGCACCACTCCCGTGTAGCCCGTACCCGTAGCAGTGAGGGTGACGTTCAAGGTGAACGTGCGGCTCGTACCTGCTGCGACACGGTAGGACGTGGCGGTGTCACCAGAGTCCGTACCGCTTGCCGTGACATTGGACGTACCCTGATCGGTTACGCCCGATGTGGAGCTGGTAGTGGTTGCCCATGCAACACCTGCGCCGGCTGCGCTCGGGCTTGAGGTGTTCTGGACACTACGATCGATGTAGATGTCATCGTCGCCAGCAGTAACCGTGAAGTTAATCGCGTACTGCGTGTAGTCCGCACCTGGAGAGACCGTTGCTGCAGTCTTAGTGGCAGTTGCCGAGCTCTTAGCCACCGTCACACCCGTAGTCTGGAAGGTGATGGTGCCACCCGTTGCACTACCATTGATGTCAGCAGTGTCGATCTGCTCGCCATTCTGGTCTTCGGCATCCCAACCAGAGAGACTGCCCGTGGTCGATGCCGTGAGCGTGTCACCTGCACCGAACGTGCCGCCGGTCTCCTTGATGTTCGCCACGACCGTGAAGTCAGTGGTGTCATCGGCATTGAGATCGCGATCGATGTTGTCGAAGACGATCGTTGCGGACGTGCTTGATGCCGAGACGGTCTTGGTGCGGAGCGTCTTGCTACCCTGCATGAGGGATACCGACTGGACCATCTGGTTTAGGTTCGTACCCGTGGATACGAGCTGGACCGGAAGATCAAAGACGGTTGCGTCCTGCTGCTTCGGACGAAGACCGAAGCCAAGGAGAGTCACGTCATCGGTAGTATTGGTGTCGTCCACCTTCACCTGCGAGTCATCCGGGTTATCGGACGTGGTGGTGATGGTGAGCGTGCCAGCAGCCTGCTGATCTACCGTGAAGGTATTCTCGTACGCGTCATTGAAGTAGGTGTCGGAGATACCTGCTGCATCAATGGCGCGGATACCGTTCTCAGGAATGCGAGCGATAATGTCCTGATTCTGTTCGTCAGCACCGATGGTGTTCACTGCGTTGACCGTCACGTAGAGGTCTGCCGTGTCGTTCTCGCGGACGATACCGTTAAGGCCGCTGAAGCGGAGTGTGGAGACATCGCCATCACGATCCGCATCAGATGCGTCAGCGGTGGCGAGCTTCTTGCCATCGAGGTAGAGGCTCACACTGTCAACATACTTGTCGAGACGGGTGCTGCCCGAGCTGCCAGACATGTCGAATTCGACATCGACACGCTGAACCGCAAGGTCCGCATCCTGGGCCTCAAACTCAACACCAACAACCTTCTGGTTGCTGTCGCCCTCATCAATGGTCGATTCAACATCGCCATATTCCGAGTCGTTAGTAAGGAGACCTTCCCCACCCTGGAGTGCTCCGGTACCCGTGGTACCACCTCCCGTGGTGCCACCAGTGGCAGCCATTTCAGAGGCAACGCGTGCACGAGTAATGGGACCGAAGTATCCCACCGCTGGCACAATGCCGCGAGAGGCCTGGTACGCCGCTACTGCTGCGCGGGTCTGGGTCCAGAAGTAACCGGTCGGTCCTGCTGGAATAGAGAAGCCCTTGCTAATAAGCCAGCTCTGGAGCGCTGTAACATCAGTACCCCGCGAACCCATGGTGAGGTCACGTGTGAATGTGATTGATACTGTAGCACCGCCCGAAAGCTGCGCCTGAAGAGCAGCAATCTGGGCTTGGAGGGCAGCAATCTGGGCTTGGAGCTGCGCGGCCGTCATCGTGGTCTGCGCACGCGCAGGCACGACAGAGAACGACATTGCCGCGATACCGAAAGCCGCAATCAATGCTGCGATCTTAACGATTGAAGTATTCGTAGTAGTCATAAACCTATAATTCTTTCGTTAATGCTCTGTTGCGACGATAGCCGCAACCGAGCGCGCTTAATAAGTTTCTGTCCCACTATCTATCGAGGCCACTCAAGTCGACCTTGCGGTCCCAATAGTTAGCTATCGGGGGTGTGGTTCGTTCCGAATTGCTACTCTCATCTGTCGTAGCTTTCGTCCTGCACTACAGTAGAAAGACGAACCGGTGCAAGGTCTCTTACTCCTGTCCGCCTTTCTCTAATGCGAGTGATACGCGGTTGTACGTGTAGCTTTAATGAAGATAGAAACAAAAGAAAAACCACCTCCGTAGAGGTGGTTTTTCTTTTTCAGCTAATTAGTTCCCGTGGGAGCTAGGTCACTGAGTTCTGACTTCCTACTGGACGTAGGTCATCAAGACATCAGAGGTCTTGATGGTGTCGAGACCAGCCGTGTAGTAGTCATCCGGCGTGGTGTCGGTCGAGTCAGTGGTGTAGTTAACACCCGTGAGCACGATACCGGTGTAGCCAGTCTGGCCGTAGGTCTCCGTGAGGGTCACGTTGAGCGTGAACTCGCGGCTGGTACCTGCGTCAACCTTGTACACGTTGGTGGTGTCACCCGAATTGGTACCCTCAGCCGTGAGGTTTGCGGTACCCATGTCGGTCTTACCCGAGCTCGAGCTGGTGGTGGTTGCCCATGCAACACCGGCACCTGCGGTCGACGGAGAGCTGGTGCGCTGCGTCGAGCGGTCGATGTAGAGGTCATCATCACCTGCGGTCACCTTGAAGGTAACAGCGTACTGAGTGTAATCGGTCGAAGATGCGGTCGAGCCGGCGGTCTTCGAAGCCGTAGTCGTAACCTTGGTTACAGTCACACCAGTGTCAGAGAAGGTAACGGTGCCACCGACGGCGCTGCCGGTCGGATCAACCGAATCACCATTCTGATCCTCGATGTCCCAAGCGAGGTTCGAGGTCGTCGAAGCGACGAGCTCATCACCTGCGCCGAAGCCACCATCGAGCTTGCGGACGTCTGCGACGACCGAGAACTCTGCGGTGTCATCCTTGCTGACATCAACGTTGACGTCAGAGAAGACAACGTTCTGAACAGCAGTGGTCGAAGAAGCAATGGACTTGCTCTTGAGAACCTTCGAGCCCTTCATGAGCTTGAGGGTCTGCACGATTTCACCTGCACCGGCGCTGGTACCAGCAATCTGGACCGGAACGTCGTTGATGGTGATGTCCTGGTTCGTAGCCTTAACCTTGAAGGCAAGGAGGCTCACGCCAGTGGTCGTGTCAGTGTCATCGGCCTGGACCTGGGAATCATCCGGGTTGTCCGAGCCGGTGCTGATAGCAGCGTCGCCACCAGTCTGCGTGCTCACCGTGAAGGTGTTAGCTGCAGTGTCGGCGTCGGTCGGGTAGGTGTCGGAGATGCCAGCTGCGTCCACAGCACGGACCGAGTCCGCACCGAGGGTTACGTAGACATCATCGCCATCCTCATCAGAACCAATGGTGTTGACCGCATCAACCGTCACGTAGAGGTCTGCAGTGTCGCCCTCGCGGACGATACCCTTAAGACCCGAGAAACGGATGGTCGAAGTAGCACCATCGCGGTCTGCGTCAGAAGCGTCAGCAGTTGCAAGCTTCTTACCATCGAGGTAGAGGCTTACGCTGTCGACGTACTTGTTGAGGCGCGTGCTGCCATTGCCGTTGATAGCAAAGTCAACATCGACGCGCTGGATAGCAAGGTCAGAGTCCTTAGCCTCGAATTCGAGACCAACAACCTTCTGGTTGCTGTCACCTTCTTCAAGAGAGGTCTCAACATCGCCGTAGTCGCTGAAGTTGTCGAGGGAACCCTCGCCACCCTTGAGCTCGCCTACGCCCACGGTGCCCTGGCCGGAGCCATTGCCTGCGGATGCGTTAGCAGCTGCGCGGGACTTCGGACCGAAGTAGCCAGCAGCCGGGGTAATGCCTGCCGATGCCTGCCATGCTGCAACAGCTGCCTTCGTCTGTGCGCCGAAGTAGCCAGTTGCGCCGGCCGGAATCGAGAAGCCTTTACCGATGAGCCAGGTCTGAAGAGCGGAAACCTCAGCACCCTTGGAACCGATCGTGAGGTCGGTCGTGAAGGTTGCGGAAGCAGAAGCGGAGGCACCTGCCGAAAGAGCGGCAAGCTGTGCCTGAAGCGCTGCGATCTGGGCCTGGAGATCAGACGTCGTATCAGCCTTCGCCGGAACGGCGGAGACGAACGACATAGCGACGAGGCCAAGGCCTGCGACGACTGCCGCGATCTTTGCGATCACATTTGTCTGTGCAATAGACATAAACTTTTGTTTTTTAATTAATTTCTGAGGCGTACAGGGCTGCGGTTTATAAAGAGGTGCTTCCCCATACGCTCCCATTCAAGATTTGGTAATCACGTTTAGGTGCTGCCCGTAGGCAGCACGTTCGCGTGCGTGCGCACTTTCCTTTCACACTACCCGACAGGGCGCATTATCGACTCGCGTCCCATCGGCTAGTTGGCAAATTTAGGCATTCATTCTGCATTCACCCGTAGTCAGTATCATCCAATCATGCCGACCCGAACTCGCACGTGATGTGGGAGACGGGACTGTACGCGCGTTCTTACGCGCGTCAGATTTTTACAACCCTATTTGGTTGTCAATGATCGGTCGTTCGGTGAATCGCACCCAGTCGTAACAGCTATAAAAGCCAGTATACGAGAGCTGGTGCAGAAACCCTTGTAAAACCTGTGTGGATAACCGGTTCCCCAGAAACGCGAAAGAGGCCGTCGCCGGCCTTTTTTAGAGCGTTCTGACTCCCGCGGTCATCACGAGACCACTATAGCCTAAGCGGGACCATTGTCAATGAAGGCTTCAGGTGGCTCTCCCCCTACCGGATGTCCTATACCAACGTATATGTGGTCCATCGACGTTCGCCCGATTTGCGGACCAATCCTTCAGCAATGAGTAAAGAAAGTTCGCGCTGGATAGTCTTTTCACTCACCCCGCGAACTACTGTAGATATGTCCTTTATATAGGACGGTCCCTTGGATCGCAGTACTTCCAGAATTGCCTCTCGGCGATCACTATTCTTTATGTCTTTTATGTGTCCTTTATTGTCCTTTATAGCTTCTTCTCTCTCTACGGAAGCGGAGGACTCTGCAGCTGGTTTGGATACTGCAGTCGCACGCGGAGTCGCACGTGAGGTTGTTACCCCCTTAAAGAGTGATGCGAGCGTCGGGGCCTCTTCAAGAAAAAGACGCGGCTCCTCATAGGAGGCTATTTCTTCAAGTAGTACATGGGCTTCTCGAGCAATTAGATCCGCATTCATAGGGGAAAGAAGTCCCCCTGTTCGCGCAATGGACAACACACTTGAGAGTGCGAGCAGCTCACGCGATAACGCCTGACGAGCGGCTGCAGGCGGCAGCGTTGCCGCATCCACGAGACCGACTGCAATTGCATCGACACGGTTCCGAAGTGCCGGTGAATGAGTGAAGGCAGGACCTATCAAATGAATCGCTTTCGCCAAACGCTCGGCCTTCTTATAGATATATACCCTACGTATGTCCTTCTCGAATATATTCGAGAATATACCTTTATCTAGGACGAAATTATCTAGACTCCCCGCGTTATCACGAGGCCTGAGCGAGTTATTGTCCTTTTTGTGTCCGTTATCGCTCATGTGTATGTCCTTTGTGGCAGGCAAAGTATATGTCCATTAGTCCACGGCTGCAAACCAGGAGATGCCGCCTCACCATATTCTGGGGAATGCTGCGCATGTGGATGATAAAATAGGTATATCCATGGCGAGAAAAAAGAAGAAACGCGATGCGGAAAATACTAAGGCGGCCGTACGATGGACCGCCGCTATACTTTGCATTGCCTTTGGTCTTATCCTTGCGCTCGCCGCTTTCAATCTGGCTGGTTACGCCGGTGGAGCGATCTTCGGCTTCGCCTATGCAGAAGTAGGAGTGGCTGCCTTCCTCCTCCCGGTCATACTCATAACTGGCGGAGTAGGACTCGCCCTTGAGCGTTCTTTTCTTTCACCCCTGACCTTAATTGGAATTACGCTCATCGTGCTCACGACTCTCACCTTTCTGGGAATCGTCTCCGCTGCTCTAGGAGGTGCAGCAGGAGTATTCGCGGGACAGGCGGCAACTCAACTCTTTGGCCTGTGGGGTGCCGTCATTCTCCTCTTCGCTGTCGCAGCTATCGGTCTTATAATCGCCGCGGATATCGTCGTGATAGCTCGAGCTCTCTCCACCATCGCCAAGGGCACGGGTGAGGCACTCGGATCCGTGAAGCTCCCTTCCCTTCCGAAACGGGAAGTCGCAGAAGAAATCGATGAAGAGAACGAAGAGGGAGACGAGGAAGCTGCGCACGAAGAACCAGAAGTAGAGACGGTACGTCCAGAACGCGAGCCAGTGGTGACCATGTTTGATCAACGGCCCCAGACAAGCGGAGAAGCTGCCGCCATTCCGAATTTCGATGCAGAGTACAACGCCCCTCCCCTTTCGCTTCTTGGCGAGGACAAGGGCAAGCCAGGCGTCGGAGATATCAAGGCAAACGCTAACATTATTAAGCGCACCTTCCAGAACTTCGGCATCTCCGTGGAGATGGACGAGGTCTCGGTAGGCCCTACCGTTACTCGCTACGCCATTAAGCCGGCAGAAGGCGTCCGCCTTAATAAGATCGTCTCCTTGGTAACCAACCTGGAGCTGGCACTCGCTGCTCACCCGGTACGCATTGAGGCTCCGATTCCTGGTAAGTCACTCGTGGGTATTGAGGTCCCGAACGCAGCAAAGGCCATGGTAGGTCTCGGTGGTGTCCTCTCTGCCCCCGAGTGGGGCTCTTCGAAGAAGCCGCTCCTTGCTGCTGTAGGTCGTGATATTGCGGGTGTTCCGCATTATGTGAACGTAGCTAAGATGCCTCACGGCCTTATTGCTGGTGCTACCGGCTCTGGTAAGTCGGTTGCCATCCATGCCGTTATCGCTTCCCTTCTCTACCGCAATGGCCCTAACCAGATGCGCTTTATCATGGTCGATCCCAAGCGTGTCGAGCTTACGCTATATAACGGTATCCCCCACCTTCTTACCCCGGTCATCACCGACCCCAAGAAGACCATCATGGCTCTTAAATGGGCGGCCAAAGAAATGGATCGACGCTACAACATCCTTGAAGGAGAGCGCGTACGCGACATCGAGTCATATCACAATTCGGTATTTGAGCCGGCAAAGAAGCGCGGCAAAGCTGAAATGCCCGAGGCCATGCCGTATATCGTCATTGTCATCGACGAGCTCGCCGACATCATGCAGACCTACCCGCGCGAGCTTGAGGCAGCCATCGTCCGCCTCGCCCAGATGTCTCGCGCCGTGGGTATCCATCTCATCCTCTCCACTCAGCGTCCGTCAGTGAACGTCATTACCGGCCTCATCAAGGCAAACGTGCCAACCCGTATGGCGCTTCAGGTGGCAAGCCAGATTGACTCGCGCACCATTCTCGACGGTCCAGGCGCAGAATCCCTCCTTGGTGCCGGTGACATGCTCTACCTCTCTGCTGATATGCAGAAGCCGGTTCGTCTCCAGACTGCCTACATTTCCGAGAACGAAGTGAAGAAGGTCGTGGACTACATCAAGAAACACAACGCGGGCTCTCTGGACGCCCTCGATCTGGGCGCCGGCGCTTCCGGTACGGGTCATGAGCCGAACGACGCCATGAGCATGAGTTTCGATGGCGGCGATGATGACAGCGACGACGACATGTACGAAGAAGCCAAGGCAGCCGTTGAAGAAGCTGGTCGCGCATCAACCTCCTATCTCCAGCGCAAGCTTCGCATCGGCTATTCCCGCGCTGCCCGGCTCATGGACATCCTTGAACAGAAGGGTGTGATTGGGCCTGCTGATGGTTCTCGCCCACGCGAAGTGCTTAGTGGTCGGGGTGCAGCTTCGGAGGAATCGGCTGAAGCAGACGTGTTTTAGTCATGGTGCGCGCCATTACCATTGCCGCGCTCGTCATTCTTCTCGGATACGGCTTCGTGGAGGGTATTCCCCTTCTTGCCGGTCCCCACATCTCCCTTACCTCTCCAGGAGATGGCCAGAGCTTCTCCGATGGGTTCGTTCGTATTACCGGTACTGCCGCACACACAGAAAACCTTACCTTAGACGGTGCACCGCTACTTATCGATTCATCAGGACACTTTGATACCACGCTCGTACTTCCCCACGGGGGAGCTATACTATCCCTAACCGCCACCGATCGCTTCGGAAAGTCACAAAGCGTCCGGCGCACTATATTCGTACCCTAATCATTACGTATGCCCGCAAAGAAAGCCGCTAAGAAGACCGTAAAGACCGCCGCAGAGCCAGCGGCAGAGACTTCGGGTACGGACTCAAAAGCCCGCTCCATCGAACTCGCACTCAAAGAGATTAAGACCAAGTTTGGCGACGAGGCCATCATGACCTATGGCGCCGGAAAACCGTCCGCCATCCCTTCCATTCCGACCGGTTCCATCGGTCTCGATGCGGCGCTTGGTATTGGAGGCCTTCCCCGCGGTCGCATCATTGAGATATTCGGCCCAGAATCTTCCGGTAAGACGACACTCGCTCTCCATGTCATCGCCGAGGCACAGAAGAAAGGAGGCGTCTGCGCATTCGTAGATGCTGAACATGCGCTCGATCCCAACTACGCCAAGAATATTGGTGTGAAACTTTCTGAACTTCTCATCTCTCAACCGGACACCGGCGAGCAAGCACTCGAAATCGTGGAGTCCCTTGTGCGCGCTAATTCCATCGATGTGATCGTTGTGGACTCGGTTGCTGCGCTGACTCCTAAGGATGAAATCGAAGGTGACATGGGTCAGGCTCAGATGGGTAAGCAGGCACGTCTCATGAGTCAGGCGCTCCGCAAACTCACTGCCATCACGGCCAAATCAAACACCATCATCATCTTTATTAATCAGATCCGCATGCAGCTGGGTGTCATGTTCGGCAACCCAGAGACCACGCCAGGAGGTAAGGCACTTAAATTCTATACTTCGGTGCGTCTCGACATTCGCCGCATTGCACAGATAAAGAAGGGCGAAGAGATTGTGGGAGGCCGTGTCCGAGTGAAAGTGGTGAAGAACAAGGTGGCCGCACCTTTCAAGACTACAGAATTCGATCTTCTGTATAACGAGGGCATAAGCCGTGAAGGTGAAATTATCGCGCTTGGAGAGAAGTACGACATTCTTGAGAAGTCTGGCTCTTCATACAAGTATGGCGACACGAGCCTGGGCCGCGGATACGACGCCACCCGCACCTTCCTTCGCGAGAATAAGCCCATCGCCAACGAGATTCTGAAGAAGATCCGCGAAAAGCTTTCAGAGGAATAAAGTAAACAGAAAACCGCGGTGGATAGCCACCGCGGTTTTTCTTTTGTTGGCGTTACGCGTACTTCTGTCCGACAAAAACAGTCGAAAGGTTGCGGAAAAAATCTCGGACAACCAACACCGAGGCGAACGCGGCAAGTACGAGTAGCACCTGCACCGCTACGCGTGTGTTGAGGAATGCTGCAGCAAAGAAACGTGTCACGGCGGCGAGATCAGCTACGCTTGGCATGTTCTCGAAGACACGCGCAACCCACACTTCCCTGCCAATGCCCCAGAGTGCGAGCACGAGCACAATGACTCCCAACGCAGTCGTGGACAGGAGCGGTCGGACCGCATGGATGACACGGACACGACGCATTACGTTCTTTGAGATGGATGCGGAATTCTGCATAGGCTACGTGGAGGTTTCGTCGAGGGCTTGCTTGAATAATTTCTTGGCGCGATGCACGCGAGTCTTTACGGCTGGTATGGTAGATCCTTCTGCGGCCGCAATCTCCTCTTGGGTTTTCCCCTCGAGAAACTGCAGCGTAAGCACGCGGGCAGCCGATTCAGGAATCTTCGAGAGCGCTACCAGCACTTCATCTTTAACCGTCAATTCGTCACGAAAGTCACTCGTATCGGGCAACCGCTCGAGCGTCTCCATTTCCAAGGGCGCGGTGGTACGGCGTTCCTTGGAGAGTTTGTTGTAGCGGGTGTACGCAAGACGCACGAGAATAGCGTATGCCCAGGATGAGAAGCTCGCTCCCTCTTGGGGGCGGTACCGGTCGGCATACAGATAGATACGCGTAAACGCGTCCTGCACGACCTCTTCTGCATCTTCCTTAGAGAAGATGATGGAACGGACCTTCCGGAGGAAGGCGTCCTCGTACCGGGCGACCAGTTCTGCAAATGCAGCAGGGTCCTTCTGGGATGCACGAAGCACCTCCTCGTCGGAATAGGCGGCGAGCGTTTCGCTTGAAAACCGCATGATGTCTTGTATCATACCGATACCCAGCCCCTTTGTCGTGCTCGGGCTTTTTTATAACTATTCTGGCGGCCCTAGGGTCGCCAGCATCAAGCAGCGTATGGCCATCCTGTCCTACAACGAGATCACCCAGAAGAAAGTCATTGTCTACAACGGCGAGCCGTACGAAGTGCTCTCGTCCCACGTCTTCCGCATGCAGCAGCGTAAGCCGGTGAACCAGACCAAACTCCGCCACCTCGTCTCCGGAAAGGTGCTCGAGATTTCCTTCCACCAGAGCGAGAACGCTGAAGAGGCTGACATCTCGCGCATGCAGGGTACCTACCTCTACACCAACCGTGGCGAGAGCTGGTTCTGTGAGGCTGCCAATCCGAAGAATCGCTTCTCCTTTCCTGAAGAGGCGGTGCACGACAAGATCCAGTGGCTCACTGGAAACGCTCCAGTCGAAGTGATGCTCTACAACGATAATCCGATGACTATTCAGATTCCCATCAAGGTGGAACTCAAGGTCACCGAAGCACCGCCTGCAGTGAAAGGTGACACAGCGACCGGCGGCAACAAGCAGGTCGTCCTTGAGAGTGGTGCGACCGTTCTCACTCCCCTCTTCATCAATCCGGGTGACATCCTCCGCATCAACACGGAGACTGGTGAATACGTTGAGCGCGTCGAAAAGGCGTAAGGAAGTAGGATCAGGAAGGGCCGCTCCGATAGGAAGCGGCCCTTGTTCGTGCCCGGCTCTGCCGAAACGGTCAGCGGGTCACCGCCGACGAATGCGCGAACGCAGGCGACAGCTCGGGTCTGAAGTCGTCCGGCACCGCAGCAGCATCGGGCGGCAGGCAGCAGGCAGGAAGTGTGGCCGTGGCGCTCGTCCGGGTCGGCATGGCGGGCGTCGCAACGGCTGGATTGGCGGCCGGAAAATGCCCGCTCTTGCTGTAACGAGCGACTAAGGCGGTGGCGACCACCGCCGCGATAGCGCCGATCAACAAGAGGCACATCGAGCCTTCCGAACGTTCTTTCTGAGCCATTTCTGGACTCCCCCTTTTGTACAGGAAACGGACACTGTGTCCGCTTCTACGGAAGCACTAAACCACGCGTATACGACAAAGACAAGACCCCGCCGGTGGCGGGGTCTTGTCTTTGTGCGGGATTTACGCCGAGAGGTACGGCATGAGCGCCATGTAGCGAGCGCGCTTGATAGCAAGTGCGATCTCGCGCTGCTTGTCTGCACTCATACCGGTACGCTTCTTGCCGAGAATCTTCGCATGAGGATTCGTGAACTGGCGGAGGTATGCAACATCCTTGTAGTCCACAAACTTCTTGTGCTCGATCTCCTGGCGTTCTGATTGATAGGCCATGGTAATTCTTGGGTTAGAACGGAATATCTTCCGGGTTTATCTCTTCATCGGGGTACTGGATCTCATCGCCTCCACCCATACCAGCATCCATTCCTTCGGATGCTGCCGGTGCGCGACCTGCTCCTTCGCCTGCTCCGCGTCCTTCGGCGCCGAACTGGAAGTTCTCAACGATGATCTCCGTGCGGTACTGCTTCTTGCCTTCCTTGTCGTCCCAGGTACGAGTCTGGAGCCTACCTTCCACATAGATCGGGCGTCCTTTCTTCAGGTACTGGCCGATTACTTCGGCCGTACGTCCAAAGGCGACAACGTTATGGAACTCGGTCTGCTCCTGGCGCACGCCGTTCTTGTCTTTATAGGAACGGTTAGTTGCAACACCAAAATTAGCTACCTGCTGACCCGAAGGAAGCGCCTTCACTTCAGGATCGCGGGTAAGATTCCCGTACAACTGGACTTTATTGAGGTACATGAGAGCAGTATAGCAGGCGCTTATGCTGCGCCAGCCTCCTTAAGGGCGGCGTCGAGCTCGACGTCCGACACCTCTTCTTCCTGGATCATCGCGTCATTAGGCTCTGCTGCTGCCTTGGCATAGACCTCTGCGAGCTCTGCCGAGTGCTTAGCAGCCTCAACCGTGGTGCGAATGTCGAGGAAACGAATAACACGCTTCTCGGCCTTCACGGCCTCAAGGATAGCCTGGTGGCCCTCCCCTGCGGTCTCGTATGCGATCCAGCAGAAAAACGCGGTGTTGAAATCGCGACGGCCGGTCTGTTCACTGCGCGAGATGGTGTAGGCAAGCTGCACCTTGGTCGGCTCGCCTTCGGCAATAACCGTACCCGCCTTGGCGACGACATCGCGGAGCGACTGGTAAGTTTTCTTCACTTCTTCGCTCGGAAGCTCAGAATCGAGGTGGAAGCCCAGCTCGTACACACGGGACTCGTTATATCCCTGTTCGAGCTCGAGCTCGGTGCCCTCTGCACCGTTGTCGAATTCTTTATTCATACGGGCGCACTGTACCACGCAGCCCTACCTTGGGCAATTTAGCCCTGATCCGCTACCTGAAAGAGGGTCCGAGCGTTCTCAAGAATTGCCTGACGGACCGCTTCCTCGTCTTCTTCCCGTATCTGGGCGATGGCCCGGACCACATCCCGCACCGCAAACGGGTCGTTACGCTCCCCTCTTCGAGAGGCCGGAGCCACGAATGGCGCATCTGTTTCCGAAAGCAGGTGTGTGAGCGGGACGTATCGAACGACATCATCGTAATCATGCGTAAAGGTGAGGACCGCCGTAAAGGACATGGTGAAATCAAGTTCAAGAATACGTTTGGCGATAGTGGTATCTCCTACGAAAAAATGAAAATCACCTCGAAGGCCCGGGTGCTCACGCTTGGCTTCTTCAAGCATACCTAGCGCATCCTCGTACGCATCCATCGTTCCCTTGGATGGACGCGCATGTATCATGAGCGGCTTGTTCATCTGAACCGCGAGCTCAATATGCTGCCAAAAGACTTCTTGCTGTTTTTGCTTTGCCTGCTCGAGATTCTCTGGACGGAAGTAATCGAGTCCACACTCCCCTATCGCCACTACGCGCGGATGTGCTGCACAGACGCGCATGAATGCCTCATCAAAAACCTCGTGCAAAGTATCGTTCGGATGGAGACCCACACTTGCATATATATGTTCGTGAGCCTCTGCAATCGAGAGTGCTCCATCTATTGAAGCGCGATCAACACCCACGACTATGCCACCCACCCCTTCATCGCGCATACGAGCGATGAGCGAGTCCCGATCAGCGTCATATCCCTCAAACTGGAGATGACAGTGTGCGTCGAAATACTTCATTCCGTGCACAGTACCATATATAGCGACAGGGGCCCGCACGCGGCGGACCCCCTTCGGAAGTTATTCGTCTTCCTCCTCGGACACATACCCCTGACGGATGCTCCTGGCTTCGCGCATCACCTCCCGATGCGTCCGACCGGCAGTATGCACCGTGCATATGCTGCCACTCGGATGCCGCACGCCAATGGGGGCGGAGTTGGGCGGATTCTGCACACCAGCAGCGACCCAGTACTCGAGCGCAAAGAACGCAATGGTGTAGACCAAGGCCCCCACCATCCCCAGCACCGGGTGCTCCACCGCAGCGAGTCCCCCCAAAAAGGGGACGCACGCAAACAGAAGACACACCAGTCCGTCGATGAGTTTCCCTGCCCCCATCCAGCCGAGCAGGGTCACCCCCGCGCTAAGCATCAAAAGGTTCAGGGTCCAGGTATGGATCTGTACGTCGGGCCACCCGTTTGCACGCGCAGCGATGTGAAGGATGAGCACCATGAACATGGCGCCGGTTACGAAATAGCTAATGACGATCTTCACGTCCAACCCCCTGTGGTTACATTTCCTGCGCGCAGGATGTACCGAGACTGGCGCTATGTCAAACGTGGGAAAAGATTCTCGGGCTTCTTGTTCTGCTTTACTGCTTCAAGAATTGCTTCGCTTGTTGCAGGCATGACGGGGGCGAGGTGCCCAGCAACCTTAGCCAGGTGCCGGACTAACTTCTCTATATCTGCACGAGCTTCATCTTTCGTTGCTTCATTCTTAATCTTCTTATACGGCTCCCGAGACGTCATAAATTCGTCGCCCTTACCGATATGTTCCCAGATGATATCCATGGCCTCATTAAAACGGAATCCGTCCAATGTTTCTGCGAATGACCGTTCAATCGTAGCGTCGACACCATCGATAGGACCCGGCAAATGCTCTTCCGCGAGCTTCATCACACGAGCCACTAGGTTACCAAGACCATTTACGAGATTTGCGGTGTACCACTCATCAAGTCGCTCCCAGGTCATGTCGGAGTCCTCGGTCGGGTGCACATGACGGAGCAAGATATAGCGAGTCGCGTCCGTACCGTACTTCTTTACGAGATCATAGGGACTGATGACATTGCCAAGTGACTTACTCATCTTTTGTCCCCCTGACGTAATGAAGCCGTGGATAAAGATGCGGTCGGAATTCTTAATACCGGACGACAGGAGCATGGCCTGCCACATCAGCGCCTGGAACCGCACCTGGTCCTTCCCTGCCATCTGGAGAGTGGCACCGTGCTCCCAGAACTTTTCGAACTTTCCGGTGGCATCCTCGGGCCAACCGAGAGTAGAAATATAATCAGTGAGTGCATCGAACCACACATACATCACCTGGGATTCGTCATCGGGAACCGGCACACCCCACGATAGACGGCTCGCTTCGCGCGAGATACTGAAATCCTCGACGCCCTGCTTCGCAAACTCAAGTGCTTCCTCACGACGCGATTCGGGGAATACGACACCCGGACGATTCAGATATTCGATGAGAGCGTCCTGGTATTTACTGAATCGGAAGAAATAATTCTCTTCTTCCACAGTCTGGAGTGGGAGGTACGGGTGGACGATGCAGTGGTTACCCTCAAGCTCGCGCTCTGTCTTGAAGGCTTCACAGCCCACGCAATAAAGGCCCGTGTACTTCTTCTTATAGATATCGCCTGCAGCGGCACAGCGGCGCCACATCTCCTGGGCCGCTCGTTTATGACTCTCATCCGTCGTACGAATGAACGCATCATTACTCAACGCGAGCGCTCCGTGCAGTTTCTTGAACTCTTCGGCGTAATGATCCACATACTCCTTTACGTCCTGTCCTTTCTTGAGCGCTGCCTCCCAAATCTTCTGGCCATGTTCATCGGTACCGGTATTGAAAAAAACCTCTTCCCCAGCAAGACGCCAGAGACGTGCGAGCGCATCCGATTGCACGAACTCGAGCGCATGTCCCACATGCGGATCGGAGTTTACATACGGGAGCGTGGTGGTGATGTACCGAGACATTACGCTGACTGTGCCTTGGCACGTTTGTCACGCGCCAGGTCGGAGAGGAGCTCGCGGAGTGCGGCAGCAACCGGGATGGCGAGCACGACACCCAGGAATCCTGCGAGATCGCCGCCCACAATGAGGGCGAGAATAACCAGGAGCGGCGGGATACCCACCACCTTATTCACGACGAGGGGATGGATGAGGTGCGCCTCAAACTGGTTAATGATGAGGTACAGGCCCGCCACGATAAGGGCGAGCGTAATATTCCCGGTCGTGAATGCGACCGCCACCGCAGGAGCAGCAGAGATAAACGAACCGAAAATAGGTACGAGCATCGCGAGTGCCGTGAAGGCAGCTAGAAGAAGTGCGTACGGAATGCCTAAAATGAGAAGTCCGAGGTAGGCAATGATGCCGCCGATGAGTGATGACAGAAGCTGACCCTGCATCCAGAGACCTATCTTGCGCTGTGCGCGATGCCAGAGGCCAACCACATACTTCTCTTGCTTGGCAGGGGTAACGAGCTTCAAGAATTCCTCTACACCCGTGTCCTGCACAGCGAAATAGAACGAGAGCACGACCACGAGAATAAAAGAGAAAATGCCGCCGAAGAATGTGGACACGAGTTTAATGGCACCAGCGGATGGATCGACGAATGCGGTACGCACGGTGAGAAGACCATCTACAATCGAATTAATCTGTGAGGAGTTTGCTGCGAGGTGCGGCACTCCGGCGCCTGGGATGCTGAAGTCACCTAGATACTGGGAAACGACCGTAATGAAATTCCCGGCGTCATCGAGGATGGGCGGAAAGAAGAAATAGATGACAGAGAAGAGCGTCCCGAACACGAGGAAATACATGAGGAGGACGGCTGCCACCCGATGAAATTTACGACGAGTGAAGAAGGTCACGCCCGGCTCAATAGCCGATGCAATGACAATGGCCGTCAGTACGAGGAGTGCCAGGTCGCGCAACGTCCAGAGCGCAAAAGCCACTGCCCCGATAACGAGTGTCATGAGGACGGTTCCAGACGAAATGGAGACCTGGATGTTCTTATCCATACGCGCATACTAGCATGAAACGCGTCAGGGGCAGTCGCACACGCGACTGCCCCAATGAGCTACTTAGTTCTTCCTGGTGGATGGCACACCCGTTCCCGCTCTTTCAGGATCGGGGGCGGTGGGCCATACCTTCCGTCTGCCTTCTCTACCAGACTGCAGACCTCGACAATGACGTCTGACGCCGAAAGTTCGCGAACCCGTTCGTCCACCTGATCCTCTTCAACGATAAACGGGTCGACAATCCTGAACGGCTGGTCGGCACCCGCATACAGCGTCGCGTAGTAGACCGCGATACTCCGCTTCGTTTCCGGATGGTCACTTGCGGCAACCTCGGTAACGGGCGGAGTCGTTTGTCCTTCCGCTTCTGTATGGAATGCATAGATGACCGCACAGGTGGCCATCACGACTCGTACGATGCGCATGGGCCACCTCCTCCCTATTTCTCGGCACCACGCCGAGCTGTAGGTAGAAATAGCACGTGGACCAGGTTTTAGGAAATCGCAGCGCGAATGCGTGCTCCCGCTTCCACGACAGAAAGTCGTTCCTGCTCGCCCGTATCGCGATGGCGGAGCGTGACCGTATCTTTCAATTCCGGGGTCTCCCCCAACGTATCGAAGTCGATGGTGATGCAGAACGGTGTACCGATCTCATCCTGGCGACGGTATCGCTTTCCGATGTTACCGTTGTCATCCCATGCAATGGCAGGATGGATTTTGCGGAGTTCTTCACGCACCTGTTTAGCCTTCTCGACGAGTTCCGGCTTATTCTTCAGCAGCGGAGATACCATCGCCTTTACCGGTGCAACCTTCGGGGAAAGGGCAAGGTATACCCGCGACTCTCCACCGAGCTCATCCTCTCGGTACGCGGACGCAAGTACTGCGAGCAGGGTACGTCCCACACCAAACGAAGGCTCAATGACGTGCGGTACGAGTTTTTCCTTGCTTTCCTCATCCAGGTATGCGAGCGACTGACCCGACGCTCCCTGGTGCGCGGAAAGATCAAAATCGGTGCGGTATGCGAGACCCCACAATTCCTTGCGACCGAACGGGAAATCAAATTCAAAATCTATGGTGCGCTTGGAGTAGTGCGCTCGGTCTTCAGGGGCCACCTCAAGTTCGTGGACGGCCTCACCAGGAAGACCTATAGCCTGTCCGAAGGCGTGCATGCCTTCACGCCACTCCTCAAATGCACGTTCCCAGTCCGAAGGACGAACGAAATATTCGATCTCCATTTGCTCAAGTTCGCGTACGCGGAAGATGAAATCGCGTGGCGCTATCTCGTTACGAAACGCCTTGCCGATCTGGGCGAGACCAAACGGCAACTTAGGGTGAAACGAATCGACAACGTTCTTGAAGTTCACAAACATGCCGCCGGCTGTTTCGGGCCGGAGGTAGACCGTGGAAGATTCATCTTCGGCAGCTCCTGCCTGTGTCTTGAACATCATATTGAACTGTCGTGCTTCTCCGAGCGTTCCCCGCTTATCGCAGGCAGGACACACCTTCGGGTCCTCAAGGTGGTCGGCACGGAAACGCTTCTTACAGTTGGCGCATTCAACGAGCGGATCAGAGAAACCGGATACATGTCCGGACGCTTCCCAGGCCTTGGGATTCATGAGGATGGCCGCATCGATGCCGTACATATCGTCCCGACTCTCCACAAACATGCGCCACCACAGGTCTTCGATGTTCTTCTTGAGGCGCACGCCAAGTGGACCGTAATCGAAGGTGCCGGCCAGGCCGCCATAGATCTCGGAACCCGGATAAATAAAACCGCGGCGCTTGGCGAGCGAAACAATGGTGTCGAGACTGGGCTTATCCATAGCCTCTTTATTTCACATTCCCGTCCTCTGCGCTATAGGCCGGATCGCTCGAAGTCTGGGTGGTGAGTTCGCGCACACTGCCCGAAATGGTCCGCTGCGTGAATCGATCCACGGCAGTCACCTGTTGGGCAGAAAGGAGTACTGGGCTCGTTCCCTGCTGCGAGACGCTCGGGATGAAAGATATCTGGAACGCAGCCGACTTGTTCGAACCCGAGGAAACATCCCCGGCACTCCAGGTGACAGTACGAGTTGCTTCGTTATAGCTAACGGAGCCAGTACCGCTCGTAGCACCGGTGAATGTTACATACGGGGGGAGCGCCGCGGAGACGGTCGCCGCTGCAACATCGTTGCCGGAATTATTCAGTGTGTACACCACCGTGTACGTCGTCGGCTGGTTAACTTCCGGCGGCCATGGTCCGGTATTTGCGAACGGCCCCGTCGTATGCACGATACGCGAATTAAGCGTGAGACTCGTACCCACCTTAACGGTGCGCGTAAGTGTCGAAGAAATGGTTTCCGGAACATTAGCTTCACTCAAGCGCTGTCCGGCGACCGACACTCGCATGACCACAGTAGGAGCACCGAGAGAAAGCGCGCTTCGTTTTGCCGTAAAGGTGAAGGTTCCCTGCCCGGTATCGCCTGGCTGAAGATTGGCAAGCGCAGGATTAGTGCTGGGATCAAAGATAACCGTCCGGTCGCTTGAGCTGTAGAAGCCGTTTCCGGCGACAACTGCTGACGGATCGAGTGCATTGCCTGACAGCGCTACAGTAACCCGCGCATTGGATACCGGCGCAGCAAGAGTGTTCGTCCAGGAGACGGTTACCTGCACCGGCACACCCGCATCCACAACGGGTGCATCCGAGGTGTCGTGATTCACCGAGATTGAGGTAGCCAGGAATGGCTTCGTGAGTTTTATGGTCGCGTCCTTGCTGGTATACGTTGCGGCAAACGTATTTGATGCAGGATCAGTTAATGTTCCAGCACTGAATTTAAATACACGCTCGTCGTTATTTTCTCCTGACACCACACCGATCAACGTGATGTGTCGCTGTTCACCAGGATTAAGCGTGCCAAAGGAGAAGACAGAACCGGTAGATGGCTGGGGATTCGCCGAAGTCAGGGTGAAACCGAATGGGTACTCTGCCGAAACCGCTACCGCGTTCAGGGGCGTTGTGGCGTTGCTGCGTACCGTTACATCAACAGTGACGCTCTGTCCTGAAGATACCTGGGATACGGACGAGACATCGAGTGAAAGCGGCGACGTCGTAATGGTGAAGTCATATTGCTTATGCTTCACAAAGACCGAGTTGCTGTTCCCGGTCTTGTATTCAAGCTTCACTGGAAGCGCTATGTGCTGTCCTTCGCTCCCGAAGATAACTGCTCGGACCGTACGCTGCTCTTTGCCGCCAGAATCTATAGTCCCCAAATCCTCCCGGTAAGTGGAATATGGTTGCGACACGTCATCGGCAGACTTGGTGCCTTCAGGGAAATCGATGGTCAACGTCGCGTGCTGGATGGCGACGGGATTACGATTCTCGATCGTAATAAGGAGAGGCACCGAATCGCCACTCGCAATAGTGGTCGGACCCTGTACGGCAATGTTCACGTTATTGGTGGAAACAATGCGACCGCCATAGAGGAGGTAGAAGGTAGCGCCCCCTGCCGTAAGTAGGAAGAATCCGAGCGCGACAATGAAAAAGCGTGCGGGGCCCGAAATATGCTCGGCTTCCTTCTGCAGGACTTTCACTCGCTCCCAGCCGCGCGCACGCTCGACCGGTCGTTCAGAAAGCGCTGGTTCACGAAAAGGTGCCGCCGCGTTCGGGTCATAGAGCCGCTCGCGCACCTTCTCAAGAGAACTAAGTTCCTCGTTCTCATCCATGGGCACCAGTATACCGTACGTCCTACAGACTCGAAGCCGCGATACCGCGATTAATACGAGAAATAATATGAGCGCGCCGTTCGGTCACATACACACGCGCATCTGGGCCATACCCCGGGGGCGGCAGTTCTCCGGCGTCGAGACCAAGGGCAGAAAGGAGTCGCAACACCACCAGAGACTCAACAGCCTCCCCTTCTTCTGACGGAGCCTCTCCGAGTGCGAGTAGAAACTCGGTGAACGAAGTGTGGAGTGATGGATCATCGGATTCTCCATGTACAAGTCGGAGTAGCAGTCCCGAAACCCGTGCGATACGAGCCCGTGCTTCCTGACCCAGCCCCACAAAACGATCTTCGGCGAGCACCGCACCCGTAACACGCCACCCCTCTTTGCCTCGCACGAGCATGATGTCGGATTCGTTGAGCGCCTGGAGTGCGTGCGCAAGCTTCGCACCCGAGCGGCGCACACCTTCCGCCCTTGCACGGATAAGTCCCAATTCTGGAGTAAGCAGTGTCACAAGCATGCCCGCTTCCGCGATTGGCACGCGGGCAAGGACGAGCGCGGGCGTGGCGTATTTATGACGCATCGACTCGGATGGAGAATCCGATCGGACCGCTTGAGAGTTCCGCGCGGTACTGATCAGCATCAGCGAACGATATAGAAGAGACACCTGTGAGGTTTATACCAGAGAGAACCTCCTCCCCAGCTGGGCTCACCATGAGGGTCACTGTGTCGCGAGGTGAGAGCCCCAGATCTTTGCGGGCATCAGCAAGCGCGCGCGCAAACTCTCGCACATCTCCCTCACGTATAAGCTCAGGAGTGAGAGTGGTGTCGAGGGTAAGCGCCTCTGCGTTCATAATGATCTCCTTCACATTTACCTCGTCGGCAAGCAGCTGCGCGAGCTCCTTAGGAAGTGCCGCGGGTATGGAAAGCGAAGAAAGCGGCTGACGCACCTTCACTCCTGCCTGCTGACGAGCGCGAAGTGCCTCGGAGGCAAGCTCGCGTACCTGACCCATACCCACCACAAGCTCATTGTCTACGGTTCCTGGCTCATACCAGTCCGCAAGATGCACACTTTCAGGATCGGTGTCTTCTCGGACCGCTTGATAGGTCCACTCGGCAATAAAGGGGGCGAGCGGTGCCATAAGTACGGCAATCGCCTGGAGTGTGTCACGCAGTGTTGTTATGGCAGCAACGTCGCCGTCGCGCACACGGTCGCGCACACGTCGCACATACCATTGCGAAAGATCTTCGATGAGACCGGCAACGGTACGTGCAGCAGTGTAGAGATCGTAGGCGTCGAGTGCAGCGGTCGCCTGTCCTATGGACTCCGACGTGCGCACTCTCATCCAGGTGTCGATCACTTCTTCTGTACCCTTTCCTTCTGCACCAGCAAAGAGCTGGTAGAACTTGACGCTGTTCTCGAGCCAGGAAATAACGCGTGCAGCTTCCTTCACCGTTTTCTCGTCGAAGTTCTTGCTGTCGCCCGGTTGGTTCACGCTGTACATCCAGAACCGAAGCGTGTCGGCGCCATATCGGTCGACCGCCTTCAAAGGCTCGATGACGTTGCCTTTCGATTTACTCATCTTCTGTCCTTTCTCATCCAGCAAGTGGCCGAGACAAATCACATTTTTGTACGCACGGTCCTTCCCCATAAGGACACCTACCGCAAGCAGGGTGTAGAACCAGCCGCGAGTTTGGTCGATAGCTTCAGAGATGAAATCGGCTGGAAAACCCTTCTCATCGATCCATTCCTTGTTTTCGAACGGATAGTGGTCCTGCGCAAACGGCATGGCGCCCGAGTCAAACCACACGTCCATCACTTCCTTTACGCGGCGAAGTTCATTCCCCGAATCCGCAACAAGTACTACGTCATCAATGTACGGACGATGGAGATCGAGTTCGTAATCATCGTTGTGTGGAAGCGGAGTGAACTCGAGCTCAACGGGTTCGCCACATTCAGGATTACATGCACAGCCCATATCCATAGAGGCGATCTTATCTGCTCCGACAGCGACAGCTGGGAGCGTCTCAAGCATGATGCCGTGGCTCACGACAAGAATGTTTTCATTTGCGTGCTCACGTTCGAGGCGGTAGAGGAAGGAACCGAAGCGGGTCTTCGCGTCCTGGTAGCTCTCACCGCCGGGGATTTTATCGTCATACGCCATCGCGTCGCGTCGTTTGATGAACTCATCGCGTGATGATCCATCGAGGTCTCCGAAGTCGAGCTCACGCAACTGATCATCGAAGATGATGCGAGACCGATCAATGCCGAGCGTGTCAGCAACAATTTCTGCAGTTTCCTTCGTTCGCTCGAACGGGGATGCGTAGATGGCAGTGATATCCGTATCCTTAAGTTGCGCAGCCCCCTTCTCTACTTGTGCTCGCCCCGTCGCAGTGAGCGGCCATTTCTTTGAGTTGGACGCATCAAGCGTATCTCTCGTATTGTTCTCTGCTTCTCCATGACGCATGAGGAAGTAGCGGTTACCACTTCGCTTCGTGCGTTCCTTCAATTCATCGACAGAGCCGATAACGAGACGTTCGTTTCCGTCCTCGCTTTCCCATACCGGAAGCGGAGTTCCCCAGTACCGTTCGCGAGAGATGGCCCATTCTTTCGCATTAGCGAGCCATTCGCCCATACGGCCGTCACGGATATACGAAGGCTCCCAGTTCACCTGGCCATTCTGTTCAAGCATCGTCTCGCGCAAGTCCTGCATACGAATGAACCATGAATCGCGTGCGTAGTAGATGAGGCGGTTCTTGCTGCGCCAGCAGTGCGGATAGGAGTGCTGATAATTCTCCTTTGAGAAAAAGAGTTCGCGTTCCTGCAGGTCCTTGAGAACAGCAATATTCGTTTCCGGTTCGATTACAGATGCACCTTCGAGGAATCCTGTGCCAGCGATGAACTTCCCATCCGGAGCAACCAGATGCACCTTCGGCAAACCAAGTGCCTGACCAAGCTCGAAGTCGTCCTGTCCATACATGACTGCGGTGTGCACGATGCCCGTACCGTCCTCGGTCGTAACGAAGTCTGCAGGATATACCTGGAAGGCCTTCTCGAATTTCGGTTTCTCACTCTCGGGAGCAAGCTTCTCGGCAAACGGGTAGAGAGGCTCGTATTCAAGACCCACTAATTCCCTTCCCTTTAGTTCCCTGTCGATGATGAGCGCATTAGGATTAGCGCCTGCGTGTACGATTGCATTTCTTGCCTTAGCAACAATGACGAGTTTGTTCTCTCCGTCTCGGCAAATCTGATAATCAATATCGGATCCCACGGCGAGAGCAATATTGCCCGGCAGCGTCCAGGGAGTGGTAGTCCATGCGAGTAGGTATACGTCTTCAGAGATACCCAACTTTTCGGAATTCTTAACTTTGAATTTCACCGTGAGGGAGAGATCTTTCACGTCTTCGTATCCCTGCGCAAGTTCGTGCGAAGAAAGTGCCGTGCCACAAACCGGACACCACGGGAGCACTTTGTAATCCTTATACAAACGTCCGTCGTCGTGAACCTTCTTCACGATCGAGAAGAGAGATTCCATATACGGGGGATCGAACGTGAAGTACGCATTATCCATATCGACCCAATAGCCGATGCGTTCGGTGAAACGCTCCCACTCATTGATGTACGTAAAGACGCTTTCCTTGCACTTCTTATTGAATGCGGCGACGCCGTACTCCTCAATATCCTTCTTGCCGGAGAATCCGAGCTGCTTCTCGACTTCAAGCTCCACCGGGAGACCATGCGTGTCCCAGCCCGCACGGCGCGGCACGCGAAAGCCACGCATAGTTTTATAGCGAGGTATCGCGTCCTTGAAGGCCCGTGCTTCGAGGTGATGCACGCCGGGCCGGCCATTAGCCGTCGGAGGGCCGTCGTAGAAGATAAACGTGTTCTTCTCTGATCCCCGCTCAAGGGACTTCTCGAAAATATGATTTTCCTTCCAGAACGCCAGGACTTCCTCCTCCCGCTTGGCGGCTTCGGACTTCTCTACCGCATCAGTATCAATATCGGGCATGATTTCCCTATCCTAGCTTCTCCCTCATGAAAATGGAACGGCCCGGCGCGCGATGCGCCGAGCCTGTGAATGTCCCTCCTGATCGAGTTAGTGTCGCTGGATTTTGGAGCGTTTGCGTTCCATCCGCCTTCGTTCCCGTCTGGACAAACGGTTTGGAGAATCCTGCTCCTCCTCCCCGGCGTGCTTTCGGGTCTTCCCTTCCATCACCGCCCGTTCGAACGGGATGATGAAGAATGGTTTGTGCTCCTTCCCTTCGACGATCGAAGCCTGGTAGGCAACGATTTGAGCATTCGCAGTCAGTTCGTCCACGTGCTGATGCTCCGCCTCACGTCGGAGAAACTCAATATCGTTGGCGCAGTCGGCCATCCGAGCGAGTTCTTGAACACGGGTGCGGGGCGCATCGGCCGAAGTCTCACAAGCGATCACTCGTTCTCTCCCCTATCACACTGCACGGCATGTGCAGCCTGTGGGCTACCCTATCGCACCCAGACGCACCCGGCAAGCGCTACATTCGCTCGGGTGTGGGTATCGCAAGGAGACGGAGGCCGTTCTCCATGGTCATAGCGAATGCGCGCGCAAGGGCCAGCTTATATCCTTCGTATTCTCCGCCGATGATACGTTCTTTGGCGTAGAAGGAGTTCCATTCTCCCGCGAGCTGCGTGAGGTATTGCGCAACCTTGTGCGGCGCTTCTTCGGCGCATGCGAGCGCAGCCACTTCTGGGAACCGGATTATCACGCGTTCCAGGTCGTACACTTCTTCTGGTGCTCCCGTGTCCCGTTCTCCTTCTCCAGCCTGCGCAAGCACGGAACGAGCCCGGACGAGTGCGTACTGGAGATAGGGACCCGAGTCACCCTCGAGGGAGAGCGATTTTACCGGATCGAAGATGATGTTTGCACCAGGCGCGCTTCGCAAGATCATATATTTAATTGCACCAATCGCCACCGCTTCCGCTATAAGCGGATCTGGATTTTTCTCGCTTGCGCGGCCAATAACATCCGTAATGAGTTCGGAGGCAGTGATGATATTCCCTTTGCGCGAGGCCATTTTGCCGGTCGTAAGCGTAAGGAAACCGGTCGCAATGTGACGGGTTTTCTCCGCGATGCGCGGAGCAATCTCCTCGAGAGCAGCCAGCACGGTACGGAACCTTCCCGTCTGCTCGTTACCCGTGACGATGATGACCGTGTCATTCGGTATCTTCTCTTCGCGCAAGAAAGCCAGACCAATGTCCTTAGCCTCGTACGTAGGAGTGCCGCGGCTCGTGATGAAGACCATCGTGTGGACACCTTTTTCTTCGCCATCGTAAATGACCGCTCCGTCACTCTCTTTGAACACGCCTTTTCCTAAACCGTCACGGACAATACGGATTCCTGAATCCCCCGTATCGCTATCAAAGAATTCATAGTCGAAATGCGTGTCCACCGTCTTCCATATCCGACGGAACTCTTCCATCGACACTTCGCGTCCCTTGCGCCAAAGCGCAAGAAGCATGCGCTCCTCGTCAGTGAGTTCCTCGTCCTGTCGAGCTACCACGTCATAGATGCGGGTATTCAAGGCATCGATTTCTGCTTTCGCAGCTTCGCTCTCTTCGTATGCATTTGCACCCTGGATGTATGCGGCGCCGATTTCTGCAGCGCTCGCCACATCTGTCACACCTTTATTCTGAAGCGCCCACAAACATTTCGCGACGTTGGGTCCAATATCCCCGCCAAACGTGTCGCGAATGACTGTTGCACCGGAATTCTCAATCAATCTCGATACTGACTCACCGACAATGGATCCCATGAGATGGCCAATGTGCATTTCTTTGAATGCATTGGGGTTTGAATATTCTATTGAAACGCGTTTCCCTTCCGCAGCACTACCGCGACCCCAGCCGCTCCCGAGTTCAGCGACCTCTTTCACTATCCCGGATATGACCGGACGCGCGAGCGTGAAGTTAATGAATCCAGGACCTGCAACCTCGATCGAGGAAACCTGATGCGTAAGCGTAGTGCGCAGTGCGAGAACAAGCTCATCGGCGAGCTCGCGTGGATTCTTTCCAAGTGCTTTGGCTGCCGCCATTGCAGCGTTCGTAGCGTAGTCGCCATGAGCGAGAGTAGCCGGCCACTCCACGACAAATGCAGTGTCTGGCGCTCCCGCAGCGGCAAGCGCTTCGGCAATAGCCTTTCGCAGCGTTTCTTCCATACGCCGACTATAGCAGCTTAGAAGGATTCTGGAATCGGGTGCGCTTCGGCCAGTTCCTTGATACGCTTCCCGGCCTTCTCGACCGTCGCATCATCGCGATTCTTAAGAATCTCGAGCATGAGCTCGGCCACTTCACGTGATTCGGTCTCTTTGAAACCGCGGGTGGTCATGGCAGGCGTACCGAACCGGATACCAGACGGGTCGAACGGTTTACGTTCATCGTTCGCAATACTGTTCTTATTGAGCGTGATGCCAGCACGATCGAGAAGCGTCTCTGCTTCCCCGCCCGAGATACCCAGCGAACTCCATACGTCGGCAAGGATGAGGTGGTTGTCTGTACCGCCTGTAATGAGTCGTACGCCACCTTCGTTGAAGACGTCTGCCATTGTTTTCGCGTTTGCGACCACCTGCTCTGCATACACTTTGAACGACGGTTCGCTTGCCTCCCGAAGCGCGACTGCTTTTGCAGCAATTTGATGCATATGCGGACCACCCTGAAAGCCGGGAAAAACACTGCGATCAATAAGTGTTGGCAGGTTCTCCATAGTCTTTTCGGGAGCCTTGAGTGGGTTACCCACGACACCCTTTGAGAGGATCATTGCGCCACGCGGACCACGAAGCGTCTTGTGCGTTGTGGTGGTCATGATGTTGAAACCGTAGTCGAGTGGATTCTTCGCAACACCCCCGGCGATAAGACCCGCGATATGCGCCACATCTGCCATGGCGACCGCATCCACTTCCCGGGCAATAGCAGCGATGCGCTCCCAATCGAGCTCACGCGGATATCCGGAGAACCCGGCGAGCACGATCTTCGGACGCTCGCGCTTGGCGGTTTCAAACATCTGATCGTAATCAATCTCGCCCGTGTCCGGGTCTTTCATGCCGTATCGCACGAAATTGAACAGCTTGGTCATGTAGGTGACCGGAGATCCATGCGTCAGGTGGCCGCCATGAGCCAGATCCATACCGAGCACGGTGTCACCTGGTTCAAGCCAGGCAAAGTACGCGGCGATGTTTGCCGCTGCTCCTCCGAGCGGCTGCACGTTTGCATGATCTGCACGAAAGAGAGTTTTGGCACGTTCGATTGCGAGAGTCTCTATCTGATCGGTAAACTCCTGACCGCCGTAGTAACGCTTGCCGGGGTAGCCTTCGGAATACTTGTTCGTGAGCGCAGACGACATCGCCTCGCGTACGGCCTGCGATACGTAGTTCTCGGAAGGAATGAGTTCGAGTCCCTCGGCCTGGCGCGTCTCTTCGCCCTCAAGGAGTGCGTTGAGTTCAGGATCTTCAGAATGGATATGGGGGTACGGCATGGTGAAAGTAATTAGCGGATAGTGAGCGGAATCCGTGCGCGTTACACCATAAGCCTCGGGTTGATGTCTCCATGGTACCTCCCTCCTCCGTTCACTCCAACCCCATCTTCATATTGGAGAATGCAGTATCCTCCAAGTATGTCCGACCATCCGCTTCCCCCTCGACCCATACGGAGTTTCGGGCCGCTCTTCGATTCGAGCCGGTTCAAGGACACGAAAGACCCCTGTATCTGCTTTGACGGAAAACTCTGGCACATCTATGGCTCCGGTGGCGACACTATTCCCGAGGACTGGATGGTCCTCCACGCGACGGCACCTGACATCGAGGGACCGTGGACGGAAGTGGAGCCACTCACACTGATTGGTCTTTCTGGACCCCACATGGCTGCACCGAGCGTGATCTACGAGAACACGGACGAGCTATATCACATGGCGGTGCAACGCGACTTCATGGATATCGGCGGAGGTATCGAGTACTTCACCTCCACCGACGGGCAAACATTCACCTGGGAGGAGACGCTTATTGAGCCAGAGGGACTGGCAGAGTCAGGTCTGTATGATCCACACTACGCAGAGATCGGTGGCGAACGATATCTCATCTACTCGGGAATTCCCGGGTCCATTCCGACCGATATGCCCTTCACGCCCCAGCCAGACCTTTATCTCGCACGCAGTATGTCAGGACTCTGGAACGGTCCGTACCAACGCATGGGCTGCGTACTCGATCATGACCGTATCGCCTGGCATCACAATCGACTCGGTCACCCCGATTACGAATGGGGTATCGAAGGACCACAGATCATTGAACTGCCGGGTGGACGCATCCTATTGAACGCCACCTGCTTCCTCGAGGAGGGTCGACGCGGTACGCGCCAACGTGTCTTCTTCGCCCTCGCCTCGCATGTGGATGGGCCGTACACTTCGCTCGGTCCAGTACTCCCCGAACGCACAAACGAATGGGAGTCGGGTGAGAACGGACACGCAAGTGTCATTCTGAAGGGAGATAAGCTCTACCTCTTCTACCAGGCCCGTTCGCAAACGCACCCAGACATGCGTAGGAATCCCTTCCGATTCGGCATCGCCGTTTTTAACGTTGCCGACTTCCTCGATCTTCCTATTGAGTAGACTACGCACCTTCCTCGGCTGCGCCGTGCAGATCTTTGTTGTACCCACCCACGACCGCCATCTGCGCTTTGATGGCCGCATGCGGCTCATACCCCACGAGCGTTGCGTGCTCGGGACGGAATTCATCGATCGTTGAGAATGCATCCGAGAGTTCAACCTTCGGGAAGGGTTTTGGCTCTCGAGCAATCTGTTCACGTGCCTGCTCGAAATGGTTTTCGTAGATATGCACGTCACCGAACGTGTGCACAAATTCTCCGGGTTCGCGTCCGAGCGCCTTCGCGATAATCATCGTGAGAAGCGCATAACTTGCGATATTGAACGGCACACCAAGGAAGATGTCTGCGGATCGCTGATAGAGCTGCAGGCATACTTTGCCGTTTTTGATGTTCACCTGATACAGGTTATGGCAAATCGGGAATCGAGCTGCCTTCCCTGGAGCGGCCATGCCGTAGAGGAACTCGGGATTCCAGGACGTCACGAGGGTGTTGTGTGCATCAGGATCGCCCGTAAGTTCATTGATCACCCACGAGAGCTGATCCACCTTGCGACCATCACCCGCCGGCCACGCACGCCACATTTCACCGTAGATATGCGGAAGCTCGCCATGCTCTGTAGCGAATGCGTCATCTGTCGCAATCTTCTCGATGAATTCTTCCTTGGTGAGTTCTGGCTGCTCTCCCTTCGCTACTTTTTCGTTGTAGATACGCAGCGGATAGTCGTCCCAAATATGGACTTTGTTGTCGATCAGGTATTTAACGTTGGTCTGACCCGACAGGAACCAGTAGAGCTCATGGAGCACACCCTTCCAGTACACCGACTTGGTGGTCAGGAGCGGGAATCCTTCCGAAAGATCGAACCGGATCTGACGACCGAAGAGACTGTACGTCTTAATGCCCGTACCGTGATCAACCTGTTCCTCACCCTTTTCCAACAATTCCTTAACGATATCGAGGTACTGGTATTCAGGGTGTCGGTCCATAGATAGGTGGGTTACTTCTTCTTGGTAACGGCGCGTTTCTTTGCGGCGTCACGCTTGTCAGTGAAATGATTGGAGTTCTTTTTGCCGTAGCGGCCCGTCTGCTCGTAGCCCTTCGAAGTCTTCGACGTGAGCTTTGCAAAGAGGAGCTGTGCGATCTCCATCCCCGGGCGAAGAATGATGGGCACGTTGTTGGTGTTCACGAGCTCAAACGTGGGATAGAAGTGATGGCCGGGATTGAAGAGCATGGCCGTGTTATGTACGACAAGACCTGCGCGCGCAAGCGAAGACTTGCCCGAGAGAAGGATGAGGTGTTCATGGTCGACGCCGATAAATTCCTTTTGCTTACCGAGCACGCTCTCACCCGGATGGAGGAGGAACGCTTCCCCATCCTTAACCTTGATGGTGCGAGTCACTGGATAAATCTTGTTGTACGGATCGATAGAGGCGGTGCTGTGGCGATTCGTGACCTGGAACTCGTTGCCGAGCGTCACATCGTAGCTGGCCGGCTGTAATCGCTTCTTATCAAATGGGCGGATCACAATCGAGCCGTCCTTTACTCCCTTTTCAATGTCGACGTCGGAAAGAAACATAAGTTATTCGATGGTGAAAATATTATCGGTTCCGTAGTACTCGGGCCAATGCGCGTTGTAATGAGCGAACATGCGCTCCAGCCGGTCCTGCGGGAGCTCGGAGACGCCGAGATGCTCCATGAGAGTCTCGAGTTCCTTGCGAGCGCCGTCGGCTTCACTTGCATCATGCACGACTTTCTCGAATTCTGCCAAGTACCCGTACCCGGCGTTCTTATCGAGGCACACCGCCACGTCGCCGAGCTGATATTCCTCGCGCTCGCGGGACCATTTTGCTTGATATGAGTAGCCGCACGAGAGCACGAGCGCATCAACTTCCTCCAAAGAAAGAGGGACTTGTTCGTCCACTTCCATCCGCATCACGCCGTTCGCGCTTGAGTCGTCACCAATAGAGGCCTTCATCACGATTCGCGAAGTACCGTCGACCCCACGTGTGCGCACCGAGATGCTTTTCCCTTCCGCGGCGATGGTGCGCATTTTCTCCACCGCTTCAGGAGACACATGCGGAGCAAATGTGTAAGCGAGCCTCGTCGGGTCTCCTCCTTCGAAATAATGATTCAGTTGTGCGTTTGAGGAAACGAGCGAAACACTCGGGTCGAGTTCGCGCATCGCCCTTTTCAAACGTTCAGCCTCACTCGCTTTTCCGAGGAGGCTCTTGATTTCTATCTCGTAGGTGCCAGCCATGTGCTGCCAGTATACGGCACCGGGCCAGAGGGTGCAGCTGGCGTATACTGGCCCCATGATCCACCTTATTGCCGCCCTGTCGAAGCAAACCCGCGCCATTGGAAAGAACGGCGACTTGCTCTGGCACATCCCCGCTGACCTAGGCCGTTTTAAATCTCTGACGATCGGACACCCGGTCATCATGGGCCGCAAGACCTGGGAGTCCCTCCCCGAAAAGTTCCGCCCCCTGCCCGGCCGCACTAACATCGTGGTGTCTCGAGATACAGGGTATTCGGCTTCTGGAGCGACGGTCGTGAACACGCTTGAGGAAGCATTCGAAATGGCAAAGGGCACCGAGGGAGCGGACAAGATATTCGTCATTGGTGGCGGTCAGCTCTACGAGGCCGCCCTTCCCTACGCTGACCAACTTGATCTCACACTTATTAATGACCCTGTCGAAGGCGATACTTTTTTCCCTCCATACGAAGAGGACTTCACGCGAGTTATCTCAAGTGAGGAGAGAGAGCATGAGGGCTTGCACTTTGAGTGGGTCGAACTTGCTCGATCAGAATAAGAAAAGCCCCGGTCAGTGCCGGGGCTT
>JBLNCF010000016.1:0-18034 GCA_050260455.1 Bacillota bacterium
AAGGGGCGCAGCACAAAGAAGGCGAGTACCGCCGTAAGTACGAGTAAGACTAGGAGGAAATACGTTCTATTTCTTGGACTGTCCATAGGGATTAGCATACCACTTGCCACGGCCCCGTTGAGTGTTAGGATGCGGGCAAAGGGGTATGCGCCGGCTCGTCACCCTAAGAAAAAGTGTTTTGGTTCTGTCATTAACTCTCGCAACTATAAGCGTCCTCTTCTTGTCTCAGATTTGTGACCTGTCGAGAGTGCAAGACTCATGTGTTTTGACCGCACGAAATCTGGGTTCTGCACTAGCTCCCTTTATTCTGGTTACAATCTTTGCTGGTCTAGGGTGGAGGCTGTCGAAACGAATGTACTCCTTTTGGTTGTTCGTTACTTTGTTATATCTCTTTGTTTCTATGTATTTAAATCTCTCATTTGATTAGGTAGGAGTTGGAGACTGGTCAGGGTTAGGTCAGGCATATGCAATTCTTGAGATATGGGCATTGCATGGGGTATATGTAGTCGTCAGCACCCTTCTTACCATAATAGGCTTGGTCATGCAGAACGGGAGGCGTAACTAATGTCTTCGAGTTTCTTCTGTAAGCACGTAGAATAAAGGAATGGCGCACGAGAAAGCATTCCTCGAACGATACCAAAATCTCAACACAGCCCAAAAGACAGCAGTAGATGTTGTTGAAGGACCAGTGCTTGTCATAGCGGGTCCGGGCACAGGCAAGACTCATATCCTCACGCTCCGCATTGCCAATATCCTGCGACAGACGCAGGCGAGTGCGTCCAATATTCTCGTCCTCACCTTCACGGAATCTGCCGCACGTACGGTACGTCGTAGATTAGGTGAACTCGTGGGCGATGCAGTTGCACGGGAAGTATTCATCTCCACTTTCCACGGCTTTGCCGAGCATCTACTTTCCACCTATCCCGATTCGTTCCCCCAGGTTCGCGGCAAGCGACTTGCTGGCGATGTGGAAGCTACGCTTCTGTGGCGCGAGGTCCTTGAGACAGAGAATCTATCTGCGCTTCGCACCACGAAATCCCCCTATTTCTACTTGCGGGATCTTGCACGTTTGCGTGACGACCTAGTGCGCGAACGTATTAGTCTTAATGCATACCGTAGCTGGTTAGAGGAACGAGGTGAAGCGATACGTGCTGACGAATCGAACTACTACACTCGCGATAGTAAGTACGGTAAGAAAGGCGACTTCAAGCCGGAAGGAGAGAAGAAACTCGAACAATTGCAGAAAGGATTCGAGGCAATCCGACTCATCGAGGCGTACGAAACGCTTAAGGAAAAGCGAGATGTGTATGACTTCGCTGACGTCCTCTCTATGGCTGTGGACGGACTCAAGGCTGACGCGAGCCTGCGCGCTACCGTGCAAGAGCAGTACCAATACATCCTTGCCGATGAGCACCAGGATGCGAATGCGCTCCAGCATGAACTCCTCGATACGCTTGCGTATGATGAGCACCCGAACCTTTTTGTGGTCGGTGACGAAAAGCAGGCCATCTATCGCTTCCAGGGTGCAGATTCTTCTCATTTCAAAGAGTTCACCGAACGGTATCCCCGGACCGAAGTGATCTATCTGACCGAAAGCTTCCGTTCGCTCCAGGACATTCTCGACGTCTCACATGGACTCATCCAGAGGGTGCCCGCGTCCACTGGCGAGCATCAGCACCTGGTTTCTACTCGGGAAGGGAAGGCGAGCATCGAGCTCCTTGCAGCACCAGACCCATTAGCCGAGCGTGATCAGGTCTCCACGCTTGTCGCCGACGCAATCGCCTCCGGCACGATGCCCCACGAGATAGCCGTTATCGTGAGTCGGAATGCTGTTGCCGATCTCTTCGCCGAGCACCTTGCGGCCAAAGGGGTACCGACTCTGCGGGCAGGCGATGTCATGCTCTCGTCGCGGCCGGTACTACGCGCGGTACTCGCGCTTATGCGCATGATTGCCGACCCCCTCGATCGGGCTGCGTTGCGCGAAACGTTGCTTGCTCCATGGTGGCAAATGCCGCTCGCTGATCGTGCAGCGCTCCTCCTCAAGAATCGCGATCACGAACTCTGGAGCGCTCTTGAACACGCGTATCCGGATATCACAAAGATCCTCAAAACGCTCCAAGACGCAGTACTGACAACCGCGCCGCTACCGCTCCTTTCCCGTATCCTCGCGGATACTGGTGCGCGTTCGTATCTGCTCTCGCACGCTGAACACTTAGAGGATGTGGAGTTGATGCGTCGAGTCTTCATGCATATCGAGGAGATCGTCTCCCGCGATACATGTCAGAGCTTCGCTACCGTCGTTGATGCATTCACTAAGGCACACGAGCACGGGCTCGAGAGTGTGAAATCGAGCGTCACTCTCGCCGAGGGTCGAGTGACGGTCATCACCGCGCATAAGGCGAAAGGCATGGAATTCGAGAAGGTGTTCGTCGCAGGACTGAACGCTCGAGCATGGGAGAAGGGAGGTCTTCCCGCGAAGATTCCGTCCCCGGTAGATCAGACACGCACCCTCGAAGATGCGGCCAAGCTTTTCTATGTGGCGCTCACGCGTGCCAAGGATAGCCTGGTGGTTTCGTACGCAGTCGAAAACGGAGATGGTCGGGATCTGCCTCCTTCGGTACTCATCCCTGAAAACCTTCCGCCAATCACTCCCTCCTACGACCCACTGCCACTCCTTCATACGACTATCGAGCCAACCGAAGCTGTGAACGAGCTCGTGAAGCGTTTCCTTACGGAGGAAGGATTGTCACCCTCGGCATTCAATGAATACCTGGAATCGCCCCCGACCTTTTTCGCACGACGCGTACTGCGACTTCATGAACCGGAGGCCCCGGCGACGGCTATCGGTACGGCTGTTCACGCAGGTATTGCCGAATACCTATCGACCAAGGATGAGGACCGCGCTCGAAGCGCGCTTGAAGCATCACTCGCACGGTCTCTCTTGCCGCGCACTACTGCGTTCGACCGTGTAGCCGAGCATGCACGTCAAAGTCTCGTTCGGTTCATAGATGATGGGGGTACGCCCGAGACCACGGCTATCGAAGAGGCCTTCCGGGTGACCCGTTCCGTACAAGGAGTACCGGTCCTCTTGCAGGGAAAGGTGGACGCAGTATTCCAGAACCCAGACGGCGAACGCATCATCGACTTCAAGACTTCAAGCGATGTCCATATCAAGGATGAGAAACATGCGCGCCAGCTCGCATTCTACGATCTTCTCTTACGCGAAAACGGCCATGTGCCGACCGGTGCAAGTATTGTCCAGGTGGGGCCAGAAACGGTGACAGAATATCCAGTGCCGCTCACTGATGAAACTCGAACAGAACTCACGGAGACACTCGATGCCGTGATACGGGAACTTCTGTCTGGGAAATGGCGCGAAGGAGAACCGTCTGATTACGACGATCTACTGAATCTCTTTGTATAAAAGAAAAACGCTCGCATGTGCGAGCGTTTTTCTTCAAGATTCTGATTATGCAGCCAGGCGCGTCTCTTCGTCAGCCTGTGCCTCCATCCGATCAGCTTCAAGGCTGGATTTCGCGGTACCGACAGGGTTGCCGAGTGAGTCGCGAGCAATGACAACAGGATTCTCCTGATCTGCGGAAGGCTTCACCTCACGCTTTTCGCCAGGACTCAATCGGCGCAGTTTTCCCCATGCTTCTCCAAACATAATCGTTTCAACAGATACTGATATATACAGATTTTCCCATGCGTTCCCGAGCTGTCAATGTGTTCAACGGAACAGTAATTACGCCCCCACTTGAGCGATGGAGTCGTCGATAAGCTTCTTCATTGCGGCGTAGGGAAGAGCGCCGTTTATGATGGCTGGCTTCTTTCCTTGTACCAGAAGCACGATGAATGGAGACCCGGTCGCGCCAGACGCAAGCGCGTTGTCATAGTCGTCATGCACACGCTTGGTAAAGGCGTCCTTGGTCATGCACTGCCGAAAGGCTGCTTCATCTATGCCGAATTGTGCCAGTACGACAGGGTAATCCGCAGGATCAAACTGGTTATCGCCTGGAGCTGCAGTCTGAAGCGCATCAATGAATCGGAAGAACGTTATGGGCTGTGAGAGCGAGGCGGCGCATTCGGCAGCGAGTGCATGTGTGGCGGCATCGGGATGCTCGCTCGAAAGAGGGAAATGGCGGTATACCCATGCAACCTTGCCTCCATCCGCGTACTGGGTCATGAGCTGCTCCATCGTGAGCTGGAAGGATTTGCTGTATGAGCCATCAATATCTCCGTATTCAACCACGACCACGGGGGCGCTTGGATTGCCGATGATGTGATCGGTAGGCTTCACAGGGCGGACAGCGTCCGGGGTGCCGGTACCTACCGAGAGCGTGTGTTGTATACGGACCTGGTAGACCGCGATGGCGATCACCATGCCCGCGAACACGATAGCGAACGGAATCATTAATTCCTTCGCAGGGATTTTCATAAAAAAATGATAGCACGCAAGCCTCTGTTAGAGACCGAGGGTGTGGGTGAATGCCGTGGCGTTCTGGGGAGCTCCCCATCGGCTCGTGTCGAGCTTTATTTCGCGGACCTCGCGCAGATCCTTGTACTTAAGCTTTCCATGCTTGAGAGCATGTTCGTAAAGCTCGCGAGTGACCTTCACGTCCTGGATGCAATAGTCGCGGACCTTCTGGTATTCACCGGCCTGCCACCACTCAACCGCTTTCACTCCATCGGCGGATTTGCCGTGGCCAAGCGTTGCCTCTGCCAGGTTCTGGAGACGCAGACGCCTACCAAGTGCACCGTGCACCTCCACTAAAAGGTCGAGTGAGCGGATCTGGGTGAGATCGCCGGGATAGTAGTGGTTCAGAAGGGGAACGTCAAAACTGTCAGAGTTGTATCCGATCAAAACATCAGCCTGCTCAATGATGGGCCATAGCTTTGGAAGCTCCTCTTTGGAATATGACGTGTACTCACCGGTCTCGGAGTCGTGAATAGCGACGACGGCGAGATCCAAGCGATGGAGTTCCTGCCGGTTCATTACCGGTATCAGGTTTGCAGTTTCAATATCGAACGTGATTTCCCGCATACCTTAAGAGCGGCGGGTGCCCAGGAAATGAGCAAGGAGTTCAGCTGCAGGAAGTTCCGTCTCAGTACCATCGACCAGTTGCTTCAACCGTATGGTGCCCGTGTCAGCTTCGTTCTTACCATACGCAACAAAATAGGGAATGCCGCGACGAACCGCTTCCTTCACCTGATCACCAAGTGACTTGGTGTCGGAGGAGTTCACGATGACCGGCACACGAGCCTCACGACGGAGCGCTGCGGCGAATTCCTGGGCTACTGCAGCATCTTCCGGGGATGGTGTGCCAATGAAAAGGAAAGGTGCACTCGGGATGTCACGCAGATAGCCATGTGTCTGCAGGAAGTCGAGCAAGGTCACGTCACCCAAGGCAAAGCCCATTGCAGGAATAGATTCGCCCCCAAAGAGAGAAAGGAGATTGTCATAGCGACCACCGCCGAAGAGCGCACGCGGATTCTCGGGGTTGGTATCGTTAATCTCGAAAACCGTACCTGTGTAGTAGAGAAAACCGCGAACGATTGTCGGATCAAAGACGACATTGCTCATGCCACGCGCCTCGAAGGCAGCTAAAAGTGCATAAATCTTATCCTTCTCTTCCTTTACGGCAGCCGCTTCGCCCGCTTCGATGAGTTCAAGCGCATCTGTGCCATCACGACGGAAGGGTGCACGTGCCGTCTCGAACTCCTCTGCACCCATTTTTGTTTTGCGATCAAGCAGGCCAATGTATTGCTTCGATTCTTCCTCTGTGTAGCCAAGTGCGGCGGTAGCGGCATTGAGGAGTTTGCGGGAGTTCACGCGGATGGTGAAGTCGCCGTCGTTTGCACCAAAGGCTTTGAGTATTTCAGAAGCGATGACGATAAGTTCGCCCTCGGCCTTCTGATCCGCGATGCCAATGAGATCTACATCGATCTGATAGAACTCGCGCATGCGGCCCTTCTGGGGACGCTCGTAGCGGAAACGGTTGCCGATGTTGAACCAGCGAACCGGGAAGACGAGTTCACGCTTCTTTGCTGCCACCATGCGTGCAAGCGATGGGGTCATTTCTGGGCGCAGCGTTACCCGGCGGTCACCGCGGTCCGTAAAGGTGAAGGTCTGCTCGTTCACGATCTCCTCACTGGTCTTGCTCTCGTAGAGCTCGGCCGGCTCAAGGGGGGACGCATTGTACTCTTCATAGCCGTAGGAACGTAGGATGGTACGCGCCACACTGAAGACGGCCTGCATTTGTGCCCACTCTTCTGGATAAAAATCACGGACGCCCTTGTATGGTTCGGTGGAGAGTTTCTTATCGCTCATGCAACAGAGTCTAGCAAATATCCCGCTGTGGTACTATCGAGCCATCTATGGAAAAGAAGACGTATACCGGCGGATGCCACTGCGGGAAGTTCCGTTACGAGGTCGATACTGATCTCGCCCGCATTATCGAGTGCGATTGCTCCCACTGCTTCATGAAAGGCCTCATCCTGAACTTTGTCGCAGCCCAAGATTTCCGGCTCACGAACGGTACTGAAAACGAGCTCACCGATTACCAGTTCAACCGGAAAACTATCCACCACTTATTCTGTCCGGTCTGTGGAGTCGAATCCTTTGCGCGAGGTACTAACAAGGAAGGGAAGCCTATGTATTCGATCAACGTACGTTGTCTCGACGACATTGATCTCTCCGCACTTACTATCACGCCGTTCAGCGGCAAGGATATCTAGATACCGGTGTGTGCTGCCGCGACCGCGACATTTGCAGGTAATCCATCGGCATGTAGCTCGGCGATCTCTTTCATGATGAGGTCGCGCAGACCTTGAGGATCAGAGATCGCATCCATGATGAAGTGCTCTTCCTCGCCGGCGCTCTGCACGGTGAGCCGTCCATATCCGAAGATAGTCTCGAACAATCCTTCAACATCGCTTGAGACATCCTGCACGCGTACGAGGAGTACGCTCGACACTTCGCGGCTGAAATACCCGTACTGCTGGATCTCGATGATGCGGGTATTGGTGATGATCCACTGATTGAGGTAGTAGCGAGTGACTGTACTGAATGCGGCGCTCCAGAGCATAAGAAGCCAGAGGCCGTAGAAGAGACGAATGAGCGGATTGGCCGGAATACTAAACGTTGCTACCTGACCGGAGTGAGGAACGATCGACATGATGAAGTGGAGGAAAGGAAGGAAAAGGGTGGGGAGGTACGCAAGGAGCGCAAACGGAACGAGAGTGGCCAAAAGCACGAACCAGTGCTTGCGGACTGACCGCGTAATCATCTCGCCCGGCTGGAGTTGTACGTCGCGCATATCAGGAAATGCCGCTTACTGCGTAGATGGCAAGCCATGCTGATACGATGAGGTGCGTGGTGATTGCGCAGAGCGCGAGCGTGGTGTTGTTGCTGTAGCGGAGCCAGTGATAGGCGGCGACCACGGTATACACCGCCCAGATAAAGAAGATAAGGAAGAAAACAACAGGGACCACCTGCGCGACGGGAATCGCAGCAACATGGATACCGATGGGTGTGGACGAGCTTTGCATCAGTAATAGGCTAGCACGAGGCGCTTGCGGCCATAGAGGTCGGTGCGGATATCGGTGCGTGCCCCTGTTTGGGCGAGGAGGCGCGCGGCTTCGTCGATGTTCTCGATATCGCACTCCATCCAGAGTTCGCCGTTTTTGGAAATGTGGCGTGGGGCTTCTGTCGCGAGGCGGCGGATGAGTTCAAGACCATCGGTGCCCGCATAGAGTGCGTCCTCGGGCTCGTAATCGAGCACGCTTCGATCGAGCGCTCGGGTACTTGGAATATACGGCGGATTCGTGGCGATGATGTGGAAGTGCTGGTTTTGGAATGGCGCGAAGAGGTCTCCACCACGAACATCGGCTCGCGATGTGTCGAGGCCGTTCTCTTCAATGTTTCGCATGACCAGCTCTGCATGAGCTGCCGAAAGTTCTCCAAAGGAAACGTGGGCGTTGGGGAGGTGCTTGAGCACGGCAAGTCCGATTGCTCCCGAGCCGGCACAAAGATCAAGAACTCTGCAGGGCGCGTCTCCAAATCGTTCCTTGAGATGCTCGATGAGAAGCTCGGTCCACCATTCGGTTTCCGGGCGGGGAATGAGCGGATGTGAATCCAGCCGGATGTGGAGTCCCAGGAACGGAATCCAGCCAATGACATAGGCGAGCGGCTCGCCTAGTGCGAGACGTCGGGCGTCATCTGTCAGGTCCGCTGACTCATCGCCGTGATATTTGTCTCGTATAAGGTGTACCCGGTCTTCCCCCGAGATGTTCATAGCTCTACCGTATACCATCATGGAGGTAGGGTACACTTGGCGCATATGAACACGCTTCGCAATCATTTCTGGAACATCATCCTTACCATCTTCTTCGTCGCACTCGTATGCACGGGTGTCTGGTACCTTGCCTCGACCGGTGCGTTCTTCCGACGAGTAGGGTTCGGCGACATTACACTCATGGCACTTGCCGTCTGGCGCCTCACGCGACTCTTTACTTATGACGCCATCACCAAGTTCATTCGCGACTGGTTCGTGGATGCGAAACCGTCATCGCTCCGCGGTACCCTCCACACACTTCTCACGTGCCCGTGGTGCACTGGCCTTTGGTTCGGTTTCTTTGTGTTCTTCTTCTATTTCCTCACGCCGTACGCATGGCCCATCGCCATCATTCTCTCCATTGCGGCCGTCGGATCCTTCCTCCAGATTCTTTCCAATATGGTGGGCTGGAATGCGGAGTACAAGAAGCTGCTCACCCAAAAGCTTCAAGGAGAAGGGCAGACGCATGTAGATAGCGGCCCGACTTGCTAAGTTAAAGAAAAAGACCCGGACAAATCCGGGTCTTTTTCTTTAACGAGCGAATTAGTAGCCGCCGCCGAAGCCTCCGCGGTCGTTGCCGCCGCCGAAGCCTCCACGATTACCACCAAAACCGCCGCGGCCGCCTGCGGGGCGTTCACCCTGCGGGCGAGCGAAGGAAACCGAGAGCATGCGGCCATCGAGCTCCTTGCCATCCCAGCGATCGATAGCAGCCTGGGCCTGGGCCTCGTCTGCCATCTCCACGAAACCGAATCCGCGTGAGCGGCCGGTCATGCGATCGCTGATAATGCTTGCGGACGTGACCGTACCCGCCTCCTCAAAGGCGGTGCGGAGCTCGTCCTCAGTCGTGCGATACGGAATACCGCCGACGTAGAGTTTGTTTGTTGCCATGTGGCTGTGTGAACTTTTAACCTCGCCTCTGCCGAACCTTGTGGGAGGGTGAACCGCGAGTTAACGCTAGTATGCTACAGAAACATGAATCTTTCAAGAAGCGAGACGGTATGAAGGGGATTACGTCAAACTGCCGTTGCCGCAGTCTTGTTTTCGTGTTACAATGCTCTCCGAAGGAAGCATGACTTCCACCATGAACATTTCGTTTTCGGGAGGCTAACTTGGAACCATCATTGGGTGAATTATCTTCACCGCGGGAGTTCCCGTTTAAGGAACTTCCTTCACACCAGAACGCGTTCTCTGAAGTGGGACGGCGCGCTGGTGAGGTAAAAGAGTATCCGGTCTTCTTTCCTCTCCAGGCAGGAGATCAACCTATCGGGGTCAGTGAAGACCCTGTGCCGTTGCGCAAGTTGGCATATTTCCTTCATCTGCATAAGAAGAAGGAAGAAGCGGTAGAAGTGATCAATGCAGGTGTGATCGCGGCTGAGGAACGCGGTCGACTTATCCGTCACGTCGAAGAACTCGAACTGCTGATGGAATACACCCTCACGACCTGTCATCTGCTGCTCCATACCGCACAACCGTTGCGTATATGGACGAGTACTCCGATCTTCACGCGGCGGGAAAACAACCAGGTAGTCATTACGGCTAACGACTTGCGCAAGCATGATCTGCTCATGGAAACGCGGCCGTACCGTCCCGGCAACAACTACACGTGGTACCGCGAGATCGCGTTGCAGTCTGTCGCGGGCTACAAGCCGCTCGACGAACCCGAGGAAGGCGAAGTCTAATACTTTCTCGATATCCAGAACCTTACCAAAGCCCGGTCGGCAAGACCGGGTCTTTTCTTTAGCGACTTTCGGAAACCGCTGCGGGTTATAGAAGGCATGAACGCTCGCGCATTCTGGAGATTCGTCGCTGTACTGGGAGTGCTTCTTGCTGCTGCATACGCGCTCTCCCGAATCCTGCGGAAACACGAATCATAAGCGCGTCGCATGATACCCTTTATATAAAGGGATATGGACGTTCTCACGCTCTCTCGATTCCAATTCGGCGATACTGCCGCTTTTCATATTCTTTGGCCGCTCATGTCCATCGGCCTCTCGCTCTTCATGGTGGTTATGGAGGCGCTCTGGCTCAAGACCAAAGACATCCGTTACTATCAGCAGCTCCGTTTCTGGACGAAGATCTTTATACTTACGTTTGCTATCGGTACCGCCACCGGCTTTCCGCTTGAGTTCGAGTTCGGCACTAACTGGGCGCGGTTCTCAAACGCTGCCGGTGACTTCTTCGGAAATATTCTTGGGTTCGAATCTACGGTCGCGTTCGCGCTTGAGGCGGCGTTCCTGGGCATCTTTGTCTTCGGCTGGGACAAGGTAGGGAAGAAGATGCACTTCTTTGCGAATCTCATGATATTCGTGGGGGCCACCTTATCCGCGTTCTGGATCATGGCTGCAAACTCCTGGATGCAAGTCCCCATCGGCGTCACGGTCGAAGGCGGCAAGCTCGTGGTCACGGATTATGTCGTGGCGCTCTTCAATCCTGATACCGTCGTCTCGTTTATGCATATGTGGGTGGCCTGTATCGAGTCCACACTCTTCATGATGATGGGCATCTGCGCGCTCGTGATGCTCCGGAAGGCCACGCTTGAGCCGGCGCGTGAATTCTTTTTGCGAACCTTTAAGTACTGTCTCGTCATCGCCATCATTGCGACCCCGCTTCAGATCGCGCTTGGCGATATGTCAGGTACGACCGTGGCCGAATACCAGCCCGCGAAGCTTGCAGCCACGGAACTCCACTGGAATACGAATGCACCAGGACAAGGTGCCGACTGGGTGCTCGTCGCGTGGCCGAATGCGGAGAATAACGGTAATGCTTTTGAGCTGAAGATTCCGAACGTGCTATCGGTACTCACAACCCACTCGCTCACGGGGCAGGTGCAAGGACTCAACGATTTCCCAGAACATGATCGGCCGACGCTCATAGATGACGTTCTTGTGTTCTATTCCTTCCGCATCATGGTCGCGATTGGTTTCATCCTGTTTCTCCTTATGCTGCTTGGCGTCTGGTATTGGAGGCGGGGATATCTAGCGTGCGGTCCTGCGCTCCCTGGTACCAAGCTTGTGGCGGGGCAAGGTGGCGACCGCCTCTTCTGGTGGCTCTTTGTCCTTGCGACTCCGCTCGGGTTCATTGCAACCGAAGCAGGCTGGATGGTGCGTGAGATCGGTCGGCAGCCCTGGGTGGTATACCACCTCCTTCGCACCGAGCACGGTCTCTCACCCAACCTCTCCGTGCATTCGGTGGCAGCAACGACCGCTATCTTTACTCTCATTTACATCGCGTTTTCCATTCTTTTTGTCTGGTTTACCTGGAAGATCGTGAAGAAAGGACCTGACCTTACTCTGCCCACACCATGACGTTTCTCTCTGATCCAACACTTTCTTTGCTGTGGTTTCTTGCAATAGGACTCGCGGTTGCGCTCTATATCATCCTCGATGGCGCGGATCTCGGTCTCGGCATTCTTTCTTTGTTGCCACAGAAGGAAGAACATCGTGCAGTGATGATGCATACGCTCGGTCCCATCTGGGACGCCAACGAGACCTGGCTGGTCATCGCAGGCGGTATGCTCTTCGGTGCGTTCCCTGGCGCGTACAGCATCGTGCTCTCTGCGCTCTACATCCCCGTGATGGCGATGATTTTCGGGCTCGTCCTTCGGGCTGCGTCGTTCGAATTTCATGCGCTTTCGGAGAATAAAAGAGTATGGAGTTTCTTCTTTGGCTTCGGTTCTATTCTTGCGGCGATAGGGCAGGGATTTGCGGTGGGCGGGGTGCTTTCAGGTATTACGGTCGCGGACGGACAGTTTGCGGGAAGTGCATTTGATTTCCTTACACCGCTCTCGTTCCTGGTTACGGTCGGTATCCTCATGAGCTACGTATTCGTGGGCTACGCCTATCTCATCAAGAAAACGGGGAAGGAGACGACACCCGGTATGTTCGCGCGCATTCTTGTCACTGGTGCTGTCACTGGAGCCGCTCTTCTCTCCGCCACGCTCTTCCTTCCGACCAAGAACTACGTCTTCTTCACGCGTTGGACAACGTATCCAACTAACTACGCACTCTTTGCTATTGCGGGCGTAATGGCAATCCTCTCGCTCTGGCTCATCCTCTTGGTGCTGAAGAAGCATGCGGGTCCTATGCTGCACAATCTCTCCATGGCCATCTTCGTCTTTGCGATGCTTGGCATGGTAGTGGGTGTTTTTCCCTACATCATTCCGCCGACGCTTACTATCTATGACGTGTCTGCGAGCCGAGCCACGCACCTGTTCATGTTGGTCGGTCTAGGACCCCTGATTCCTATCGTGCTCGCGTATAACTATTATCTTCACCGGGTGTTCCGGGGGCATACAGCCTCGCACGAAGAGAAGTACGGCTGATTGCCGTACGGGTATATTCGTGGTATAGTCCACTCTAGAGTTCATTAAAACGGTTTGCCCTAGCAGAAAGCGGCTCGACGAGTGGGCCCCCTCCTGCTATGGCGAACCCTTAAAACCAAGGGAGCCCGCTGGCACGCGACACGGTTCGTAAGAACACCGTCGCAACAAGGAGTACAACGATGAGCAACGATTTGATGCTCGATGTTGGCCAAGCCAACGAACTCAAGCTGGCGTTCCGCCGTGCGGACTTCAGCAACGACGACATCAAGCGTCTCTGCGAGGGCAATGTCCTCGCCGACGTGCGCAGCGTCCTGCGCGGCCACGCTTCCATCACCGTCGTCGAGCACGCCATTGACTGCGACGCCGACCCCTTCAACCCTTGGGAGAAGGACGGCTGGACGGTCGAGGAACACCAGAAAGGCGGCACCTTCAAGTGGGACGCCTCGCAGGTGGAGCTCTACCTCGCAAGCGGCCAGAAGAACGGCAAGTACATCGAAGGCAACAAGCTCCGCAAGGAGCTGTCCGACAAGAGCGTACCTGTGCTCAACGCCAACGTCCTCGACTACCTACTCGCCAACCCGCATCTCATTCCCGAAGAGTGGAAAAGGGACGGGCAAGGCAGGAGGCGTGCCGTCTTCTTCTGGGGAACCATCTATCGTCGTTGCGATGGTATTCTGTGTGTCCGATGCCTCTTCCCGAAGGGTGTTGATGGGTGGAAAGGTTTCTATCACGGTGGGATTGATAATGCTACCTGGGATCACAGCTTCCCCTCTGCAGTGCGTGCGACCTAGAGCCCGCCACTGACTTTGACCCGCGCTGGGGACAGCGCGGGTCTTTCTATATATGCGTGATCATGTCGGCCTCGATGTCCTTGAACGTGCCGCCGACTTTCTTGCCCGGATTGAAGATATCCTGCGGGTCGAAAATGCGCTTGGTTTCCGCGAAGAGCGCGACCATCTTTTCGCCGAAGAGCTTCGCGAGGTACGGCGTGCGGATGATGCCGTCGTTATGCTCGCCGGTGGTGGTGCCGCCGTACTTGATGACGAGGTCGTAGACTTTCGGTGCGAGCTCGAGGATAACCTGCCGCACGTCGGGCTTCGATAGGTCCATGAGCGGGATGATATGGAAATTGCCGTTCCCGATGTGGCCCGCGATCGTATAGATGAATTTGTCCTTGTATTCGTCGAGAAGCGCGTTCAATTCCGGCAGGAATTCCGGATAGGTATCCGGCGGCACCACGAAGTCGTCTATGAAGGGCGCGGCATAGAGGCCATGTACGTTCTTGCGCAAGAGTGCGAACGATTCGCGCCGCACTATCCAATACTTCTCGGCTGCACGTTCGTCCTTCTTGATAGAGGTTGCAAGATGCAGGTCCTTGAGGGATTCCTGCGCTTTCTTCGCCATCGAAAGAGCCTCGGCGTGCGTGTCCTCGGAGAACTCGGCCATGAGGACGAGCTTGGGAACGCCGCCGCGAGCGACCATCGCCATTTCAGGAAGGAACGAGATGCCGAGACGAACGGCGCGCGCGAGACCCATCTGCGAGAGCATCTGCGGCATGAACTTCACCGCGAGCTTGAAGGTCTGGTCGTCGTAGCTCTCGAAGCTCTCTGGATTGAACGGAAGCACGCGCTTCACTATCTCCGGCAGGGTATCGAGATCCTTGAGAAAGATGACGAGCATAGAGCGATAGCCTTGCTGCTTCACGAGCTTCAGCTTCATCTTCGTCGTGAGCGCAAGCGTGCCCTGGGCGCCGCAGATGAGCTTCGCGAGATTGAACGTGCCGTTCTCGATATCGAGCACGTTCCAGAGCGCGTATCCGGCGGAGTTCTTCGATACGTGCGGCTCCGCTCCTTCGATAACCTCGCGGTTATCGATGATGAGCGCGGACATCTTGCGGTAGATATCGCCTTCGAGCGTATTGAGCTTCTTCTTCTCATCGAGCTCGTCAGGACCGAGCGCTTTGAATGTCGTGATGCTGCCGTCAGCGAGCACTACCTCGACTTCTTCCACGTACCGCTCGGTCTTGCCGTATTCGAGCGTGCGCTCGCCGCCCGAGTTGTTATTCAAGATCCCGCCCATGGCCGCAAGCTCGCGGGAGGCAGGGTAGGAGGGGAGGATGAGCTCGTCATGCGCGAGCGTTGCCTTCTCGAAATCCCGGTAGTAGACGCCCGGCTCCGTAACGGCATAGCCATCGCCGACCTCCACGATATGGTTCATGTACTTCGTGAATACGGCGAGCACGGAATCGGTGAGCGGACCGCCCGACATATCGGTGCCTGCGGAGCGCGCCGTCACGGAAACACCTTCTCCCGCCGACTTCGCAGCGGCCACTACCTTCACCAGCGCAGATACATCGGCCGCGTCCTTCGGATACACCACGATAGCGGGCTTCTTGGTGAATACGCTCGTATCGCGGCTCATCTTCTCGAGCGTCGCTTCGTCCGTGGCGACATCGCCCTGTATGGCCGATGCGATGCGCGTCTTCAGGTCTTCCATGCTTCGAGTATAGCGCGCGCTCACTCGTGCTTCCCGGCGACCTTGAAATTCCAATGCAGGTTCACGAGATAGTTCACGATGCCCACTACGCCCGCCACAAGAATGCGTGCGACGAGATAGTAGAGATGTGCGTAGGTAACGAGCGCCGCAACCGCTACTGTGATTGCGAAGGCTCCTCCGAACGCGATGGCAATGAAATATGCATAGCCATGATGGACCGGTCGGTCGGTGCCACGGAAAACGAAACTGCGGCTGAGTGCGTAATTTATGGAGACCGCAACAAGGAATGCGAGCGGTGTCGAAATGTAGTACGGGACATGAAGAAGCTGTGTCAGGGCAGCGAGCAGTAAGAGATCAAACGCAAGCGTGGAAACTCCTACGGCGGCGTAGCGGAGGAATCGCAGAAGAGCGGGACGGGTCATCGTATCCACATTTTAGCCCGAAAAGCCGTGGTGCTATACTGCCTCAACGTATGAATCAGACTCCCGCAGCGCTCAAGATAGAAGGACTTAAGAAAATCTACGACACGGGAACCGAGGCGCTAAAGGGGGTATCGCTCACGATACCGGAAGGGGAATTCTTCGGTCTTTTGGGTCCTAACGGTGCTGGCAAATCCACCCTCATTAATATCGTTTCGGGACTTGCCACCAAGACCGGTGGTATCGTCGAGGTCGCGGGTATCTCCGTCGACGCAAATCCTGATAAAGCCAAGACTTTCATTGGTCTCGTGCCCCAGGAATTCAACTTCAATATCTTTGAAAAGGTGGAAGATATCGTGGTCAGCCAGGCCGGCTATTACGGTATTCCTCGCAAGGAAGCGCAGGCTCGGGCAGAGCAGGTACTTACCCAGCTCGGGCTGTGGGACAAGCGCACTCAGCCTGCACAGACGCTCTCGGGTGGCATGAAGCGACGCCTCATGATCGCTCGCGCGCTCATGCATGAACCCAAGATCCTTCTTCTGGACGAGCCGACTGCGGGAGTGGATGTGGAGCTGCGTCGCAGCATGTGGGATTTCCTTCGCGAATTGAACGCATCAGGCACCACCATTGTGCTTACCTCGCACTACCTTGAGGAAGTCGAGATACTCTGCCGCCGCGTGGCCGTCATCAACAAAGGAGAATTCATCGCCGAAGGGGGAGTGAAAGAGCTTATTTCGAAGATGAACTACGTGACGCTTTTGCTCGATACTACCGAGCCGGTACTTGAAGCAACCATGGTCGTGCTCCGTTCACTCCCGATCAAAAAGATTGATGATACGACGCTTGAGCTTTCGCTTCAGCCGGGCGAGACGGTGAACGATGCTATTCGGAAGATAAGCGCCGCGGGTGTGCAGATAGCTAATATTCGTAACTCGGGCAGTCGTCTCGAAGAAGTGTTTGTGAACCTCATCCAGAAATAATATGAAGCGCTCTCCTATACTCATCGGGTACTACACCATGGTTCGCCAGGACTTCGTGCGGATCATCCGTATCTGGAGTCAGACCCTGCTGCCACCAGTCATTACGATGGCCCTCTATTTCGCCATCTTCGGCACCTTCATCGGGAGCCAAGTACGTGCAGTGGATGGCTTCTCCTACATTCAGTTCATCGTGCCGGGTCTCGTAATGATGTCCATCATTACGAGCGCGTACATGAATACGGTGTCGACGTTTTATTTCGCCAAGTGGCAGCACTTCATCGATGAGCAGCTCGTTTCGCCCATGCCTATGTGGACTTTGATTGCTGGGTATGTGACCGGTGGCGTGATTCGCGGGTTGCTCGTCGGGTTGCTTGTCCTCCTTACCTCGCTTTTCTTTACCCATCTGGTCGTCTTTAATTTCGGAGTCATATTCCTCGCGGCTTTCCTTACTTCGCTCTTGTTCTCACTCGGCGGTCTCGTCAACGGTATATTCGCAAAGTCGTTTGATGCAATGTCTATCGTACCGACGTTCGTACTTACTCCGCTTACGTACCTGGGTGGTGTCTTCTACTCGGTGCAGCAGCTCCCTCCATTCTTTCGTGCGCTCTCGCTCGCTAACCCCATCCTCTACATGGTGAACGCGTTCCGTTACGGCTTCCTCGGTATTACGGACGTACCGCTCTCGACCTGCTTCATGGTGCTCGGTGGCTTTGTGATCGTGTTCTTCTTCCTGACACTATTCCTCTTTATTCGGGGTGCTGGTCTTAAGCGATAAACCACATGCTCACCTATTTCCAGAGTTTCGTGCTCGGGGCGCTCCAAGGCCTCACCGAGCTTTTCCCGATATCGTCGCTTGGCCATACGGTCATTCTTCCGGGACTTCTGGGCTGGACCGTGGATCAGCATGCCGAGCTGTTCGTTATTTTTCTGGTAGCGACGCATCTCGCCACTGCACTCGTCCTTCTGGTGTTCTTCTGGCGTGATTGGTTGCGTATCGCATCGGGATTCTTCCGTTCACTGGCTGCGCGCCGTATTCCTGCAGGAGATTCTTACGCACGCCTTTCGTGGCTCATCATCGTCGCGACGATACCTGCTGGGCTTCTCGGCCTTTTGTTCCAGCACAAGCTTGAGAACTTCTTCGCCGCTCCTGCCATGGTTGCGCTCTTCCTTATAGGAAACGGTATCTTGCTCTATGGTGCTGAATTGTTGCGTCGTCGCGCCGCCTCGCGTCCGACAGAACGTCAGATCGATGCAACGCTTGCGCACCTGCCATTTAGGAAAGCATTGGGCATCGGTTGTATGCAGGCGCTCGCGCTTTTCCCCGGTTTCTCCCGCACCGGTGCAACCCTTGCCGGCGGTCTCCTTGCGGGACTTACTCACGAGACATCAGCTCGTTTTTCGTTCTTGCTTGCGACTCCGATCATCTTTGCTGCCGCAGCACTCAAGCTCCCTAAACTGGCGCATGTGGGCCATGGTGTACTG
>JBLNCF010000017.1:0-67842 GCA_050260455.1 Bacillota bacterium
ATACAGCAACACCTGTATCAACGACTGCGTCCCACCCACGACGTTTTTCGTTCGATACCGCGGCGATATGGGCGCTCATCGTTGCGGGCGGCCTTGCATCGGTCGCCTTTATCCCGGTCCAGACGATTCCATTCATCTACACGAAGATCTCGGTCCTTGCGATAGGTGGACTCGTCGCTCTGGTCTTCTACATCCTCGCTCGACTGCGTCGGGGTAACGTCATCGTTCCTCCGATGGCGCTTTTGGGCGCAGCGTGGATCGTGCCGCTTGCGTACTTGCTCTCATCGCTCTTCTCGGGCGTGAGTTTCGGAAGTGCGTTCTTCGGCACTGATCTTGAGTCCGACACGTTTGGCTTTGTGGTGCTCATGGCGGCGCTTGCGACGCTTACTGCGCTCGCATTCCGCCGTGGTCCGCATTACCGCGCCTTCTTCAAGGGTGCAGCAATCGTCTACGCGCTTGTTCTTGTAGCACAGGTTGCCTTTGTGCTCGTCGGCAAGATTGCACCGTCCGTGGTGACACCGACCGTAAACCTGGTCGGTACCTTCACCGACCTCGGTATGGTGGTTGGTCTCGGCATTGTGCTCTCGCTTCTTGCGCTTCGCTTCCTTACCATCACTGGCCGATTCCGCCTCTTCCTCTATGTGGCCGGTGGTGTAGGTCTCGCGGTGCTCGCTCTCGTTAACTCCCAGCTTATCTGGGGTCTCGTCGCATTGGTGGCACTCGGACTTTTCATCGAGTCCATTATGAAAAAGCGCGGCGATGCCGATGACAGTGACTTCGATGGTGTGGCCGTCGTTTCTGGCGAGCGCATGATTGATGCACCAGATACTGAATCATCCTCGCTTGCCGCTCCGCTGGTAACGCTTCTCATCTCGATCTTCTTCTTGATTGGGGGTTCCACCATCGGTAATGCACTCGTGACAGCATTCAATGCGAGCGTGCTCGATGTCCGTCCGTCCTGGCAATCCACCTTTGATGTGGGTAGTCACACGTTTGCGACCTCGCCGATCTTCGGTTCAGGTCCAGGCACATTCGGTCAGCAGTGGCTCAAGTTCCGTGACCAGTCCTTGAATAACACCATCTTCTGGAATATCGACTTCACGTCGGGCATCGGATACATTCCGACCTCGTTTGTGACGACCGGTGTCATTGGTGTTCTTGCCTGGCTCGCGTTCCTCGGTCTCTTCCTGTTCTTCGGTATTCGTGCGCTCTTGTTCCGCACCCCGTCGGATGCGTTCATGCGGTATGTCTCGCTTGCGTCGTTTACCGGCGCAGCGTACGTGCTCGTGCTCTCCATCCTTACGGTGCCGGGTCCTATGGTGCTCATGATTGGGTACCTCATGCTCGGCGTCTTCATCTCGAGCTTGCGGTATGGCCGTGAACGCCGCGAGTTCGGCGTGATCTTCGCCCGGAGCCCGCGCATCGGCTTCGTCATTGTGTTTGGTCTGACGCTTCTCTTGCTTGCGTCAGTCGTCGCAGCGTATGTGGTCGTCGAGCGTTATCTTGCAGATGTGTCGTACGCAAATGCCACGGTGAAGTACGCTTCCGGTGATCTCGCCGGTGCTACTACCGCAGTGAATCGCTCAATCCTGTTCGCTCCTTCCGAGCGCGCATATCAGCTTGCTGCCGCTATCGGCATCGGCCGTATGCGTCAGATTGTGGCGGATACCACGCTCGCGCCGTCGGACGCACAGCAGCAGTTCCAGGCCGCGCTTACGGGCGGCATTCAGGCGGGAGCTACTGCAACACGTCTCTGGCCAAAGAACTACCAGAACTGGGTGATGCTCGGCAATGTGTATGAGACGGTCGTGCCGCTCAATATTGAAGGTGCCTATGAGAATGCGAAAGCTGCGTTTGAGCAGGCAGAAACACTCTCACCGACCAATCCGACTCTGCCATTCACCATGGCACAGCTTGAGATCGCCAAGGGAAATGCACAGGCAGCCGAGGATGATCTTGGAAAGGCCATCACGTTGAAGCGCGATTACACGCAGGCCATCTTCCTTCTCTCGCAGCTTCAGGCGCAGGAAGGGAAGGCCAAGGAGGCGCTCCAGGCAGCAGAGGCGGCAGCGTACTTTGCACCGAATGATCCAACTGTGCTCTTCCAGGTAGGTATCCTTCGTTCTGCGAACGGCAATACGGATGGTGCAATCGAAGCACTCTCAAAGGCAGTACAGATCAATCCGCAGTACGCGAACGCACACTACTTCCTTGGCGTCATGTACGCCATCAAGGGACAGTACGACAAGGCGCTTACGGAGTTGTCCACGGTCGCTGCATACTCGCCGGAAAACGAGAAAGCAGTCGCGGACGACATTGCGGCTCTCAAGGCAGGCAAGAATCCGTTCCCGGCTTCACGCCTCGGTGCACTCGGCATCCCGCAGGCGAACATCAACGAGCCAGCGAACGCTTCCCCGAAGCCTGCAGCAGCCAGTACCACGCAGTAAATAAAGTGGTAAGCTAGCAAGTAATGGTAAACAGGATACTGAAAACCTTAGTATCCCCGGTACGCGGCCTTCACCAGGCCGCGTACTTGCTTGCTTTCCTAACGCTTGCCTCGCAAGCACTCGCCCTCATACGCGATCGCCTGTTCGCAAGCCATTTCGGGGCAGGGGAGATACTCGATCTCTACTACGCGGCCTTCAAGGTGCCGGACGTGGTGTTCGCGCTCGTCGCCTCACTGGTCTCCGCCTATGTGCTTATCCCGCTTATTGCGAAGGCGGATCAAGAAGAATCCAAACGCTTGTTGTCTCATGCGGCATCGTTCCTGGTGATTGCGGGTGGACTGATCTGTATTGTGCTTGCGATCTTCGCACCGACGTTCCTCTTTGCTTTGTTCCCGACGTTCCGGCATTCAGTGCATGCAGGCGACTTTGTATTGCTTGCTCGACTGCTTCTCGTCCAACCCATCCTGCTCGGACTCTCGGGAATACTCACCAGCGTGACGCAGATTCATCGACGCTTTGCGCTCTTTGCTCTGTCACCGGTGCTCTATAACCTGGGCATCATCTTCGGTACGGTCGTGCTCTATCCGTATGTAGGACTTCCGGGTATCGGCGTGGGTGTGTTACTCGGTGCATTCTTGCATCTGGCCATTCATATCCCCGTGGTGTCACAGGCGGGGCTCTTACCACGACCAACGCTGCCGTCGCCATCCATCATCTGGTCTGTGATGAAGAGCTCTGTGCCACGTTCGCTCGCACTTGGTATGAGTTCGGTCATCACGCTTCTTCTGATCTCGCTTGCGTCGCGCACGAGCGAGGGAGGTGTGGCAGTGTATACGCTTGCGGGGAATCTTGAAGCTGTGCCGCTTTCTCTGGTAGGTGCGTCCTACGCGACCGCCGCGTTTCCAGTGATGGCGGAACATATGGGAGCCAAGCGGGTGAAAGAATATACTGCAACGCTTGTGGCCGCTGCTCGCCACATCATCTTCTGGTCGGCGGTGATCACCGTGCTCGCCATTGTATTGCGGGCATATGTGGTGCGCATCATTCTGGGTGCCGGTGCGTTCGATTGGGATGATACCCGCCTCACAGCGGCAGTGCTCGCTATCCTCGTGGTTGGACTCATGGCGCAGGGACTCATCCTTCTGGCTGCGCGCGCCTTCTATGCCGCCCAGAAATCCTGGAACCCACTTCTGGTGCAGCTGGCTGACTGCGGTATCTCGGTGGTTTCCGCGTGGGGACTGGTACGTCTCGCCGAGACCTATCCTATGCTTCGGTACTTCATCGAGTCACTCTTCCGTGTCGGCGACGTGCCCGGTACGAACATCCTCTTCATCGCGCTTGGTGCGACCTTGGGACAGGTCATCATGGGAACGGTCGCGCTCGCAACCTTACGCACCGTGGCACCCGGGGTCGCCGGTTCGCTTATACGTCCAGCACTCGAGGCGGCTGGGGCCGCCATTCTCGGTGGTGCAGCCAGCTACGGCGTGCTCTCGTTCATGGGAACGCTTGCCCCGCTGTCGCGTCTCCCAACTGTCTTCCTTGAGGGTACGGTTGCTGGTATGGTGGGCCTTGCTGTCGCGGCCGCTGTCCTCGCCGTCCTTGAGAATCAAGAGCTTAAGGATCTTGGGGATGCGCTCACCCGTCTGACGTCCTCGAAGGCGCTCCGTCCGCACGGGGCTCTCCTGGACGATCGTGCTGATACCTAGTGCATGAATATCCGTAACTTCTCAATCATCGCCCATATTGATCACGGCAAGTCGACTCTCGCGGACCGGCTTCTTGAGCGCACCGGTACGATTGAAGCGCGCAAGATGCGCGATCAGGTGCTCGACAAGATGGATCTTGAACGCGAGCGCGGCATCACTATTAAGATGCAGCCGGCACGCATGGAATACCGAGCCAACGATGGACAGACGTATGTTCTTAATCTCATCGATACACCGGGACACATCGACTTCGCATACGAGGTCTCCCGTGCACTCTCGGCGGTGGAAGGTGTCATCCTCCTCGTCGACTCCACCCAGGGCGTGCAGGCACAAACACTCACCACGCTTGGCATGGCGCAGAAGGCGGGTTGTGTCATCATTCCGGTGCTTTCGAAAATCGATGCACCCGCTGCGCGTGTGGAAGAGGTGAAGACAGAGCTTGCGGCACTTCTGGATATTGAAGAGGATACCGTCCTGGCAGTGTCCGGCCGCACCGGTGAAGGGGTTGAGGCTCTCCTTGAAGCCATTATTGAGCGTGTTCCGAGTCCTCGGGCAAGTGAGGCAAACGAACCGCGTGCGCTTATCTTCGACTTCTCATATTCCACCCACCGCGGTATCGCCGTCTACGTTCGCGTGTTTGATGGTCAGGTAAAAAAGGGTGATACGCTCGCGTTTGCGTCTGCTGGAAAGAAATTCGTCGCGCTTGAAACTGGCATCTTTATGCCGGATGAGAAGCCGACCGCATCGCTTTCCGCAGGCGAGATCGGATATGTGGTAACCGGTATTAAGGAGGCGGGTGTGGTGGCCGTGGGCGATACGGTAGGTATGGATAAAGGAAAGCTACCGGCACTGGGAGGATTCGACCGACCACGCCCGGTGGTGTGGGCCTCTATCTATCCAGAAAGCCAGGACGACCTTACCGAGCTTCGCCAGGCGCTCGAACGTCTTCGCCTGTCCGACTCCTCACTTTCGTTTGAAGAAGAGTCTTCAGGTGTACTCGGTCGGGGTTTCCGTTGCGGTTTTCTTGGCATGCTTCATCTTGAAATCATTACTGAACGTTTGAAGCGAGAATTCGATCTCACGCTCATCGTCACTATTCCGACCATCGCGTATATCGTCACCGATATAAAAGGGAAGCGCGAAACCATCTACACCGCTTCCAAGTTTCCCGCGTTTGGAGACATTGCGACGATTGAAGAGCCGTGGGTGAAGGTGGTCCTCATCACCCCACCAGAATCATTGTCGGGACTTCTGCAGGCCTTCCATGATCACGAGGGAGCCGTTATGGCCACTGAAACGCATTTGGATGGTCGCATTGAGCTTACGGTTGAGATGCCGCTTCGGGAACTTATGCGTGGTTTCTTCGACAAGGTAAAGAACATCTCATCGGGCTATGCCTCACTCTCATATGAGTTTCTTGAGAACCGTGTCGCCGACGTGGTGAAGCTTGAGATCTATGTAGCCGAGGAACCGGTCCCTGCGTTTGCTCGCGTTGTCTCGCGCCGCCGGGTACAGGAAGAAGGAGAGCGCATGGTGGAGAAGCTTCAGGAAATCCTGCCTCGCCAGCTCTTTGTGGTGAAGATCCAGGCACATGCCCTGGGACGCATCATTGCCTCACGTAGTATCTCCGCGCTTCGCAAGGATGTGACCGGGTATCTGTATGGAGGCGACATCACCCGCAAGATGAAACTGCGTGAGAAGCAGAAGAAGGGTAAGAAGCGCCGTGGCGAGCATGCCAATATGGAAATCCCGCAGGAGGTGTTCATGAAGATGGTTCAGGATAGCGAGCGCTAAGCGGTTGCTATACTCTACCCATGCCGCGACGCGTCAGCAGCCGAAGGATGGGGGAGTACATAGTGGCCGGCTTGCTGGCCCTACTCGTGCTCTGGCTTCTCTGGCTCCTGTTCGGGATTGTCCGAAAAGAAGAGATTGCGCGTCATGCCGTTGCCGATACTAAGGCCGATTTGGCGTCGCTTGAGGAGCGTCAGACAACGCTGAATCAGAACCTCGCCGAGCTCAATACACAGCGGGGCCAGGAAGCTACCCTACGCGACACCTACGGCGTTGCGAAGCCGGGTGAAGGGGTTATCATCGTCGTACCACCCAAAGAGGCCACCACCACGCCCAAGCTGCCGTGGTGGAAGAAACTCTTCGGAAGGTTCACGTTCTGAAGCGGAATTAGTTTAGTGGTAGAACGGTTGCTTCCCAAGCAACAAGTACGGGTTCGATTCCCGTATTCCGCACCATGAAGAAGATCGTCGTCGCTTCGCACAATCCCGTGAAGGTGGATTCAGCTCGTATGGCATTCGAGCAGATGTTTCCCGATGAAACATTTGAGATCGAGGGGGTGTCGGTTCCATCAGGTGTCTCGGATCAGCCCATGACTGATACAGAAACCTTCGAGGGGGCACGCAATCGGCTCGAGGTCATCCAGAAAGAACGACCAAACGCAGACCACTGGGTCTCGTTTGAAGGAGGTGTCGAAGATAAGGACGGAGAAATGGAGGCGTTCGCCTGGGTGCTTGCCGCTGATACTTCCGGTCGTATCGGTAAGGGACGGACCGCGACTTTTATTCTGCCTCAAGCGATTGCCGAACTCATTCGCTCCGGCACGGAACTCGGTGAGGCGAGTGACATCGTGTTCAACGAAGAAAATTCAAAACAAAAGAGTGCCACGGTCGGGATTCTTACTGACGACCTCATTACCCGCAGGGCATATTACGTGCATGCAGCGATTCTGGCGCTGATACCGTTTAAGAACTCGAATCTCTACTGATTTGCTTTCATGAGGATCAGCATCATCGGCCACAGCGGAAGCGGGAAGACCACACTTGCCGAGAAGATCTCCCAGAAGTTTGAGATACCGCACCTTCACTTGGATCGTCTCTGGTTTGAAGCTGGAGGGCACCTCCTTGCTCCAGGTGAAGAAGGATCAGAAAAGGACAGGGTGCGCGATTATATCCAAGAGAAAGTACGCAAATTCATCGTCCAAGAGAACTGGGTCTCTGATGGTCTCTATTCTCGAGTCCAGGCCGACATTGCCACGCGAGCAGATGCGGTGGTCTTTATCGATATTCCACTCTGGCGCAGGCTACTCAATCACGCGTATCGCATCTGGTTCACCGAGCGACACCCTGAACTCAGTCTCAAAGGTGAACTAGCCTTCTTTCCAGATATGGTGCGTCGTAATCGGGTCCATGAGCCCAAGTTGCAAGCCGTAGTTGCTCAATTTAAGGATAAAATCGTGCACCTCCGGTCGTATAAGGAGGTGGAGCAATATTTCGCTGACTTATCCACAGAACCATTGTGATATAATCCGACCACAATAATTCACGCATATGGATCAGAAGCCAGTCAGCATTTACACCACCCCGACCTGCCATTTCTGCCAGATGAGCAAAGAGCTCTTCAAGGCTAACGGTATCGAGTACACGGAATACAACGTGGCTGCGGATACCGAGAAGCGCCAGGAAATGATCGAGAAGAGCGGTCAGATGGGCGTTCCGGTCATCTTCATCGGTGACGACATGATCATTGGCTTCGATAAGAAGCGCATTGACGCAGCTCTCGGTCTCGGAGAGGCACCGGCAGCGTAAAGAACTACCCACAAAACCCGCCGCTCTCGAAGCGGCGGGTTTTGTGCTAGGCTCGAGAAATCGAGAGAATCCTCTCGCATGGCCCTTGTAGTTCAATGGATAGAACATCTCACTCCTAACGAGACGATGTAGGTTCGATTCCTACCGAGGGCACCAATACGTTATACTCAATGCATATGGAACTGAATCCTCCGACCGGTTCGGGCGGCATACCCTACGGACATCTTGAGAGTCTCCTGAAAGAGAATCTCGAGCTCGCAAAACAGAACAATCGAATCCTGCGACGCATGGAACGCAATGCGTTTATTGGTCTTATCGTGAAGATTGTCATCTGGCTCCTCGTTCTTGGCGTGCCGATCTTCTTCTTGAGCTCGTATCTTACGCCACTTATGGCTGCGCTCCAGCAGCAGGGTAACGGAACCTCAACGGTGCCGGCAGGTGTTTTTGGCCTTCCGTCCGCAGCACAATTCCAGCAGGTGCTCGACGAATATAAAATGACCCAACAGATCAAGCAGTAGAGAGCTTGGTAAAAGCGGCCTTTGAAAAAAGGCCCCTTTTACGCTACACTCTGCCTACCGCTTGGGTAGCTCAGTTGGTAGAGCATTCGCCTGAAGAGCGAAGGGTCGGCGGTTCGAACCCGCCCCCAAGCACCTGCATGGATTCGTTCAAACGCCTTCTCGCCTGGGCGCAGCGCAATGAACGGCATTTAGGAGCGATCCTCTTTGTATTCGGTTTTGTTACCGATCTCTTCACGTTCGCATTCCTATCACCGTCCGTCGCAAATCTGGCCTTCATAGGCTACCTCTTGCTTGCCGCGTTCTGCACATTCGTAAGCTATGTCTATCCGGCCGGTTCAGGAAAGAGAATATGGATACGCGCGTTTTCAGTAATTGCTCCGCTTGGAGCACAGTACGCCATCGGTAGCCTCCTATCGGGCTTTCTCATTTTCTACACTAAAAGTGCGGCTGTCATTGTGTCGTGGCCATTCCTTGTACTCCTTGCTGCGGTATTTATCGGCAACGAATATTTCCGTACGTACTACAAACATCTAGCGTTTCAGCTAGTGCTCTTCTTCTTTGCGCTGTATGCGTACTCCATTTTCGCTCTTCCCATCCTTCTGCAACGGCTTGGCCCTATCATCTTTCTTTCTTCGACCGCGATAAGTGGCGTGGTCTTCAGCTCCTTTCTCCTGCTTATCTCAAGGATTCGTCGATCCGGTTTCGCTCGAACCCTGCGATATGTCATCCCGGCAACGGGTATGGTGATTGCGCTCATGACGGTAAGTTATTTCACCGGCCTCATTCCTCCTATCCCGCTCTCGCTTGCGGCCGGTGGTGTCTACCACTCGATTGAACACCGTGATGGTGCATACGTCGTTACCGCAGAAGCGCCCAAACCATGGTGGGATCCACGCCCAGAAGTTGTGCATCATGTGTCGGGGACGCCATTGTATGCCTTTAGTTCAGTCACGGCGCCATTCTCTTTCGATGCATCGGTGGTGCATGTATGGGAACGATATGATCCCACGCAGAAAAGGTGGGTCGAACGCACACGCGTAGCGTTTCTCATCACTGGCGGGCGTGATGGCGGATATCGCGGCTATTCAGAAGTACTGAATCCTGAAGCAGGGAAATGGCGGATCAGTATTGAAACCACGGGAGGTCAGGTTATCGGTCGCATCTACGTCACGGTTGTCGAAAGCGAAACTCCTCCCGCAGTACGAGAGGAGTTTCGGTAGGAGAGGGTCTGGAGGCTAGCCTGCCTTCACGCGAAGCTTGGTCTGACGGCTCTTATCGAGCTTGGGCATCACGATGGTGAGCAATCCGTCCTTTGCGGTCGCGGTGGAGGCATCTACATCGATTTCCTGTGGGAGGAGCACGGTGCGTGCAAATGAGCCCCAGAAGAGTTCCTGGCTGAAGTAATCCGGACCAGTTACCTGATCACGCTCTTCGCGGGAGCCTTGAAGCTCCACCATGTCACGGCTTATCGAAACATTAAGCTCGTCAGGACGAACACCGGCAACAAATGCACGGATGACGATTTCGTTCGGAGTCTGATACACATCAACCGGAAGCTCGCCTTCTGCTGCGGGTTCATCATGTGTGATGTGGATGGGTTCCGGTGCGACCGGAGCATTCGGTACCATTTTGCGTACGGGCGCAGCCGGTGTCATGAGATCATCGTCAAATGCATCGTAATCATCGGCGGGGAGGGCGCCGGCGAGTCGATCGAAGAAGGAGCGTTTCTTGGGAGGCATAGGCTAGCAAGTATTTTTTGGTAAATGACGATACCGGAAGTATTTCAGTATCTCGAAGAGGGCAAGGAAGATGACGGCACCGCTCCATACGATGGAGAACGCCGTAAGCGTATGAGCGCCATCTCGCATGATTATAAGGAAGTTGAAAACCGCGTGCAATCCGATCGCAAGGATAAGTCCGATCGCTGCAAACAGGGTGCGCATCGTGCGGTTAAGCTTTAGTGAAAACGCGAGAGCGAAACCAATTGCAGACGAGGAGATGACGTGCACGAGAGTGGAACCAATAAAGCGGAGATTCTCGGTAGCGATGCCCGCTGCGAGATGACCGTGTGCTAGAGGCTGCACTAGGAAGAGCATGTTCTCGACAGCGGCGAATCCGAGTGCAACCGTAATCATATACACCACGAGGTCGACCGATTCGTTTACCCATCTGCGCCAGAGTACGATGATGGCAGCGAGCGCATATTTAGCGATTTCCTCAATGGCTGCCCAGGCGGTAATAACGAGGGCACCGGGCGCAGGTTCGGTCGCGGGGAGCATGATGATCGCAAGGTGTTCAACCGGGAGGACGAGCGGGACTGCAAGCATGCCTGCGAAGAGGGCGAGCACAATCATGTGCTTAGGTTCCGGGCATCGGGAATCTTCCTGGAGAAGGAAATACAGCCACACGAGCGCAGGCAGGAATCCTCCAAGGAAGGAGTACCCAAGGGTGGCGATCGAGAAAGGCATTAGCCTTATTTTACCCTATGCCTGAGGCCACGACTCCACCATGAGGAACTCGGACTGCTTGTGCGGATGCGCCTGGTAGATTTCTTCGGTAACGAAGGGCATGAAGGGGTGAAGGAGCTTCAGACAGTCTTTGAGAATAACAAGGAGAGCTGCGCGACGTGCCTGCTGTGCAGCTGGATCGCCTTCCTTGAATATCGTCTTGGATTCCTCAAGAATCTCTGCGGCAAAGCGATCCCAGACGTAGTGATAAAGCTTCTCGGACGCGAGATGGAATCGGTAGTTATCCATGTCGCTGGTCACGTCGGTGACGACTGCATTGAATTCCGTCACAAGTTCGACATCCGTAGTAGCATCGGATTCCTGTGTCTCTCCTGCGTTGTCGAACACAAAGCGGGCCACGTTCCAAAGTTTATTAGCGAATTTCTTGTATGCCTCCACTTTCTTGGGGTCGAGATTAAGATCCGTGCCGGGTGTATTGCCCACAACGAGTCCCATGCGCAACGCGTCGGTCCCATAGAGTGCTGTCACCTCGAGCGGACTGATGACGTTGCCTTTGGACTTACTCATCTTCTGACCTTTTGCGTCACGTACAAGACCATGGAGATAGACATTCTTGAACGGCACTTCGCCGGTGCGATAGAGACCGAGCATCGTCATGCGCACCACCCAAAAGAAAAGAATGTCTGCACCTGTCTCCATGACAGAGGTAGGGTAGAAGGTCTTGAAATCAGGATTCTCGGGGTACCCGAGCGTTGCAAACGGCCACTGTCCTGAAGAGAACCAGGTATCAAAAGTATCAGGGTCGGGACGAACAGCTCCACCGCAATCGGAACAGGTGGTGATGGTGTCATTGAGATCCACAAAGCCCGTATTACAGGAGTCGCAAAGCTTGGCAGGAATGGGAATACCCCAGGCGATCTGTCGGGAGATGTTCCAATCCTCAATATTTGAAAGCCAGTGAAGTGCAATGCGTTTGTGGCTCTCTGTGAGTATACGCACCTCGTCCTTTTCAATAGCTTCTGCTGCAGGCTTTGCAAGCGGTTCCATCTTCACGAACCACTGATCACGGATCTGCGGCTCAATAAGGGTGCTGCACTTGTAGCAGAGTTGCACCGAGTGCGTGTAGTTTTCATCGGTTCGCACAAGGAGCCCCTTCTCCGCGAGCTTCTCAATGATCTTGGGTCGCGCCTCAAGAATCTTCATGCCTTCAAATTCACCGGCAATGGGGAGCAATTTACCGCGGTCATCAATGACCTGTTCGTATTCAAGATGGTGACGCTTGGCGATCTCGAAGTCAGTCTTGTCATGCCATGGAGTGATCGTCATCACACCAGTTCCCGCCTCCATGTCGACCGCCTCGTCCTTGATGACTGTTGCGGTTACGGGTCCGTTGATCCATTCGAGTTCCAGTGTGTCGCCCTCCTGGTACTCCGCATACCGAGGGTCATCAGGATGCATCACCACGTACTTGTCACCGAACTTCGTTTCAGGACGAGAGGTACTGATAACGAACGGGCCGTACTGGAGGTACCAGTACGGTTCCGTGCGTTCGACGTATTCCGTCTCGAGATTGGAAAGGGAAGTCTGATGCTTGGGGCACCAGTTCACAATACGCGGTGCACGATAGAGGAGACCGTCCTCATCAAGCTTCTTGAATGTCGCGTACACCACTTCAATGATCTCGGGATCGAGCGTGAACTTCTCACGCGACCAGTCGCAGGAGGCACCCAGCTGGCGAAGCTGCCCTTCCATGAAAGACTTGTTTGCGAGCGTGAAATCCATGATTTCCTGATAGAGCTCTTCTCGCGTCATTTGGAAACGCGAACGGCCTTCCTTTTCGAGTTTCTTTTCATACACCACCTGGGTCTCAAAGCCTGCATGATCGGCGCCTGGAAGCCAGAGCGCTTTCTTGCCGCGCATGCGTGCATAGCGAGTCATGATGTCCTCAAGCGTGACGAAGAGGGCATGTCCGGCATGGAGGCTGCCGTTGGCGTTCGGAGGCGGCATGATGATGGTGAACGGTTCGGTACGATCTCCCGGCAGGTTATCCGGGTTGAAATATCCGCTCTTCTCCCAGGCCTCGTAGATGCGTGACTCGGTAGCTGCCGGGTCGTACGGCTTCAAGAATTTATCATCCATGAATAGCGAAACTATACCAGGAATCGGCGAAATTGCTCGCCCTAACGGAGGAGGGGCACCGTGCACCGCAACCATTACGATGAATACGATGAAATCGATTTGGGTGGCGGGCACATCCTTGAAGTGCGTGGCAGGGTGACCCTCTGCTCCGGTCGTCTGACCAGTGTCCCGCTTACATTCTTCACCGAGGATCCCGAGGTGGATTCAAGCGAAGCATACCTCGGGATGCTTCTCTCCCGTCCCGGTCACGGGGAGGTTAAACGGGACACCAAAGCAGAGGCGGGATTCGCCGACGCAGCGTTCTTCGCCGATGGGTGCGAAGTGTATCGCATGCTCGATCGAGCTCGTTTCATCGAACCATGGATGATCGGAGAACTTATCTATTCCCAGTGGAGCCTGTCACCGCGTCCGTTGCTCGTCGACCTACCCAACTGGTTCTATCTGGAAGAAGGGCTGGTGTCGGTCGCGATGCGAAGCGACAAGAAATGGGGTACGGATATCAGGGCGAAAGAAGAAACGATATTCCTCCCCGGGTCACGTCTCTTCGTAGCGCTCTAGTATCCAACTCCCGTAGTCCTCGAGACTGCGGGATATTTTTATGCGAGCGAGAGATTGCCGTTGGCGCGAAGTGTCTCTAGGTCTGCGTGTTCTCCACGCAGCATGCGGTAGAAACCAGCCAGGCCGATCATAACGGCATTGTCGGTCGTAAACTCTCCTGCTGGGATATGGAGCGCAACCTCAGGATGGTTCCGCTCTATCTCTTCGGTGAATACTCGTCGAATATGGGTGTTGGCCGATACACCGCCGCCGAGCGCCAGTGTTTTTGCACCTGTCATTTCAATAGCCCGAGAAGACTTTGACCAGAGCACCTCAGCGACCGCGTCCTCGAACTCACGCGCAAGCTGCTCCTTTTCCACTTCAGAAAGGGAACCGCGTTCTTTAAGAAGGTAGAGTACGGCAGTCTTAAGACCGCTGAAAGAGAAATCGCACGTACTGTCGCCGAGCATAGGACGAGGTAGTGAGAATGGCATCGTGGAAAAGTCCTCTCGATCGCGTTCGGCCAGTTTCGATATTTCGGGACCACCCGGGTAGGGAAGATCCATCATGCGCGCCACCTTATCAAATGCCTCACCCACGGCGTCGTCGCGCGTCTGCCCCACAAGTTCATAGGAGAGCCACTCGTTCATGGCGACAAGTTCTGTGTGGCCACCGGAAATAAGAAGACCGAGTACTGGCATACCTACGTGCTCTATGACGATATCGTCGCCACCTGTACGTTCGGCGAGGGCGGAGAGCAAATGTCCCTCCATGTGATTTACCGCGATAAGCGGTTTCTCCCATACTACAGAGAGTGCTTTGGCGAAATTGATACCCACCCAGAGTGCAGGCTCAAGCCCGGGTCCCGCGGTGACGGCAATGGCGTCGATGTCCGGTCGTGCCATCTGCGAGAGCGAAGCGAAGAATGCCTCGTCGAGTTCAGGCTCGCGTTCAAGAAGTGTGCTGATACGAGTGGTGAGTTCTTCGGGGAATGCCTGCGTGTCTTCTTTGAGGAGTTCGGCTTCAGAGAGTGCGGCCTCAAGCAAGGGAACAAGGTTCTTTGCATGCTCGCGCTTCGCGAGTGCAGGAAAGACGCCACCGTATTCGCGATGGATCTCTATCTGTGACAAGAGTGCATTACCCAGTATTCGGAAGCGGGCGGACTCTTCGGTACCTTCCGCTTCAATGACCGCAATAGCGGTCTCATCGCACGATGTCTCAATCGAGAGGAGTCGCATCGTCAGGAATGGTCGTCCAAGGGAATGGACCGTCGCGAGGAATGAGGAACCCTGCCGCATTGGGGTGCCCATTGCCGCCGTACTTCTGTGCAATCTTTGCTACATCGATGGAACCGTCACCGCGTATGGACATGCCATAGCCGTCTGGGTGTGCGGACGCGACGAGCGCAAATGGTCCATGTTTCTTAGCCAGAAGATTGCCGACCAGAGACTTCATCGTCGAATGTGTTGAAGCAAAATATATTTCGTATCCTTCAAAGGATACGAGCTTCGCATGATCGGCTGACATGTTTGCGAGAAGCTCAAAGTATTCACGATATGCCTTTGCACGCGAGAGAATGGAAGCGAGCTCTTCAGGAGAGTCCAGTTTCTGTGCTATCGCATCCCACGTTGCGAAATCTTGCGGTTGAACTTCAAGATAGGTGATGACTGCTTTTGTGTCTGGAAGAGTGTAGGTAAAGAGATCGTCATCTTGCACGTGCTCAAGAAGTTTGGGGAGAGGGGTTCCTGGATGGAAGTATTCCCAGGCAATACCGGAGCCCGAGCGTACCGTGTCATAGACGTATTCCGGCATGTTCTTGATCACGTCCTCCATACCCTCATGGTGGTCGAGCATTGTGAGGGAGGCGGCCGCCTCAACGAAGCGATCCATGATGTCCTGCGGATAGCAAAAATCAACAAAGTATAGGTTTGCTCCGCGACAGTGTTCCACCGGCGGTTCTTTGGCACGAGATAAAGGAAGGTACTCGACCGAGTCGCCCAATTTCTTCCACGCGGCATACGCGCCACCGAACCCGTCCGGGCAGCCTCCGTGATACAGGACTATAGTGCGTTCCATAGAAAGGTTATAGCGCATTACGGGGGAGGGCGCGAATGAAGTTCGCCGCGGTCTGGGGGACCGCGGCGAGCTACACGCTGTAGGCTTCAGATCGTCCGACGTCGCCAGACGGCAAGAAGCAGGAACACAAGTCCGATGCACAGGAAGCTAATGGCCGGAGCGGCCAAAGATCCTATCACCTGATTGAAATGCACGATGGCGCCACTATAGGCCCCATCCACGTACTGTTTGATGTAGTCGAGCATCGCCCACCTCCCGTATCGATGCTAGCACCGGAAAGAGAGACCGAACGAGTTATGCACCACTTACGATGTCGTTGGTGAATGTCCCCGACAACCAGGAATCAATAATGCCGCGTGAAGGTGGAAATGTGGGTTCAGGAATATCGTGCGGGTCGTACCACGTCCAGTTACGCGATTTCTCGGGTTCCGGATTAGTGGGTTCGCCACTGTTGCAGTCGACCAAGAAACCTATATTTACATAGTGTTTGTCGAACACGCGTTCATTGTTGATGCAAAACATTCTCACGAACGTGAGGTCCGTGAGACCAGTTTCTTCTGCAACCTCATCGCGAGCTGCTTGTTCAAATGTTTTACCGTATTCGAGATGTCCGCCCGGCGTTTGATACATGCCTGCACCGTGACTCGCGAGACGCTCACCAAGGAGGATCTTGCCCTCTTTATTGCGTACGATGATGCCGACGGCTACCAGAGGGCGCTGCTTGGCTTCTTCGCTCATTGTGGACGATAGAGGACTCGAACCTCTGACCCTTCCCACGTCAAGGGAATGCTCTACCAACTGAGCTAATCGTCCGTACGTATCGCACAATAGCGTGTCTTGCTCTACTATTCAACTATGGAAATCGTGCGACTCAATCAGGGAAATCTCGTAGGGGCAGTGCGGTTAGCAGCCGATATTCTTACTCGCGGCGGCATCGTGCTGTATCCCACCGACACGCTCTATGGCCTTGCGGTGGACGCCACCAATCGATCAGCACTGCAGAAGCTTCGGGAACTTAAAGGACGCGAGAAAAAGAAACCTATATCGGTGGTGGTGGGAGATATGGCGGGCATCGAGGCTCACGCCGAAATGGATAGTGTGGCTCGCCACTTTGCTAAGCAGCACCTCCCGGGCGCGCTCACCCTCGTCCTTCCAGGAAAAGAGCATCTACCTGAAGAACTGATGCTTAATGGTGCGATAGGCATTCGGATTCCTGACGATCCATTTGCACTCGCTCTTGCCAGAACCTTCAACAAGCCGTTCACGGCAACCTCTGCCAACCGCTCGGGACTGCCTACGGCAGCGCATCCCGATGAGATTATCCGGCAGTTTGGTTCTCTCATGCCGTACATTGATTTGGTCATCGATGCGGGTGAACGTACGAGTAGTCCTGGCTCGACCGTCATGGCATTCAGGAACGGGGAAGCAGTCATACTGCGGGAAGGCATCATCCCCCGCGAGAAACTCCTCGGCATATGATCAAACGACTCGTCGCTATTTTCCTTCTCGCATTCGGAACCAACTACATCTGGGAGCACCTCCACTCCGTGTTGTATGCACACTACAAGGGAGGTCCCATCACTGAGTTCATCTTGGCGCGTGCCACGCTTGCCGACGCGGTCCTCATCACACTCATCTCCATGCCGTTTCTGTTACGTGAACGTCTCGCGAAGCGTTCCTGGCTCATCATCATTATCGGCATAGTGGTGAGCATCGGCATTGAAGAACATGCGCTTACAACAGGGAGGTGGGCGTACACCGCCGTCATGCCGGTCATTCCGCTTCTGCATACTGGACTGACACCCACGATACAGATAGGTCTTCTCGGGTATTTCTGCTATCTCCTCACCGTTCGAATATTTAAACAGAGTGAATAACACACAAAGACTATGAATATCCCTACACTCGATCGCCACACAAAGGCAGCCATACAGCACACCCTTCATTGTCTCGCAGGCTGTTCTATTGGTGAGGTGCTGGGCATGGTGGTCTCCACACTGCTCAATTGGTCTAATGCAGCGAGTATCCTCGTTTCTATTGTGCTCGCGTTCTTCTTCGGATACTTACTTACCTCATGGTCGCTCTACCGGAATGGCCTGTCGTTTGGGAAGGCTGTTCGTGCCGCAGTGGCTACAGACACCACATCGATAATTTCTATGGAAGCGGTAGACAACCTATTCATTCTGTTAGTGCCCGGCGCACTGAACGCGACGCTGGACACCTCACTGTTTTGGCTCAGCCTGGCAGCATCTCTGGTGGTGGCCTTTATTATTACTGTCCCGGTTAACCGCTGGTTTATTGCGCGTAATCCGCACGCTCATCACCATCACTAAAGGGTGGATACAGAAAGCCGCGACGGTACATCGCGGCAACACTGGATAGTATGTTTGTGCTCGTTTACGAGGGCACGCTCGCGAGTCGAGTTTCTTGTTTAAGGCGGAAGAAACCCTCACCCTCAAAACCTCTCGCCGTTTTTGCCAGGGGAAGGCCCTGGCCCCCTTTCGGCCTTGACCTACACTCCCTATTCCCAAGCCAGTGCCTTGTGAATAGGGCGGGTCGCGAAAGCTCTTTCCCAAGTCAAATCGTATCACCGCCGGGTGGATCAAATCAAATTGGGAACCCTGTTGGTCCCAGGCGTAATTCTATGTATGAAAAGCAATTCGGTGACCCAAATTAGTGGTAATTGGAACTCTCTCGTTTCAGAGCTTAATTCCTGGCTTATATTCGGCCGCTCTCTCGAACGAGAGCTGGAGCTCGTGTAAATACTGCCTTTAAGGACTAGAAACTAAGGGCTATCAGTATCCGGCGGAAATTTATAATCGTTAATTTCACCTGCCACAAACCTGTCTAGGTATTCTTCCTTTTTGCGATCAAAGTACTGAATCTTTTCCATCGTGTGCTTGCCCTCACGGAGCGGTTCTTTTGTGTAGTTATCGAGAATATATCCGTGCCCCGGTTCTGGATTGAGCATAGTAAAGAGCTCCGACAGATCTTCTAGCAAAGATTCTACTTCATCATACTGAACTGGAAATCGTTGTAGAAGCTTACTTGGATCCGCAAGGTGCTCAGCGTTTAAATGTGCAAGCTGATGATCACGCAGACGAGCTATGCTGGTAATAACTCGCTCATGCTTTTTTAGTAATGTCTCTGCTCGCTCACGCCTAGACGGATCGGGATGATGTTTTAATAGTGCTTGAACCGAAATCACTTGACCGCGCTCGCTAAAGTTTGATTTCTCAAAACACTTTGCCAAACTTAAAAGCCACTCATTCTGTAGTGCTAGTAGGGTTGCACTCCAGAAGTAATTTGCTTTGTGATATATAGGCTCATAATCCTTATTTTGGAGAGACTTCCATGAATAGAAAGTGGCACTTGCGCCGAGGAGGTTGCTATATAGCTGGTCGAATCTTTTTTTATATTCATTAACTTCCATTTTAATAATCTAGTTAGTCACGTCCTCGTCTTTCCACTTCTCAGAAAGGGTCATTGTCTTGTTTCGGGGTTCGTACTTGGTCGGTATTTTGCCTATATCTACGACCACAGGCACCTGAGCAAGTAGTCCTGCAAGAATACAGGTACCGGTGGGCAAAATAGGAAGATACTCGAATGAGACTTTGTCTAGATAAGATATCGTCTTTTCGATCGCATAAATATCGTTGTTATTTATGAGTCGATGAAGGAAGTAGTTATGCAACTGAGAAATAATGGTGGGAGAAATGTCCGCAGGACGCTGACTGGCAATAGTTAGGAACACACCAAATTTGCGGCCTTCCTTGATTATTTCTTCGAAGGTCTCGAGGCGGTAGTCTTTCCATTGCTCGCTCTCTCGGTCAGAAGTGTCTGAGAGAATGTTGTGTGCCTCGTCAACAATGATGTTGAGATATGAGTTCCCATCTCTCAACTCTTTCTTCTCGTCGTAAAGATTCTTACAGAGCAGAAGGGGCAGGATTTTTCTGATATGAATATTTACATCTTTTAACGAAACGATGGTTAGATTTCTCTGATTGGTTTCCTCCTCCTGCTCCCCCTTCACAGCCACTACCTTGATCAGGTCCTTAACTTTCGTATCGAGACGCTTTAAAAGAGGTGAAATATGATCTCGATTAGAGTAGCCTTTGAAGATCTCATCGTAATACTTGATGATTATCTTTAGACGGATAAAGGCAATCTCATTTTCAGTAAATTCGAGTAGGTTGATTTGAGCTCTCACTGGCTCTGTGAAGTGGGTTGAGATATTCGCAGCACTGTAGCGATCATTTCCAACTACTCCATTAGCACGAACAAAGTAAGTGCCATTGGTGCTGTTGAAGTCCAGAGTGTTGTTTACAAGGCCCATGATTGTGTTTATTGGACCCTCATCGTTTACGCTGGCCCTTAGATCAGAGAAAAGCTCAACAAAAATCCTTGCACCGAGGCTCTTGTCGTTTTTAGCTAGAACGTCCTCAACAAAAGAGGCAATTTTCTCGCGAAGGTTCGCGTTTGGTGAACCTGTAGTATCTACATTCTCGAAGATTTGCCTTGTGAAGCCACCTTCGAGCGCCCGCACCAAAAATGGAGCTTGAGTCTTTTCAGTAGCCTCCAGGAAAACAGTCCAGAAACTGGCTTCGTTGAGAGCCTCTTTTGTTATGGGGTATTTATCTTTCCCAGTCGTTGCGCGGGTGGAGAGTTTATAGATTCGTTTGTGTTTTGACTCGACAATAATGTCGTCGGCTTCCTCGTCGTCTGCTGTGTATTCACCATTGAAGTCAATAAGGAAGAACTTAGCGTTTTGAAAGAACTTTGACTGATCTTTATAAAATTTGAAGAGCTCGTGATAGATCTTCGCAAGTGTATAGGATTTACCGCTTCCAGTATTACCAAAAATGCCTATATGGCTCGCGAAAAGACTATTGACTCCAACGCTGATGTCCTGACCCTTTTCCAGAGCCAGACGGCCAATTGCAATTGGATCATCGTCTCCGCGAATGAAATTGTGCACCTCGTTAAACTCTCTATTAGGAAGGAGGTAGCATTCATTCCCTACAAGGGGGAGTTCCTTTATTCCTCTTTCGAATTGGTCTCCCTTAAAGAAACCGAGAAGGCTTACGGCAAGTATCCTATTGATACGTTCCTTCTCATTCACGTAATCCTTCTTTGAAAAGGTGGGATCTTCGCTAGTGAATTCACCTTCAACCTTGCCGATAATCTTCGTAAAGCCTTTGACGATTTTTATATAACCTCCAACAGAGATATTTTTGAGCAACTCACCCTTATAAAGGAGGTGCGATGTGTTCTTGGTCTTATCGACTTTTATCTTAATGGTTCTGCCATCCACCGATACAACCTTACCTATCTTAAATATGGAGTCCTCGAGGATTTGGCTGTCGTTGCTCATACGTGAGGCTTATTCCTCTCTTCGATCATCTTCAAAAGGCAGTCGAATATCTCAGTGTTTATATTCGCGAAATCGAATTCATATTTATCACCCCCGCCGTCTTCTTCTGGTTTCTGCTCCGGTACAATAACTTTCACGTTGTCGTTCTTAATATGCGCGATATCAAGTTTCGCCTCAAAGTCAGCTTTTGATTTCGAGGAATGAGCAATTATGAGGACAGTAAGGGTTGGGTTCGAGTTTGCCGCTCGAAGCGTAATTTCGCGAATATGCTCATCAGCGAAAGAAAAGCCTAGAACAAAGAGAACGGTGTTTTCCTTTTCGAGCTCATTAGCGTACATGCGCAATAGCTCATAATGGATTTGGTTCAGGAGTGTAAGCTTAAATTTCTCCTTAGTCGGGTTAATGATAGGGAGTTCCTGGTACGAGCCAAGAAATTCCTCCGTTGTCGGAGAGAGGCGTTTTCTCGCAGTTGCAGTAGTAAGGTCCTGAAGAGATTGTCCAGGCGCGGCCGCCACGATCTCCGTGTAGCCATTAGCTTTCAGTTTGCTGACAATCCTAAGATCGGGACTGAACTTAATCTTCTTCTCTCCATTTACCTCGCATACCTCCCAAGTAAGGGAGCCGTGCAACTTAAGAAGATTAAAGACCGGAATTTCTGAGGTGTTGTCGAAATGCAGGCTCTTTTGGAAAGTAGACTTTCTAAAATTACTCAAGTTGAAGATAGGCATAAATCGCCCATTGAAGCCATCGCTATATTCCAGGCCGAGTTCCTCGAGAGCTTTTTCGAAATAAATATCGATATTCGTCGTGAAGATGTTTACTTGCTTGTTTATTATTGAATTCTTTCGACTGAGGAGAATTGTGTTAATGACTTTAAGAAACTGCTTGTAGTTTTTAAGAACTTCCTCGGATGCAGGGTCGTCCTTCAGGATCTCTACGTTTTTGAAGACGATTTCCTCGCAATAGCGTTTATAGAGAGCGGCACGAATCAGCTTCTTCTTTGAATCTGCTAGATCGGAGCTATCGACTTGGCTAAGCAGATCCTCGATGTTGCCAAGAACTCTAAGGAACGGCATAGAAAGGCCCGACCCTATGAGGAAGTTAATGTTGCTGTCCTGGACAGTATCTTTAAGCGCCCCTATGTTCATAGGACCCTTGCCTGGTGCCATATCTTGGATTATAGACCTTATCTCCTTAAGTCAATAGTTTAGCAAGCCCCACAAAGTAAAATAGTAGTTTTGCAAGGCCTAAAAGAGATAAGAGAAAATTTAGGAGCCTATAAAGTGCTCTCACATTGAACTAGGGGATATTGAACGGATTTGCAGATACTAGAAACGCCTAAATTCCAGCCCAAGAATAGGGCGATGAAAAATACCGTCCCAATTATTATCCACGCACCCAAACGCTCTCCAGAGCTCATCTTTGACTCGCTCATAGCAGATCTTGACTAGCCTGATAAAAAACCTCGTGTGGACACAGAGAACCCGCCACGGGTCCCTGACCGAAGCCAGGCGTACAGGTTTCCCCATACGGCGATCAAGCACCCCCATGACGGGTTCTCTGTGCTTGATCGACTTTTCATGCCATGCCGTTGCCGGTTTAGGCATCGCCCTTGCTTGGGCCGGTATTCAGTTGTCTCCTAATGCTACTTCCTAACGACACCTCTCGCAATTGGGCTGGTATAATGATCTGAACAACCAAAGTGTAGGTAGGGGAGGCCCAAACCTTAGATCAAGTCTGAGCTTGAGATAAGACGGGCGAATCCCAATGCTTACCCTCTCTCAGTTAAGAAAAATAGATCCGGCTCTAACTCATATATCGGATGAGGATCTTGAAGCTATTAGATCTGAGCTATACCAGATCGCTCGGCTAGCCTTTGATTTCAAATACAGAGAAGTTGATTCCAAAAATCTAATTGGGTTATTGGCACCGGAACCCGTTATGCCTAAGATTGAATCATGAAGCATATTGGCGAACTAACAGGCGTCGTATACTGTCGAGTTTCATCGCAAGAGCAAGTAGCAGGCACAAGCCTTGCTATGCAGGAAAGGTCTTGTCGCGAATATGCTAGGAGAGAAGGTATTGAGGTGGTTGGCTGCTTCGTTGAAGAAGGTGAATCGGCAAAAACAGCAAACCGAACGGAGTTTCAAAAGGCGCTAGCGTTTTGCGCGGATAAAAAGAAACCTGTTGATTTTTTCATCGTACATAAACTTGATCGTTTCTCCAGAAACCAGGATGATCATGTTACAACTCAGGCCTTTCTAAGAAAATACGGGACGAAGCTTAGATCAGTAACTGAGCAAATCGACGAGACTCCAATCGGCAAAATGATGGAGGGAGTTCTCGCCACATTTGCAGAATTTGATAATAACGTTCGCGCTGCTCGAAGTAAGAGTGGAATGCAAGAAAAAGCACGTAAAGGAATATGGGTCTGGATTGCCCCTCTCGGCTATAAAAGACTCGTAAAAGGCGGAAATTTGGTCATAGACGAGGAAGCTGCTCCTTTTGTGCGCCTAGCTTTTGAGGAGTACTCAAAGGGTATTCATAGCTTTGAGTCGCTAGCGGATCACTTGTTTGAGAGAGGATTTCGCACCTCCAGTGGTAAGAAAATTTATAAACAACTTCTTGAGAAGATACTACGCAATCCGATTTATTACGGGAAGATCAAAGCCTTTGGTGAAGAAATTGATGGTGCGTTCCCATCGATTATCGATGAAAGACTTTTTTGGAAATGTCAGCCAGGAACAAAGAGCAAGTTTCGGCCAGGTAAGAGACTTAAAGAAAACTCAGATTTTCCTCTCAGGAGAATTGTTAAGTGTACAGAATGCGGCTCCTCGATTACAGGTAGCGCATCAACTGGACGCAAAGGAGTCAAATACCCTTATTACCATCATCACAAGCAAGGATGTTCTTTAGCCTCATTCGTCCCAAAAGAATCTTTTGAACAGAATTTCATTTCTTATTTGCAGGAACTCTCTCCAAACCCAGCTTATGAGAAGCTTTTTAGAGCAATTGTGATCGATACCTGGCAATCAAATTATCAAGAACTAGATAAGGAAAACGAGAAGGTCAGAAGAGAAATATCTGATTTGGAAGATGAGCGCCAAAGAGTATTTGATGCTCAGCGTTCTGGCGTTTACACAAATGAAGAGTTTTTGCAGCAAAAAGATCGTATCAATAAAATAATCAACCAGAAGAAGTTTCTACTAGAGGAAAAACAAATTGAAGAATTCAATATGGAAGAAGCTTTAGACTACTGTTTCCGGTTTGTGGGTGATAGCTCAAGAACCTGGATCGAGCTCGGAGAAGATCCGTCATTCCGTCTTAGATTCCAAAATCAGTTATTCCCAGAAAAACTTACGTACGATGGGCAAAAATTTGGAACCACTAAAACATCCCTTATATACGAGCTAAGCCAGCCCTGTAATGACGATTCAACTAAATTGGTGACCCCACGGGGAATCGAACCCCGATTTACGCCGTGAAAGGGCGCTGTCCTAGCCGTTAGACGATGGGGCCTTCATATGAAGGCGCACGGCTACATCCTACATTTTTACCGCATAAAATGCTAGGATAGCGGCACTGGAGAGGTGGCTGAGTGGTCGAAGGCACCGCACTCGAAATGCGGCGTGCTCGAAAGGGTACCGTGGGTTCGAATCCCACCCTCTCCGCCATAAGCAAAAGGACGCATCAATGCGTCCTTTTGCTTTGTACGTTCCTGGCTCGCTTAGGTAGTGCGCTTACGCTGTAGGTAGGTGATGCCTGCGAGCGCGGCGAGTCCCGAGAGAAGGAGGACAGCCAGTGTTTCTGCTGCGTTACCTCCAGCTCCGGTATTCGGTACGCCTACCGTCGAGGCTCCGAGCACCGAACCGGGATAGGTGGTGGTCGTAGGATTGTTGCTGGTGGATGCTCCGAGGACGGAACCGCCACCACCGCCTCCTCCACCTCCACCGCCCCCACCACCTCCACCAGAGGAGCCGCCTGAGACGGTGCCCGTGAGGGAACCGGTACTGCTTCCGCTAACGGTGCCGGTGAGCGTGCCGCTTGAGGAAGTGGAGACCGTTCCGGTCAGGGTGCTCGTGGAAGTGTTCGTGGCTGCGGAGCCTGCGGTGAGCGTTCCCGTGATCTCGGACGCGAACGCTGGCGTTGCGATAGCGAACGCAAGCAGTCCAGAAACGAGAAGTCGAGTGTTCATGTGATGGTACTAGCTGCTAATCATCCCGAGTTCTCACGATTACGGGGTGGTCGAGGTTGCCGTCGACGGGATGGACTGTGCGCCGTACGTGGTGCTGTACGAACCATTCGGCGTGCCGCTTGGAACCTTCACCTGAATATCGACATCAACCTGCCGGCCGGGCGTCGTAGTAGACGTGTCGCCTGCGAGGTAGAGCCAATCTCCGTAGTCATTGTCCGTTGCGTAGACTGCGCTCGCGGTCGACGTAGCGTTTGTAGACTGCGAGGAGAAGATACGGATGTTGTTCGCTGCAGGAATGGTGCTTGAGCCTGACACGAAGTCAGAGAACTTCATGCGGAAGGCGTTTTCAAGATCAGGCACGGTGAGGTGCATGATCCATTCCCATCCATGCAGGAACGTGTCATCTGCCGTTGCATCGGTCTTGATGGCATCAATACCGGTCACCGCAAGCGGTGTTGAGGACGAAGTCGAGCTCGTCGTGAATGTCTGGTCAGACGACGTGGTGGTGCCCACACCATTGGCCGCTACGATCTGGAAGTGATAGAGGGTCGCTTCCGTGAGATTCGTGAGCGTCACCGAATGAGTGGACGACGCGGTCGTGTCGAGCGTCGAGGACGAACCATAGCCAGTCGTCGTGCCGTACATGAGCTGCGTCGAGGAGGCGGTCGTGTTCCACGAGACCGTCGCCGTACTGGTGCCGATACCCGTTACCGAGATACCGCTAATGACCGGTGCACTCGGGGTCGAGCTGCCCGAGGTGGTCGTGAACGTCGCATCAGCGGAGGTGGTGGTACCTACCGCGTTTGCGGACGCTACCTGGAAGTGGTAGGTCGTCGACGCATCAAGGCCGGTGAGCGTCACCGAATGGGACGTAGACGCGGTCGTGTTTAGGGTCGAAGACGAGCCGTATCCTGCGGTAAGGCCATAGAAGACCTGCGACGATGCTGCCACATCCGTGTTCCAGGTCACCGTAGCGGTGGTGGAACCGATGTTAGTCACCGTCACTCCGCTCACTACCGGAGCAAGAAGTGCCCCAAGTGTAGTGAACGTATCATCGGTGGTCGTTGCGGTATTGTCCGAAGCATCCGTCGCCGAGATCTGGAAGTGATACAGCGTGGATGCGGTAAGACCAGTGATGGTTACGGAATGAGTCGTCGTTGCGCTTGATTCAAGCGTGGTTGACGAACCATACCCGCTCGTGAGGCCGTAGGAGACCTGACCCTGCGTGGCTTCGTCCGTGGTCCAGCTGATGGTCGTGCTGGTAGCACTCGGCATCACCGAGACATTCGAGATGACCGGAGCGGTCACATCGGCGGGCGTGAAGCTGAAGACCAGCAAGTTCGAGTTCTCGTTCTGCTTGTGCGGAGGATCGGAAGCTGCAGCGGAATTCTCCGGAACCGAGACAGAAACCGTCCCTGTTGCGGTCGGATTAAGATTGAAGCTGTAGCTTGCACCGCTTCCGGTGAAATCAGACACGGTTCCGTTTGATACCGAAAGATCAGAAGACGTGAAGCCCGTCACGGATGCTGAAAACGTTACGGTTACCGGAATCGAAGTTGCTGATGTGGTGGATGCCGTCGAGGAGGCGAGCAGTACCGACGGACCACCGGAATCCGCGAAGGCGATCGAAGACATGCCAATAGCGCTAAGCGCCACGGCCGCAGCGGTCACCGCGGATATAATGCGTGGTTGTTTAAGTCTCATAATGCGTGCTTACTTAACTGCTAATAAACACTCGGTCATTTACGCAAACGGGGCCTAAAATACGGGTGAATCATTAGTCATTCATGAATGACTAGAAGCGAGGTAAAATGGGAATTATGACGACATCGTTCAGGGACCGTGTATATGCGCTCGCGGCGCGCATTCCAAAGGGCAAGGTGGCCACCTATGGTCAGGTGGCAGCGCTCGCAGGAAATCCGAAAGCTGCCCGCGCGGTAGGTATGGCCATGAGGAATAATCCGAGTCGAAAGGAAGTACCGTGCCACCGTGTCGTTGCGTCTGACGGTTCACTCACCGGCTATGCGTTCGGAAAGGGGATTGCTACTAAGAAAACGATTCTCGCCAAAGAAGGAGTGGTGTTTGTAGGAGAGCGAGTAGATCTCTCCGTTTCGGGTTGGAAGGTTTGATATGGGAGTACCAAAAGCGGCGGTGTGCGAAGAGTGCGGAAGCGATCCAGTATTTCACCGGATGACCTACTACACCATCCTCATCGATGAGTCGATGCGAGGGGTGTTTGATCCGGGATTCCTCGGACGATGGTTTGGAAAGGTCGCCCAGGCAATTGAACGGGTGGTCACGCCCCACCTCATGGAGCTCCTCATGTCGCTTGGCCTTGCAGGACGTGCGACCGAACCGGACGATGGCACGCAGCTACTTGCCCTCATGCTCTGGAACGAGGCGAAAGACCGCGGCATTACTGTAAACGAATTCCGTCTCTTCGATCTGCCGCGTAATCTTTTTGTAGCGACGTTTCCGACTGGCAAGAAGATAGCGTACGAAGGTATTCCGTTACCGCCGCGCGCCATCGATCGTGCGCCGTGGCTTGATAACAAGGCGGAAATGAAAAAGCAGTTCGCGAAGCTCGGGCTTCCGGTTGCCCAGGGGGCGGCAGCAAAGAATTGGTGGGCGGCAAAACGTATATATAGGAAGCTTTCTCCGCCAGTGATTGTGAAGCCATACTCTGGTTCTGGCTCGCGTCACACGCTACTTCATATTGATACTCTCGAAGAACTCAAACGTGCATTCAAAATAGCTACCCAGATCTGCCCTGCGGCCGTAATCGAAGAAGAACTCGTAGGAGCGGTGTATCGCGCTACCGTAGTGGACGGGAAGCTTGCAGCAACACTTCGCCGCGACCAACCTCACGTCATCGGAGATGGTGTTCATACGGTTATGGAGCTCATTAATGAAGCGAACAAGCATCCGGCACGTCAGGGTCCATATTTCCATATGATGAAACTGGACGACGCTGCCAAGAAAGAACTTGCCTGGCAGAAACTTACCGAGACGAGCATTCCGGAGTATGGTCAGCGGGTCACGCTCCATCAGAAGATCAACTGGAGTGTGGGTGGCACTACTGCGGATGTGTCGGACATCGTCCATCCAGACAACGTCGCGCTATTTGAAGAGGTGGCACGAGTACTCAAGGCGCCGATCGTCGGCCTTGATTTCATTATTGGTGACATCTCGCTTTCGTGGAGAGACCAGGAACGCTGTGGCATCATTGAATGCAACTCAATGCCGTTCTTTGATAACCATCACTTACCATTTGAGGGTGAGCCGAGGAACGTAGCCGCTCTGATTTGGGACATGGTTGAGCGCGGATAAGCGCGTGAAGACTTCATTGCAATTACGGAAACGGCACAGTAGAATTGGAGTATAGGTCGAGTTTTGCCAGCCAATACCTTTGGACGGCTTTCTTTTTTGCTCGCGCAGGAAAGGAGTCGTTCTCCCACATCACATCACTATGGACGAGATGAACAACGACCAGGTCATGGAGGAGCAGACTGCTGACACCATGCCTGAGGAGGAGGCTACGGAAGAGACTTCTTCCGACATGCCTGCCGAGGAGACTGGCGAAGAGGCTGCGTAAGCGCCCCTTCGGACAACTAACAACAAAGCGCCCGCAAGGGCGCTTTGTTGTTTTACCGTGGCTCCAATTAATGAGCCATGAGCCACTGGTAGATGTCCTCCAGGGCTTTCACCGCGTTTCCTGCGGCGATGTTGTTCTGGTGATAAAGCTCATCGGTACAATCTCCGGCTGCCCAGATGCCCTCTACGGACGTGTGCTGGTTTCGAGCGTCTGTCTTGATGCGGTTCACCTCATCCATGTCCACTACGCCCTTGGCGAAATCAGTGTTAGGCATCACGCCGATTTCGACAAAAACACCAGTGACTGGGAGGGAAGTCTCTTCACCGGTATCGCGATGGGCAACTTTCATACCTGTGACGAACTTTTCACCGAGGACTTCCGTCGGCTCGGTCTTGTACAGCACAGTGAGCTTCGGGTTGGAGAGAAGCTTCTCGACGGTGATCGCATCGCCCTTTAGTTTGTCGTGACGGTGGATGAGTGTAACGCTCTTGCAGTACGCAAGAAGCTGAGCAGTGGTCTCAAGGCCGGCATTGCCGCCACCTACGACTGCGACATCCTGATCAGCAAACAAGGGACCATCGCAGGACGCACAATAGGTCACCCCTTTGTTCTCAAAGGTGTCTGCACCCGGGACGTGCAGCTTCTTACGAGCTGCACCGGAGGCAATGAGTACGGCGCGTGCCATAAATGATTTCCCGTCGCGGGTTAAGACCAAGAAGCCACCATCTGTCTTCTCTAACTTTTCTACGCGATCACCCTCAACCACTTCCACAATGTCTCCTTTATATGCATCCAAATGTTCTCGGAATGCCTTCGCCATTTCAGCTCCCGGGATTTTCACCGTACCGATCCAGTTCTCAACTCCTTCGGAGACGGTGGATTGTCCCCCGATTTCTTCGGCGATAAGGACTGATTTCAAACGCTTGCGGGCTGCGTAGACGCCGGCAGAAATGCCGGCAGGACCACCGCCGATGATGATGAGGTCGTGCATAGTGAGGCAAGTATAACAAAATCCCCGGCGCTTGGCCGGGGATTTTGTATTAGAAGATGATTATTTCTTGTGGCGGCGGAGGAAGGAGGGAATTGCACCCCAGGCCTCATCCTCTTCCTCTGCAGGCTGCTTCGCAGACGGAGGAGTAACCGTTTTAGGAGCTTCCTCGCGGGGCTTCGGCTGTGCCGTCACGATGGGTTCGGGCTTCTCGCGACGCTCTTCCTTCGGAGCTTCCTCGGGGGCGGGAGCAGGTGCGGGTTCTTCCGCATGCTTGCGGAGCACGTCGTTGAAAATCTTGCCGCGAGTCTCCTCCTGCTCCTTGGCAGGCATAGCAAAGAGGGAGCGCTCAAAGCCGGCAGGACCTGCCGAGCTCGTGTCGGCTGCTGCGGACTCGGGGAAGCCAGTCGCAATGACGATGATGCGGATCTGGCCCTTCTTGAGCTTCTCGTCGCGCATGATACCGAAGATGACCTTGGCAGACTTGTCTACCGAGTCGCTCACGACCTTGGCAGCTTCCTGAACCTCGAGGATACCCAGATCGTCGGAGCCGGCAACGACGAAGAGTACGCCCTTTGCACCCGAGATAGAGACATCGAGAAGTGGAGAATTGACGGCCTGTGCCGCTGCATCAGCGGCGCGACGATCGCCATCAGCAATACCGATACCCATGAGGGCCGGACCTGCACCTTCCATGATGGTCTTGATGTCATTGAAGTCGGTATTGATTTCACCCGGCGTGGTGATGATGTCAGACACACCTTCAACGGCCTGGCGGAGAATCTCATCGGCCATGGCGAATGCCGATTTGGCGCTGGTCTGTGCCTCGACAATGGCGAGGAGTTTGTCGTTCGGAATCACGATAAACGCGTCGACTTCCTGCTTAAGATCAGCAAGGCCGCGCTCAGCGATGTCCTTGCGCTGTGCGCCTTCGAATGTGAACGGACGAGTGACGACGGCGATAGTGAGTGCACCGATCTCCTTGGCAATGCGTGCGACTACCGGTGCTGCACCCGTGCCAGTGCCGCCTCCCATACCGCAGGTGATGAACACCATGTCCGAACCCTGGAGAGCTTCCTGGATCTCTTGGCGGGTCTCCTCGGCGGCGCGCTTGCCGAGGTCAGGGTTCATACCCGTGCCGAGGCCGCGGGTAAGATTCTTGCCGATATGGATCTTGCGCTTGGCAAGGCTGCGATGCAGGTCTTGTGCATCGGAGTTAACTGCGATGAATTCCACTCCCTTCACCTTGGAATTCACCATGTGATTGACTGCATTGCAGCCCGAACCTCCCACGCCCACCACGCGAATGCGTGCAAATGTTTCGATCTCTGGTTCTACGCGCTTGGACATAGTAAAGAATTAAGCCGCCAATTTATGGTCGCTTCATGATACCAGGGCACGCAATTACGCAAATATTGACAAGAACCGGATTCGTTTCGACGTTTATGGCAAGAATTGCTTGATGAAACGCTCAAATGAGGTACCAAAACCTGCGAATCGATGTTTTTTTGGCGTCTCGGTGTCTCCGGTGAGACCCCAGAGGGCAAGGCCATACGCGACTGCCCAGGTGGCATCGCGCACCTTACTGTCATTGCTGACCTTCATGTCTGCGATGCGTGCGGGGAGGGCGAGTGTGCCTTTTGCAATATCGGCGATGGAGCCCTGACCAGAGGCACCACCCGAGATGACGATACCTGCAGGAAGAGCTCCTTTACGTCCGAGTGATTTCAAATGTTTGTCGATAAGTTCGAACATTGCGCGGAAGCGTGCTGCAATGACTTCTTCCACTTTGCGGCGTGGGTACATAGATCCACCGAGCCGTCCGATCTTCAAACGCTCCGCATCCTCAAGCGAGACCTTGAAGCCGAGCGCAAGGTCATCAGTGATGTTGGTGGAGCCGATGGGGAACACTTTTACCGACATGGGGACGCCCTCATCGTAGACCACGATAGAGACGGTTTCGGCGCCGATGTTCGCGAGCACACAGCCTTTCATCTTCTGGTCTTTGGAAAGCGTGACGTAGGAGCCTGCGAGCGGGGAAGCCATACGATCGATGACCTCAATGTCAGCGGCCTCAATAGCGTGGGTGAGAAGATTTTCATGGCTCTCTAGACAGGTGATGAACAGGTAATCCACCTCAAGACGGGTGCCCTTAAGGCCATACGGCTCACCCAGGCACTTGGCACCATCAACGCGGTATTCGAGAGGAATCTCGTGGAGTACGCGACGGTTGAGGAAATTAGGCGCTGCCGCTTCGCGCGCGGACTCCCGTGTCTTGGCAACATCGAGATCGGTAATCTCTTGGTCAGCACGGGAGATGATAGTGGTGCCGCTTGCGCGCACTTCATCGAGCGATACTCCGCCGATGGCGACGAATCCTTTCTTGATAGGAACGTGAGCGATCTGTTCCGCCTGGTGCTTGGCCGCTCGTACGCTTGCGGCAACATCCTCTACATCTACGACGTAGCCATGATGCATACCGGCACTCTGGGCGAGTCCGGTGCCGATGATGTGTATCGCGGACCCTTCAGGTCCGCTTACCTCCTCGACCACCACGATTTTCGTGTGGTGTGTTCCGATATCGATTCCGGTTGCGATGCGTCGGGACATTCGAGGTAGTTACATTAATAAAACGCTTGAGCAGCGCGCGTTCTTGTATATCCATTGTATCCCCGTGCACCACGCCCTTCAAATGTAGTAGACCGTGGATAAAGAGGAAGCCAATCATGGCTGTGGTGGAAAGGTCGTATGAAAACGCCTGACGTTTGGCGACTTCTGGGCAGATAATGATCTCACCAGACTTAGGACCAACAACGTATGAGAGCACATTCGGGATGTAGTCTTTTCCACGCAGAGAGATATTCAGTGACTTCGCGCGTTTCTCTCCAGCAAATACGAGCGAGAGTTCCCAGCCGGGAAGAACGGCCTCAAGTGCTTTATCAAAAGGAAAATTCACCCGCGCAGAGCGAGTGAAGTTTCGTATCTCGAGTCGAGACATTAGGAGGAGAAAGAGAAGCTAGCGCTTCTTGGTTCGACGAGCGGCCGGATCAATCTTGCCGAGCTTCACTGCCTCGTTATATGCCTCGCGGCGGGTTGCTGCGACGAGCGCACGAGCGTGATCGACGTTCTTCGACTTCTGGCGCGTGTAATAGCGACGCTTCCTCATCATACGGACGAGGTTCAAGCCCTGGGCACGGCGGGAGAAACGGCGAATAAGCGAGGCGGTGCTCTCGTTCTTGCCGCGCTGTACTTCGACGCGTGATGCGTTTGTCATGTAGGTAGGAGCATAGCATAACGGGGCTATTTTGGGCAACTGGTATGTAAAAAGCCGCCCCTTCCTTTCGGTCGGAGCGGCTGGAACTAGGTGCCGTTAGATGGTTCAGGCCACGCGACGCAACGGCTCGGCGGTCGTCCCTTCGGCCGGAAGCAGGGGCAGTTGCGTCTGGTCTTCCGGCTGGATCGCATCGCTTGTGGGCGATTCCGTCGGGGCCTTGAGGTGCTCGGGGTCGTCTGGCAGCTCCAGGTCGTCATCTTCATAGTTGGCTGGTTCCAGACGGTTCCAGCCGTAGATGAAGAAGATGGTGCCCAGGATGGCGAGGATGGTCGGAGCGACCATGCCGAGAGTGCCGGAGCCGAGGAACCGTTCAGCCGGACCCGGATAGAGGGTGGTCTCCACCCCGCGGGCCGCATCGGCGCCGAGGCTGATCAACGTGCCGCCGTAGGCGATTTCCTCGTTGAGCATCTGGACCAGGGCGTTGCCGCCGTAGAGGCTCGCGCCGATGAGGGCGGCGCCGGCCAGGATGGAAGTTACGCCGATGAACCGGTTGCTGATGAATTTGCTCATGGATCTCCCCGTAGTGAGCGTTGGAACCAACAGGTGAACTAGGAATATTATGTACTAATCATAGTGAAAGTCAAGCCCCGCTTGAGGCGGGGCTTAGGCGACTGCCTTTAGGCGATCCACCAAGGAATCAAGAGGTATGAACGTTTCCGTGTGCGTGGCACGTTCGCGTAGGATGACCGAGCGTTCGAGAGCCTCCTTACGACCCATGATGAGGAGATAGGGAGCTCCGGTAGAGTCAGCGAGCCGCATCTGTTCGGTGAGCGATTCAACTCCAATCGCCTGTGTGAGAGGAATGCGTGCATGACGAAGGGTATCAGCCATCTTCATGCTTTCGCGCTTAGCCTCTTCACCAATGTGGACGAATACGAACCGAGGAGTGCCGCGTTCCTTCATGGGCGATACTTCGGAACGATCATCAAGGGTGATGCGTACAACCGCACCCACGGAGGCAAGCGTTCCCTTGAAAAAGGGCTTGGTGAGCTCCATATGACGAGAACCCCATGCCTGCACTTGGTCGTCTCCCAGAATCTCGAAGCAGGTCTCTGTCCAGGCGTTGCCGCGCGACAGAATATCGGGTGCGAGCTCGTAAGAGGTATCGGTGGCTTCAAGGTATTCGAGCACTGCCTCGAAGTGTTTGCGACTCGCTTCCGAAAGGTGATCGGTAGGAGAGGGGAGGAACTCGCACGAACCATCTTGGCACTTAATGAGCTTCTCTGCTGCTTCAAATACATCGGTGCGAGCACAGGTAACGCAGTCAGCAGGAAGGTTCGCGCCATTCTTGCGGAAGAAGCCGGTGAGTTCGCGCGCGAAACGGCTGCGCGTTTCTTTGTCACCCATCGAGTTCAAACGGAGGCGCGGCTCGGTTTTCGAGAGATCTGCCACGAGTGAACGGACGGCGCGGATGAGTACAGCGTCGGCGATGGCACGCTCCACCCCAAAGGCATGGAACTGCACCACAATGGACTTCGGAGCTGCACGGCCGGCAGCAGCGTTGCTGTGCCAAATGAAGAGCGGCTGCGTGCTTGAGGGAGCAAGTCCGGCATCGCGTACGTGCTTCACGAGCGAGGTCACCTCGCGGGCGATGGGATCAAGCTTCTCTAGATCAAGTGAGTCGGGGTAGGGCGCACGAGCGCCTGAACCTTTCTTCGCTGCGGCAGCTGACGAAAGCGACGTGAATCCGTAATAGGTACCGATCGCCGACGCGCGACGAAGAACATCAGACGGAGTCAGGTGTGTACTCATTGCGGTTCTGTGGCGGAGCCCGGGAGCACGCCTACTTCAGTTGCAGGAAGCAGCCGTACGAATGCGCGACCCATGATGTCTTTCTTCGGAAGCGGGCCCCAGATGCGCGAATCGGAACTGCGCGGGCGATTGTCACCCATGACGAAGTACTGATCCGGACCAAGTGTCGTGTCTTGGGTGTAGGTCGCATCTTCAGTGACGACATAGGATTCATCGAGCGTCACGGTGGTACCGTCAGTCTTCGTGACGGTGGTTTTCCCGTGATCGATGTGCACCGTTTCTCCGGGGAGACCTACGATGCGTTTGATGTAAAACACGCTTGGGTCACCCGGGTAGCGGAATACGATTACGTCGCCGCGCTTTGGAGCGGAAACGTGGTAGGTAAGCTCATCGACGATGAGGTAGTCACCGCTTTCGAACGTGGGATGCATAGACTCACCCTCGACGACGAAGGGTTGTGCGACGAAGAGTCGGATGGGCACAACTATGATGATGGCGAGAAAAATGAAGGTAAGGATCTCCTTGAAGGCGCTCCCGAGGAACTTCATAGTGAGGGTATTGTATTCCTACTTACGAGCGCGTCAAATGTTTCGCTCTACGCTATGATGCAAGCGATGGAAACGAGGGAACTGGTGCTCACAAATCGCGATGGAAAACGCATGCCGGCGACACTCCAGCTCCCGGACGGTGCGCCGAAAGGTGTTGCTCTAGTGCTCCATGGGATTGGAGGATGGCGGTCGCAGCCGGTACTTACACACACGGCTGACGCACTTCAGGCGGAAGGGTATGCGGTACTGCGGTTCGACGAGTCCGACGGCATCACGGCACCGGATAACGACTTCTTTCACAACACCACTACGCATTACCTGCGGGATGTAGATGATGTTATTGCATTCATGCACACACAGGACTGGTACCGAGCACCGATGATCCTCGCAGGCCACTCAATGGGTGGTCTCGTGGCAGCAAAGTATGCCAGTGAACACCTGAATGAGGTATCGAAGCTTATCCTTCTTGCGCCCGCCATGTCGTTGCGCACTATGTGGTGGGGTCAGCTCCCCTTTGCGCTCATGTGGCTCATTCGTGGGCACTGGAAGATGCTTGGAATTGATGGGAGGAAATTCGTTCTGGGTCCTGACTGGCTGAAAGATTTTGCTCGATATAGTGGATATAAATGTGCGCCGCTAATCACTGCTCCCACCCTCATCATTTCTGCTGAACGCGATTACACGGTCGCAAAACCACGAGAGCATCGTTTGTACGCTCGTCGTTTCCCGAATGCAGAGCACTCCACTATCACCTGGGCCGATCATGACTTCGACGGGCATGAAGCGGAGGTCGCTGCTACAATCAGGCAATGGCTTACGTCATCCTAGGGCTCGGCAATCCAGAAGGTGAATACGCAAAGACACGTCACAATGCGGGTCGTCTTGCAGTGGAACGCATTGCAGCCGAGTACGATTTCCCCGAGTTCACGCTTAGGAAAGCGGCTAACGCACTCGTATCCGAAGGCGCCATTGCGGGTGAGAAGGTTGTGCTCGTCCTCCCGAACGTTGCGATGAACCTGTCTGGCAAAGTCGCACCGAGTTTCATAAAATCGAAGCCCGCCGCAAAGAAACTTCTCGTCATCCGTGACGAACTCGATATGCCGCTCGGAGCCATGAAGATGACGTTCGGTCGCGGTAGTGGCGGTCATAAAGGCGTCGAGAGTATTATGCGTGCGCTAAAGACAAAGGATTTTGCACAGATGAAGCTCGGTATCTCTGGTCAGACGGCGAAAGGGAAACTTAAAAAGCCCGGAGACGAAGAGAAGGTAGTGAAGCATGTGCTTGGCAAGTGGAAGCCTGAAGAGGAAAAGACGTTGAAGAGGGTGCTGGGAAAAGCAGTCGAAGCAACACACGCATTTATTGCAGAAGACATTGAGCGCGCGATGCTCATCGCGAATACGCGTTAAACTAACGACGAGCCGACAACCTCAAGAAGTTTCTCGTGGTATTTCTTGGTGCCCGCGCAAATGAATCCGTTTATCTCTTTATCGTATCGCTGGATGTTGCCGGCAAGATCAGACGTATAGCCACCCGCTTCTTCAACAATGACCTTTGAGGCGGCTGCATCCCAGGGACGTTTGCCGGGGAACACGACTGCCTCAATCTGACCGGCGGCAACGAGCATTTGGGCATAGATCGTCGAGCTATAGGAAAGGAAACGTACATCGCGTTCATGGAGGCGCTCGAAGAACGAGAAATCTTTAAAGCCGCGATGGTGATCGGTCTCGATGTAGCTGCGCTCAAGTTCTGTACGTGAGGAGGTGTGTATGGATACACCATTCAAGTACGCACCGCCCCCTTTGGTCGCATGGTAGAGACGCTTGGTGTGCGGATCATGGACGACACCGAGTACCGGTTCGCCATGGTGTACCAAAGCAAGGGCAAATACATTCGTGGGAACGCCGCGCAAAAAAGGGACGGTACCGTCGATAGGATCGAAGACCCATGCGTATTCACTCTCAACTTCTTTCCTACCTTCTTCGCCCACGAGGCTATGTTCAGGGAATGCTTCGGAGAGACGAGCGATGACGAGCTCGTTCACTATACGGTCCGCGTCGGTAACGGGGGAATAGTCGTCCTTGAGTTCATGCTTACTGCCGATGCCGAATGAATCAGAGATGATGCCGCCGGCCTCGTGGGCAACGGCGGTGGCACGTGCAAGATATTCCTCCATAACGGCCTGATTGTACCTCAAAGGATTATGTAGAGTTCATGAAGCAGAAGAGGCCACAGCACAATACCAGTTGGTCATGCTATGGCCTCAAGTTCAGGGTAGAGAGGGAACCAGCGGATGAGTAAGAGAACCTCGCCATCCCGAAGGGTGCGCTTTTCGCTCCATCGCCGTTTGGGCATTACGAGTCTCGTGCGAGCCTCTTTCACGAAACTCAAGATGCCGTAGTACGCGCTCGATTCATGTGGTTCCGGTTCCTCGTTAGGATCGGCTGAACCATGTTCATGATGTAGATAGTACAGATGGTCCAAGCAAAGGACTCCCTTGAATGTTTCACTCCGCTCCAAGGGTTCTTTTACAGGGGGTCCAAGCAGTACCGGCTTCACCACGAAGTCGTCGGGCGACATACCCCATTCTTCTTCGAGGCAGCGAGCGGCCGTAAGAAGCGGCTTACCCAATTCGTGTGGAAGGACGGTCTCGCTCGCGGCGTAATCCTTAGGCTCGGGGTATTCGATTTTCACCGGCTCCCCATTCTCTCCGCGATGGAGATAAATACGTCCGACCTCACGAAGTTCGTATCCGTTCGACTCAATGGCGATCTTCACGCTGTGTGCATGTCGTTCGACGCGGCCGGTCTCCTCGTTGTATTTAAGTGTCGCTTCTCCTCTCTCTATTTCCTGACAAAGATCGTCGAGGGTCTTCAGCCCCTTATTGAACTCTTCGATATCAATCCCCCCCTTGGTCAGTATCGCGATGACTTCATCGCAAATTACGTCCGCCATGGCGGCACCTCCCAAGTGGTTTACCCACCGGAAGCGTACTATCTGAAAGACAAATTGCAACTAGCCCAGTTCAGGAATGACGCGCTTTAGATCAGCGAATCCAGCAGGCTTCACAAGATAATGGTCGAAACCTGCTCGTTTGCCGCGTTCTTTCGCTTCTTCCGTGCTGAAACCGGTGAGTGCGATGAGACGTCCTGTATAGCCACGTTCGCGGAGAAGTCTCGCCACTTCGTATCCATCACGGTCGGGGAGACCGACATCCAGCAACACAACATTAGGTGAGTGACCGATTGTCTGGTCGATGGCTTGGCCTCCATCATAGGCATACATGACACGACATCCTCGGAGCTCTAGCAATCTACCGATGCCAGCAGCAGCAGCGTCATTGTCGTCCACAACAAGTACAAGCAAATTGTGATGAGTGGGTGCCTGCAATTCGGTCGTTGTGTCCGTGAGGGGTCGTTCAGCAAGGTCGTAGAGAGGGAGGTGAACGATGAACTGGCTCCCCTTGCCCTTGCCTGCACTCTTTGCCGTTACTGTGCCATCGTGCATTTCGACAAAACTGCGGACGAGTGCCAATCCGATGCCAAGACCTTTTTTGTTGTGAGACGTCCCGTCAGCTTGGTGGAAGGGAACAAAGATAGCCTCAAGATCTTTAGGGTGAATACCGATGCCGTGATCGCTAACGATGACCTCCACAGTCTGTTCATTACAGAGCTGCATGGATACGGTGATGGTGTCTCCCGGATGCGTGTATTTGGAAGCGTTCGTAATGAGGTTGGAAAAGACTTGTTCAAGGCGCACCGGATCGCCGAGGACGAACTCTTTACGCTTGGGAAGTTTAAGGGCGAGAGTCTGGTGACGCTCCTTGATGTAGTGTTCGGTTGAGATGATCGCGCGACGGAGAATGCCTTCAAGTTCAAGGGGCTCCCGTTTAAGTGCAATCTTACCTTCAGAAATACGCGAGATGTCGAGCAGGTCGTCGAGAAGACGACGAATGGTATTCATACGGTCTTCCATGATGTCGAGCGTGTCGAGTTCTTCTTGGTCGCGGCCAGGCTTTAATTTCAACAGGTCAATACCGGACATAACCGGAGCAAGTGGGTTGCGCAATTCATGAGCCAAGATGGCGATGAAATCGTTCTTCGCGTTCGATTCCGAACTGATGCGTGCGACAGCATTCTCAAGCATGGACACCTGTGAACGCATGACATTAGTGCTCACCCGTCGATCCTCTTCGAGCGAGACAATGGTGTAGAAGAAAATGGAAAGCACAATAAGGAACAGGTCGACCTCGTACATTCGTGCGGCAAGGTCAGGACGAGGATGAGCAAGAAGGCTTCCTACGGCAAACAGTGCGAGTAGTAGAAGAGCGAGTGTTATGAAACGAGGACGAAGCCGCAGTGCAATCCAGAACAAAGGAATGAGGAGAAAATACACGAGGGGTATACCAAGCACGACGCTCACGCCCATGGGGAAGATAAGAACGGAAAGTGCGATCAAGAAACTGAAGACCACCACAAGTTCTACCCCCTCGATGACTGATCGGTTGAATCGGGGCTTGGCAAACCACCGCAAGATAAACGGAGTGATGACCAGCAAGCTCGTTTCCATGGCGACCCACTGACGCCACCAGGTGAGCGTCGATACCGGATAGCCGAACGCACTTCCCACCAATGCAGAAAGGAGTGGCACGATCGTTGCGGTCACCATAGAGATGCCGATGAAATAGAACGTATCGCGATAGCGGCGGAAGAGGGGATCAATGTGCTCTCGGCGCAGCAGATATGCTCCGGCACTTGCTTGCAAGGCGGTAAAGATAGGGTAGGCAACCGTGACCAGTAGTGGTGCGTGATTGCGCAGCGCCACGATAAGCGCAGCTGCTGCCACGAATGGAGTCATACGCATGCCTCCGAAGAAGAAACCGGCGAGCGCTATGGCTGCCGCAGGGTATATCTGAACGCCAGGTGGCGTGAATATCCAGGCGAGTTCAGCGACGAAGACATATCCGGCGAATGTCAGTGCTGCCGTCCGCAACTCTTGGAACGTGTACGGGCGGAGATAGGAGGAGAACCGAGTCATGTGGTAGTAGTGCCGAGTATAGCAGGGAGAAAAATGAACGATTAATGAAAATCGCCGGGTGATCCGGCGATTTTCATCTTTCTTACTTCTTCTTACCCGAGTAGGAGAGCGTCATGCGCTGATCCTTTGGCTCGAAGAGCGTGATGGTGAACGGATAGGCCTTGCCAAGTTCGAGAGTCTCGCGAAGCTCTGCTGGGGAAGCGAACTCGCTGATATGTACGAGGCCAGCGACACCTTCCTCGATGGAAGCGAGTGCGCCATGCTTGTTGTACTTGATGATGACACCCTCGACTTCCATACCCTTCTTGTAGCGATCAGATGCCGTCTTCCACGGATTCTCCTTGAGAGCCTTGATGGAGAGGGAAATCTTGCCGTCCTTGATCTCGATGACCTTCACCTGAACCTTGTCGCCCACATTGAAGAGGGCGCGAGGATCCTCAACGAGACCCCAGTCGAGTTCGCTGATGTGTACGAGACCCTCGAGACCCTGCTCGAGCTTCACGAAGACACCGAAGTCGACAGCGCCCGTGACTTCGCCTTCAACGACATCTCCCACCTGGTACTTGTCGATAAGGTTTGCCTTCTCCTGCTCCTCGTCACCGGCGCGCTCAGAGAAGATGAGCTTACCCTCCTTCGGATCTGCGGTGATGATGCGGACCGGGAGGACCTGGCCCACGAGCTTCACAAGCTCACCGAAGATCTTCTCCTTGTCGCCTTCCGGAACACGCGGATAGTGCTCCTTGGCAAGCTGGGAAGCAGGGAGGAAGCCCTGGATGCCCTGCCAGGAAAGGATAAGGCCACCCTTGTTGGCTTCTTCAACCGTGAGGTTGTAAATGGTCTGGCTTACGATTGCGGTTTCCGCTTCGCTCCAGATAGCTGCCTGACGAGCCTCCTTGAGGGAAAGTTCGATATAGCCCTCGATGCCTGCCGCATCGACGACCTTGGCGGTGATGACATCCCCTGGGTTTGCCTTGCGAAGCACGTCGGCTGCGTTCAGGTATTCACGACCGTAGATGATGCCGGTGCCGTAGGGCGGGAGGTCGACATAGAGACGACCCCGAACGAGCTCAATAATCGTACCCTCCACGAGATCACCCGGACGGGGTGGGGCAGGAATGCGGTCGATAAGCCCCTCCATCGGATGGCCGGGCTCCACAACTACAGTACTTGCGACCGGAGCGGTCACTTTCTTCTCCTCTTCCATATATAAAGGACGCGTGCGTTCGCGGCGGGTACTGATTCCTTGCGGTTTCAGGGCTAGCCCACTCGCTACTGGCCTCGCGTACTGACGATCGGAATATACCAGATTATATATAAAGTGAAAACCCCCGCAGAGCTTCCGAGGAAGACTGCGGGGGTTGGTCGAATCCGGCTCGACCACCGAAAGGGGTTTATGACCAGGGCAGGGCAGGACGAGGTCCTACCGCGGCCCGAGCCAGGTTCAGGTGGCCGTGTCGTGGCCCAGGGCGCCGGCGCCGTCGGTGAAGGCCTTCATCGTCATCGCGTGAGGAGGACTCGTCTTTTGGAACCTGTGGGTCATGGTGACCTCCCTTTGAGTTCTACCGGAAACAGTCATCCTGGCTGCCCAGGTGCTTCCAGTGTCAGGCCGGATGGCAAGACCTGGTAACGCTAGCATGGCCGTCGCGTTTGTCAAACGCGAAAAGTGTGGTGTGGATAACTTTCTTGGTGAGGCGAGCAGGGGAGTGGGGAAAAGGAAGAAGAGCTCGACCCCCGATCGAGCTCTTCTAAATGACCCTCCTTTCGTCTGCGCGGCAAAGCCGCTCGGTTGAAAAAGGGAGAGGGTAAGCAGGTACTACATATAGCCTAGCACGTGTCCCGGATTCTTGTTTCTGCTAATTCCCTTTCGTGATAAAATTGAAGCATTCATGGTTATCACCCACCACGGCGGTCAGTGCTTTAAGGTCACCTTTGGTGACCTGACGCTTGTCTTCGACCCCATCTCAAAGAAAGGCTCTCTCCCAGCTGTTCGTTTCGGAGCAGACATTGCGCTTGTCTCCCGCAATCACCCAGACATGAACGGCGTGGATGAAGTCTCCTTCGCGGGTAAAGAGCCCTTCGTCATCAGTGGACCGGGCGAATACGAGCACTCGGGCGTCACCGTGCAGGGCTTTATGACTAAGAGCGAGTACGGGCTCGCTAAAGGGCAGTCCGAAGCAGTGAACACGGTATATGCCGTGAACCTCGAAGGGATGACATTGGTCCACTTGGGTGCCATGAGCGATCCTATGCTTTCCCAGGAAGCGCGCGAAGCCATTGATGAAATAGATGTGCTCTTCCTTCCGGTTGGTGGGGATGGTGTACTCGATGCGGCTGCAGCAACCAAGCTCGCCGTGACACTTGAGCCCCGTATCATTATTCCTATGCACTGGAGCGGCATGGGCGAGCCCAAGTCGCTCGATCTTTACCTCAAGGAGGAAGGTAATGGGTCAGAGAAGGTCGATAAACTTACGCTCAAAAAGAAGGATGCAGCCGAAAAGGATGGTGCTATCATAGTGATAACGCCCTAATCCCCTTGCCTATGGAACCCAAGCGTATACACGAAGTCGTCCATACGCTCCGCCAGAAACCGCAGCATGTGCGGGAGAATATCGCTCTCGGTGTTTCGGGAGGTGTTACCCTCCTCGTGGCACTCGGTTGGCTTGCCGCGACAGTCTCGGGCGGCGTGCTCGCTCCTTCATCCGGCACCCTCGCGGATAACCACGCAGATGTAAAACAGGCGTTGTCCGATGGACAAAACAACTTCTCGACACTTCTCGGTGCTGCAGGAGCTGCTATGGGTGCAAGTTCGTCTCCTGCAACCATCACGATCGTTGATACGGAGGTACATTCCACGCTCGACCAGCCTTCCGTTCCTGCTGACGCGACCGTCATTCACTTTTAAGTATGGCTAAGAAGAAGTCTGAAGACGCAGCACCGGCGCCGATTGAGCGCGTTTCCATAATTGATCAGCCTATTGTGGCCGAGATGCGTTCCTCGTATCTCGACTACGCGATGTCGGTCATCACCTCGCGCGCGCTTCCTGATGTGCGTGACGGATTGAAGCCAGTGCATCGCCGCATCCTCTATGCCATGGGCGAGCTCGGTCTTTCCGCGAGCGCGAAGTTCCGCAAGTCGGCACTCGTGGTGGGTGAGGTGCTCGGTAAGTACCATCCACACGGCGATGTGGCGGTGTACGACGCGATGGTGAAGCTTGCACAGGACTTCACGACGCGATATCCGCTCGTGCTCGGACAGGGAAACTTCGGCTCGGTGGACGGCGACCCTCCTGCCGCCATGCGTTATACCGAAGCCAAAATGTCGCGGTTGGGAAGCGACATGCTTCGCGATTTGGAAAAGGAGACCGTCGACTGGACCCCGAACTATGACGGTTCGCATCAAGAACCCCTGGTGCTTCCAGCTGCCGTACCGAACCTTCTTTTGAACGGTACGCTTGGTATCGCCGTGGGTATGGCGACCAATATTCCGCCACATAACCTGCGTGAAGTGGCCGCTGCGACTATTCATTTGATAGAGAATCCCGAGGCCACCACCGACGATCTTCTTGGGTTCGTGAAGGGCCCCGACTTCCCTCTCGGTGGTATCGCATTTAATCAGGCTGACATTAAGCATGCGTACACTAACGGCAAAGGCCCCGTCGTGGTACGTGGTGAGGCGGACATTGTCGAAGACAAAAAGGGAACGCAGATCGTCATCACTTCCATTCCGTTCCGGGTAAATAAAGCTGACCTTATTACCCGCATTGCAGAGCTTGTACGTGATAAGAAGATCGAAGGTATTAGAGACCTTCGCGATGAATCCACTGCCGATATTCGTGTGGTGGTAGAGCTGAAGGGTACAGCGCACCCACAGAACGTACTGAACGCCCTCTACAAACACACCGAGCTTGAGAGCACCTTCCACTACAACATGCTTGCGCTTGTTGAGGGAGTACCGGAAACGCTCTCTCTAAAGAGCATGATCGAGCACTTCATTGCGCATCGCGAAGTGGTGGTGAAGCGCCGCACGGAATATGATCTGCGTAAGGCGGAAGAGCGCGAGCACATTCTTCTCGGTCTCTCCAAAGCACTCGACCATATTGATGAGGTCATTGCCATCATCAAGAAATCCAAGGATGTCCCGACTGCGAGCGAGGCGCTCATGAAGAAGTTTGGTTTCAGTGATCGCCAGACTGCTGCAATTCTCGCCATGCGCCTCCAGACGCTTGCTGGTCTTGAACGCAAGAAGATCGAGGACGAACTTACCGAGATCCAGGAAATCATCAAGAAGCTCAAGAAAATCCTTTCTTCGCAGAAGAATATTCTCGCAGTCGTGCGTGATGAGCTTTCCGAGGTTGCCGAAAAGTACGGCGATGATCGCCGCACGAAGATAGTGAGGGGTGGCGTGAAGAACATCTCGATTGAGGATCTCGTGCCGGACGAAGAGTCCGTCCTCGTCCTTACCGCAGGGGGGTATGTGAAGCGCACCAACCCAAATGAGTACAAGGCGCAGAAGCGCGGTGGCGTGGGTGTCATCGATATGTCCACCAAGGAAGAGGATGTGGTCACGCACTTCTTGGTGGCGTCCGCCCATTCAGACCTCCTCTTCTTCACGGACAAGGGAAAGGCGTATCAGACCAAGATGTACGACATTCCGGAGGGTCGCCGCGCAACTAAGGGTAAGTCCATCATGAACTTCCTGCCGCTTGCTGCCGACGAAAAAGTGACGAGCGTGCTCCCGGTGCCTAAGGGAGCAGCACGCGATGCCATGAGTGTATTCTTCGTGACCTCCGAGGGCGTCGTAAAGAAAGTCGAAGCCAAGAACTTTGCCGACGTGCGCCGCTCGGGAATCATCGCCATCAATCTGAAGGGCAGCGATCGCCTGGTCTCTGCCATGCTTGCAGGAGATGGCGACTCCATTTCTATAGTGACCTCAAAGGGTCAATCCATTCGTTTTGATGAAGCCGATGCGCGTGCCATGGGCCGCACGGCTGCTGGAGTGCGCGGCATGAGCGTGAAGAAGGGTGATTACGTTGTATCGGCTGAAGTGGTGCCGGCTGATGCAAAGAATGCATCGCTCCTCGTCATCATGGATAAGGGGTATGGCAAGCAGACTGCCATGAGCGAATACAAGGTGCAGGGCCGCGGCGGCTCGGGCATCAAGACTGCCGAAGTGACCGCGAAGACTGGTGAGATCATCGGCGCGAAGATTCTGCTCGGTGATGAGGCGAACGAGCAAGAAGTGGTGGTCATTTCGAAGAAGGGCCAGGTTATTCGTTGTTCGGCCGGCGAGATTCCTTCGCTGTCACGCGCAACCCAGGGCGTCCGCATTATGAAGATGCGCGAAGGCGATTCCATTGCCTCGATGGTGGCGCTGTAACCAGTGCTTCGTTGACACTCCTGGCTGCGGGAGTAAGCTCTCTGCAGGGCTGAGAACGGGTCTCAGCCTTGTATTGTTACGGGGGAGTTACCGTGAAAGATCGTCAATTGTCGGATGCAGAACGCCAGGACCATGATCATGGCCACGTGCAGCGCCGGGAAACCTTCAGCGGAGGTCCGCTGGGGATCAGTCCCAGCGCGAGCGCGTGGAGGAACAGTCCGGCCGGGCAAGCCTACTGCAATCCGCCCAAGCATCGCCTCTTGTAACTAAGAGGACCGGACGGTCATCGGGGCGCGTCGTTCACTCGGCGCGCCTTCTCTTTTATAGTCAGTGCACAAGAACGGCATGCGTATAATCGCGCGTGCTATTTTTATTGCATGCACTTTGCGGACCCGACGACAAACGTTCTCCAGATGGGACTTTCAGATGGCATGAAAGTTGCCGATCTTGGTGCGGGCTCGGGACACTATGCGCTCGCTGCGGCAGGAATTATCGGTCCTGCCGGTCGTGTGTACGCAGTGGATATCCAAGAAGATGTGTTGAAGCATGTCCGTGATGAAGCGGGCAAGCGGGGCCTTAAGAATGTAGAAACTATCTGGGGAGATTTTGAGCGACCCGGAGGCACGAAACTTCGCGACGGGGTTGTTGATGCCGTGATTCTTTCAAATGTTTTGTTCCAGCTTGAAGACCGCTATTCCGCAGTCGCCGAGATTCGTCGCATTCTCGCACCAGGAGGGAAACTGCTCGTCGCTGACTGGGCAGGGGCGTTCGGGGGTCTTGGTCCCGCCGAGGAGCACATCGTATCTGAACGCGACGCGGAGGAACTTTTCATAACGGCTGGGTTCCATAAAGTGAAGAGCTTCCGTGCTGGTCCCCATCATTACGCTATTATGTTCACATCTCCCTAGCTATGCGCCCATTTCAAATCATCACCCTGTCCGTATTCGCTGTCCTCGCACTTCTCGGCCTCCTCCTCTTTGCTACGTTCAAAGGGACAGGCACGAATAAATCAGTGGGGAATGTGACGGTATGGGGAACACTCCCGGCCTCTGCAGTGAATGCGGCAATAGATGATTTGCGCCGCAACCACAAAGAATTCGGCACTATTACCTACGTTGAACGCGATCCCGGCACATTCGATTCAGATCTTTCCGAAGCTATTGCGTCCGGTTCAGGACCCGATCTTCTCATCACGACACAGGAACGTTTGCGTGCCGAGGCGAGCAAGCTGTCTGTCATTCCATTCTCTTCGATTCCCGAGCGCACCTATCGCGACACCTACTTGCCGATACATGAGCTCTTCCTCACCTCTACCGGGACCTACGGTATCCCTCTTGCCGTTGATCCGCTTGTGCTCTATTACAACCGTGCGACTCTCGTGAGTGCGAATGTGGCGCTGCCACCATCGACCTGGGAAGCAGTCGTCGGTTTAGCGCCTCATCTTACGGCACGCACCGGCGTGGGTACTATACAAAAGAGTGCCATTGCCCTCGGTGCCTATGACAACATCCCGGCTGCGCGCGCGATCGTGTCGTTACTTCTGCTGCAATCGGGAAGTCATATTGTTGAGACAAGTACTGCTGGCACCCGGGGCGCGCTCACTACCGGGGTTGGACCGGATGCTTCTGGGGTGGCACCTGCAGAATCGGCGATGAATTTCTACACCCAGTTCGCTGATCCGGCGAAGGTGGTGTATAGCTGGAATCGTTCACTTCCTGACGCACGACAAACCTTCATTTCTGGTGATACCGCGTTCTATATCGGATTTGCTTCCGAGCGGAGTTTGATCGCTGCGTCGAACCCTCACCTTGATTTCGACATGGCACCGATTCCGCAACCGCAGACGGCGGCTTCGAAAACTGACTACGGTATTGCGTATGCGTTTGCGCTACCGAAGGCGAGCGGAAACCCCACGGGAGCATTCCGCGTTGCTTCCGCACTCGCCTCCAAGGCAGAAGCGCCACTTCTGGTAAAGCCGGCTGGCATGGCGCCTGCAATACGCTCGTTGCTTACCCCCTCATCAAACGACGCATACGCTCCGGTCGTGTATTCGCAAGCGCTCATTGCTTCTGGTTGGCTGTCCCCATCGCCAGCCGTAACCGACCGGATCTTCGCTGCTATGATTAATAGCATCATCAGTGGAAGCGCGACGGTGCATGACGCGCTCTCTACGGCAGATGAATCACTCACCGCTGCACTCTAATGGCTCTCCCGCTTAGAACATCTCGCATAGTAGGCTTTGTCATTTGCCTCTTTCTCCTGACTCCGTTTGCTTCTCATGCTGCAGTGGGTGACACCTGCGATATTTCTCACCCGTGTTCCACTGGCCTAACCTGTCAGCTTTCTTCTGATAACAGTGGTGCTAAATGCGTTAGTGCGCCCGCCGGAACTGACTCGCAAAACACCGCACAAAATGGTGCGTCGGATCAAAATACTGCACAAAATGGTGCGTCGGATCAAAATACTGGCTCCAACACCGACGCCTGCGGGAATGAAGAGGGAAAGCTCCACAATCCCCTTAAATTCTGCTCACTCCCCGAGTTGATGGACGGTATTTTGCAGGCCGTGGTTGAGCTTGGCGCTATCCTCCTCATCTTCATGCTGGTATGGGTGGGCTTCCTCTTTGTCGCGGCACAGGGTAACCCGGAGAAGATTTCTGCAGCACGATCTGCACTCATTTGGGTGCTCATCGGCGGTCTCATCCTTCTCGGTGCCGAAGCAATCAGTAAGGTTATCGAGGCGACCGTAAACAGCCTAACGGTATGATGCGCGCTGCACTACCACTTTTTCTATTCACCGCCTTTCTTGTCTTCCAGCCGGCACACGCGCAGACCTGTACGCCTGCTTGCGGCGAAGGCATGATCTGCGTCTATAAGGGTATTTCCGATAATCCCAACGATACAGCGTGCATCCCCCAAGAACAGAATGGAACCGTGGACGAGCTGGTGGTGACCGGTGCTCCCGTTCATCACACTACCTTTGCAGACCTAGTGTACAAGGGCATCGTTCCGTTCGTGGATAGTTTTGTGATTCCGTTCTTGTATGTCCTCGCTTTCCTATTCTTTCTCATCGGAATCGTGCGGTATTTCTTTATGGGCGGCGAGGAGCAGCGCCAGGCAGGCAAGACCTTTGTCGTGTGGGGTCTGGTTGGCATGGTGATCATCTTCGGGGTGTGGGCTATCGTACGTCTCCTCCTCGGCGTTATCCAGTAGGGGGAGTTGCTGGGTAAGACCTGCTTGGTACCCTTTAGTCATATGCATATTCTTCGCTCAGCTCTCCGTGCCGGTTTTGCCACGCTTACCTTGTTTCTCTTTGTCGGAGTCGCGCATGCGCAGGTTCCTGACACTAAGGGTGTCGACAACCTGGGCGTGTTTCTTCTCAAGGGCATCTATTTCATAGATCGTTATCTCGTTCCGGTCATCTTCGCTCTCGCATTTATTGTCTTCGTCATTGGTGTCTACCGGTTCTTCATCGCTGGTGCTACGAATGAAGAGAAGCGGCAGGAAGGGCAGAAATTTGTCGTGTATGGTCTCGTAGGATTCGTGCTCATGCTTTCCGTCTGGGGCATTGTGAACTTGCTTCTCAACACACTCGGTTTTAACCGGACTGCACGTCCTGACTTGCCCATATTCGGTGCACCAACTGACTACATGAACAGCACGAAGACGAGCTTGCCAACCTCCAACACCAAAGATACAAGCAATACGACGAACTCAGGGACGCCTGATAACCTCCCTAACGGCGGCGAGGGGTGTACCAAGGGAGCCAACGGTAGCTTCACGTGTCCGACGGATACTACGAAGACCCCCACCTCAAATACCACCCAGACCTCGGGATCCTTCAATTACGGTAATCCGCAGGACATTTAGTCCAGAAACCGTTTTCCACATCCTGGACGGGCCCAGATTGAAGCTGGTCAGGGCGCGCGTTATCCTATAAGGGAACACCTCCGCGGTTGTTTACAGTAATCACATCTTATGAAGAAACTTGGCTTTATCGGTGCTGCTTTCGCGCTTCCATATCTGGCATTCGCCCAGATCAACAGCGCGTTCGATGCGGGTCGCATCATCATCGACCTTATCAACAATGTTGCGGTGCCGATCGTTTTCGCTCTCGCATTCATCGTCTTCATCTGGGGTATCTTCCAGTACTTCATTCAAGGAGGTCACGATGAGGAGAAGCGCGAAGGCGGTAAGCAGCTCATGCTGTGGGGCCTTATTGGCTTCTTCGTCATGGTTTCGGTCTGGGGCCTCGTGCATGTCCTTACCGGTACGTTCAATCTGAACTCGAACGTCCCGACGTATCCGACCGCGCCGTACACTACCCAGGGCCACTAGTCGCACCCATTTTCTCCACGGAACCCCGCGTCTTATGGCGCGGGGTTCTGCTATTATGGGTATCAATGGATGTCTTCCACGAATTCCTCGGCAAGATCGAGCAAGCAATCATTAATCCCCTCATTACTCTTATTGGACTTGCCGCGTTCGTCTTATTTGTGTGGGGTGTCGTCGAATTTATCGCTGGAGCGGGCAATGAAGAGAAGCGCACAAAAGGACAGCAGCATATCATTTGGGGCATCATTGGTCTCGTCATAATGTTTGGCGCCAAGGCGATCATTATGATTGCGGCAAGTACCTTCGGTATTGACCTTCCGGAAGGAGTATAGAAAGAGGCCCGACGCATGCGCCGGGCCTCGCTTCCTGTGCCACCGTCTGTGATCAGCAGTGTTCGTCTGTCCATGCGTAGTGGTAGGGCAAATCGAACTCGTTCTGGTCAGCCGACATGAACGCCATGGCGTTCGCTGACACGTTGCCGAACGGTTGCATCGGAATCCAGTGGTCGGTCTCGGTGTAGTCGGGGTAGCGGTTGTCGTGATAGAACCGCTCGAACCCGTCTTTCACCGGATCGAGATCGGGACAGAGCTTCACCCCTTCCCCTTCGTAGGTGAGACGAGGGATGGGAACCGGCTCAGACCGGATGTTGTTCAGGTTGAGCGCCGGCACATGGACCGAACCCGAGGGCGGGAGTTGCGGCCGAGTCGGAGCGACCGGAGCAACATTATCCGCCGTGGCCGGAGCACTGGCGACAGCAGTCGTAGCGCGGCCGTTCACCGGGTTGTAGTCCGTGTGGGGATGACAGTCCTTCAGAAGAAGGAGAATCACGATCCCCAGCAGGATGAAGATAATCGCCTTTGCGAAAAAGGGGACGGGGTGTCCGTGATGGTGATTACCCTTTTTGGCGTGCTTTTGTTCTGGAGCTTTCTTTTCGGGGTGTTCTTCCGAAGCGTGTGCTTGAGCGGCCATGCCGCGTCCTCCTGATCTCGTGGTGGCTATAGGAAGCAGAAACAACCTCTGCCTAAGGCAGAGAATATCATATTTGTATGAAAAGTCAAGTGCTGGGGAGAGGACTCGAACCTCCATGCCCGAAGGCGCCTGCTCCTAAGGCAAGTGCGTCTACCAATTTCGCCACCCCAGCGGGTATAGGTACTATACCGGGAAGCGAAAGTGCCCGCTAGCATAAGCGGGCACCTGCTGCGCCTCGGGCGGCACGGAGCGTTGCTCTTGCGAGAATATCCACGCGATCTAAGAAAAGTCGACGAGCGTGATACTGCGCAATAGCTTCCTTGCCTTGAGGTCCGATAATGAACACACGGATAATTGAGCATCCCTCCTCACGCGTTTGCTCCTCGTCCTCTATCACCCACTTTTCTTTGATGACGCGCTCCAAATCAATTCGCGTGTAGCGATGAGGCTCTGTCAGGTGTCCGCGCCATGCGTAGTTCCCGTTGTATTGCACATACAGCCGGGCATTAGTCTCTGGGCGATTGAGATGTTCAAGCACATCGATAACGTGGCGTGTGGGCAGAGTATAGGGATCCCACATCCCAGCCAGTTTGATGCGGGCTAGCACATTAGACATGTCCGTTCCTCCGGTCTGAAAGGAGGGTACTACATATCAGATATTTTGTCGGCTTCCGCTATCGTGGTGCGCCCACTAGGACTCGAACCTAGGACCCTTCGCTTAAGAGGCGAGTGCTCTACCAACTGAGCTATGGGCGCAAAAAATCGCACCAGGCGATTATCCGCAGTATAGCGGAAAGTTCCGGAAGCGCCAGCTTATTCCACAACCCGCTCGAGGTGTGGAGCGATGTGGGCGAGGATGACGTATTCCGTCTCGCGGTAGTCGGGAGAACTCACCGTGTGGGCTATATTCGATACTGAATTGGGGTCAGACGGTGTACGACTGATGGCAATAACGGGATCACCCACAGCCACATCTTCCACATGGGTGACATCGATGGACGTCATGTTCATAGAAACGCGTCCCACGATAGGACACATCGTACCGTTCACTATCATGGCTCCGCGACTCGAAAGACGGCGGTCGATGCCCTCGTAGTATCCGACCGGAACGGTAGCAACGCGTATCGGATGATCGGCAGTATAGGTCGCGTTGTAGCCGATGGATGCTCCGGGACGAAGTTCACGAAGAGAAGTGATGAGCGTGCGGATTTCGAGCACTGGTGTGAGGGGTGTCTCCGTGTCAGGAGCCGTATCAAAACCGTAGAGTCCTATACCTACCCGTGCTACGTTTGTGCCTGCTTCCTCCGCAAAGCGAATGCCTTTCGTGCCGGCCAGGTGACGGTATTCGATCGAGGGGAAGGTAGGAAGGAGTTCAGCCGCTGCACTCTTCCAGACTTCGAGCTGTCCTCGCGTAAAGGTATCGTCATCGTTGTCTGCATCAGCAAAATGCGAACAGATTCCGACCAGTTCAAGAAGCGGCTCTCCTTTAAACAGATCTTCCGCATACGAGATATCGCCTATAGGTATGCCCTGACGATGCATACCGGTATCTATCTTTAGGTGGAGACGCACGGGGCGGGTAACTACATCTGCCAGTTCTTGGAGCTGCTCAAGTGCGATGATTGCGAAGTCGATATGAGGAAGCTTGTTGCGCGCGATATCTTCTGGACGCACATATCCCATCACGACAATACGCGATCGGATGCCGGCACGACGTAAGCGTCGTGCTTCGTAATAGGAATCGACCATGAAGAAGGCAATCTTCTGCCGGTCGAGCAGGCGAGCAACCGTGCCCATGTCGTGACCGTATGCGTTTGATTTGAGTACCGGTGCTATACCAATGCCGGGATAGCGCTTCTGATAGCTCTTCAGATTATTGAGAAGGTTCTCGCGAGAAATGGAGACTTCCACCAGAGGGGTGTAGCCGGTAAGGTGTCGACGAATCTTACGAAGGGAAGAGCGAACGGTCATGAATATATAAAGTACCACACCGTTCCTGCTGGATTATTTGGTACCGAGGGCCGGACTCGAACCGGCACGGCTGTTTAGGCCCGCGGGGTTTAAGCCCGCTATGTCTACCATTCCATCACCTCGGCTCTCGGGTATTTGTAGCACGAAATCAGGAGGCCAGGACGGGAATCGAACCCGTGCATAGCGGTTTTGCAGACCGCCGTGTTACCACTTCACCACCTGGCCTATAGTTTGAATATAGCGCGGCTAGAGCTCCTTCGAAAGCTCGTCGAGGCGCTGCCGGTTCTGCTCACCGCTATCCTCCACAAACTTCACGAACGGAAGGATCGAGAAACGACCGTGCTTTTTTATATAATCACGGAACTCACTCGCATTGCGTTCGAGAAAGGAGAGCGCGTGTTCCATTTCTTGGTGGGGAAATACAGAGACGTAGATGGTGGCGTGCTTCGGACTATTACCGAACTCCACTCGTGTGGGAGTGATGAGTGTGCTGCGACCAGCTTCACGTGCGATGAATTCCCCCGCCAGGTCACGGAGCTCGGATGCAGCCTTTTCGTCGCGGTGTTCCTTCATACGCTAGGATTCGACGACACGGAAGGCGATGATGGTATCGCCGCCTGCGATATCCGCCTTAGTTTCAATCTGCATACCGAACTCGCCTTCCACATGGATCTCTTTCACGTCAGCACGCGCCTGCTGCATGTTGGTAATCCTGCCGCGACCAAGGTCGATACCGCGACGATCAATCTTGACCTGATCACCAAGCGAGAGTTGACCAGAAAGCCATTTAGCACCGAGCACAATCTTGCCAGAGGAGGCGTTGAAGGTTTTGAGGATTTTGGCCTGTCCCAGCTCTTCTTCGACTGCGACCTTGGGAGCGTTCTTCAACACCAGTTCTTCCACGCGTTCCTTGAGTTCGTAAATGATGGTGTAGCTGTCGATGGAAACATCAGAACGATCTGCAAGATCCCGGGCGGTTGAATCCGTACTCACATTGAAAGCAATGATGTGAGCACCTCCCGCTACCGCTGTTTTCACATCTCCTTCGGTGACCGCACCAATGCCTTCGGAGACAATGCGTATTGCCACACGCTCGTGATCAATCTTTGCCAGTTCGTGCTTAATGGCGAGAATACTTCCTGTGACGTCTGCCTTCACAATGAGTGGCAGAACGACTTTGCCCGAGCTATCAGTCTCGGTGGATGCCTTCATAAGAGGCTTCTCGGATTCAGCAATCATTTTCTCGGCCTCTTTCTTTGTTGCCACCGTGCGGAACTGGGTACCTGCGGGCGGTAGCTCACTCCAGCCAGAGATACGTATGGGCTGCGAAGGTCCCGCAGACGGAATGCGTGCTGCGGCAAAGTTCTCGATGAAGCGCACTGGAGCGTATGCGCCACCAGCGACCACGAATGAACCGGTCGAAAGCGAACCATTTTTAATAATGAGGGAGGCGGTGAGGCCCTGCTTCGGATCCTGCGAAGATTCGAGCACGTATCCTTCAGCCGGGAGGTCAGGGTCAGCCGTGAGTTCCGCCAGATCTGCCGTGAGAAGAACAAGGTCAAGCAGTTCGGGGATACCGGCTCCGGATTTGGACGAAACACCGGTGAAAGGGATAGAACCACCAAGCCCCTCGAGGTAGATGCCGTTTTCCAGAGCAGAAATCTTGGCACGCTCGATATCAGCGCCTGGCTTATCTATCTTAGTAAAGGCGACGACGATGGGAGTGCCTGCCTCGGTCGCTGCTTCGTAGGCTTCCATGGTCTGGGGTTTAATACCCTCCTCGGCTGCGATAACGAGGATGGCAATGTCAGCTGCCGTTGCACCACGGGCACGAAGAGCACGAAACGCTTCATGTCCTGGAGTATCGAGGAAGGTTATGTGTCGTTCCGTACCCTCATGCTCGTGCACTGCTTCGTACGCAGAAACATGCTGGGTAATGCCACCCGCTTCACCTGCGGTGACATTGGTTTTGCGTATATAGTCGAGCAGGGAAGATTTTCCATGATCGATGTGACCCATTACGGCCACGATGGGTGGTCGGACGCTAGACGCCATAAGTGGAGGGATTATGTCATAAAAATAGTGGTTTTCCAAGCCGCGAAATGCTAGAACAGAAGACATGTGGGGCACACGTAAGCGCAGCTATCTGGACTGGGCGGCGGCGAGCCCAGTTTCTCCTGAAGCGGAACGGGTATTCCGAGCGGCCCTCCCATATTCCGGGAATCCAAACGCACTCCATGGTGAAGCACGAGCGGCTAGAGCGCTCCTTGAAGAGGCGCGTACCAACATTGCGCGCCTAGCAGAGATGAAGCCCGAAGGAGTAGTATTCACCTCGGGCGCTACTGAAGCGAACGCACTTGCCATTCTCGGTGCAGTGCGAGCCAGAGGAGTATCAGGTGCACATGTGCTCTATCATCCCGCGCAGCATGCGTCGGTCATCGGCGCTGTCGAGATGTTGAAGGAAGAAGGTGTATCGGTGGAAGAAATCGATATTGCGAAACTGGCGTCGCAGATTCGTCCGGACACTGTTCTGGTCACCATGGATCTTGTATGTGGGGAGACAGGCACCCGTCATGACACTCTCGCGGTTCGTCGCACCCTTGATGCTTTTCGCGCAGGCATCCTGTTGCATGTGGATGCTAGTCAGGCGCCGTTTGCCGAATCATTCATGCTCTCGCATGTCGGTGCAGACATGCTCTCACTTGATGCGCAGAAAGTGGGAGGCATACGGGGCATCGGTGCGCTTCTGTTGCGGCGGGGGATTACGCTTGCACCGCTTATGCGAGGTGGTGGACAGGAGAGAGGTAGGCGCCCCGGCACCGAGAGTCCAGCGCTCGCACTTGCGTTCTCGGTTGCGCTTCGCGAAGCAGCGGAAGGACGTCAGAAATTTGTGGAACGCGCGACATCGATGCGCAACAACCTCCTTATGCGCATGCGTGAGCTCCCGAATATTGAAGTGAATGAGGGTGCGGAGAAAGTCCCCCACATTCTCAACGTCTCATGTATAGGACGAGATACCGATTATCTTGTCATGCTCCTCGACAAAGCAGGGTTTGCTGTCTCAACTAAGAGCGCCTGCGAAACAGATGCTACGGGATCTCGCGCAGTGCTTGCCTATACGGGGGATGCTACCCGTGCCGAAGCAACGCTCCGTATTTCCTGGGGGCCGGTAACGAAAGAACGGGAGCTTATCCGATTTGCCGATGCTTTTGCAGAGGCTATTCGTTTCCTTGACGAGAAAACGATATAATACGGACATGAACCTGGAGGACCTTACGAAAACGCAGCTGCTCTTGCTCACGGTGCTCGTGAACTTCGTTACGTCGATTGCCGTCGGCGTGCTCACGGTCTCGCTTCTAGATCAGGCACCGCCCACCGTTACCCAGACCGTGAACCGAATTGTTGATCACACGGTGGAGACCATTGCGTCCACGAGTCCTATTCAGATTATTCCTGCGCCGCAGCCCACCACAGTCATCATTCATGATGAGGACTTGCAGACGGCCGCACTTGCAGCAAACGCGGCGCGTCAAGTCGACATCTATGCGCATGCGACTTCAACGCCACCCGTTGCTATCGGTACGTTCATTCCGAAAGCAAAAGCCGTTGCAACGGCAAGTACGCAGGGACTGCCTAAGGAAGTACTCATCGTGTTCCCGGATGGATCTTCGGCTCCCGCATCACTCTCTCGTGCTGGAGCAACCGTTACCATCTACGGGTTCTCCGATTCCGCCACTCTTCCGAAGGTGGCCGTCCCACTGCTCGTGGGCAAGGGCGAGCTCAAGCTAGGTCAGAATGCGCTCGCTAATGGTCGTGACGGTAGCGCACTCATCGGCATCGTGACGAAGGTGGACGACTTCATTCACACCACTCTCACGAACGTGCCGGTAGGCTCAGCTGCAGTAAATAGTTCCGGTAATATCATCGGGATCGCGCTTGATTCGATAGGCACGTTTGCTCCGGCCGACAAGATAAACACCCTGCTTTCCGCAACGTCATCGCCCGGTTCACCGTAATATAAAGAGTAAGTACCAACGATATGCCTCCCTTCAAAAACTTCACCACTAAAGCAAAAGAAGCGATCCGCAAAGCCCATGAGCTCGCGATCGAGCGGGGCCAGAATCACGTGAGCCCGCTCCATCTGCTTGCTGCACTCATCCATCAGGAGGAGAGCATGGTCTTTTCCGTACTCGATCGCATGGATATCGACACCATGCTGCTTGCCGACACCGTGCTCGAAACGCTTGAAGCGCCGGAGTCTAACGCAACGCTCTCGCCTTCCTACCAGCTCTACCTCACACCGGATCTTGCACAGGCCCTCGAATCAGCTGGGAAAATTGCCGCGCGCATGAACGATTCGTTCATTGGCACAGAGCACCTCTTCGTGGCAGTGCTCGAGAATCCTGGACCAGCAGGTGACATCATCGATCGTTTTAAGATCGATGAAGAAACAGTACTCGCTGTTTTGCGCGAGCTTAAATCCACAAAGGATGGTCAGGTGGCACCCGAGAAGCGGTTCCGTGCGCTCGCAAAGTACACACGCAATCTCACGAAACTTGCTGCCGACAACGCACTCGATCCGGTTATTGGCCGTGATCAAGAAATCAATCGCGTCATCCAAATCCTTTCTCGTCGTACGAAGAACAATCCGGTGCTCATTGGAGAGGCAGGTGTAGGAAAGACTGCAATCGCAGAAGGGCTCGCAGCACGCATGGCTGCGGGCGACGTCCCCGAATCCCTGAAAGGAAAGGAACTCCTTTCGCTCGATCTGGGTCTCATGATTGCGGGCACCAAGTACCGGGGTGAATTCGAGGAGCGCATGAAGACCGTCATGAAGGAGGTTGAGAAGGCGGAAGGGAAGGTGATCCTCTTCGTCGACGAGCTCCATACCCTCGTTGGTGCCGGTGCAGCCGAGGGTGCGATGGATGCATCTAATATGCTGAAGCCCGCGCTTGCCCGTGGTGAGTTCCGCATCATCGGCGCGACTACCCTCAAGGAATACCAGCAGCACATTGAGAAAGACACCGCGCTTACCCGTCGTTTCCAGCCAGTCTTCGTGAACGAGCCGACCGTAGAGGATGCCGTTGCTATTCTCCGTGGTCTTCGCGACAAGTACGAACTCTTCCATGGGGTACGCATTACCGACGGCGCTATTGTGTCGGCGGTTGATCTCTCCTCGCGTTACATCACCGACCGCTTCCTTCCAGATAAAGCTATCGATCTCATTGATGAAGCTGCTTCGGGTCTTCGCATTGCACTTGAGAACAAGCCTCCGCAGCTTGAAGAAACCGATCGTCGTATTCGTCGCCTCGAAATTGAGCGTCAGGCGCTCATGAAGGATATCGAGACCGAGCACGCCAAGGAGATCAAAGAGCGTATCAAGGCTATTGAGGCGGAAATCGCTGATCTTCGTGAAAAAACTGGCGAGCTTGAGCTTAAGTGGAAGAACGAAAAGGAGGTCATCCAGTCTATCCGCGAGATCAAGGGCGAACTCGAACGATTACGTGTGCAGGCAGACAATGCTGAATCCATTGGTGACCTCGGCGCCACTGCCGAGATTCGCTATGGCCGCATCCCGGTTCTAGAAAAGGAGCTGGAAACCAAGACTAAGCGTCTAAAGACACTCCAGAAATCGCGTCGTGTGCTCCATGAGGAGGTCACCGAGCACGAGATTGCCGGGGTCGTATCTCGCTGGACAGGTATTCCAGTATCAAAGATGCTCGAGGAGGAGGCTGCGAAGCTCGCGCGTATGGAAGATGCCCTTAAGGATGCGGTTATCGGACAAGATACAGCTGTGAAGGCGATCGCAGATGCGGTGAAGCGTTCCCGCGTGGGTATCGCAGATCCGAATCGTCCGATTGGCTCATTCCTCTTTATGGGTCCTACGGGAGTGGGTAAGACGGAGCTTTCGCGCAAGCTTGCGGAGTTCATGTTCAACGACTCGGATGCACTGGTGCGGGTCGACATGTCGGAGTTCATGGAGAAGCACTCGGTCGCGAAGTTGATCGGCGCGCCTCCGGGGTATGTCGGCTACGAAGAGGCAGGCTCTCTCACCGAGCGTATTCGTCATCGTCCGTATGCCGTCGTCCTCTTCGATGAGATCGAGAAAGCGCATCCTGAAGTGTTCAACATTCTCCTCCAGGTTCTCGACTCCGGTCATCTGACCGACGGCAAGGGCCGTAAGGTGAACTTCAAGAACACGATCATCGTGCTCACCTCAAACATTGGTGCGGAGTACATCGATCGTATGGCCAATATTGGCTTCGGTCACTCAAGTGCCGACGATGTTGCCCAGTACGAGCAGGTGAAGGAAAAGGTGCTTTCCGCGCTCAAGGATCGCTTCCGCCCCGAATTCCTGAACCGTCTCGATGAGATAGTCATCTTTGACGTGCTTTCAAAGGAGTCACTCGCACGGATTGTCGAGAATCAGGTGAAGGATGTGATAGCACGTCTCTCTGGCAAGCGCATCACGCTTAATCTTGATCCGGACGTGCGTGCGTGGCTTGCGGACAAGGGATACAACCCACAGTACGGTGCCCGTCCCTTGAAGCGCGCTATCCAGGACAAGATTCTCACTCCTATCGCATCTCTCATGGTGGGGCAGGGCATCATGGAAGGGGGCACAGTCAACGTCACGATGAAGAACGGCGAACCGCACTTCGATGTGAAGAAAGCCCCAAGCCGTCGCGCATCAACCAAGAAGGTCGCGGTATAGTGGGGTAATGGACATACGTGAGCATGAGGCGCTTATCGAAGCGCTGAATGACCCCGCGCAATTTGAAGCGTATCGAGAACCGGTCGATGGATATCGCCCGGGTATCGTTCCCCGATTGCTGGGAGGTCTCCTCGTGTTCTTCGGAAATCTTGTATATGGAAAGCGGCCCTCGTACCTCAAGTTCCGTTCGGTGGAAGTGATCGCACGCGTACCCTATCAATCATGGGTCTCGGCGGCATACACCATGTTCACGCTTTTCTACAGCAATGAACGCAAAGCACTTGAACTCTCGCATACCGCGCGATTCGGGAGACTAGCCCAAGACAACGAGACCATGCATGTAGTGGTCATTTCACAGCTCGCAAAGAAGTATGTGCGGGCGAATCCGCTCATACATACGGTAATACCGATGCTCTTTGCATTCGGATATTTCTGGGCCTCCTACTGGCTTTTCCTCCTTAACCGCCGCTGGTCATATGAGCTCAACTACTGCTTCGAGAGTCATGCGTTCGAGCAGTACAGCCGTTTCCTTGAGGAAAACGAGGCGGCGTTGAAGTCCCGACCTATCGAAAGTGATTTCCTGACCTGGTATGGTCGTCACCCGCGTACCGAGTATGAATTCTTCCGTTCGGTGAGAAACGACGAACTCGTCCATCGAAATGCCAGTATTCACCAGATCTCGGCTCGCTAGGACCCTGATTGCGGGAAAACGGCCTATTTGGTAAGGTAGCGATATGTCACAAGACCGCCTTATCAAGCTGAAGTCCACCAAGTCGGACCACGTGTATTTCAGCCGCAAGAACAAAAAGAAGGTGGAGCGCAAGATCGAGCTCAAGAAGTTCGACCCGACGCTCCGCGAACGTGTGGTCTACAAGGAGGCCAAGAAATAATCTCCTACGAGTCGCACAATGGAAAAGCCGCCCGAGGGCGGCTTTTCCATTGTGCTTTGGAGGACCGGCAGCCGTAGCTGGTGCACCGCTCCTTAGCACGCGCGTACTATAGCGGAAAAGGTATGAAGAAGCGCTGAACGTTGCTCTCCGTCCTCCTCTCCAGTACTATCCACCCGGACCTGACACAGACACGTGTCTACGGCCAATCCATTCATGGGGACGGTTAATGCAGTACATTTCGACCCGCGGCATGGCCGCATCGAAGCCCTTCAAGAAGATTCTTCTCGAAGGGCTCGCTGAAGATGGCGGCCTCTATGTTCCCGGTCGTCTCCCGTCCTTGAGCCCAGAGGAGTGGAACGGTCTTGCCGGAAAAGATTACGTGAGCGTTGCACTCGCGGTGCTCTCAAAACTGGCGAGCGATATTCCGCCGGATGATCTCAAGCGGCTCCTTGAAGACACGTACGTCAGCGGCTCATTCGAGACGCCCGTCGTACCGCTCCAACAGCTCGATGACGATATCTGGCTGATGAAGCTGTCCCAAGGGCCTACGCTCGCGTTCAAGGACATCGCGCTTCAGCTCGTGGGACGTCTCATGTCTTACGTGCTCGAAGAACAGGGCGGAGAGTTGAATATTCTCGGCGCGACATCGGGTGATACCGGTTCTGCGGCGGCGCATGCGATCCGGGGCCGGGATAACCTACGGCTCTTCATGCTTTCTCCCAAGGATCGCATGAGTCCGTTCCAGCGTGCGCAGATGTACACGCTCGATGAGCCCAACATCTTCAATCTGGTGGTCGAGGGCACGTTCGATGACTGTCAGAACGTCGTGAAGGCAGTGAACGCCGATGCCACATTCAAGGCTCAGTTCAACATCGGCGCCATGAACTCTATCAACTTCGCCCGCATTGCGGCTCAGATTGTTTACTGTTTCTGGGCGTGCCGGATGATGGCAGGATGGGATAAACGCAGAGTCTCGTTTGGGATTCCTTCGGGGAATTTCGGGAATGCACTGGCCGCTCACATGGCCGGCATGATGGGCGCCCCTATCGGGCAGGTCATCGTTGCTACGAACGAGAACGATGTGCTGGATGAGTTCTTCCGTACCGGCATCTATCGCCCGCGGAAGGGAGAAGAAGTGCATATCACCTCGAGTCCGTCCATGGACATCGCGCTTGCATCTAACTTTGAGCGGTATGTCTTTGAACTGTTTGGTGGACGAGGTGATCTTCTCCGAGCGGAATGGGAACGCCTTGATTCAGACGGCTGCTTGGACCTTGCACCTCCGTTTCAAGTATTCGGCGGACCAGAAGTGGTTTCCGGGAAGGCAACGCAGGCAGAAGTGCTCGACACCATTCGTATGGCGCATCGGGAGTACGGCATCATCATCGATCCACACACCGCTATCGCGATGAAGGTCGGTCTCGAGCGGCGGAGCAAAGAATCGCCACTCGTGATCGCGGAAACGGCACAACCGGCTAAGTTTGAGGCTACCATCCGCGAAGCGCTTGGCATCGATCCGCCACGGCCCACCGGCTATGAGAACATCGAGAGCTTGCCCGAGCAGGTAACGCATATTGCGGCTGACCCGGATCGTGTGAAAGAGTTCATTCGGGCACACGCGGCGTAGCATCTGGTTGGTGCCATGACTTTGACCCCTGGGAGCGATCCCAGGGGTCTTTTGTAATAATTTGACGTGGTATGGAAAAAGTGATTTATTCATCCCGGACGTTCGACATAGCGCAGAGCTGCTCACGGCAGTTGTGCGCTATGTCGAACTGCATCCTGCAGTCAGGCCGCTAGCCCTAGGAGAAAACTGATGCTGGATAGCACTCAGAAGACCTATGACGCTCACACCGCTCACTTTCTCGGTGTAGTCGCCCAGAACATTCCTCCGTTACCTCGAGGAATCATGCAGCACTGGATCGAACATCCCAGCCGTCTGCAGCAAATGCTCGCTCTGGCGCTGTACTGCGATCCGAACGATGACATGTGGACGTCGGTCGGTAAAGGGAAGGAGCCGGCAGGACGCGATGTCGGGGTTGTTCCACTCCCGCTCAAGACCATGCGCTGTCCGGGACAGAACCCGTTTGCAGCGTGGAAGACCGAAGCCCATCTGCAGTTCGGGGTGGAATACAATCATCTTCCGGACCGGAAGCGGTATGAGCTGGTCTTGCGTCCCTATCTCGATCTCGAGTTCGACGAGAGCGGCAAGTACATCCAAATCCCGGCGCGGGACGTGTTCCGTGGCGGACAACGACTGGAGATCAAGCTGCCCGATATTCTCCCGCTGCTTGAACGTACGACGCGAGGTCTTTCCTCACTCTTGGCCGCGGGAGAAACGGCTTATGCCGACCAAGTCGTGACCTTCGTTCGCGACGACTTGGAGACGCGGCTCACCTGCGAGGAGCGTCGCGATGGGTGGGAAATCACCCTCACGCTTCTTAAGGAGGGAGCCAGCTACTACTCAACAACCTTCTGGTTGAGCGGAGTCAGTTTCCGAAAAAGACTGCAGGACAATGACATGAAGGTTCCGGCTTACGTTGAGATGCACATCATCTAAGTCTTCTCTCAAGCCTATTCTGGGGCTCCGGTAGAAATACCGGGGCTCCTTTATTTTTTGAAGTGCGGGCCCACGAGGAATCGAACCTCGACCGACGGTTTTGGAGACCGACGTTCTACCATTAAACTATAGGCCCTATATCGCTACCTTAGCAGATTTAGTACCTGGGAACAAAACCCGCTAAGCGTCGGGCAGGACGCTACAATGGAACGATGCGGCGCATCATATTGGCACTTCCACTGACACTTCTCCTTTTCATGAGCGTGTCGGTTCCTGTGCACGCGGCGAGCATCCCGCTTCTCGACCCTAATTTCCACATTGTGCCGGATGCGCACGAGATAAATAGCGCCTGTCCGGTAGGAGCGCCGTTGAGCTACGGCGGCATACTCCTTCTGATCCAGCGCCTCATGAACGCCGGCATCATGCTCGGCATCATTGCCTTTGTTTTCGTAATGGCCTATGCCGGAGCTTCGTTCATGATGAACCCGACAAACCCTGAAGCACGCAGTCATGCACGAGGCATGATCATTAATGTGGTGATAGGCATGATTATTCTCCTGTCTTCGTGGCTCGTTGTAGATTTTGTGATGAAGGTTCTCTACAACCCTGATCAAGTTCTTTCTGGAGGCATACATCTGGGTGGTTGGAACGAAATACTCAAGCCTGATGGCGGCGATCCGGGCTGTATCCAGGAAGGGAAAACCACCAAGATTCTCTCTGGAGTACCAGGTGCCGTCTTCGATCAGGTAGTGGGTCCCTCGAGCGAATCGCCGACACCCATCACCCCATCCACACGCGGTCTGTGTACTCCTGCCAATCTTGAGAAGAATGGATGGCCAAGCAATCTTTCCAAGCAGATGTCGTGTGTCACAAAATACGAGAATGGATCCTGCAACGCGAGCGCTCCGAGTAGTACTGACGTCGGTAAAGACGGCAATTCTGTATCCATAGGTCTCTTCCAGGTGAACCTTTCGGCGCATGATATGAACTATCCTGCCTGCAAAGCGTTTAATGGCGGGAAGCCGCTTAACTGCACAAAGGCTTTTGCAGGCGGAAAATACACAAGCACCAATCACAATACTTACGTCAGTGATCCGCGCTTATATCAGCAATGTCGAGCGGCTGCTAGTAACCCGGCATGCAACATTGCTGCTGCGATAGAGATTCGGCAAAACGAAGGTATTGGCGCATGGGGAACGGCAGCCCAGAATAATTGTAAGAGCCTGTGATACGCTTTTGATATGAACCGCGTCGTCATCATCGTAATGGGAGTTGTCCTACTGGTGATCGTGAGTATCGCCGGCTTCTTGTTGCTCCAGCGTTCTAAAATCACGTCGTCATCGACAGATACCAGTGGTACGGTCTTTCCGGGGAGCGATTCTACAAACGGTGGCGGTAACGGTACGACTCCACTCCGCACCGTTTCTACATCAAATGGTTCTGCCATGGCAGTGAAAGATTTTACTACCGAGGAAGGAGTTATTCAGGATCCAAACGTTCCTGATCAGTACGATCTTGCAGGGGGAGCGGCACCCACGAGCGATACCGCATATCAGATCTTCTACCAAAAAGAAGACGACTACTTTGGCATCACGCTTTACCACGAACCGCTGGGTGAGGTGCGACATCAGGCTGAACAGGATCTTATGAACAAGCTTGGGATCGGTCAGAACCAAATGTGTGCGCTTAACTACGTGGTCGCTCCAGGACCAGGAGTAAATGATGCATACGCAGGACAGAACCTCGGGTTTAGTTTCTGCCCAGGTGCCGTGAAGCTTCCGTAACTATGCCGCGCACCATCTTTCGACTGTTCGCCCCGGTTGCCATCACCCTATTTCTGGTGGTTGCCCCGATCCACGCCTATGCGGCGGATGCGACCTTCTTCGGTCCTCTTGTCCCTACGGAGTGTAAGTGTCCGGGTGGTGCTCCGGGATACGGATGCATACTCGAAACTATCCAGAGAGCCATTAACCTTGGCGTCACCCTTGGGGTCATTGCTGCGACGATCGCCCTCGTATTTGCCGGTGCCACCTGGATGACCGCGAGCGGAAATCCTGAAGCACGCAGCAAGGGACGAGACATGCTCATCAATGTGTTCATTGGTCTTTTTATACTCCTCTCGGCGTGGCTGGTGGTCGATTTCATCATGAAGCGCCTCTATGACTCTAAAGAATATGGGCCCTGGCATAGCATTTTAAAAACGGACGCGGCAAATCTCTGCATCAATCAAACAACCCCGACTAAGATTCCTGGCTTCCTTGGTAGCGGTGCAACGGCCGAATTAGGTGGAACAGGCAATCAGGTTAAGCCGCCGCTCACCGCGGGTGGCAAATTCACCTGGGACTCTGGTATTCAGGCACAGATGGCCCAAGCATCACCGCAGCTTGTGACACTCCTCAACTGCATGGGTCCCAAGATGCCGTCGGGAGTCGGACGCATCAGTTCCATCAGTGACAGTCAGGTTTCAAGCGGCGCAAAGACCATGCAGCAGTGCGCAGCGGGTGGGTGTGCACACACCGCCGGTTCCTGTCATTACGGTGGCAAGACCTGTGTGGGTCAATCCTATGCGGTTGACTTTGGTGACCAGGAACACGCCTCGACCATAAAGCCGATAGCACTTAGCTGTGGTGCTGACTTCACCTTGTTCGAAGCTACTAACTTCCACGTAAGTGTAGGTAAGTCGTGCGGGTGTAACTAGTTGTTCGAAAGAAGTTTACGAAGCCACGCCTTTTGGTGCCGAGCATAGTGCCACAGACGGGAGGAGAGAGTCGGCACCAGAGAGTCATAGGTGCGTTCACCTCGCAGGTATTCTCCGATAACCTTATATTCAAGACCGAGTTCGTTCAGGCGGTCGTCGCCTACGTCCGCACGGACTTTCCCGACTTCTTCTATAAGGCCACGATCAAGCGCTTCAATAAGACGCTTACGGATACGGGCACGAAGTTCATCGCGTTCGGGATTAAGAACGACCCATGCAACCTCATATCGAGGCTCGGCTTTGTCGCGTTCAGGCACTGATCCGTGTGCATCAATAATCTCAAGCGCACGAATGATGCGCCGTCGATTTCGAGGATCAAGCCGCGCGGCGCGGCGCGGATCAGCAGCCCGGACCCGCTTCATCAGTTCTTCGGTTGTGAACTGCTCCAGTTCTTCACGTAGAGTTGCATTCCGCGGTGCTTCACTAGGAAGGCCGTACAGAAGGGCATCGAAATAGAAGTGTGTGCCTCCGACCAATATGGGTACCTTACCCCTGGAGCGGATGTCCCTAATAAGTCGTTCGGCATCCTCTACGAAGTCTCTGGCGCTGTAGATTTCCTTAGGGTCGCGGATATCGATTAAGTGGTGAGGGATACCCTGCATCTCATCCGGAGCGATCTTTTCAGTCCCGATATCGAGCGTGCGATATACCTGCCGGGAATCAACGGAAATGATCTCTCCATTTTGTTCCTTGGCGAGCTCGATAGCCTTTGCGGTCTTGCCGGACGCAGTGGGGCCAACGACAGCGATAATGTGACTGTCGTGCTCGTCGTTTCCCCCGCCGGTACCCGGTGCTATCATGGGCGCAATCGACTTTGTGAGCGTGTAATGACATCTATCATATGAACAAAAACGGCCAGAAAAGCAACTATTGTGAGAACTGCGGTGATTTTCATGATTTCGGTCACGAGAACATTTCCTTTGTCCGTATCGGAGAAGCTATCCCGGACTATGAATTCGAGGTCTATCACCAGGAAGACATAAAGACAGTAAAGTTCTCTGACTTCCGGGGAAAATGGCTCGTCGTCATGTTCTATCCGGGCGACTTTACGTTCGTGTGTCCCACCGAGCTGGAGGACATGGCCAAGCTCTATTCCAAGTTCCAGGAAATGAATACCGAGGTCCTCTCGTTCTCAACCGATACGGTCTACGTGCACAAGGCATGGCATGACACCTCTGAAGCTATCAAGCAGGTGAATTACCCCATGGGGGCGGATCCAGCGGGCAAGATTGCATACGCTTTCGGCACCCTTATTGAAGGCGGTGACCTGGCGCATACGCCGGATGAAGGTCAGACGTTACGTGGCACCTTTGTCATTGATCCGCAGGGCAATCTTCGCACCATGGAGATTCATGACAACAGCATCGGTCGCAAGGCTGCGGAAACGTTCCGTAAAGTGCAGGCGGCACAGTATGTGGATGCACATCCAGGTAACGTTTGTCCAGCAAGCTGGGAGGAGGGCGACGATACTCTTGAACCAGGTCTGGGGTTGGTAGGGAAGATATAAAACGAACGGCGGCCAACTAGGCCGCCGCTTTGGAATACTCGAACAGCTGATCGCTATTCCCGCAGTGATGCGATTTCACGTTCGACTGCTTCTCGGTCCTCACTTGTCCAGACACCCAGGCTTTCGTATGCCCGTACAAGATCGAGCAAGTTAAGAACTGCCGTAATCCGGAATCCTTCACTGCTCAATTTCTCCAGAGCACCCTGTTGTCGGTCCACGAGAACGACGTGCAGGATGTTATCGGGAGGGTACCCACTTACCCGAAGCTTCTCCACGAACTCCCGTTTTGAGCCTCCGTCGGTGATAACGTTATCCACCAGCACATACACCTCACGAGTCGGGTCAGCGGCACCGTCGACATAGGTAGTGTGGAGACCATGGTTCTTCGGATGTTCACGAACGGTGCGATAACCGCGCGGGAGATTGCCGAGTGGATGAGTAACCCGCGCGAGAGA
>JBLNCF010000018.1:0-9337 GCA_050260455.1 Bacillota bacterium
TGATCGAGAAGTCAGTGCCGGTGGTGGAGGTGGCAAGGGTGATGGCACCGGTCTGTGCGGAGCCGTATGACTGGGCGACCGAGAGCACGCCGGTGTTGGTGATGGTGAGGCCGCCGGCACCCACCACCGCGGCAGAGCCCGAGATGGAGATGCCGGAACCGTTGGCAACGGAGGAGGTGGCGACAGATGTGAGCGCGTTCGTACCATTGCCGTACAGAAGCTGCGAAGAAGTGAATGTGGTCTGGCCGGTGCCGCCATACAGCACGCCGATGGAGGTGGTGGCAGAAACCACACCACCGTTTGCTTGGAGGGGGCCGTTGAGCGACCCAACGGTGAGTGTGCCGTTGAAGATATTGGAGTTCGTGAAGGTGTTGCTCGTGTAGGTCTTCGGAATCGTCGTTGATCCGTTGATGTATGCATTCACGCGTGCGTCGGTGTAGTAGAGGTTCGAACCTTCAGCAAGATCGGAAGTGGATTTAGTGGTAAGCCAGTATGCAGCGCTCGAAGTTGAGAACGAGTTGGCGAGATAATACGAACCTTCTTGGCCATCAAACGTGCCGGTCCAATCGCCGGTGGCGTCGAGCGTGAGCGCGCCACCCACGTTCTGAAGTCCGGTACCCGTGAGATCAGTGAAGGTCTCGTTGTTGATACCGAGGGACGTAGTGGTCGCATTCGTCGCGAGTGTATTGGTGAAGGTTTGCGTGCCAGCCCAGGTGTTGGAGGTGGTGGTGCCGAACGCAAGACTGAAGACTCCCGTCGAGCCGTTGTACTGAACGGGGTACGTTGCAGAAAGCGATGTTGAGGAAACTTTATTGTTGAAGGTGCTCCAGTCTGCCGCAGAGAGATATCCGTCCGCGAGGCTCGTGGCCTTTGCGATGGAGAACGTTCCAGTAGTGTTGTCGTACGAAAGCGGACTCGTCACCGCAAGGAGGCTACGCATGTAGCTGTCAGACGGACCGTTGAGGGTATTGCCACTCCACGAGAGATTCGTGCCTGCGGTGATACGTGTGGAAGGAGTCGTGTAGAACGAATTCCAGTTGGAGGTCGACGCGGAGAGCGGGATCTCGTATCCGCTTGAGAGCGAGAGTGTGCCGGTGGTCGTCGAGTACGACAGACCGGTCGCTGTCGCATTGAAGGCGCTCCGAGCACGTGCGTCGGTGTAGTACTTGTTGATGACTCCTTCAGCAAGCGCGTCGGTGGTAGTACCAGCAAGTGCAGACGCGAATCGCGAGAGCGTGTAGTAGAGGTTCGCCCCTTCGCTGATATCGCTGGTGGAGAGACCAAGCGAAGAAGTTGCGACGCTCGTGTAGCCCGTACCGGCGGAGTTACCAATGAGGAGCTGGTTGGCCGTGACGCTTGAGAGACCAAGACCGCCACGAGCCACCGAGAGCACCCCCGTCCATACCGGCGTGAACGTATGCGTATCACCGGAAGACGTGATGGTGAGCTGCAGGTTTGTATCGCTTGAAGTAGCGAACGTCTGCGTTGCACCCGTCTGTGTGCTTGAATACTGCGCCTTGATGCCGGTGATTCCACTGCCACCACCTGCACCACAAGCAGATCCTGTACCGGAGACTACGCCGTTAGCATCCACCTGAAGACACTGGGTCGATCCAGTAATACCGGCGAAGGTAACCGGTCCAGTGATAGTCGCAGCAGCGGAAAGCGTTGTTGTGCCGGACACCGTGAGCGTATCTGCAACGATGGTGCCTCCCGAGAAGGTGGAACCAGTGATGGTGCTGTTGGTGATCGTACCGCCCGACACGCTCGAAGCTGAACCTCCAGAGGACGTGCTTGGAGTTGAATGGCGGATCCGCTGGCCATCAAGGATACCTGCAGCGATTTGCTGACGAACGTCATTGAGCGCCGTCGTCACATACGAAGATACGTAGGTGTTGACGTAATCGACGGATGCGCCCGTCACATACGTCGTACTGTAGACACTCTGTGTAACCGGACCGCCCACGTAGGTGACCGAACCAGACTCGGTAATGACGGGCGCCGGCAAGCTGGTGGGCGCATGCAGAGTGCTTGCGGCATCGAACGGGAGTACGGCCAGATGTTCGACTTCGATACCAAGAAGGACCGCGAGCTTATCCATCGCATGAGAGAAGAAGTTCGTGATGCTCTGATACGTCGCTCCAGCAATCATCTGTCCCGCACCATGCTGTGCCGTCGCAGGAACCGTTGCTACCGCAGCCGCCTGATCACGCGGAGTCGATGCAAGTGCGAGTACACCTTCGCGATATGCACGCGGTGTTTCCGTCACGGCGAATGTAGTCGCGCGCGCAATTCCATCACCGACGCGGTATACCGCGAATGCCACACGATCCGGAATTGCCACTTCACCCTGCTGCGATACCGCGGCAGCAACAATCATGCGCGAGGCAAAACGTTGGACCGTTCCGGCATCTGCAGTTACGACCGCAAAGATAATGACGAGTCCGGTAACCGCGAGCGCAAACGCCGGACGCAATGTGGGATGGATGTCGGAAAGCTTGGGACTGATCGATGTGCGGGATGTACGTGCCGAGACAGGAGTCGACGATTTGACTACTGCTTTTTCAATTGTGCTATTTTTTCGGGCGTCGTATTCGCGTCCGCGAACAAGGGAGAGCTCGCGGGCGAATTCTTTCTTTTTCTCTTCCTGCTGACGGATGAATCGCTGGAGAGACTCGCGATTCACGAACCATGCTCGACCGATCCGCTTCCCTTCGATTTTCCCTTCGCGGCAGAGGCGCGCGATGTAGTCCGAGTTGTATCCGGAGAGTTGCGACGCTTCCTTATTTGGGATGAAGTTTTTTGTGAGCGGAAGGTGCATGTCGGATATCCGAATTACTTATATTCTACGAGGGATTTCGGCTAATTCATGCAATTTCCATGGGGATAATCCGAAACATTATTTTTTGCTGATTTAGTCGATCTAGCGAATAAATTCTGTTGCTCCATCTCGGACTCATTAAATTTTTTTGCAAATGAAAAAGTCACTCCTCATAGAGGAGGAGTGAGAGGGAGGAGAGACGATGTGTCTATTCGGCACTGGAGATGCATCAGGCTTACATGACCCTACAAGGCACTAAACGCTCCTGTGCGTGGCTTTCGTCAGATCTGGCGAATCTATTTCTATCGGTTCCAAAAGCAAAAGAGGCCGGTTTACCCGACCCCTCTTACTCTCTCATCTTATTCCTCACCTCGTCTGTCCGAGACGAGATACCTTTTATTTACCTTGCGTTAAACGTATGTACTCCGCTTACGAAATCAGTGACTGTAGTGAAATAGCTGTTATGGCCAATGAACGAATCAGCCGCCCCACTTCCAACAACTGCTATTGCAATGGCAAGTCCAGCCACCGAGAGCATGACGGCACGATACACTGCGTTTCCTTTAGTCCTCGGGCTTACCGTACGTCTGGTAGCTCTAGAATGCTTTTTTATAACTTCAGATCGCGTTGTACTTGCTGCGAGATCGACATATTTACGGCTCACCGCCACAGGTTCGTGATATAGCTCCGGAGATGGTACTGAAGGCTCCTCTTCCCTTACTTGAGGCTGTATACGCGCTATATGAACCGGGAAATTATCCTCGGCGCTTGATTCTTCAGTAATCTCCTCGATCTTAGTTAACGGGACATTCTCCTTTTCTACTTCAGGTTCCTCCTCGTCATGGCCTTCCTCAAGCAGCATTTCACTTGCATCCGGTAGCAAAGGTTCACTCTCTTGCTGCTGTTCGAACCACTCCTGCCAAGCAGAACGCATATCTGCAAGAACTTTCGTGCTATCTACCCCTGAAATAGGAGCTTCTACAGGCGCAGGAGCAGGTTTCGGAGCGATAGTAGGGACCACAGCGGCTGTTTCTGCGGTATATACGGGTGGATTCCAGGTTGAAACCGGAGCTTTCTCTGGGGCAGCATTTACTGGCTCATTATCGGACTCTTCAGCCCCAAAACGGTGTTCCAGTATGGAGCTTTCGAGTACATACCAATTACGGCCTACTAGTCGGGCCTGCACCCGTCCCTCCCTGCATAGCTGGCCCACATAATCTTTCGCATAACCAGTAACCTGGGCCGCGCGCTTGGACGAGAGATATTTCTTGTTATCGAGAGCTAGTTCATCCATGCAGGAATTATATGGCTATCTTGTCTCGGTTGGAATAGTTCCTCCTGTGTGTACAAAAAAATCCCGCTAGGCGCTTTTACCGAGCTCATCGATCAACAACTCACGGATAAGAGCAGGGTTGCCCGCGCCTCGACTCGCCTTCATCGCCTGCCCTACCAGGAACTGCAGGACACTTTCCTTGCCGGCACGGTACTCCTCGGCCACGCCGGCATGCTCAACGAGAACACTCACCACCACTCCCCGGAGGGCTTCAGGGTCACTCTCCTGGAGGAGACCCTTAGCCTTAGCGACTTCCTGTGCTGATTCACCACCCTCTTCCATGAGCGCCTTGAGCACATCCTTGGCGCCACGCGAAGACACAACCGAACCTGCAATCATACGCACCAGTTCGGCGAACGCAGTCACAGACGGAGGCACTGCCTCTCCCACATCGTTGATGAGATAGTTTGCTGCGATGGTGATGTGGTCCTGCTTCTCTTCGAGATGTACGACGAGCATATCGAAATATGCAGAGCGCTCGATGTCGCCTGCCAGAGTGGACGCATCTTCCTCCTTCACCCCAAGAGCGATGTAGCGTGCACGACGCTCCCACGGGAGTTCAGGGAGTGCATCCTTGAGTGCTTCACGTGTCCATTCCGAGAGAGCGGAGATGACGAGCTTCGGAAGATCGGGTTCCGGAAAGTATCGGTAGTCAGCGCTCCCCTCCTTCACGCGCTGACTGAAGGTTTGCTGCTTGGTCTCGTCCCAGCCGCGCGTTTCCTGGAGGACTTCTCCACCACTTTCAATGAGAGAGATTTGGCGTTCGACTTCGTATGCGATGGCGCGCTCAACCGAGCGGAATGAGTTGAGGTTCTTCACTTCAACCTTGGTGCCGAAGGTCTCCCCCTTCGAAACGGAGATGTTCGCCTCGATGCGCATCTCTCCCTTCTCAAGGTTTGCATGCGATGCACCGAGCGTGCGCAGCAGGAGCTGCAGCTCTCGGGCGAATTCGCCGGCGGTCCTTGCATCGTGAATGACCGGTTCGGTGACGAGTTCCATGAGCGGCACGCCTGCACGATTGAAGTCGACGAGTGATGCACCGTGCTCATGAGACGAACGTGCCGTGTCTTCTTCCAGATGCACTCGAGTAATATCGACGCCATTCAAAACACCTCCTGCAACGAGTGGGTACTCATACTGACTAATCTGGTATCCCTTCGGAATATCAGGATAGAAGTAGGACTTGCGATCGAACTCGCTGTAGTCAGCGAGTGTTCCGCCAAGTGCGGTGCCCACGCGTAACACGTGTTCGACCGCGCGACGGTTGATGGTCGGCAGTGTACCAGGATGGGCCATGCACACCGGGCAAACATTCACGTTCGGCTCCGTCTCCTCCGAGTTGTTGGCGGAGTCACAGAACATCTTCGTAGCCGTAGCGAGCTCTGCGTGGATCTCGAGGCCAATGGTGGGGCGATACTCGCTCATGCCTCTAGTCTTGCATACGGGCCGATGCCCTCGCAAGCGGCCAGACCTACGCCGAGAGCTCCTTGGCGAGCCGGTCAGAGAGACCCTTCACCAGGTCCGAATCGAGAATGGAAAGCGGAAGCACCTCCTTCCCCACCGCTTTCGAGAGGGTGGCGAGAGTGGTTTTGAGAGCGTCAGGATCAAGCACATCGGTCTTTGAGAGCACTACGAGTTCAGGCTTCTCCGCGAGACCGCGACCGAAGGCTTCCAGCTCGTTCCGTATGGCCCTATATGCCGAAGCAGGGTCTTCTTGTTCAGCCGAGACGAGATGCACAAGGAATCTCGTACGTTCTATATGCTTGAGGAACCGAGACCCGAGTCCTTTCCCAGCCGAGGCGCCTTCGATGAGGCCTGGGATATCGGCAAGGATGTATCCATAGAAATCACCCAGGTGAGGGTCGAGTGTGGTGAAGGCATAGCCGGCCACCTTGGACCGTGCATTGGTGAGTTCATTCAAGAGTGAGGACTTCCCGGCGTTCGGGAAGCCGATCAGACCCACATCCGCGATGAGCTTGAGGCTGATTTCGATATCCCCACCCTGCCCCGGTCTACCCTCCCGAGACTCGAACGGATTCTGGTTCACCGAGCTCTTGAAGTGAGCATTGCCGTACCCACCGTTGCCGCCCTTGTAGACGATCTCACGCTGGCCTTCGGAGAGTATCTCGATGGTCGTGCCAGTAGTGCTCATGCGCGCCACCGTACCTACGGGAACCTTCAGCACCACATCGGCACCATCGGCACCATGCTTATTATTATTGTCGCCGTTGCCGCCCTTCTCTGCCTTGAACTTCTTATTGAAACGATACTGCGCAAGCGCAGCAAGGTCGCGCACGCCTTCGAGTACAATGTCGCCGCCGCGACCACCGTCGCCGCCGGCGGGACCTCCCTTCTCCTTACCCTTGAGGTGCAGCCACCGAATCACACCGTCGCCGCCGCGACCTGCCTGCGCATGGAGCGTAATCTGATCTATGAGTGCCATATGTCTACTCTACTATGGTCCAGCCCTCTGAAAGGAGCGGTTCTGCTTTCTTGTATTTGAGTGTTTGCGTCTCGTTACCTTTCTTGATGGTAACGGTGTCATTACGACCATGCTCGGTACCACTCTTCACGATAGGAGCCTTCGGAGCAGAGTCGTCTCCTCCTTCGCTGGCTGCAACCATCTGTGCGCGTGTACGCTCCTCTTCGGCACGAATACGTGCATCGTCTGCCGGCATAATACGCGGGAGTGCATCGCGTACCGCAGCAGCGATACCTTCCTGCATCTGATTGAATCGGGCGAGACCTTCACGACGATACTCGATGAGCGGGTCGCGCTGACCGTAGGCGCGCAGCGACACGGAGCGGCGGAGGTACTCCATGGTCTCCAAGTTCTCAAGCCAGAATGCGTCGATGACTTGGAGGATAAGACGGCGCATAAGCGCTCCAAACACCTCACGACCGAATTGCTCCTGTTTCTCCGTGAGAGCACGTTCTGCGTCTTCGTCACCTGCAATAAGCTCGCGAACACGCGCTTCAATATCGTCGAGCGTGCCGAGGAGGGCCGTACGACGATCCTGATAGACCGCTAGGCGCTGCGTATTGAGCACATCATCGTATGCAAGGACCTGCTTGCGAGAGTCGAAATTGAAGCCTTCGATGCGTTTCTGCGCAGTCTCCAGCGACTTAGTAATGAGCCCGCTCTCGATGGGTTCATCCTCTGGGATCTTGAACGTACCCATAACGTTCTTGATCATGTCGGATGCAAACACGCGCATAAGTCGATCCTCAAGGGAGACATAGAAACGGGTCTCACCCGGGTCGCCCTGGCGTCCAGCACGACCACGCAGCTGATCATCGATGCGTCGTGCCTCATGACGTTCGGTGCCGATAACGGCGAGACCGCCCCGCTCTTTCACCTTCTCGTATTCTTCCTTAACTACCGGAGCGCCGCCCAGTTTAATGTCCACACCACGACCAGCAAGGTTAGTGGCAACCGTCACGCGACCAACGCGTCCAGCCTGCGCAATGATCTCGCCTTCTCGTTCATGATTCTTCGCATTCAGCACTTCATGCGGTATGCCCGCTTTCTTGAAGTAGTCGGACACGACGTCGTTGTCCTCGATAGAGACGGTGCCCACTAGAACTGGTTGGCCTTTCTCATTCAATCGCTTTACTTCGCGCGTAAGCGCTTCGTACTTGCCGCTCGCGGTCTGGAAGATGAGATCGTTATGGTCGATACGAGCGATAGGTCGATTGGTCGGCACCACCACCACATCGAGACCATAGACGGTGTAGAACTCCTCTTCCGAGGAGAGGCCGGTGCCGGTCATACCACCCAGACCCTCGTACATGCGGAAATAGTTCTGGAATGTCACCGATGCGTACGTCCGCGTCTCTTTCTGAATGGGTACACCCTCCTTCGCTTCGATCGCCTGATGGAGACCTTCAGACCAGCGACGTCCGGGTTGGAGACGGCCAGTGAACTCGTCGACAATGACGATCTCGTTATCCGTCACGACATACTCCTTATCCTTATGGAAAAGCGCCTTGGCGCGCACCGCAGTCTCGAGGTGGTGCGCATACTTCATGCCACCCTCCGTATATAGGTTCTCGACCCCAAGCGCCTTCTCTGCTTTCTCAATGCCCTGCGGAGTGAGCTGAATGGCTTTCTGTTTCTCGTCTACGGTGTAGTCCTCATTCTCGGAAAGACCTTCTGCGATCTTGGCGAAACGATCATACAAGTGCTCGGCATCCTCGGCAGGACCCGAAATGATAAGCGGGGTTCGCGCCTCATCAATCAAGATGGAGTCGATCTCGTCTACGATGGCGTAATGGTGACCGCGCTGCACGATTTGAGCAGGATCGTAGGCAGTATTGTCGCGCAGATAATCGAAGCCAAGTTCGTTGTTGGTCGCGTAGGTAATGTCAGCTGCGTATGCCTCCTTCTTTCCTACTGGACGGAGGAAGTCATAGAAGACGCGGAATGATCCAGTCTCATCGCGCTCCTTGTCCTCCTCGGTCGATACGTGCGAAGGATCATATATATAGGAACCAGCCGAAGTAACGACGCCGACTGAAAGACCAAGGTAGTCGTAGATCTGACCCATCCATGCTCCGTCGCGACGTGCGAGATAATCGTTCACCGTGACCACGTGGACTCCCTTACCCGCAAGTGCCCGCAACGTCACCGCAAGTGTTGCGACGAGCGTTTTACCTTCACCGGTACGCATCTCGGCGATGCGGCCCTTGGCAAGCGCAAGACCACCGATGAGCTGTACATCGTAATGTCGCTCTTTGAGGGTGCGGCGAGACGCCTCGCGGACGATGGCGAAAACTTCCGCTATATCATCATTAGCGGTAGGCACGCCTTCAGTCTGTTCCTTGACCGCCACCAGGCGGGTACGGAGCTCCTCTTGGGATAGACCCTCCAGTTCAGGCGCCAGCTCATTAGCCCGGGATACCACGGGCGCCGCAGCCTTCAGGAAGGATGCGGACTGGTTCTGGGAGAACAATTTGCCGAGGAAATTAGCCATAGATTATGAGACTATACCCTTTCTTCCGGTCCTCCGAAAGGCCAAAGGAAAAGACCTCCCGAGGGAGGTCTTTTCCTTGAGTCTTGAAGACTACTTGCGCTTTGCAGTCTTGCGCTTCGTGGTCTTCTTTGCGGCCTTCTTGGTCGTCTTCTTTGCGGCCTTCTTCGTAGTCTTCTTAGCGACTTTGCGCTTCGTAGTCTTCTTAGC